>CAXBIE010000058.1:0-31968 GCA_963975635.1 uncultured Hoeflea sp. | reverse complement strand
CGCCTTGCAGGAGCGCAGCATTTCGGTGGTTGTCGAGCCGATGACGAAGGCGCGGATGCGGGAGTGGCCGTAGGCACCCATGGCAACCAGGCAGGAGCCGCACTCCTCGACACGTTTGCCCAGCACTTCGTCGGGCTGTCCGGCGAGGATGGTGGTTTCGACTTCCAGACCTGCGCCCACCAGAATGGCCTTTGCGTCTTCCTGCGCTTTCTCAGACTCGCGGTTGCGCTGGCCAACGGTGACCAGATCGATCTTGAGGCCGGAAAACAGCGGGTTGCGGGCGATGTGATCGACCACGCGCTGGCTCGAGGCGCCGCCGTCAAAAGCGACGATAACGGTGTCGATCGGCTTGAAGGCGCGGGAGGCGACGAAGACCGGCTTGTGGCTGGCGCGGATGAAGCGTTCCAGATGCGCGCCAAGCCTGAGGCTGGCAAAATCGGCTTCCTCGCCGCGCTTGCCGATCATGATCATGCTGGCAGGGCCTTCCTGCTCGATCACGGTTTCGACAATTTCGCCCTGACGAAGATGCGCGCCGACGACCTTCTGGCCGCTCGCTTCGATGATGGCGCGGGCGTCGTCGAGAATGGCGCGGCCCTTGAGCTGAAGCAGCTTGGCGCGTTGCTCATCCAGCGATGAGAGTTCTTCAAGCAGCGCGGTACGGGCGCCGAGCGCAATCGATCCGGAGAGGTCGGATTTTGCGGCACCCGCATTGCGGTCGAGCACATGCAGCAGATCGACGCCGGCATTCATGCGGCCTGCGGCCCAGACCGCATGGTCGCAGACGCTTTTCGAATAGGTGGACCCGTCAACAAGGGCCAAAAGGATGTTGGTCATAATCGTGTCCTCCTCAATGCGAAATCAGCTGGTCCATAGCACCCGGTTTGTCATGAATGGCAAGCCGGTCGACGATGGTTTCCGATGCTTCGTTCATGCCTATGATCTCGACGGTGGCGCCATCGCGGCGGAATTTGAGCACCGCCATGTCGAGCGCCGCGACGCTGGAAATGTCCCAGATGTGGGCGCGGGACACGTCAATGACGACGGTCTCAAGCAGTTCGCGGAAATCAAACGCTTTCATGAAATCCTCGGCGGAGGCGAAGAACAATTGGCCTTCGACGATATAGGTCCGGGTCCTGCCGTCTTCCGACAGAGTTGAGCGGACGCCGAAGAGCTGGGAGATCTTCCAGGCGAAGAACAGGCCCGAAAGCAACACGCCGACAAGAACGCCGATGGCAAGGTTGTGAGTAAAGACCACGAAGAGCACGGTCGCCAGCATCACCACGGAGGATGAGCGGGGGTGGGTGCGCAGCGACTTGAGCGAGGACCAGGAGAAGGTGCCGATCGACACCATGATCATGATCGCAACAAGCGCTGCCATCGGAATCCGGGCAACCGAATCGCCCAGGACAACAATGAAAAACAGCAGCATGGCGCCGGCGACGAAGGTGGACAGGCGTCCGCGACCGCCGGATTTGACGTTGATGATCGACTGGCCGATCATGGCGCAGCCGGCCATGCCGCCGATAAAGCCCGTGGCGGTGTTGGCGATGCCCTGGCCGACGCATTCCATGTTGCGGTTCGACGAGGTGTCGGTGAGATCGTCAACGATGGTTTGCGTCATCAGCGATTCAAGCAGGCCGACGGCTGCGACGGCAACCGAATAGGGCAGGATGATCCAAAGTGTTTCGAGTGTCAGCGGAATGTCGGGGATCAGGAACACCGGCAGCGTGTCGGGCAGAGCGCCCATGTCGCCCACGGTGCGCAGATCGAAGCCGAAGAACACGGTGATTGCGGTGAGCACGACGATGGTGACCAGCGGCGAGGGGATGGCGGTGGTGATCAGCGGGAACAGGTAGATGATGCCAAGACCTGCCGCGACCATGACATAGGTGAGCCAGGGCACGCCGATCAGTTCGGGCAATTGCGCCATGAAGATCAGGATCGCCAGCGCGTTGACGAAGCCGGTCATCACCGATTTCGACACAAACCGCATGACGTAGCCAAGCTTGGCAATGCCGGCGACGATCTGGATCAGACCGGCCAGCACGGTGGCTGCGAGCAGATATTCGAGCCCGTGTTCCTTGACCAGCGTGACCATCAGCACGGCTGTTGCCGCAGTGGCTGCCGAGATCATGCCCGGACGCCCGCCGACGATGGCGGTGATGCAGGCGATCGAGAAGGAGGCGTAGAGACCGACCTTGGGGTCGACACCGGCGATGATCGAAAAGGCGATGGCTTCCGGAATTAGCGCCAGGGCGACGACGAGGCCTGAAAGAATGTCGCCGCGGACATTGCTGGTCCATTGCGAGGCGTAGCTGTTGAGCGAAATCATGGAGAGTGGTCGTCCTGTCCGGTGAAAGGATGGTTCGGCGATGCGATGCTTGCGGGAGGGGCCAAAGCGAACAGTGTTTGCGGCCCGTCGTTCCTGCCTGCTGCTGGGAGTATGATCCGATTGCGGATCAACGAGAGTGCGGCCTCGATACAGGCATAAGCCGGGATTGCCAAGCCAAGCCTGTTCGCAGTTGCGGAAAAACTGCCGGTAAAGCCGAAATCAGGCTGTCAGTTCGTGGATCTTGACGGTCGGGCAGACCGATTTGGCAATGTCGCAGAGGTGGCGATGGTGCGTGAGGTAGATCACCTGACCAACCTGCGCCATGCCGGCAAACAGGCGGAAGGTTTCCTCGGCGCGGAAATCATCGAAGGTTTCCATGATGTCGTCTGCGATGAAGGGCACGGTCTGCCGCGTGGCGGCGAACTCGTGAAACCCTGCGACACGAAGCGCCAGATAGAGCTGAAAGCGGGCGCCTTTGGACATGTCCGCTGCCTGTTTCGAGGTTCCGTCATCCTGGATGGCAATCAGCAGTTCGCGTCCCTTGTCGGGCTGCGAAGCCAGCCCCGTGTAGCGGCCACGGCTGATGGTCCGGATGGCTTCGGAAGCGCGCTGCATCATCGAGGAGCTGTGGCGCTCGCGATAGAGCGTCAGCGCCTGCTCCATGGCAATGATGCCGGACGAGAGCCGCAGATAGTGCTCGGCGCCATCGGCAATGGCGAGCAGAATGGTCTTGCGCTGTTGCTCGATGCGGGCCACCGCGTCATCGCCGCCGACGGCGTTCAGGGCGTCTGATGCGCGTGTCTGCGCGGCGAACAGATGCTGGATTTCGGCGTCAAGTGTTTCGAGCGACGCCTCCAGTTCCTGCTTTTCGTCTCTCAGTTCGACAGTGTCGGTGGCTTCAAGCAGGGTGCGGGCTTCATCCAGAGAACTGGATCCGAGTGCTTCACAGATCTCGGCGGCGATTTGCTCGATCCGCTGGTCAAGCTGTTTGCGCTCCAGCGCCTGTTCAATGCACAGCGCAGCCTCTGCAAATGTTTCGGCGCCAAGTGCGTCGAACATCTGCGATTTCCTGACAGCATGGGCGGCTCTGTTTTCCGTGTGCAGGCGCAGCCGTGCGGTGGCATCCTCGATCTGCCGGGACAATTGTTCGTGCCGGTTGCTGGCCCGTTCGGCCGCCGCCAGCCGTTCGGCGAGTTGCCGGGCCAGGCTCGCGGGTGGATGGTTCGCAGGTTCCACTCCGGCTTCCGACGCGGTCGCATGAAGCGCGGCGATATAGCCGGCTTGATCCCGTTTCATCTTGGCGATCCGGTCGGCCAGACCGGCGCGGTCGTGGAGAGCCGTTGCCAGTTCGCCCAGCAGCGGCAGCGCTTCGCGGACTTCGGCTGCGGTGGGGGCTTTTTGCCCGTCGCCGAGCCAGCAGCCGGCGCAGGCATCTTTCCAGCCCAGCATCCAGGTTTGCATTTCCTCTTCGACGGCCCGTAGATCCAGTTCGCGCCGTTTGAGGATGCGGTCCTGTTCGGACAGGGACTGGCGGAGGGCGTCGGCGCGTGTTTCGCGGCTGATCAGATGCTGGGCGCGGAGCGCAAGCGCTTCCAGGTCTTCATCCTCAGGGACGTCAGGATCGAGCGGTGCGATTGCCTGCAGCAGGCGGGTGGTCGCGGCTGTCCGGTCCTGATTTGCGGTCTCAAGCTCGAGGAGGTGGGTGCTCAAGGCGTCGTCTGCTTCCAGCACAAGCTCCCGGCGCTGGAGCCAGTCTTCCAGTGCTTCGGGTGCCATGCCGGTGGGGAGTGCGGCTGACATGTTGCGCAGCGCAGTTGCTATCTGCTCTTCCAATGTGATGCGAGATTTCTGCAAATCGGACCGGGTTGTTGTCGCATCCTGAAGTTCGGCCGTGGTGATTGCCGTTTGCACCGCGATCTCGTTGAGCTTGGCGACATCGGCCTGATGCGCAGCGCGTTTGTCCGCCGCATCATCATAGCTGCGCATGGCCGTCTCGAAGGTGCCGGCCGTTTTTGGGTCAAGAGTGGTCTTGTGGCGCGCCCATGCTTCGTCGCGGGTCTGGCGCAGCGTACCGGTCTCAAGGCTCGAGGGCAGGGCGCGCGATTGTGCCAGGGCTACAGCCTCGGCTTCAAGCCGCCGGAGTTTCTGGTTGAGGCGGGATATCTCTTCCTCGGCTGCGGCCTGTTTCCGGTGCGTCTGTTCCGCCTCGGATTTCCAGCTGCGCAATGTGTTGCTGGAGGGCGGGCGCATTGCGCGCAATTCGGCAATGTCGCCCTGCCAAGGTGCCAGCGCCGGAATCAGGGTTTCGGATTTTTGCCGGGCCGATGCGATGGCTCGCTCGGCGCTCTGCCGCCGCAGTTCATGGTCGTTGTTGCGCAGGAGTGCCAGTGTTTCCGACAAGGCTGCGATCCGGGTTGGACGGTGGTCAAGTTCAGTCCCAACGCCGTGTTCGCCTGAGCTCTGCAGGCGGTCATATGCCTCGTCGCGGCTTGCCCTCGCGTCAGTCGCTTCCTTTCTGGCTGCGGCCAGCCGCACATCGAGGCTCGCGCGCGCATCGATCAAATCACGAAGGGCGGCGGTCCTTGATGTCGAGAGCAGCAGGTCTTCCGGCTTTGCCTCCGGCTTGCCGAGGCGCAGCAGGAACTGTTCGATCTGTCCGTCGATCCGCTCCAGAGCTGCAGCCCGGTCCGGCAGGTCTTCACTGGCGGCGTCGTGGCGGGTGCGCAGACGGTCGAGGTCGGTCAGGCGATCCTGGAGTGACAGGATTTCGGTGTCGATCCCGATTGAGTCCAGTTCCGAGGTCAGGCGCTCGATTTCCTCGTTCAGCGCCGCGCCGCTTGCCTCAAGGGCCGCATCTTCAGTTCCTAGGTCGCGGATCTGCTGCCGCCATTCGGGCGCGACTTCGGGCAGATCCCTGAGCGGCTCGATCTGAGACTGCAATCTTTCAAGATCAGCCATTCGCGGCCGGGCTGTCAGCAGGCGGTCCACGGCGGCGAGCCGGCTCCGGAGATGTTTGCGCCTGCCGCCGGCTTCGTCGTGGCGTGTTGTGGCGTCCTCAAGCTCCTTGCCCAGCTGGGCATATCTGCTGGCCTGGGTGTCGATCCGATCCCGCTCCGCCTTGAGGTCGGCGAGTTCGGCCTTGAGTTCGCCCAGGATGCGCTTCTGGGCTCTGGGCTTGTAGAATTCCTCGGCCTCGGTGCGGAGCTGGACCAGGTGCTGGGAGAGTTCACCCAGGCCGGCGCTGGCCGAGAACAAGAGTTCACCAAGGTCGCCACGGCTGGCCAGAATACTTTCGCCACCTTGTTCAAGTGTCTCGTCATCAAGCGAAAACATGGTCTGGTAGCTGCTGCGATCTAGGCCGCCAAGGCCTGCCAGCAACGTGCCGTCCGAGATCGTCTGGTCGCGCGCGTCGAGCAGGCTGTTCTGCGGGCGCTTGATGCGTATATATTCCCCGGTTGCGCCATCAAGGTCGATCGCAGCACCGATGCGCATATTGGGATAGGGGTGAAGGAAATTGTAGCTGCTCTGCGCGCCGATGCCGAAAAGCAGGTCGAGCCAGGCACTGAACAGGGTCGATTTGCCGGCCTCGTTTGGACCGTAGACTATATGCAGATCGGCTGCGCCTTCGGCACGGGAACCGAAGTCGATGACATGGTCGGTGAACTTGCCGTAGCGGGTCAGGTCGAGGCGGTTGAGGCGCATCAGCTGGGCTCGCTCCCCGATCCGGGGCTGGACTGCAGCCTGGCCAGCACATCCTCGACTCCCTGGCGCGCAAGCTGCATCCGCCGGTCTTTGGTGGTGTTTTCGTCAGCGCCGAAAAGATCACGAAGATCGCTTGGCAGTTGGCCCTGCAACGTGTCAGCCAGCTGAGCCAGGGCGGCTTCGTAAGCGCCTGAATTGAGGATTTCGGTGTCAATCAGCGCTCTGATCTCATGCAGCGGATCGGTGGCGGATGCCCGGTTGAGTGCTGGCGGCGTGCAGCTGATTTCGAGCTTTTCGACCCAGGTGGCACCGATCCGGGTCGCCCGTTCTTCCGCCTCGGCCAGCAACAGATCCGCATCGCGGCGCATGCGCCAGGCCAGCGGTGTTTCGCCGCTGAAGCCGATCCGGGCGACCAGTTCCGGTGCAGATGACTGGATGCGGGCCTGTTTCAGGGCGTGGCTCAGTGAATCCGCCAGCTCGCTCCATTCGGTCAGTCCGCCGGCATCAATGCTCACCCGGGCGAATTCGGCAAGTGCGGTCTGTTTCTCTTCGAGGCTTACAGTGCCGTCGTCAGTGATGGACACAAGCGTTACCGATTTTGGGCCATCCTCGTTGATGTCGCGTCCCTGGGGCATGCCGGGCATGACGATGGTCGATGATCCGGTTACAATCGAGCGTTTGTGGATGTGGCCCAGTGCCCAGTAATCATAACCGGTGGATTGAAGTTCAGCCGGGCTGCAGGGGGCATAGGAATCGTGCCCCGGCGCGCCGCCAAGGCTGGTGTGCATGATGCCGATATTGATGGTGTCGGGCATGGCCTGGGCGTATTTCGGCAGCAAGCTGTCGAGCGCCGTTGGATGGGCGAAACTCAGCCCGTGGATGGCGACAGGCTTTTGGCCGGGGCCGCGTTCGATCAGAACATGCTCTGCGCGCCCGCCAAACAGCTTGACCTGATCGGGCAGGACAAGTTCGCGGGATATGCGGGAGAGGGCGTCGTGATTGCCGCGAATGATGAATGTGCGGATGCCTGCTTTGGCAAGGCGGCCCAGTTCCCCGGCCAGAAACCTTGCGGTTTTCATAGATGTCTGGTCGCCATCATATAGATCGCCGGCAATCACAAGAGCATCGACACGCTCGCTGATGCACAGATCTATAATGCCGCTGAAGGCCTGACGGGTTGCGCCGCTGACCAGGTCTGCAAGCTCGGGATTGCGCAAGGCGAGCGACTTGAGCGGGGAATCCAGGTGGATGTCAGCGGTATGGATGAAGCGAAAAGCCGTGATCGAAATATCCTCCGGCGTGTTTGAAGCCGTCCATGCTGTCGAAGCGTCGAGCCATAGCATAGGCAATCCATGTTGCCACAGATTTTTCGGTTCTTCCGATGGGCTGTTCACCCGTATTCCGGCGCAAAGCCGCATGGAGCGGGAGGAATACGGACGGGATTTTCAGGGAGTTCAGCCGGTCTTCAACCAAGTTACGGCGGAGGCGAGCGTCAGAGTTGATGTCTATGCCGTAAGTGCGGCTGGCAGGAATAGAGGCGCGCTCATCGACTGAAAGCGCTTTTTGATTGCCGTTTGTTTTAAATCCATCTGTTTCAACTTGCCGTCATGGGAAGCGAAACGCGATGTCAGGCAATCCGGGCCCGCGGATGGCTGCTTTTACCTCCGGTGCAAGTTTGCGATGCAGCTCAAGCATTTCGAACTATTTGTGTGCACACAAAATGATCTCTGCCTAAATAATAGGCGATTAGTGACTTAGCCATGGCGCACGAACCGCCTTGCAGCGAGTGCAATACTTAAAAACCGGTAAAAATCCGGATATACGGGGAACTGGCAAGGCGCTTGCATTGGATGCCTCCGTGGACACGAACAGCATGGAGGCTGACATGAATTTTACCACTAAAATGAAGATCGCTGGGGCAGCGGCATTTCTCACTTCGACGATTTTGACCCACTCGGCATCTGCCGCAGATGACACGATCAAGGTTGGCGTCCTGCACTCGCTTTCCGGAACCATGGCGATTTCGGAAACAACGCTGAAAGATACAGTGCTGATGCTGATCGAGCAGCAGAACGCCAAGGGCGGCGTACTGGGCAAGCAGCTCGAAGCCGTTGTTGTCGATCCCGCCTCCGACTGGCCGCTGTTCGCCGAAAAGGCGCGCGAGCTGCTGACGGTCGACAAGGTTGACGTGATGTTCGGCTGCTGGACTTCCGTGAGCCGCAAGTCGGTTCTGCCGGTGATCGAAGAGCTCAACGGCCTTCTGTTCTACCCGGTTCAGTATGAGGGCGAAGAATCCTCCAAGAACGTCTTCTACACGGGTGCTGCGCCGAACCAGCAGGCTATTCCGGCAACCGACTACTTCCTGGAAGAGCTTGGCGTCGAGAAATTCGCGCTTCTGGGCACCGACTATGTCTATCCGCGCACAACCAACAAGATCCTCGAGCAGTATCTCAAGGACAAGGGCATCCCCGAGGAAGACATTTTCGTCAACTACACCCCGTTCGGTCATTCCGACTGGTCGAAGATTGTTGCTGACGTGGTTGCCCTCGGCGCCGACGGCAAGAAGGTCGGCGTGATCTCGACCATCAATGGCGACGCCAATATCGGTTTCTACAAGGAACTGGCTGCTGCAGGCATTTCCGCCGATGATATTCCGGTCGTGGCCTTCTCGGTCGGTGAAGAAGAGCTTTCCGGTCTCGACACCACAAACCTCGTTGGCCACCTGGCAGCATGGAACTACTTCCAGTCGGCCGATGTTCCGGTCAATGCCGAGTTCATCAAGGAATGGAAGGCATTCGCCGGCGAAGAGCGTGTCACCAACGATCCGATGGAAGCCACCTATATCGGCTTCAATATGTGGGTTCAGGCGGTTGAAGCTGCCGGCACCACCGATGTTGATGCTGTCGCAGAAGCCGTGGTCGGGCAGAAAGCGCCCAACCTGACCGGTACAATGGCGGAAATGCTGCCGAACCATCACCTGACCAAGCCGGTTCTGATCGGCGAAATCCAGGCCGATGGCCAGTTCGATATCGTCAGCCAGACAGAGCCGGTCCCCGGCGATGCATGGACCGATTTCCTGCCCGAATCCAAGGTTCTGGAATCGGACTGGATCGATCTGAAGTGCGGCATGTACAACACCGACACCAAGACCTGCGTACAGCTCAATTCCAACTATTGATCTGTTGAACGGAAGAGGGCCCGTGTGGCCCTCTTCCACCTTTCCAATTGGTTTTTGATTTCCCATGCTCCGCATAATTTCTGTTTTGATTGCCGTTGTGATCGCGCTTGCACCTGCCAAGGCGCAGGATGGCGACCTCAATGCATTGCTCGAGACGTATCGCGCCAAGATCGAAAAACCTTCGCGAACCACCATCGGTCCGGTGCTGGACGTTCTGGCCGAAAGCAATCTGCCCGGTGTCGCGGTGTTCTTGGAAAAATGGCGCGAAAAGGATGTGTGGCAACGCGAATCGGACGGCCGCTTCTTCTTTGTCGAGAAGGCGGATGGCAGCCAATTGATGCTGATCGACGTTGCTACCGGTGAACAGGCCGGACTGGCGGACAAAAGCGAACTTGACAATCTCAAGCCAAACAGCGGCGTGCGCGGCGTGATTGCTGCGGTGCTGGTGCAGTTTCAGCTTTCCGATCCCGATCCGGAGCGCAGGCTTCAGGCGCTGACGGCGCTGGAACGGGACGCCAATGAATCGCATTTGAGCATCCTGCGGGCCGCAATCGAATCCGAAACCGTTCCGGCCATCAAGACCCGCAAGGAACGGCTGCAACGGCTGCTGACGATCAAGTTTGGCAGCAATCAGCAGGTGCGCGTCGACGCGATCAAGAGTTTTGCCGGTGATCCCGGTGTGGATGCGCGCGCTGCGCTCAATCCGCTGCTGGCGACCAATGTGGCTGTTTTCGATGCGAAACCTGAAGGTGTCAATGTCGCCCGGTTGCTGACGCCAGGCAAGGACATCGAGATGGAGGCCGCCTATCAATTGCTGGTCGATGAAGACAAGGCACGGCCGATCGTGCCGCTCAATGATCGCAAGCAGGCGCTGATCGACAATATCGAAAACGGCATGGTTGCCGGTATCACCGTCGCGCAACTGGTTACGCAAGAGGCACGGGACCGGGCCTATCTGGCGCTCGCGGCTTCGGGAGCTGTGCCTGAGCTGGTGAGCGTGGAGGAACAGCGTTCGGCTGTTGCCAGTCACGTGTTTGCGGAAATCTATACGGAACCGGATCCGGTCCTGACAACAGCAGCGAAGGAAACACTTTCGAATATCAGCGGCACGGTCGGCTTTTACCAGTTCGTCGATCTGGCGCTGGACGGGCTGTCGCTGGCGTCGATCTATTTCCTGGCGGCGATCGGGCTTGCCATCACCTTTGGTGTGATGGGCGTGATCAACATGGCGCATGGCGAATTCATCATGATCGGCGCTTATACCGGCTATGTCGTCCAGCAATACATTCCGAATTACACGGTCTCGATCATCGTCGCCTTGCCGCTGGCATTTGCAGTGGCCTTTCTGGCCGGTGTCGCGCTTGAACGTCTGGTGATCCGCTATCTGGCACACCGGCCGCTTGAAACGCTGCTTGCCACCTTCGGGATTTCCATTGCGCTTCAGCAGATCGCCAAGAACATTTTTGGCACGCAGGCGCGGCCGTTGACGTCGCCGTCGTGGCTTGATGGCGCGTGGGTGCTCAATGATGTGGTTTCGATCAGCTATATAAGGATCGCCATCTTTGTTCTGGCTGTCGCCTTCCTGGGTTTGCTGCTGTTTATCCTCAATCGGACCCGGCTCGGCCTCGAGGTCAGGGCGGTGACACAAAATCCGCGCATGGCCTCATCCATGGGTATCAATCCCGACCGCATCAACATGCTGACCTTCGGGCTCGGGTCCGGCATCGCCGGTATCGCCGGTGTTGCCATTGGCCTGTTCGCCAAGGTCACATCCGAGCTTGGCTCCGGTTACATTGTCCAGAGCTTCATGACCGTCGTGGTCGGTGGCGTCGGCAATATCTGGGGCACGCTGGCGGGCGCGGGCATGATCGGCTCGCTGCAAAAGGTGATCGAGTTCTTCAATCCGTCCAACACGCTGGCGGCGCAGACCTACATGATCATCTTCATCATCATTTTCATTCAGTTCCGACCCAAGGGCATCATTGCGCTCAAGGGCCGGGCGGCGGGGGATTAGAACATGCAGCGTTCTCTCTTCGCCAGGCAGCCTTCGGTGCTGATCTTCATTGCGCTTCTTGCCGTCTTTACAATCGTCATGGTGATTTTGTCGGAAGGCTTCGGGCTGGGGCTGGTGTCGACCAGCATGATCAAGATCCTCGGCAAGACACTGTGCCTGTGCCTTGTCGCCATCGCCATGGATCTGGTCTGGGGCTATTGCGGAATCCTGTCGCTCGGCCATTTCGCCTTCTTTGGGCTCGGTGGCTACATGATCGGCATGTGGCTGATGTATGAGCGGACCAAGGACATCGTCATCGCCTCGCTTTCGGGTGGCGAGCTGCCGGCAACACCGGAGGAAATCCGCGAGGGCATCGGGTCGCAGATTTTCGGGGTTGTCGGCGGGTCGGACATTCCGGTCGTGTGGTATTTTGCCGACAGCCTGTTTGCGCAACTGGCACTGGTGGTGCTGGTGCCGGGTCTGCTGGCGCTGGTGTTCGGCTGGCTGGCGTTCCGCAGCCGTGTCACCGGGGTGTATCTCTCGATCCTGACCCAGGCGATGACGCTGGCGCTGTCGCTGTATCTTTTCCAGAATGACAGCGGCTTGCGCGGCAACAACGGCCTGTCGGGGCTGCAGAATATTCCGGGCCTGACGGACCTGCCGCAATCGGTGGTTTCGGTCTGGTTCTTCCTGGCCTCGGCGCTGGCGCTTGGCGCCGGTTACCTGGTCGCGGCCTGGGTGGTCTCGGGCAAATTCGGCAATGTCATCCGCGCCATCCGGGATGACGAGGCGCGGATCCGCTTCATGGGCTATCCGGTCGAAGCCTACAAGCTGGTGGTGTTTACGCTGACTGCGGTGATCGCGGCGATTGCCGGTGCGCTCTACTACCCGCAGGCGGGTATCATCAATCCGGCGGAAATCGCGCCCATCGCGTCGATCTACCTGGCTGTCTGGGTGGCGATTGGCGGCCGCGGGCGGCTTTATGGTGCGGTCATCGGTGCTGCAACGGTATCTCTGCTGTCGTCCTGGTTCACCGGTGGTCAGGCGCCAAGCATTCCGCTGGGCTTCTACACCATCAACTGGGTCGACTGGTGGCAGGTGCTGCTCGGTCTCGGCTTCGTGCTGGTGACGCTGTTCGTGCCAAAGGGCATTGGCGGAGTGTTTGACCGGCTGGTCAGAAAGGATGCCGCATCGTGAGCGCGCTTCTGGAAGTGACGTCCATTTCAGTGTCGTTTGACGGCTTCAAGGCGATCAACAACCTGTCGTTCGAGATCGGCGGGCAGGAGTTGCGCGCCATTATTGGACCCAACGGGGCTGGCAAGACCACCTTCATGGATATCGTCACCGGCAAGACCAGACCGGACGAAGGCAGGGTCCGGTTCGGCGATCCGCAGCTTGATCTGCTCAAATTGTCGGAAAGCCAGATCGCGCGTGCCGGTGTTGGCCGCAAGTTCCAGCGCCCGACGGTGTTCGAGGCGCAGAGCGTGCGTGACAATCTGACAATGGCGCTGAGCAACGACCGGCTGCCATTCGCGGTACTGCGCTACAAGCCTTCGCCGCAGGACGGCGACCGGGTGGCGGCGCTGGCCGACGAAATCGGCCTGTCGGACGAGCTCGACCGCACTTCAGGCGAACTCTCCCACGGTCAGAAGCAATGGCTGGAAATCGGCATGCTGCTGGCGCAGGATCCGCAACTTCTGCTGGTTGACGAGCCTGCCGCCGGGATGACGCTGGGGGAGCGCGAGCACACCACGGATCTTCTGCGCCGAGCTGCGAAAACCCGCGCTGTTGTGGTTGTCGAGCACGACATGGAATTCGTCCGAAGGCTCGACTGCAAGGTGACGGTGCTGCATGAGGGATCGGTTCTGGCCGAGGGAACGCTCGATCATGTCACTGCCAATTCCGAAGTCATTGATGTGTATCTGGGGCGGTAAAGCATGCTTGATATTGACAAACTGACCCTCCATTACGGCCAGTCGCAAATCCTCAAGGGCATCTCGCTCAAGGCCGATGTCGGGCAGGTGACCTGCGTGATGGGCACCAATGGCGTTGGCAAGACCAGCCTGCTCAAAGCAATCTCCGGGGTGCATCATCGCTCCGGTGGCGAGTATTCGCTGGCGGGTGAGGCAATCGGCAAACTTCCGGCCCACCAGCTGGCGGCGAAGGGCGTGGGCTATGTTCCGCAAGGCCGCGACATCTTTCCGCTGCTGACAGTGACCGAAAACCTTGAGACCGGATTTGCCTGCCTGCCGCGCTCCGAGCACAAGATCCCGGACCATATCTACGAGCTGTTTCCCGTGCTCAAGGACATGCGCAACCGGCGTGGCGGCGATCTGTCCGGTGGGCAGCAGCAGCAGCTTTCCATTGCGCGGGCGCTGATCACCCGGCCCAAGCTCCTGTTGCTGGACGAGCCGACCGAGGGGATCCAGCCCAACATCATTCAGCAGATCGGACGCGTGATCGCTCTGCTTCGAGACGAGGGCAAGATGGCGATCGTGCTGGTCGAGCAGTATTTCGAATTTGCCTACGGACTCGCCGACCGGTTCTGTGTGATCGAACGCGGCGAAGTGAAAATGGCCGGCGACCGCCAGAGCCTGAGCAAGGAAACACTTCGCGCCGCGGTTTCGGTGTGATTTCCGGCGTTTGCTCGAAATGCCCGGTTTTTGGGCGGGTAAGGTTGTTTGCAGGCGAGGTCTGCTCACCGAAACGGCATTGATCTCAAGTGTTTGCGGGGAATTCGGCACAAATGCCGGGCTTAGCTGCTTGATGTGAACTGGCACGCTGCATGCATTGATAAAACCAGATCCAGAGGGGATCGCAAAAGACGCTCGGAAAGAGCGCTTGAACAGAGGCCGTCAGGCAGGCAGTCGCAAGTCCCGGATGTACGGATAGCGCCCTGACTGGCGGCCTTTTCCTGTTTACGGCTGAGGAATGCTGCCTTCCACCAGGCGGATTCTCGCCCGGTGTTCGGCCAGTTTGCGGTCAACCACCCAGTCGGTTGTGGCAGCGGCGATCCAGATGGCAAACAATGTTACCCAGGCCGTGAGCGCAAAAATGCTGGCGCCGGTGACGCCGGCGCCGACGGCACAGCCGCCGGCCAGCATGCCGCCAAACCCCATCAGTGCGGCACCGGCGAGATAACGGCGCATGGAATCGCCGCCCTCGAAGCCCTGCAGTTCCAGTTCGCCGGTGATCAGGGCAGCAAGAAACGCGCCGATGAAGACTCCGGGCACCAGGCCGACATCAAAATCGATCATCGAGCCGGGCTCGGAAAGGAACAGCATCAGGGTGTTGGCTGACGGGCCGGTGAAACTCAAGGCTTCAAGCCGCACCGGCTCGAAGGCGATTGCCGTCATCGAGCTGGTGAACCACCAGGCCAGCGGAATGCAGGCCCCAACGGAAAACGCAGCGATGGTTTTCCAGACGCCGATCTTGCGCCATGCGGCCAGTGAGAGGCTTAACAGAAGGCCGGTGACGACGAGGCTGAAGGCCACTTGATTCGAAACGCCGGACATCACCAGAAGATCGTTCGACCCGATCGACAGGGTGGTCAGCGGTGCTGCCAGGGCATCACGAACGGGCGCAAGAAAGCCGTGCAGGCTGGCCTGGGCGACAACAGCAAAGACGAGGCCGGAGAGCAGGGCGCGCAGATTGCCGGTGGCCGACAGCACCAGCAGCCGCGATGAGCAGCCGCGGGCCAGCACCATGCCGGTGCCGAACATCAACCCGCCGATCGCTGCCCCTGACAGGCTTTGCGGCGAGGCCAGCTGGCGCGCTTCCGTCGAGGTGAACAGATCCTGTGCGGCGAGCAGCATTGTTCCCGCGATGGCGGTCGAAAACACGATCAGCCAGATCGCCATCTTGCCGCCAATCTGCCCCCGGGAGAACTCGATGGCTGCGGCACGCAGGCAGAAGCGGCTTTGCTGTGCAAAGGCCCCAAACAACGCGCCGATGAGAGCGCCGCCGATCAACAGCGTCCATTTGTCACCAAAACGGTCGGCAATCAGTGCAAGGTCCATGATATGTCTCCTGGACCCAAAAATACCGAATTCCGACGTGAGGCATTGACCTCGGTCAAGACAAAGGCAAATATTCATATAATTCTATATGGGAGAGACTTCATGGCACCGCTTGATCTGACGCGACGCACACTCATGCAAACAGGCGTGGCTGCCGCTGCGACCGCATTGCTGCCGATGGGCTTGCGTCCGGCGCAGGCCCTGCAGATTGGCGACTCGGTTCTGACCACGGTCAGCGACGGCAATCTGGTGTTGCCGCTGGATTTTTCCTATCCGGACGTTCCGCGGGATGAGCTGGTTGCGCTGCTGGAGGCCAACGGCCAGCCGACCGATAGCCTGATGCCCGATTGCAATGTGCCGATCCTGAAATCCGGTGACCGGCTGATCATGTTTGATGTCGGCTCCGGGGCCAACTTCATGCCGACAGCGGGCAGGCTGCTGGACAACATGGCCGATGCCGGGTTTGATCCGGCCGATATCACCGACGTCGTCTTCACCCATGGCCACCCTGACCATCTCTGGGGGCTTGTGGATGATTTCGACGAGATCGTGTTTCCAAATGCCAGTTTTTACATGGGCCGTGCAGAGTGGGAATTCTGGCGTGATCCGGGAACAGTCGATGCCATGCCGGAAGCGCGCAAGACCTTTGCCGTCGGCGCGCAGAACCGGCTGGCCTATCTTGAAGACATGATCAATCTGTTCGAGCCCGGCGCCGAAGTTCTGCCGGGCGTTGAAGCTGTAGATACAGCGGGCCATACGCCCGGGCACATGTCGTTCATGCTGCATGGCGGCTCCGAGCCGGTGCTGATCGCCGGTGACGCGATTCTGCATTTCGCAGTGTCCTTCGCGCACCCCGGCTGGCCCAGTGGCTCGGATCAGGACCCGGAGATGGGCATCAAAACCCGGATGAAGCTGCTCGACCGGCTGGCTGCCGACAAGGCAGCACTGACCGCCTATCATCTGCCCACGCCCGGCGAGGGCAGGGTGGAGCGGGACGGGACAGCGTACCGGTTTGTGGCCGAGAGCTAGGTTCTGCGGGCCCGCCAGTCGGCCAGAAAGCTCAAGGCGTTGCCTTCCATCAGCAGGCCGAGGCCCATGCGGGCGCCGGCGGCGATCGAGATCATGACGATCGGGGCGGAGATGGCCATCACCGAGACGGCGCTGACGCCCTGGCCGATGGTGCAGCCCAGCGCGAAGACGCCGCCGGTTCCCATCAGGAAGGCGCCGAGCAGATGGCGGCTCAATTCACGGGCGTCGTCGCAGGCCTCCCAGCGCATGTCGTCGGAGCGGAGTGCGGACACCGCGGCACCGAGGAACACGCCGACAACAATGCCGATGCCGTAATCGGGCAGTTCACCGGTGACGGTGATGATCTGCAGAATGGTGTCGCCGACCGGCATGACAAAGGAACCGGCCTCGATCTGCACCGGATAGAGCGCGCGCGACGCGAAAAAGCCGGTGATGACCCAGCCGGCGGCGATGCACAGGCCAATGACAAGGCCGGCGGCCATGCGGCTGCGGTCGGCACGGAAGCTTGCGGATTTGAACACCCACCACAGCCCGGCAAAGCCGATGATGAGGGCAAGAACAAGGCTGACGTCAAATCCGATGGCGCCTGAAAGCAATGCGCCTGCGGACTGTCCGCCATAGCTTGTGAGGTCTAAGGACAAAGGATCAAGCAGGGCCACACGGATATGACCGGTGACACCGCGCTGGGCGGCCAGCGCTGCCAGTCCGAGGCCGGTCAGCACCACCAGCGCACGCAGATTCCCGCCGCCCAGCCGCACCAATGCGCCAAAGCCGCAGGTGCCGACCAGCGCCATGCCGACGCCGAACATAAGGCCGCCGACAATGGCGCCGGCAAGCGGCAGCGGTTCGGTCAGATAGAAGGATTTTTCGATTGCGACGAGCCCTGCAGCGCTGAGCAATTGGGTGGCGATCAGCGCGGTGAGGGCAGCCAGCGCCCAGGCCCGCAATGGCCTGTCGTCTCCCGCATACCAATGGCGCTCGAGCGCTGCCATGGTGCAAAAATGGCTTCTTCGCGCCACGAATCCGATGATCGAGCCGACCATGCAGCCCGATAGCGCCAGCATCCATCCAGAATCCAACATGGTGGCAACTCCTCCTTTGAAGGCCTTCCCACGGGCCGTGTTGTTGAGCTTAAGGCCGTCACCGTCTCCAGTGCAAGCAATGCTTCAGTCTGGGTTGTCCTTGCCCGCGCTGCTGGCATCGGGGGTGCACAGCAAGCTGTAGAGCGAGGTGACGACTGCCGATATGCCGGGTTCGGTGATCGAATAATGGATAATGCGGCCTTCGCGCCGGGTGCTGACCAGGTGATCATGGCGCAACCGGGCAAGTTGCTGGGAGACAGCAGCCTGCGGCAATGCCAGCAATTGCTCGAGTTCCGAGACCGATTTTTCGTTTTCCGAAAGCAGCCAGAGAATCAGCAGACGGGTTTCGTGGGACAGTGCCTTGAGAATGTCGCTCGCCTTGCGGGCCTGGCCGGCGAGAAGCGCAATGTCCTGGCCGTTGAAATCCTGACCTGGCGAGCCGCCGGTCATCTCTTGTCCAACTTTGCCAGCATGTCGTCGACAAGCGCCCAGAAGAACTGGTCGCCGGGATAGCCGCGCAACCGCGCGATTTCCTGCCCGTCCTCCACCAGAACAAAGGTTGGCGTGAACCGTTCGACCGGAATTCCGGCGAGATCGGCCGGGAGCGTGTCGTGGATATTGACCCGGCGCAGCGGCGCGCGCTGGCCCTGTTCGGTTTTTGGCCAGGCCGGTGCGATTTCCTCGTTGAAACGTTTGCACCAGGCACAGCCGGGCTGTTCGAACATGATCATTTCCGCAGCCATGACAGGCGCTGAAAGCGTCATGATGAGGGCCAGTGCAGCCGCGTAAACTGATGTCATGAGGCCGGTCCGTTCTCTGAAAATAGGGATTGCAATATATATGTATTTTTGCATATCTTGCAATCGCATTCTGGTCTGTCTTGTGCCTGTTGCAGCTCGCAGCATTGACATATGTACGCATCGGGTTTCGTGCAATTGATATGGCTGCAGTGCAATCACATGCACAAGTCGAAGGTCGAGGTTGCTTATGCGATTCGCTCTTTGCCGGACTGCGGCGCAGGGGAGGACAGGTTAATGATTGATGTCGGATATGGCGCTGCACTGCTGGCGGGATTGCTGTCGTTTTTCTCGCCCTGCGTATTGCCCATCGTGCCGCCTTATCTCGCCTATCTGGCCGGAATGAGCTTCAACGAGGTGAAAAACGCCGACGCCGATAACGTGGCGTCGCGCCGGATTGCATTGGCCTCGATTGCCTTTGTTCTCGGGTTCACCACGGTCTTTGTTTCGCTGGGCGCGACGGCCAGTCTGATCGGGCAGTCGGTCGCCCGCTATTTTGATGTGCTGGCGATCATCGCCGGGGTGCTGATTCTATTGATGGGGCTGCATTTCCTTGGCGTGTTCCGGTTCGCGCTGCTTTACCGGGAGGCGCGGGTTCAGGTGGAACGCAAGCCTGCCGGAATGGTCGGCGCCTATGTCATGGGGCTTGCGTTTGCCTTTGGCTGGACGCCGTGCGTGGGCCCGATCCTGGCGGCAATCCTGTTCATGGCGGCGGCTAAGGAAAGTGCCGGGCAGGGCGCGCTTTTGCTGGGACTTTATGCTCTCGGGATCGGGATTCCCTTTGTCATTGCAGGGTTTTTCGCGAGCCGTTTCATCCGGTTTTCGACCCGCATCAAGAAACATATGGCTGTTATCGAGAAGGCCATGGGCGTACTTCTGGTGATTACCGGGATCCTGTTCATGACCGGGCAGATGTCGCGTATTGCGCAATGGCTGCTTGAGATGTTCCCTGCATTCGCTACGATCGGTTAGGAGAGGTATCATGATCAGACGGGTATTTTTGGCTTTTGCCGCCGTGGCGGCTTTGACGGCTTCGGCATGGTCTGCAGAGATCGGCGAGGACGGCCTGCACAAGGAAGACTGGTTTGCCCTGACTTTCCGGGATGTTGCCGAGGACATCGAAACGGCCAGGGAAGAGGGCAAGCGACTGGTGATGATTTTCGAGCAACGCGGCTGCATTTACTGCGCCAAGATGCACGAGGTGCTGCTGGCCGACCCGGAAGTCGCGGACTACATCAAGGCCAATTTCAAGGTTGTTCAGTACAACATGTTTGGCGACGAGGAAGTCACCGATCTTGATGGCGAGGTGCTGACGGAGAAGACCGCGGCGCGCAAATGGGGGTTTGTGTTTACCCCGACGCTGATGTTTTTGCCCGACGAGGTGCCGGAAGGCAAAACCGCTGCAGAGGCCGCGGTGGCGACCATGCCGGGCGCTTTTGGGAAGTGGACGTTTCTCAATATGTTCAAGTGGGTGGCAGAAAAAGGCTACGAGGGCGATGAACACTTTCAAAAGTATCATGCCCGTATCATAAACGAATTGCGCGCCGAGGGTCGCCTCGACGCGGAATGAGATTGAAGCAGGCATACATTCAAGAAATCATATTTTTGCATTGATTGTGCCGCAAAGTATGACTATCTTGGAATCGGAGCGGATCCGGACTTTTTGTGTCCGGGCAATCGGAGGAGGGAACGCCAAATGACAAGGCGAATGAAATTTACACTGGGGGCGATAGCGGCGGTTGCACTGTCGACTGCAGCGTTTGCGAGCGAAGTCGCGCCTGATGCGGTCGAGTATGGCGATGAAGGTGTCATGGCTTCGCTGACCGGCGTTGCGGGAGACCCGGTGGCGGGCGCAGCTACTTTCAAAGACCGCAAACTGGGCAATTGTCTTGCATGCCATGCCAATGCCGATATGTCCGGCGAGCAGTTTCATGGAGACGTGGGGCCTGCGCTGGACGGTGTTGCGTCACGCTGGGAAGAGCCGATGCTGCGTGCCATCGTGGCCAATTCCAAGCAGGTTTTCACTGACGAAACCGTGATGCCGGGCTTTTATTCGCTGAAAGTCGGGCAGCACGTGAGAGAGGACCTGGTTGGCAAGACGATCCTCACTGCCCAGCAGGTTGAGGACGTTGTGGCCTATCTTGGTACACTCAAGGAATAATCTGGAGCAAAGGAGCTCGAAACCAATGCAATTCACAAGACGAAAAGTCTTAGGACTGACGGCAGGGGCTGCGGCATTCGCAATCGCTGGCGCCCGGATTACTCCGGCTCTGGCCTCGGCCGAGGAAGCCGAAAAGATGGTGATGGAATTCGCCGGCGGCGCAACACCTGCCGAAGGCAAGATCACCTTGACCGCGCCTGAAATTGCCGAGAACGGCAACACGGTGCCGGTATCTGTGAGTGTCGAAAGCGCCATGGAAGGCGATGATCTGGTGGACTCGGTGATCATTTTTGCCGACGGCAACCCCAATCCGGCAGTCGCAACGTTTCATTTCACTGAATTGAGCGGCGAAGCACTTGCAACGACCCGTATTCGTCTTGCCAAGACCCAGAACGTCATCGCGGTTGCGAAGATGAAAGACGGTTCGGTCTTCATGGACAAGAAGCAGGTCAAGGTAACCATCGGCGGCTGCGGCGGCTGAGGCAGGACAGGATTTACGAAAATGGCATCAAAACCACGCATCAAGGTGCCCAAGTCGGCTTCGGCCGGTGAGGTGATCACCATCAAGACGCTGATCAGCCACGAGATGGAATCTGGCCAGCGCAAGGACAAGGATGGCAATCCCATTCCGCGTCAGATCATCAACAAGTTTACCTGTACTTTCGAAGGGCAGGTGGTGTTCGAGTGTGATCTGGACCCGGCGATTTCCGCCAATCCCTATTTCGAGTTCAACGCCAAGGTTCCGTCCAGCGGCACTTTCGTGTTCACATGGCTCGATGATGACGGGTCGGTCTACGAGGCCGAGGCACCGATCGAAGTCAAATAACTTTGGGAGGGATCCCGAGCGCGAGGAGGCTCACGCAAGGGAGATCCCGGGAGGACGGAGACTGTTATGAAAAGACTTTTAATAGCCGGTGTCGTGTTGGCAGCCTCGTTTGCGGGATCAGGTCCTGTTTGGGCTGATCCGGTCGACGACACGCTTGAAATCGACGGCGTGCCGATGATCACGCGGGCAAAGGCGCCTGAAGGCCACCCTTTTGACGAGGTGTATTCAGGCTGGCTTTTCCGCGAGGCCGAAACACGTGATGTCGAACGTGATACGATCGAAAATCCCGGCATGATCGCTGTCGAGGATGGTGAGACGATGTGGAACACGGTCGAGGGGACGGCCGGCAAATCCTGCGCCAGCTGTCACAATGATGCAGCTGAAACCATGAAGGGCGTCGGAGCCAAGTTCCCGAAATGGGATGCGGATTCGAACAAGCCGATCAATATCGAGCTGCAGATCAACAAGTGCCGCACCGAGCAGATGGGCGCGGAAGCGCTTGCCTTCAACAAGGGTGGCCAGCAGGAGCTGACGGCTTACATCAAGCACCAGTCCCTGGGCATGCCCGTAGAGATCGATCTGTCGGAAGGCGACATGCAGTCGTGGTGGGAAAAGGGCAAGGATGTCTATTATACCCGCACCGGTCAGCTCAATCTTGCATGCGCAAGCTGCCACGAAACAGCGATGGGCAAATTCATCCGCGCTGACCATTTGAGCCAGGGCCAGGTCAACGGCTTTCCGACCTACCGGCTCAAGAGCGGCCTGACCTCGCTGCATCAGCGGTTCCGCGGTTGTATCCGCGATACGCGTGCAGAACAGCCCAAGGCGTTCTCGGACGACCTGATGGCGCTTGAAACCTATGTGACATGGCGTGGAACCGGCCTTTCGGTCGAAACCCCTGCCGTCCGCCAGTAGGCTTAGAACTTGCCGGAGGCGTTGCAACGCCTCCGGTATCTTGAAATATCGCGTTTCCTGCTGGATCCGCCTTTGCCGCTGCTGCGGTGTATGAGTGCGCGACAGTTCACTTCAGTTCTGATGAATTTGAAGAATTATGCGTTAACGGTTTGAAATAAATAGAAAATACGGATTCTGGTTTTTGCCGGAGCGGTTTCGTTCGTCCGTTTTTCGCCCGAATGGAGAATGGGATGCATACCAGGCGAGACTTTCTGCAATATGCCCTGAATGCCGGTTTTGTACTTGGTGCGGCCGGTCTGGGCGCCAATCCGACCCGGGCGCTGGCGCAGCAGAAGCTGACGCAGGACGATCTTCTCAAGTTCGATTCCAAGGGGCAGGTGACGCTGCTGCATTTCACCGATTGCCATGCGCAGCTCAAGCCGGTGTTTTTCCGTCCGCCGGACACCAATATCGGCGTCGGCGCTTATGCAGGCGTGCCGCCGCATCTGGTCGGCGAAGCGTTTCTCGATTATTTCGGGATAGAGAAAGGCAGTCCCTATGCCTACGCCCACACCATGGTCGATTATGTTGATCTGGCCCGGAGCTACGGCCAGCTTGGCGGGCTCGACCGGACGGCGACGCTGGTCAAGGCGATTCGCGCCGAACGCGGCGACGACAAGGTTCTGTTTCTGGATGGCGGCGACACCTGGCAGGGGTCCTACACCTCGCTCAAGACCAATGGCATGGACATGGTCGAGTGCATGAAGCTTCTCAAACCGGATGCCATGACCGGTCACTGGGAATTCACTTTCGGCGAAGACCGTTTCCTCGAACTGGTCGACGCGATGGGCTATCCGTTCCTGGCCTCGAATATCTTCGATGCGGAATGGGACGAGCCTGCGTTTGAACACACGGCCTATTTCGAGCGTGGCGGCGTCAAGGTGGCTGTTATCGGACAGGCGATGCCTTACACGCCGATTGCCAATCCGAGCTGGATGTTTCCGAAATGGTCGTTCGGCATCCGTCCCGAGGTGTTGCAGGCCAATGTCGATGCGGCACGGGCGGAAGGCGCAGAAATTGTCGTGATGCTGTCGCACAACGGCTTTGACGTTGACCGCAAGATCGCCTCGGTGGTGTCCGGCCTCGATGTGATCGTTACCGGCCACACCCATGACGCCACGCCCGTTGCACTCGAAGTCGAGGGCACGCTGCTGATGTCGTCGGGGTCGCACGGCAAGTATCTCGGCCGGATTGATCTGGAGGTGAAGGACGGCAAGGTCGCGGGCTACAGCTCGACGCTGATCCCGGTCTTTGCAGATGTCATTGCCCCCGATCCGGAAATGGCCGCCAAGATTGCCGAAGTCCGCGCGCCTTACGAGGCGGAGACCCAACGCGTGATCGGGACAACCGACAGCCTGCTGTACCGGCGTGGCAATTTCAACGGCACCTGGGATGACCTGATCTGCCAGGGAATCATGGAAGAGCGCGATACAGAGATCGCACTTTCGCCGGGCTTCCGCTGGGGCACCACGCTGCTTCCGGGCGCCGAGATTACCATTGATGATCTCTACACCGAGACCTCGATGAGCTACCCGTCGGTCTACCGGCTGGAGTTCACCGGTGCACAGCTCAAGGACATCATGGAAGATGTCTGCGACAACCTGTTCAACAAGGACCCGTTCCTGCAGCAGGGCGGCGACATGGTACGCGTCGGCGGCTTTACCTACACCTGTACGCCCAACGCAAGCATGGGTGAGCGGATCACCGAAATGCGGCTGACCGGCAGCGGTGATCCTCTCGAGGCCGGCAAGACCTACACGGTCGGTGGCTGGGCCTCGGTCAATGAAGGGGTCGAAGGTCCTGCGATCTACGACCTGATGGAAGACTATATCACAAAGAAATCGGTGGTTTCGCTTGATCCGGACGCTGCGGCTGTCCGGGTGATCCTGTGACCCTGATCTGAACTGAAAGGCAGGGGCTGACGGCCTCGCCGAAGTTGACGGAGACAATGATGCAGATGCTGGATATGTGCCACGGGAGGCGCTCATGGTAGACCGGACAGACCCGAAACCGACGCAGCAGACGGCGTCGCGCCGCTCTTTTCTCAAGGCTGGTTTGATGGGCGGTGCCGCGGTTGCGGCAAGCGCCGGCGTGGCCCGGGCTGCCGGTGATCCTCTGATCACCGAGGTCCAGGACTGGAACCGTTATCTCGGGGAAGGGGTGGATGTCGCGCCTTATGGCAAGCCATCCGAATTTGAAGCCAATGTGGTCCGCCGCAACGTGCCGTGGCTCACTGCTGATCCGGTCTCCTCGATCAATTTTACACCGTTGCATGAGCTTGAAGGCATCATCACGCCCAATGGCCTCTGCTTTGAGCGGCACCATGGTGGCACGGCGACAATAGATCCTGCCGATCACCGTTTGATGATCAATGGCCTGGTCGATACGCCGCTGGTCTTCACAATGGAAGATCTGAAACGATTCCCGCGGGAAAATCGGGTGTACTTCCTTGAATGTGCTGCCAATGGCGGCATGGAGTGGAAAGGCTCGCAGCTCAATGGCTGCCAGTTCACGCATGGCATGATCCATTGTGTGGTCTACACAGGTGTGCCGCTGCGCTATCTGCTGGAAGAGGCCGGTGTGAAGGCCACCGGCAAATGGCTGCTGGCCGAAGGCGCTGACGCGTCGGCGATGACGCGCTCGATCCCGATGGAAAAGGCGCTTGATGATTGTCTGGTGGCCTTCAAGATGAATGGCGAATCCTTGCGGCCTGAGCAGGGATATCCGCTGCGGCTGTGCGTTCCCGGCTGGGAAGGCAATATGTGGGTCAAATGGCTGCGCCGCCTTGAAGTGGGTGACGAACCCTGGGCGCAGCGGGAAGAGACATCGAAATACACCGATCTTCTGGCCGATGGAAAGGCGCGGCGCCACACCTGGGTGATGGATGTGAAATCCGTGATCACCAACCCGAGCCCGCAGGCGCCGGTGACCCATGGCAAGGGGCCATTGGTCATTTCCGGTCTGGCCTGGTCCGGTAGCGGCACCATCAAGCGCGTTGATGTGACGATTGATGGCGGACGCACCTGGCAAACGGCGCGGATTGACGGTCCGAGCCTGCCCAAGGCGCTGCACCGGTTCTATCTCGATATCAACTGGGATGGCTCTGAACTGCTGCTGCAGTCCCGCGCGATCGATGATCAGGGGCTGGTTCAGCCGACCAAGAACGAGTTGCGCGCAGCCCGCGGCGGCAATTCAATCTATCACAACAATGGCATCCAGACATGGCACGTCAACAACGACGGGGTGGTTGAAAATGTTGAAGTTTCCTAAGTCTGCGGCGTTTGCCGTTGTGGCATTGTCAGTCTTTGCAAGTCCGTCGCTTGCCGATGGCGACATTGATGCTGGCGCGAAGGTGTTCAAGAAATGCGCGGCTTGCCACGCCGTCGGTGATGGCGCCAAGCACAAGGTTGGTCCCGAGCTTAACGAGCTGTTCGGTCGCACTGCCGGCGGGGCCGAGGGATACAAATATTCCAAAGCCATGACCGAGGCGGGTGACGGTGGCCTGGTCTGGGGGGATGACACCCTGACCGAGTATCTGACCAAGCCAAAGGCCATGATCAAAGGCACCAAAATGGCTTTTGCGGGGCTTAAAAAGGATGACGATATCGCCAATGTGCTGGCGTATCTGAAAAGCTTCTCCCAGGAGATGGCGGCTGCCCCGGCTGCGGTTGAGACCAAACCGGTCGAAACCGCAGAGACGGCGCCCGCGTCCGAGGAGTCTGCGGCTGAGCCCGCAATGACGGTTGAGACAAGTCAGGGCGCTTTCGGACTGGGCCGCAAGGCCATGCCTGATGAAATCGCGGCCTGGGACATCGACATCCGTCCCGACGGCACCGGATTGCCGGAGGGCAAGGGAACGGTGGCGCAGGGCGAGCCGATCTATGCGGACAATTGCGCTGTCTGTCACGGTGACTTCGGCGAGGGGGCCGGACGCTGGCCGGTTCTGGCCGGTGGCCAGGACACCTTGCTCAAGGACCGCCCGGTCAAGACCATCGGATCCTACTGGCCTTACCTGTCGACGGTGTTCGATTATGTCCGGCGCGCCATGCCATTCGGCAATGCGCGGTCGCTGTCAGATGATGATGTCTATGCGCTGACGGCCTATCTGATGTATCTTAACGATATCGTCGAGGATGAGGATTTCGAACTTTCCAAGGAGAACTTCACCTCTTACCGTCTGCCCAATGAAGCGAATTTCATTGCTGACGACCGGTTGAGCGAGCCGCATTACGCCAAGGGGCTGGAGCCCTGCATGACCGACTGCAAGCCGGGGCCGGTCGAGATCACAGCCCGCGCGCAGGTGATCGACGTGACTCCGGAAGGCGAGGGGGATGAAAACTCCGGAGGCGGAATCGACTGACAGAAGGGGCCGTCACACGCCCCCGAGGAGAAATGGAATGGCCGATCATGGCAGGGACCACAGGCGCGTTACGATGTTTCGCCTGCTGGTGCCTGCCATTTTCTTTGGAGTGACGAGTTTTGCCGGGGTGGCGAAGGCCGCGGAGCCGGATGAGCTTTTCAAGCCTTGCGCGACCTGTCACGAAATCGGCGACGGCGCAAAGCACAGGGTTGGCCCTCATCTGGACGGGCTGATTGGCCGTCAGGCGGGCAGTCTTGAGGATTTCAGGTATTCCGAGAGCATGCGCGCAGCAGGCAAGGCGGGACTGGTCTGGAATGCACAGACACTGGACCAGTATCTGGAAAAGCCGCGCGACTTCATCAAGGGCAACCGGATGTCGTTTCGCGGCATGGCTGATGAGGCAGATCGGGCGGCACTGATTGCCTGGCTCGAGAATGCCACCCGGCAACAGCCGGCCGCTGATCCGGTGGCCAGGGATGGTTCGGGCACCGGACCGGTGACCGGTTTTGCCGATATTGTGCTGCAGATGGACGGGGATCCGGACTATGGCGAATATCTCGCCGGCGAGTGCGTGACCTGCCATCAGGCAACCGGTCATGCGGACGGCATCCCGTCAATCGTCGGTCTGCCGCGGGATTATTTTGTTACATCGCTGTTTGAGTATCTCAACAATGTACGCTCAAATGAGGTCATGAAATTGCGCGTCGCCAACCTCTCGAATGAGGAAATAGCGGCGCTAGCGGCCTATTTCAGTTCGCTGGATCCGCAATAAACTGCAACCTGCAACCCGGGAGGATATCATGGCAGGGCTGACAAGACGCCAATTCGGACTTTTCACGGGAGCCAGCGCTGCGGCGTTGACACTTCCAACCTATCTTCGAGCCCAGGGGAAACCACGTGTGGTTGTCATCGGAGGAGGCGCAGGTGGCGCCACTGCGGCGCGCTATATAGCCAAGGATTCAGACGGCGCCATCGATGTGACGCTGATCGAGAATTCCGACGTTTACACCACGTGCTTTTACTCCAACCTTTATGTTGGAGGATTCCGCAGTTTTGAATCGATCACACACAGCTATGACGGACTTCAGTCGAGCTACGGCATCACCAAGGTGACCGGAATGGCAACCGGTGTGGATCGTGAGCAGAAGACCGTGATGATGGCAGATGGCGCATCGGTCCCCTATGACCGGTTGGTGGTGGCGCCGGGCATCGATCTGATCTGGGATTCGGTTCCTGGCTATTCCGAGGCCGTTTCCGAAATCGCGCCGCATGCGTGGAAGGCGGGGACTCAGACCAAAATTCTCAAGGCCAAGCTGGATGCCATCGAAAACGGTCAGCAGATTCTGATCGTTCCTCCGACCAATCCCTACCGCTGTCCGCCCGGCCCCTATGAACGGGCTTCGATGATGGCCCATGTGCTCAAGTCCAAGGGGCTGACGGATTCCAAGATCATCATCATCGATCCGAAGCCGAAATTTTCCAAGCAGGGTGTGTTCCAGGAAGGCTGGGAGAAGCACTATCCCGGCATGATCGAATGGTACGGGCCGGATGTGCATGGCGGGATCGACGTGATTAATGCCAATTCCGGCACGGTGGAAACCGATCTCGACACCTTCGAAGGCGCGTTGCTGAACATCATCCCGGC
This sequence comes from uncultured Hoeflea sp., assembly GCA_963975635.1. Classification (GTDB taxonomy): domain Bacteria; phylum Pseudomonadota; class Alphaproteobacteria; order Rhizobiales; family Rhizobiaceae; genus Hoeflea. The sequence goes on along the minus strand of CAXBIE010000058.1, from coordinate 3,890 downwards.
GCAGAAAGCCGGCGCGATAGCGGCTGCTGCCGGACTGACCGATGACAGCGGGTTCTGCCCGATCGAGGCCGGAAGCATGCGTTCGACCGTCGATGATGCCGTGTTTGTCATTGGCGACGCCTGCATTGCCGGTGATATGCCGAAATCAGGGTTTTCCGCCAATAGCCAGGCCAAGGTGGCGGCGATGACCATCCGTGGTGATCTGGTCGGGTCGAAAGTGTTTCCGGCGAAATATTCCAACACCTGCTGGAGTCTGATCGAGACAGACGACAGCATCAAGGTGGGAGCCCAGTATGCGCCCGGAGACGGTAAGATCGCTTCGACCCAGGGCTTTGTCAGCCAGATGGATGAGGCGGATGCGCTGCGCAAGGCCAATTACGAGGAATCTGTCGGCTGGTATGCGGGCATCACCGCAGACATGTTTGGCTGACAGTATCCTGTCTTGAGGGGGCGGCGTTCCGACCGGGTTTTCCGCCCCCGCAACGCTCTCTGGCACCGGCCCGCCAGCCTCGGTGTCCGGTTGCCATTGCCATGGCCGTCTGAACGCTGGTATCTCCGTTTAAGTGTAACGCGTCTGGAGCCAGTTTGATGAGGGTCTCTATACTCCGGTTTCCGGCACGGCTTCTGGCTGGAGCCTTGCTGCTGGCAAGTCTGCTGACGCCTGCTGCTGCGCGCGCCGGTGACGTTCTGGTATTTGCCGCGGCGAGCCTGAAGACCGCACTGGATCAGGTCGCTGCCGACTGGCGCGAGAAGACCGGCAAAGATGTCTCGATTTCCTACGCCGGCAGTTCCAGCCTGGCGCGGCAGATCGAACAGGGTGCTCCGGCAGATATCTTCATTTCCGCCTCGGTTGACTGGATGGACTATCTGCAGTCCGCAGGTCTGATCCGTGATGAGACGCGAACAAACCTGCTCGGCAATCGCCTGGTGCTGATTGCGCACGGGGCTGATACCCCTCGCATTGACCTGGATGGCGGCGCCGCTCTCTCCGCTATCCTGGCGGATCAACGTCTTGCCATGGCGCTGGTCGACTCGGTCCCTGCAGGGGTTTACGGCAAGCAGGCGCTGACGAGCCTCGGGCAATGGGAGTCGGTGGCCGCCAAGGTGGCGCAGACCGACAATGTGCGCGCCGCGCTGGCGCTGGTGTCGTCAGGGGAAGTGCCTCTGGGGATTGTCTATGCAAGTGATGCGGTTGCCGATGAAAATGTCAGCGTGGTGGCTGTCTTTGCGGAGAACACCCATGCGCCGATCGTCTATCCGGCTGCCGTGACGGCGGGTTCGGAAGCTGCCGATGCCACGGGTTTTCTCAAAGCGCTAAGCGGCCCGGCCGCGACGGAGATTTTCAAGGCGCAGGGCTTTGCGCCTCTGTCCGGGCAGGGCGATGGCTGACTGGCTCACTCCGGATCAATGGAGCGCGATTGCGCTGTCGCTCAAGGTGTCCTTCTGGGCCACGCTGCTGAGCCTGCCTGTTGGTGTGGCGGTGGCTTATGTGCTGGCGCGCCATGAGTTCTGGGGCAAGCAGGCGCTCAACGGCCTGGTTCACTTGCCGCTGATCCTGCCGCCGGTGGTTACCGGTTACCTGTTGTTGCTGGCGTTTGGCCGGCGTGGTCCCGTCGGTGCAGTCCTCGAACAGGCATTCGGGCTGGTGTTTGCGTTCCGCTGGACCGGGGCGGCGCTGGCAGCCGCGGTGATGGCGTTCCCGTTGATGGTGCGCGCCATCCGGCTCGCCATCGAGGCGGTTGATCCGAAATTAGAACAGGCGGCGGCAACCCTTGGTGCCTCGCGGCTGTGGGTTTTCGCGACCGTCACATTGCCGCTGATCCTGCCGGGCATCATTGCCGGGGCGATTCTGGCTTTTGCCAAGGCGATGGGGGAGTTTGGTGCGACCATCACCTTTGTGTCCAATATCCCCGGCCAGACGCAGACACTTCCGTCTGCGATCTACAGCTTTCTCCAGGTGCCGGGCGGCGATACCCAGGCGATGCAACTGGTGCTGATCGCAGTCCTGATCGCCTTTCTGGCGCTGTTTCTGTCCGAATGGGTGGGACGGAGCGTGGCGCGAAGGATTGCTGGATCATGAGTCTCTCCGTGCGATTCACGCACCGCTTTCATGATTTTTCACTTGATGTGGCATTTGAAGCGCCGTCTGGCGTAACCGCGCTGTTCGGACGCTCGGGGTCGGGAAAGACCACGGTGGTCAATGCGGTTGCAGGCTTGCTCAAACCCGCGGCGGGCCGGGTCCAGCTTGATGAGACACTGTTGTTTGAGTCAGAACGCCGCCTCTTCGTGCCTGTTCATCAGCGCCGGCTCGGCTATGTGTTTCAGGAAGGCCGGCTGTTTCCGCATCTTAATGTTCGCCAGAACCTGCTTTACGGCCGCTGGTTTGCGCGAAACAGATCAGGCGTGGCTCTTGACCATGTGGTCGAGATGCTTGGCATCGGTGACTTGCTGGCGCGGCAGCCGGGCCGTCTGTCGGGTGGGGAAAAGCAACGTGTGGCGATTGGGCGAGCCTTGCTGGCAAATCCGCAGCTGTTGCTGATGGATGAGCCGCTTGCGGCGCTTGATGAAGACCGGAAGGGGGAAATCCTGCCCTATCTTGAGCGGTTGCGCGAGGAAACCGAAATCCCGATCCTGTATGTCAGCCACTCAATGGCGGAAGTGGCGCGTCTGGCCACGACCCTTGTGCTGATGGAAAAGGGCCGGGTGGTTCGTGCCGGACCGGCGGCGGACATGTTGTCCGATCCCGAAAATGTCCCGGCGCTGGGCGTTCGCTCAGCCGGCGCGTCACTGCATGGCATCGTTGCTGCTCAGGAAGAGGACGGCCTGACCCGGCTGGAAGCCTCTGCCGGTCCGTTGTACTTGCCGCGGGTTGACGCGCCATTGGGAACCCGGATCTCGATCCGTATTCTGGCGCATGATGTCATCCTGTCACGCAGCCGGCCTGAAGGATTGTCTGCACTCAACGTGCTGCCTGCCACCGTTACAGCGGTTCGGCTGGGCGATGGACCGGGCGCGATCATTCAGCTCAGGGCCGGTGACGATTTGTTGCTGGCGCGGATCACCAGACGTTCGGCGCATGCGCTGGCGCTTGAACCCGGGGCTGAGTGTTTCGCCATTCTGAAGACTGTCGCGGTGGCTCAATCCGCTGTCGGGGGACTGGGCTAGAGCCGTCAGACGCTGCTCTGGCCTTGTGGCATTCGAATACAGGCGATGTTGGCATAATCCCGGTAAAGCGTCGAGAAACGCAACTCTGCGCCGTGGTCTGCGGCAATCGCCGTCATCGCCTGGCGGAGGTTGGCCCGCGGGCTGACGTGAAAGCGGGCAAGCCAGGCCTTGAGGCCCCTGCCGAACCAGCCGGGCAGGGCCGTCTGCTGACCAAAATCCACGACATGAAGCTCTCCGCCCGGTGCCACGACCTGGACCGCCTGGTGAAGGGCTGCCTCCCATCCCGGGATCATCGAGAGGCTGTAGGAGAAAAACACCCGGTCGAAATTTTCGACACCAAACAAATCCCGGGGGTCGAAGCGGGTTGCGTCTGCCTGGGCCAGCGTGACTCGCCCATCGAGCCGGTTCTTCGAAATGGTCGCTTCGGCGGATTTCAGCATCTCGGCGGAAATGTCGATTCCGAAGATATGTGCGTCCCGATAACGCTCTGCGGTCAGGACGAGGTTTCGGGCGGTGCCGCTGCCGATTTCGAGCACGGTGCCACCGGAAGGAGGCTGCAGGGCCGCGATCAGATCATTCCGGCCGAGCAGATAGTAACGCCGGGTCAGGTCATAGATGTGACGTTGATGGCGGTAGATCCCGTCCATCGTGCGCGCATTGGCGGAGACGCTGCTCATGCCGCGACATCGCGCTTCACATGCAGATGAAAACCGCCGTAGATTGCT
>CAXBIE010000057.1:0-32203 GCA_963975635.1 uncultured Hoeflea sp. | reverse complement strand
TCGCGGTCTTGCCGGTCTGACGGTCACCGATGACCAGCTCGCGCTGGCCGCGGCCGACGGGGATCAGGGCGTCGATGGCCTTGAGGCCTGTCGACATCGGCTCATGCACCGACTTGCGCGGCATGATGCCGGGCGCCTTGACGTCCACGCGGGAGCGCAGCTTGGACTTGATCGGGCCCTTGCCGTCGATCGGATTGCCGAGCGCGTCAACGACGCGGCCCAGCAGTTCCGGACCAACCGGAACGTCCACGATGGCGCCGGTCCGCTTGACGATGTCGCCTTCCTTGATGTCCCGGTCGGAACCGAAAATCACGACGCCGACATTGTCGGCTTCAAGGTTGAGCGCCATGCCGCGAATTCCACCAGGGAATTCGACCATTTCACCAGCCTGGACATTGTCGAGGCCGTAAACGCGGGCGATGCCGTCACCGACGGACAGGACCTGACCAACTTCGGAGACTTCGGCTTCCTTGCCGAAATTCTTGATTTGGTCCTTGAGAATTGCGGAAATTTCCGCGGCGCGGATATCCATCAGCCAACCTCTTTCAGTGCATGCTTAAGGGTGGAAAGTTTAGTGCGAAGTGATGTGTCGACCTGACGCGACCCGATCTTGACGATCAGCCCACCCAGCAACGACGCATCGACTGTGACGTCAAGCGCCACGGTTTTCCCGGTTACGCCTGACAGCGCAGCCTTGAGTTCTTTTTCCTGCGCCGCCGACAGCGCGTGGGCTGTCTTGACGTCGGCAGTGACTTCGCCGCGCTCACGCGCAACGGTCTCGTGATAGGACTTGATGATCGCAGGCAGGGCGAACAGCCGCCGGTTGCTGGCAACGACCTTGAGGAAGTTGCCGACCAGGCCGGAAATGCCGGCCTTGCCGATCAGCGCCACGATCGAGCGCGACTGATCCTCAGCCGAAAAAACCGGGCTGGTGACAAGGCGCTGCAGATCAGTGCTGCTGTCAATCATTGCCTGAAACTGGTTCAGGTCCTTGGCTACAGCGTCAATCGACTTGGCTTCAGCTGCCAGCTCAAAAAGCGAGGAAGCATACCGTTCGGCGACACCGGAAATATGATGGGAGTTATCTGCCACGGGCGGGATTGTCTCTCATTGCCATCCAGACCCCTGCACTTGACCGAAAGCCGGAAAGGCAAGTTACTGAATTTGTTACGGTAAATTTCAAGGCATCCAAACCCGAAAGTTTGTTTTTCCTGAAATGCGCGGTCCGTCTAGCATAGAGCGCGGGGACTCGCAACACGCCGGGCGCGGCATTCCGCACCTGCTTTAGGATGAGAGACCAGCTCGGCCAGCCCGGGTATCCCCTGAAACAGACCCGATTCCGTCATATCCAGCCCAGCGCGTAAAGCAACGGTCCCGCTGCAAGCAGAATCTCGATCACCACCGAAACCAGATTGTAGAGCGTCACACCCCGGTCGGACATCATCGAGATGATTCGCCCGAAAGCCGTGAAGGCCCATCCGGCGCCCAGTGTCAGATAGATCAGCGGCTGGGCAAACAGCATGGCGCAGATCCCCACGCCAATATAGAACCCGGCCATGGTGCCGCGCGCCTCCGAGAGCGCTTCGGGATGATCGGGCTGCGTTTGCAGTCTCAGCAGCCTCAGTGACAGCCGCGGCGCAAACAGCAACATCAGACCGAACAGAATGGTCACCAGTGCCGATGACCAGGCCAGCCATTCGCCCTGGGTGGTCGGCCAGTAGAATTCAATCATCCCCGCGTCTCCCTTTCATCAAAAGCAGTTCGGCGCGCACAAGCGTCGACATGACGCACCGGGCCAATTCATGGCCGCTGCCGTCGTTTACCATGCAGCCTCGACCCGCCAAAGCCCCATATCGGCTGGCGCACTGCAGATCCCTTAGCGCGTTGCCGCCAGCTTGCGTTCCCGGCGGGCGATCTGCCTCTCCCGGTTCATGATGTAGATACCGCTCAGGCAGATGATCGATGCCCCCGCTATGGTCCAGCCGTCAGGAACATCGCCGAATACGATGAAACCAAGCGCCGTCATCCATAGAAGCTGGCTGTAGACAAACGGCGCCACCTTCGACGCGCTGGCCAGCCGGCTGGCCTTGACCAGCAGCGCATGACCGCCCATGCCTAGCGCGCCAAGACTGGCAAGCAACACGACATCAAACACCGAGGCGGGCATCTGCCCGTAGATCAAGGCCGGCGGCGCCATCAGGATCGCTGCGAAAATGCAGGAATAGAACACCAGGCTGGACTGGCTTTCCTTCATCGCAAGATTGCGGGTCAGGATCGAGTAGAGCGAATAGGTGATCGTTGCCAGGATTGACCAGACAATCGACACCGAGAACACATCGGTTCCCGGACGCACCACAATCAGCACGCCGAGGAAGCCGACCATGATCGCCGCCCAGCGGCGCGGTCCGGCCCATTCGCCAAGCAAGGGCCCGGCCATCGCGGTTACCAGCATCGGTACGCTGAGGAAGATGCTGATGGTCTGCGCCAGCTGCAGCTCACGCAAGGCCAGGAAGTTGAACAGCGTCGTGGCCGGCAGCAGCAGACCGCGCAGCACCTGCAACGGCGCGTTCTTCATCCGGTACATGTCAGCCCGGCGCCATCCCTGGAAGACGATGAATGAAATCACCGCATGGCTGAGAAACCGGCACCAGACCACAAAGATCGCCGCATAACCGGCGGTGACAAGATATTTGGCGCCGGTATCGAGCACCGCAAAAGACATGAAGGTGCACAGCGCGAGCACCATCGCCACAGGCGGCATGGCCTCGCGGTCAACATCGTGCCGCGCCGGGCGGTGATTGGGGATATGGTCCAAGAAATTGCCTTCTTTGGTGTCGCGGCGTCAGGGGACCCGCTGAAGTGTCATCACCACATGCACCGCACATCGGTTTCTGTCAAAGGCTCTGACCCTCGCCTCTGACCACGGCGCATCTCAGACGCCGCAATCACCCTTGAAGGCGACTTCGCTTGAAACACCGTGGCGCGACACGGTGATCAACCCCGAAAAAGCCGAGCTTTCATTGCCCTGCTCGCCATCGAGCAGGCTCACCTCCACCAGATAGGGATCGGCGTCGTGAGACTGATAGCTGCGAACCACACCGCCATCGAGTGGCCGGGTTCCGGTCTGCGCCAGCTGAGTCAGCTGTCCGTCAATCCGCATGAACGGCGTTTCGAGCGGATCTGCGCCATCCGCGTCCGGATAATTTGTAAACAGCACCCAGCGCCAGCTTTCGGGATCATTATAGTCAAAGCTCTGCTCAGCCCGTGTGAAGCTGCAATAGCTGTCGATGTTGAACCAGACAATGTCATCAATCCGCGGTGCGCCCTCCTGGGCGGCAACCGGCCCGGCCATCAGCATCGAAAAAATCGCAATCAGCATACGTGTCATGATCTTCGTCCTCACCCCTCATCTGTTCCACGCAGATGCAATCTACAGTCCTGGCCGGAACCCGCCAGCCCCTGGGGCAAATTCAGCCCTGGTCAAATATCTCGCGAATGATCTTGCCGGCATTGCGCGCCTCAACTTCCGATTCACGCACCAGCGTATCGAAATGCTGCGTCAGCGCGCTGACCTGCTTGCTGTCGCGGTACACCAGATAGAACTGCCCGACATAGACCGCCGCCAGCAACCGTCCGAAAATGGAGATCGGCGCCGAGAACACCTTCTTCGAATCATAGAGATAGAGCCGCAGCGACGGATAGAGCCGGGCGCAGCCGTCGGCCATGAACTCGATCTGCTCGGCCCGGACATCACGGTCGAGCCCTTGCCAGTAGCCATGCCCGCGCGCCAGCGACGTCACCTTGTCGATCGAGACGCAGATTTCATAGTCCGAGCCCGGCGCACGCAGCCATTCGGTCGTCTCGCGCATGGCGCCGCGCGCCTGCTCCGGCGTCTTGTCGAGAAAGGCCGCATACTCCCATTCGAGCACCGCTTCGGTCTTCAGGATATCGGGCAGCATCGCCGGCACATGCCGGATCTTGTGCCCGGCGGCTTCCTGGTGCCAGGCGATGATCTGCTCGTCCGCCGGTGTCCGCTGTGCTGTTTCCATCCGGAAATTTGCCGACAGCACCTCGGCCGCGGATTCGGGCCGGTCCGACAATCCCAGCAGCCAGTCGGCGCTGACACCGAGCGCCTGTGCGCATTCAGCGGCCAGATGCGCATTCGGCAGCCGCACCTCGTCGCCCGCCAGCAATTGCGCAATGGTCGAGCGGTCAACCCCGGCAGCCCGCGCCAGGGCGCTGCGGCTCATCCCGTTAAGCGCCAGCCGGGCAGCCAGCCGGGTGCGGAACAACTCTGATCGTTCAGTCTTGTGCATGCGTGATATTTCGCATGCTTGGTGATTTAAATCAACAAACAGGCATTTTTGCTGCAAAGATACAGAATTCCGGCGAAAGCCTCAGCACGGTAGAAAGGCCCCGACGCAGCATTGCCCACAGGAGACACCATGGAATCGAAACGCAGAACCATCGCCAAGGCCATCACATGGCAGGTCCTCGGCCTTGCCACGACCAGCGCCCTGGCCTGGTTTCACACCGGTTCCATGCTCACCGCCCTGAGCTTCGCCCTGACCACCGCCACCAGCGGCCTGGCCTTCTTCATCGTCCACGAACGCCTCTGGGCGCGGGTGCGGTGGGGGATCGGCGAGCGGCACGCGTGAGGACAGACCCCGAAGACAGTGCCTTGCATGGGCATTTTCGGCTCATTGCGAACCTCGGCGCCATCCGCAGCCCATGCTGCGCCGCAGCGGCCGCATTGCCGCCTTCGGCCAAGCATTGGTGCCAGTTTACGAGCTGTGCTTCACCGCAGGACGGCGGAACCGGCCGCTCATCTTGAAGCCGTCGCGCATATTGAGGCCAAGCAGCGTGATGTTTGCCGCACCGGCAATCAGTTCGATCCCCTGCACGACATAAAACGCCGTGTTGAACTCTCCGGATGCGGCTTTCTGGGACAGGAACAATGCAGACGGAACCAGAACGAGAAGGCCGTTTGCGCCAGTCATCGCCATACGCCTGATCTTCGTTGTGATCAGCTTTGGTCGCCGCCCCTTTGAGAGGCTGAAACCCGTCCCGCCTGTTGCTGCAAGGGCGGGGATCAGAAGCAGAAAACCCCATGGGATTGCCGTTTTGACGGCAATGATCGCCTCACGGGACCCGGACACTTCACTGATGACGGTTGAAAGCCAAAAACTGGCAATCGTCAGCATTGCGATCGTCCCGGCAATAGGATGAATGAGCTTTTTCATGGTAGGACCTGCCTTGGCTGCAGTGTAGTCACTCAGAGTCATTATTGACATCATGATGTCAATATAGATAAATGGTTTCATAATGACAAGACATACCCAACCACAAAAAGCGGAAGCGTTGACCGATTTGCTGCTGACGATGTTCCGGGCAAACAATCTGACGCTCACATGGGGCGACCGGCTTGTGGCGCCGCTCGGTCTGACAAGCGCCCGCTGGCAGATATTGGGGGCGATCGTTCAGGCGGACAGGCCGCAGCCCGTGGCATGGCTTGCCCGTGATCTTGGCGCGAACCGGCAAAACGTGCAGCGCATCGTCAATGATCTGATGAAAGACGGGCTCGTGAATTTCGAACCAAATCCTCACCACAAGCGGGCGCAGCTGGTGGTGCTGACCGCCAAAGGCCGGAAGACCTACGAGGATGCCCTGGCTCTCTACAATCCGCTTGTCGAGGCATTGGCTGAGGGACTGGCCCCAGCGGACATTGAGGCGGCGCAACGCGTCCTGTCTGCATTGCGGTCACGGCTCGAACAATTTACCGACGAAGGGTGAACCGCGACATCATTTGCGATCCGTTGTGTCGCAGAATCTGGCCGCATAACCCATGCGCAGGCCCGGGTTTGGCGCGGAACGGTCCTCCAGCCTCCATTGCCCCACCCCTCACAGAAAACTCTGCGGATCGATATCCACCTGCACCTGCACAGAGCCGCGCGCCTTGGGGCCCTGCGCCAGCATCTGCCGGATGAAGCCCTGCATGTCCTTGCCGCGTTCGCCATGCACCAGCAGCCGGAACCGGTAGCGGCCGCGGATCAGCGCCAGCGGCGCCTCCGCCGGACCCAGCACCATGATGCCCGGCGCTGCGGGAGCCGCGGCCCGCATCCCCCGCGCATGGGTCTCGGCTTCCGGCCGGGTTGCCGCCGAGATGATCACCGAGGCCAGCCGGCCAAACGGTGGCAGCATGGCGCGGCTGCGCTCATCGGTTTCGCGTTCGTAAAAGGCGTGTGGGTCACCCGAGGCCAGCGCCTGCATCACCGGATGCTGCGGCTGGAACGTCTGGATCAGGCCGAGACTCTTGCGCCCCGAACGTCCGGCCCGGCCGGTGACCTGCGAGAGCAGCTGATAGGTTCGTTCGGCCGCCCGCGGATCGCCATTCGACAGGCCCAGATCCGCATCGACCACGCCAACCAGCGTCATCAGCGGGAAATTGTGCCCCTTGGCCACCAGCTGTGTGCCGATGACGATATCGGCCTCGCCCCTGGCGATGGCTTCCAGCTCGATCCTGAGCCGCCGCGTGCCGCCCGCCATGTCCGATGACAGCACGATGACCCGCGCATCGGGGAAATGCTTGTCGGCTTCCTCGGCAATCCGCTCGATTCCCGGGCCGCAGGCCGCCAGATGATCCAGCGTCCCGCAGGACGGGCAGGCATTCGGGGTTCGTTCGGTGTGGCCGCAATGGTGGCATTGCAATTGCTCGCGGAACCGGTGCTCGACCAGCCAGCTGGAACATTGCGGGCATTCAAAGCGGTGGCCGCAGACCCGGCACAGCGTCAGCGGCGCATAGCCGCGACGGTTGAGAAACAACAGCGACTGCTCCTTCCGCTCCAGCGTGTCCGCCATGGCCTTGAGCAGCACCGGTGACAAAAATCCGCCCCGCGCCGGCGCATGCCGCCGTAGATCGACGAGCTTGAGATCCGGCAGCCCGGCATCGGCATAGCGGCTTTCCAGCAGCAGATGCTGATAGCGCCCCTGCGCCGCATTGACCCGGGTCTCGATCGACGGCGTTGCCGAGGCCAGCACCACCGGAATGCCTGCAAGCCGGGCGCGCACCACCGCCATGTCGCGGGCATTGTAGAACACCCGGTCCTCCTGCTTGTAGGCCGGGTCATGCTCCTCATCGACGATGATCAGGCCGAGATCGGCAAATGGCAGAAACAGCGCCGAGCGCGCGCCGGCCACCACCCGCAGCTGACCTTCCGCCGTTTGCCGCCAGACCTTTTCGCGCGTTCTTGGCGCCAGCTCCGAATGCCATTCCCCCGGACGCGTCCCGAACCGCGCGTGAAACCGGTCGAGAAACGCCGCCGTCAGCGAAATCTCCGGCAGCAGGATCAGCACCTGCCGGCCCTGCCGCACGGCTTCCGCGATCGCCTCGAAATAGACCTCGGTCTTGCCCGAGCCGGTCACACCGTCAAGCAGCGTCGCGCCGAACCCGCCCCTGGCGACCGTTGCCCGCAGCGCATCTGCCGCTTCCGCCTGTCCGGCTTCAAGCGCTGGCGGGCTGTAGTCGGGATCGGGGGCTGCCACCACCGGCGGCGGCGGCAATCGCACCGGCTCGAACACGCCTTGCGCCGCCAATCCGTCAATCACGCTGGGCGTCACACCCGCCGCATGGGCCAGCCCGCTCTTGGTCCAGGCCAGCCCGTTGTCTGCATGTTCGAGCACCCGTTGGCGCGCCGCCGTCAGCCGTTCAGGCCGGGCGCTGGTCAGGCGCAATGCATTGATCATCGGCTCCGGGTCAAACGCCGCCGGCGCTCTGAGCGCCATCCGCGCCACCAGACCGGGCGGCGACAAGGTGTAGGCCGACACCCAGTCGATGAACCGCCGCATCGGCTCGACGATCGGCGGGCAGTCGAACACCTGGGTGACTTCGCGCAGCTTGTCGGGGTTGATCACATCCGCTTCACCATCCCAGACAATGCCCGCCACCAGCCGCGGCCCGAGCGGCACCTGCACGATCTGCCCGGGTCCGGCGTCCACGCCTTCGGGCAGCGCATAGGAATAGGCGCGCTCCGCCGGCATCGGTATGAGCACGGGTACCACCTTGCGGGGAAACAGCCCGCCTGTAATTTGTCGCGAATCTTTGGCCATGTGGCGTGACCTTGCCCCCGCTTTGGGCTAAAGGAAACCCGGAATTGTACATTGGTGCCGGAACACTCCGGCTAATGCAGCTTTGGAGTCAGAAATGAAATTCTTTGTCGACACAGCCGACGTCAACGAGATCCGGGAGCTCAACGACCTGGGACTCATCGATGGCGTCACCACCAACCCCTCGCTGATCATGAAATCCGGCCGTGACATCCGCGAAGTCACCAAGGAAATCTGCTCGATTGTTGACGGTCCGGTCTCCGCCGAAGTCGCCGCCACCGAATATGATGCGATGATGAAGGAAGCCGCCGTCCTGGCCAAGATCGCGGACAACATCTGCATCAAGCTGCCGCTGACGCTCGACGGCCTCAAGGCCTGCCGGGCGCTGACCGGCGATGGCCACCAGACCAACGTCACCCTGTGCTTCTCGGCCAACCAGGCGCTGCTCGCCGCCAAGGCCGGCGCCACCTTCATTTCGCCTTTCATTGGCCGCCTCGACGACATGGCGATCGACGGCATGGACCTGATCCGCGAAATCCGCCAGATCTATGACAATTACGGTTTCGAGACCGAGATCCTTGCGGCCTCGATCCGCACCGTCAATCACGTCCGCGAAGCGGCCCTGATCGGCGCCGATGTGGCCACCATCCCGGCTTCCACCATCAAGTCGCTGGTCAAGCACCCGCTCACCGACAAGGGCCTGGAAGCGTTCCTGGCCGACTGGAAGAAGACCGGCCAGACCATCGCCTGATTGAAGGCCGACTGATCTGAGAAAATTCAACGGCCCGGTCACTCCGGGCCGTTTTTGCGGCCAGCTGTGCCCAACCGCGCTGATTGGCCGGTTTACATGATATCGGGACTTGGGATGATCAGGCCGTTTCGCCTTCAGGCCGCCTGGGTCCAGCCCTCGGGCGCGGGCTCGAACGCCCGGTCCGGGTCTTTGGCAAGCCCGTGCACGGTGTGATATTCGAGCGCTTTCACCGCTTCCGCCGGATCGCCATCCAGCGCGTCCGGCATGATCGGCTCGCCAACGGTGAAGCGGAAGGTATGATGCTTCTTGTTCAGAAGCTCGTGAAACACGGTCATGTCGCGCAACTCGGTCGAATGCTTCGACAGCCAGTAAAACAGGCCTGAATTGCGCGCCGAAATATTGACCGGCACCACCGGCAGCTCATGCCTCCTGGCCAGCGTCACCGCCGAGACCTTCCACGGACGCTCGGTCAGCTTGCCCTCGTTCCAGAAGGCGATGCGGCCGGATGGAAACAGCACGGTTGCCTTTCCGTCCTGGACCGCCTGGTTGGTCAGCTGCAGGGTCTCGCGCGTCTTGTCGCGGCTCTTGTGTTCATCGCGCCATTCAACCGGAATGATGATTTCATTGAGCCGCGGATTGACCCGCACCGCATCGCGGTTGGCAAACACCATCATGTCGGGCCGATGGCGGCTGAGGAAATCAAACATCGCCACACCGTCGGCAATGCCGGTCGGATGATTGGCGACCAGCAGGAAGCCGCCCTTCTGCGGAATCCTGTCTTCGCGCCGGGCCTGGATATCGAGCTTGAGAAGATCGCTCATATGCTGGAAAGCGTCGCGGCCCGACATCTGTGCCATCGCGTCGGCCATCCGCACCGCGGCACCATATTTCAAGGTGGCATAGAGAAACGGACGCATCACCGGCCAGGCTGGATGATCAACCAGCCGGCCCCCGCGCTCGGCGATCAGCCGGTCGATGATGTGTCCCGGCCGTCCGTGCGCCAACACCTGAAGGCGGTCTGAAATCTCAGCCACATACGCCATGGATTCGACCTTCCCTGAGTCCGCGCTGATAAAACCTATGGCAACAGATTGTGATGTCCTTGTGACACCACTCAACTGCATTCGTTTACCCCCCGCTAAGCCCACTATGCAATAGTACACGCCAAGATTGGTCACAGATGTGGCTGCTCGGGCCCACCGGCAGAGCGATCCGGCACCCGGGTTTGGAACAACGGACCCATTATGCAACAGCCTCTTGTCACCGCAGCACCCGATGTCATTGCCGAGCGGCAGCACTGGCTCAACCAGCTGACCGATGAACGGCGGCTGTCGCCAAAGACCGCCGACGCCTATGAGCGGGATTTGCGCCAGTTCCTGAGCTTTCTCACCACCCATCTTGGCGGGCCGCCGCGACTTGCCGATCTGGCTGATCTGCGCCCGCTGGATCTGCGCGCCTTCATGGCCGAACGGCGGCGCGGCGGCGCCAGCGCCAGAACCCTGGGGCGCGGCCTTGCCGGCATAAGGTCCTTTTTGCGCCATCTCGAGCGCAAGGGCATGGCCAATGCCGCCGGCGCATCCGCCACAAGGGCGCCGCGCCAGCCGAAATCGCTGCCCAAACCCTTGAGCGCCCGCGACGCCATGCGGGTAGTCAACACCGACCTGCAGCTCTCCGACGAGCCCTGGATCGCAGCCCGCTCTGCTGCCGTGCTGACCCTGCTCTATGGCTGCGGCCTGCGCATTTCGGAAGCCCTGTCGCTGACCGTCAACGATCTGCCGGGTGACGGCGAGACCCTCCGAATCACCGGCAAGGGCGGCAAGACAAGGATTGTGCCCTTGCTGCCGGTCGCCAGGGAGGCGATTGCCGAATACCGCAGGCTTTGCCCGTTCTCGCCCGATCCCGACGCGCCGATGTTCCGCGGCTTTCGCGGAGGCCCCTTGCAGCCGGCCATCGTGCAGAAGGAAATGCGCCGTCTGCGCGGCGCGCTCGACCTGCCCGACACCGCCACCCCGCATGCCTTGCGGCACTCCTTTGCCACGCACCTGCTGGCAGGAGGTGGAGATCTCCGCACCATCCAGGAACTGCTCGGCCATGCCAGCCTGTCGACCACCCAGGTCTACACCGGGGTGGACGCCAGCCGGCTCATCGACATCTACGACCGGGCACATCCCAGAGCCTAATCACGTGCCACTCCTTGCATCTGGCTTACAACCACATGCCAAGCTTACCTTCGCAAGACCGGCGATTAACACCGCATTTACCACTGCCGGAGTTTCACCCGCAATTAACCGGATTGTCAGCCTCGGCGCGCTAACATGACGGGTCAGATCCAGAAGGAACGGCCTGCCATGCACTCTCAGCCTGTCTTGTCCCGCATCAGGACCACCTGCGCGCAATTGCCGAACCTGGTTTTTGCCGTGGCAGCCTTTCTGCCGTTCGCCCTGCTGATCCTGCTGGCCCTGGGCCTGCTTTGGGGAACCGGCAGCGCCCGCGCCGAGACGGCAAACACATGCAACGGCACCAGCCTGGTTAAGCAACTGGCGGCCTCCAATCCGCAAAAACTGGCCGAGGCACGCGCTGCAGCAGCCGCAGCGCCCAATGGCCGCGGCCTCTTGTGGAAAATCGAAAAGCCCGGCGTCGCGCCATCCTGGCTGTTTGGCACCATGCATGTCACCGATCCGCGGGTCACCGCGCTGCCTTCCGCAGCCCAGGCAGCCTTCGATACTGCCGGGACCGTGGTGATCGAGACAATCGACATTCTGGACCCGGTCAAGGCCCAGGCAGCGCTGCTGACAAAGCCCGAGCTGACCATGTTTACCGACGGCACCACACTCAACGAGCTTCTCAGCGCGGACGAAACCAAGATCATCGAGGCCGAACTGGCACGCCGCGGCATTCCGCTGGCGCTGGTCTCGCGCATGAAGCCGTGGATGATTGCCGGGCTTGTGGCGCTGCCTGCCTGTGAGCTGGCCCGCAAGGCAGACGGGGTGGAATTCCTCGACATCAAGATTGCCAATGCCGCTTCAGATCAGGGCAAGCAGCTGCTTGGACTTGAAAGCATCGGCGAGCAGATGGCTGCCATGGCGGATCTGCCGATGGAGTTTCATATCCAGGGCCTTGTCGAAACCATCAAGCTTGCCGATCTGATGCCCGACATCATGGCAACCATGGTGGATCTCTATCTGCAGGGGGAAATCTCCCAGATCATGCCGGTCATTCTCGCGGCCGGGCCCGCGGACATGGAACAGGACGCCAGCGGCTATGCCGCATTCGAGGAACGCATCGTGACAATGCGCAACCACGTTATGGCCGAGCGGGCGGCACCCATCCTCGATGCCGGCAACGCCTTCATCGCCATCGGCGCATTGCATCTGCCTGGCAAGCAAGGCCTCGTCGCGCTGCTTGAGGACGCCGGCTACACGGTCAGCGCAGTACGGTAACAAACCGTGACGACCAACCGATCATCGTGAAGGAACCTGTCTCCCGGTCGCGGCGTTATTGCCCTGTGACACAAAAGGAGATGTCCAATGGTCGATTACACACCGCATAACCGCCCGGATCAGGGCCGTCCTTACGAGCATATTCGCGATACCACTGTCGTCAAATCAGACAGTTCCACAGGCGTGATGGCCGCAATCGTGCTGGTCGTCCTGCTGGCAGTCGCAGGCTTTGTGTTCTGGACAGCCGATGACGCCCAGACGATCAACTCCGCAGCCCCCGGCGCTGAAGTCAACGAACAGGTCGCCCCGGCCGTGGATGCTGATCCGGCCCGCCCTGTCCCGGCACCCGACGCCCCGTTGATCGCCCCCGATGCCGATGCCCCGGCGGCACCGCTGGAAACCGCTCCGGCACCTGCAACCAACGGCTGATCACATCATGATCATCACTGGTCTGACCTCCACCCGCTGACCTTCCCGTGATGAAACCCCCGCGAACCGCCCGGCTCCCCACCGGGCGGTTACGTGTTTCAGGTGATCCGGAGAAACGCTTCGGCTCAGACCCGCGACAGGGTGCTGGCGACAATCAGCTTGTGAAACGGCATGATCACCGCCAGATACATCCGGCCAAGGCGATTGTGCCGCTCGACCAGCGTCGCCATGCGCACCGATGTTTGCTGATGGTTCAGGGCCCCGGTCTGCACCACGATCCGGAAATCAAGATGCCGGTCATCGAAGCCGAGAACGATTTCATCCGGATCATTGCTGACGATGGGGAACATGCCGACACGCGGCGCGCCCGCTGCGGCGGCGTCAGGGTCTCCTTGCAACCCGAATGGCCGAACCATCAGGTTCCGCAGCGCCATCAGCCTGCTGACCCATTTGGGCATCCGCTCGAAAGCCCGCCGGGCCGCAATCTCCGCGGTCAGTCCCGGTTCGCTCACCATAACCTCGAAACAGTCGGCCCAGTCCGCACCCGGCAAGGCCGGATGCGGCAGAGTTACAGCGATCTCGCGGGCTTTCATTGATGATGACATCCCGCAAGATCCAGCATTGTATCTACAGATGCAGCGGCTTGGCAAAGGTTGCCAGCGCGGCTTCCTTGACGGCTTCGGACATCGTCGGATGCGCATGGCAGGTGCGGCCCAGATCTTCGGAGCTGCCGCCGAATTCCATCAGCACGGCGGCTTCATGGATCATTTCACCGGCGCCGAAGCCGATGATGTGAACGCCCAGAACCCGGTCGGTCTCGGCATCCGCCAGCACCTTGACGAAGCCATCCGAAGCTTCCATTGCCCGTGCCCGGCCATTGGCAGAGAACGGGAACTTGCCGGACTTGTACTTGATGCCTTCGGCCTTGAGTTCTTCCTCGGTCTTGCCGACGGAGGCCACTTCCGGCTGGGTGTAGACCACGCCCGGAATGACGTCGTAATTCACGTGACCGGCCTGACCGGCCATGATCTCGGCCAGCGCCACGCCTTCATCCTCGGCCTTGTGCGCCAGCATCGGGCCGACGATCACGTCGCCGATCGCATATACGCCCGGCACATTGGTCTGGTAATGATGATCGGTGCGCACCCGGCCGCGTTCATCCAGCACCACGCCGGCATCCTCCAGGCCGAGGCCCTCCGTGAACGGCTTGCGGCCGGTGGCAATCAGCACGATGTCCGCGTCGATTGTTTCGCTATCGCCGCCCTTGACCGGTTCGAACGAGACCTTGGCGCCCTTGCCGCCCTTTTCCACGCCGGTGACCTTGGCTCCGACCTTGATATCCATGCCCTGCTTGGCAAGAATGCGCTGGAACTGCTTGGACACTTCACCGTCCATGCCGCCGAGCAGCTTGTCGAGATACTCGACCACGGTCACCTTGGCGCCGAGCCGGCCCCAGACCGAGCCCATTTCCAGCCCGATGACGCCGCCGCCAACCACCACGATGTGCTCCGGCACCTTGTCGAGTGCGATCGCGCCGGTGGAGGAGACGATCACCTTCTCGTCGATATCGACATCGACGCCAGGAATACCGGCAACGTCCGACCCGGTGGCGATCACGATGTTCCTGGCTTCCAGTTCGGTCACCTTGCCGTCATCATCGGTCACCGATGCCTTGCCCTCACCCAGCACCTTGCCGTGACCAAGGAAGCTGTCGATCTTGTTCTTCTTGAACAGGAAGGCGACGCCCTCGACATTCGACTTCACGGTCGCATCCTTGTGCGCCATCATCTTTTCGAGATTGAGTGTCGGCTTGCCGGTCTCGACTCCGAGACTGTCCATGCCGTGATTGGCATGCGCAAACACTTCCGAGGCATGCAGCAGCGCTTTCGAAGGAATGCAGCCGATATTCAGGCAGGTGCCGCCAAAGGTCGCGCGCTTTTCAATCACAGCCACCTTCAGGCCAAGCTGTGCCGCCTTGATGGCGCAAACATAGCCGCCGGGTCCGGAACCGATGATGATGACGTCGTAGCTCATGGTTTCTTCCTTATGATCCGAAATTCATTCCTGGCAGGCTTTCAACGCAAACACGTCGCCGGGAACACTTGTTATCTGTTTGGCCATCCAGGCCTGCGAGCGCATCACTGCAGCGCCAAAATCAGGCAGCAGCAGGCTGTCGCTGGCGTCATGGTTTGCATCAAGCACCGGCAGCCACCCGGCAGACCCTTTGGCATCAATGCCGTAGACCGGGCCTTCCCAGACCGTGCAGGCGGCGATCTCGGCGCCAGTCGCATCCCCTTCGGGACATTGATGCAGGATCACGCCCCAGGGCCGGTCCGGCTCACCCGCCATCATCACCACGCCGTCCATTGTAACACCGTTGCCGGCAAAACTCAGACGAAACCGGTGCTGCATGCCGTCAGCATCCGAGAGCGGACCCGAAAACGCGATCTCGGCAGCGGATGCCTCTTCGCCATACACCGCCAGCGCCTGCGGACAGGCGGCCAGTGCCGGCGCGGCAAAAGTCAGCGCCAGTGGCAGGGTCCAGAGCCGTCGCAGGCCGCTCATAGCATCACCCCGCCTTTTCCGTCGCCAGTTTTAGCCCGAAGGCGATGAACACCGCGCCGCTGGTGCGGTTGATCCATTTGCCCGCGCGTTCAAAACCGGCGCGCATTCTTGGTGTTGTCAGGAACAGTGACATTCCCACGAACCAGGCAATCAGACAGGCCGCCATGACCGCGCCGTAGCCATATTTGATCAGCGCCGGGGTCTGGTGGCTGACAATCGTCGAAAAGATCGACAGGAAGAAGAACACCGGCTTGGGATTGAGCGCATTGGCCATGAACCCCAGGGCAAAGCCCTTGACCGCGGATTGCGGCGCCGCCGCCATGACCGGACTGTCGGGAACATCAAGGGTGACAGAGCCTGCCCGGAACGACTGGATGCCGATATAGATCAGATAGACCACACCCGCCCATTTGATGATGTTGAACAGGGTAATCGACTGGGAAATGATCAATCCCAAACCCAGGATCGTATAGGTGAGGTGGAACATCAGAGATGTGCCAACGCCGACGCTTGTCAGGATAGCCGCCTTGCGGCCATGAACCATCGCCTGACGCATGACCATCGCTGTGTCTGCACCGGGCGCTATGATCCCGAAAACGAAAACCGCCATGATTGAGGCGAGTTCGAATAGATATGGGTGCATCTCACAAATTCCCTAGGTCCTGTGGACACTGATCTGGTCCCGATCTTGACCGGGGCACGAGCCGCAATTGCCTGAAAACGGATCCGGACCGGTCATCTGCCGGTCCGGATCCCGTAGCTATTACAGATCAAGCACGAGACGTTCCGGATCTTCCAGGCTTTCCTTGACCCGGACCAGGAAGGTCACGGCTTCCTTGCCGTCGACAACCCGGTGATCATAGGACAGCGCCAGATACATCATCGGCCGGATCACCACCTGGCCGCCAATGGCCATCGGGCGTTCCTGGATCTTGTGCATGCCGAGCACGCCCGACTGCGGCGAATTCAGGATCGGCGAGGACATCAGCGAGCCGTAGACGCCACCATTGGAAATGGTGAACGTGCCGCCCTGCATGTCGGCCATCGACAATTCGCCGTCACGCGCGGCCCGGCCGAGACGGCCGATCTCCTGCTCGATGCCGGCAATGCTCATCTGGTCGGCATCGCGCACCACCGGAACCACCAGACCCTTGTCGGTGCCCACGGCTACGCCGACATGGCAGTAGTTCTTGTAGATGATATCGGTGCCGTCCATCTCGGCATTGACGCCGGGAACTTCCTTCAGCGCATGGCAGACAGCCTTGGTGAAGAAGCCCATGAAGCCGAGCTTGACGCCGTGCTTCTTCTCGAACAGGTCCTTGTACTTCTTGCGCAGCTCCATCACCGCCGTCATGTCCACCTCGTTATAGGTGGTCAGCATAGCAGCCGTGTTCTGCGCTTCCTTGAGGCGGCGGGCGATGGTCTGGCGCAGGCGGGTCATCTTCACCCGTTCCTCGCGCGGCGCATCATCCGCGGACGAAGCCGGACGTGCGGCAGCCGGCGCGGCGGCAGGCGCCGAGCCCTTGCCGATCGCATCAAGAACGTCGCCCTTGAGCACCTGGCCGCGCTTGCCCGAACCCGAGACATCACCGGCGTCGATCTTGTTTTCCGCCATCAGCTTCTGCGCCGACGGGGCGGCAGGCATGTCACTCTTGGCGGATCCACCGGCCGCTGCCGGAGCCGCGGGTTTTGCAGCCGGCGCTTCGGCTTTCGCCTCGGCCTTGGCAGGTGCAGCGCCTTCCGCGCCCTCGGAAATCTGCGCCAGCAGCGCATTGACCTCGACCGTCTCGCCATCCTTGGCGAGGATCTCGCTCAACACACCTGAAACCGGCGAGGGCACCTCGATCGACACCTTGTCGGTCTCCAGTTCCACCAGCGGTTCATCCACCTTTACGGTGTCACCCACCTGCTTGAGCCAGGTGCCGATGGTGGCTTCGCTGACAGATTCACCTAGGGTCGGGACGCGAACTTCAGTAGCCATGATATTTGTTTCCGTTCTTTTTCAGTCAGTCAGACGATTGTTCGGCAGCGCGGAGGGCATCAGCCACCCAGCGCATCCTCGAGGAAGGCTTCAAGCTGTGCAAGGTGACGCGACATCAAACCCGTTGCCGTGGACGCCGAAGCCGGACGGCCGGTGTAGCGAACCCGCTGGAACTTGGCATCGATATGCGCCAGCACCCATTCGAGATAGGGATCGATGAACGACCAGGCGCCCATGTTCTTCGGCTCTTCCTGGCACCACACCATTTCGGCATTGCGGAAGCGCGACAGCTCGTTGATCAAGGCCTTGGCCGGGAACGGATAAAGCTGTTCCAGACGCAGCAGGTAGACATCGTTGATGCCACGCTTCTCGCGCTCTTCGTAAAGATCGAAATAGACCTTGCCGGAGCACATCACGACGCGGCGGATCTTGTTGTCCTTGACCAGCTTGATCGGCTCGTTCTTGAGCACTTCGGCATCATCCCACAACAACCTGTGGAAAGAGCTCTCGCCCGACATTTCGGCCAGTGTCGACACCGCCCGCTTGTGCCTGAGCAGCGATTTCGGGGTCATCATGATCAGCGGCTTGCGGAAGTCACGCTTCATCTGCCGCCGCAGGATATGGAAATAGTTCGACGGCGTGGTGCAGTTGGCCACCTGCATGTTGTCTTCCGCACACATCTGCAGGAAGCGTTCGAGACGCGCCGAGGAATGTTCCGGACCCTGCCCCTCGTAACCATGCGGCAGCAGGCAGACGAGGCCCGACATGCGCAGCCACTTGCGTTCGCCAGACGAGATGAATTGGTCGAACAGCACCTGCGCGCCATTGGCGAAGTCGCCGAACTGGGCTTCCCACAGCGTCAGCGCATTGGGCCGCGCCAGCGAGTAGCCATATTCGAACCCGAGGACTGCCTCTTCCGACAGCATCGAGTTGATCACTTCGTAGCGCGCCTGGTTCGGCGCCAGATTGGCCAGCGGAATATAGCGTTCCTCGGTTTCCTGGTCATAGAGCACCGAATGCCGCTGGCTGAAGGTGCCGCGCTCGACATCCTGGCCGGAGAACCGGATCTTGGTGCCTTCCATGACCAGCGACCCGAAGGCCAGGGCTTCAGCGAACGCCCAGTCGATGCCCTCGCCGGTCTCCACCATCTTGGCGCGGTTGTCCATGAAGCGCTGGATGGTGCGGTGCGCCTTGAAGCCCTCGGGCACCTCGGACAGTTTCTTGCCAAGCTCCCGGATCTGCTTGAGCGTCATCGCGGTCTTGCCGCGGCGCTGCTCATCCTGGTTGTCGGCGGTTCTCAGCCCGGTCCATTGCCCGTCGAGCCAGTCGGCCTTGTTCGGCTTGTAGCTCTGGCCGATGTCAAATTCGGTTTCCAGATTGGCGCGCCAGTCGGCCTTCATCTTCTCGAATTCGCCGTCGGTGATCACGCCTTCCTCGATCAGGCGGCGCGAATAGAGCGTCACAACCGTCTCGTGGCTGCGGATCTTCTTGTACATTTTCGGCTGGGTGAACGCCGGTTCGTCGCCTTCATTGTGGCCGAAGCGGCGATAGCAGAACATGTCGATGACCACCGGCTTGTGGAAGGTCATTCGGAATTCGGTGGCCACCTTGGCGGCGTAGACAACCGCTTCCGGATCATCGCCATTGACGTGGAAGATCGGCGCCTCGATCATCTTCGCAACGTCGGACGGGTAAGGCGACGAGCGCGAGAAGCCCGGATTGGTGGTGAACCCGATCTGGTTGTTGATGATGAAATGCACGGTGCCGGCAACCCGGTGACCCCGGAGGCCCGACAGGCCGAGAACTTCCGCCACAACGCCCTGACCGGCAAACGCCGCATCGCCATGCAGCAAGAGCGGCATCACCTTGACGCGTTCCTTGAGCGGGATGATGTCGCCGTCGAATTCCGTCGCCAGCAGATCCTGCTTGGCCCGCGCCTTGCCCATCACCACGGGATTGACGATTTCCAGATGCGACGGGTTGGCCGTCAGCGACATATGCACCTTGTTGCCATCGAACTCGCGGTCCGACGACGCACCCAGGTGGTATTTCACATCGCCCGAACCCTCGACTTCGTCAGGCTTGAACGAGCCGCCCTTGAATTCGTGAAACACGGCCCGGTGCGGCTTGGCCATCACCTGGGTCAGGACGTTGAGCCGGCCGCGATGGGCCATGCCGAAGACGATTTCCTTCAGCCCCATATTGCCGCCGCGCTTGATGATCTGCTCAAGCGCCGGAATCAGCGATTCGCCGCCATCCAGACCGAACCGCTTGGTGCCCTTGTACTTGACGTCGATGAACTGCTCGAAACCTTCCGCCTCGATCAGCTTCTGCAGGATCGCCTTCTTGCCCATATCGGTGAAGTCGACGCCCTTGTCCGGGCCTTCGATGCGCTCCTGGATCCAGGATTTCTCTTCCGGATTGGAAATATGCATGAACTCGACACCCAGCGTCGAGCAATAGGTCCGCTGCAGGATATCGACCATCTCGCGGATGGTTGCGTATTCCAGCCCGAGCACGTGATCGATGAAGATCCGGCGGTCGTAATCAGCCTCGGTGAAGCCATAGGCTTCCGGCGAAAGCTCGTTGTAATCATTGTCCGGCTGCTGGGCGATTCCGAGCGGGTCGAGCTTGGCATGCAAATGGCCACGCATGCGGAAAGCGCGGATCATCATCAGCGCCTTGACCGAATCGCGCGTCGCCTGGGTCACATCGCCGGTTTCCCCCGCACCATTGGCCGCCTTGGCCTTCAGCTTTTCGGAAACGACCTTCTCGACCTTTCCCCAATCGCCATCCAGCGCGGAAATCAGCTCGCCATTGGCGGGAATCGGCCAGTTGGGCTTTTTCCATGAGGCCCCGGCTGCGGACTTGCGGACCTGGTCCGGGTCATCTTTCAGCTCGGCAAAGAATGTTCGCCACTCCGCCGGTACACTGCCTGGATCATCTTCGAACCGGGCATACATCTGCTCGATATAGGCGGCGTTGCCACCATACAGAAACGAAGTCTCTGCCATGATGTCGTTGGCTTCGTCTTTGCGTGCCATGGATCTCACCTTTTCCGCGGGCCACTTGTTCCGGGCCCTTCCCTAGACTCTCAGACTTGCGCGGCACTCACGCCGCGGCAAGCCTTCCCAACCCGGTTCCCAACGCTGCCGTGTCGGTGAAAACCTGGTACCGGACGATCTTGCCGTCGCGTAATGTGAATATGTTGACTGTTTCCGTGCGCACCTTGCGTGCCGTCGCCTTGACCGTCCACTCGCCCTTGAGCACCGTGATCACGGTGTCACCTGCTGCGTGGAGGGCAAGCGGTTCGACCATGTCGATCACCAGATGATCGCCCACGGCCGCAATGAACGCTTCGAAGCCTTCAAACCCGGTCCACTCCCCGGCCCAGGGCAAAAGCCCTTCCGGCGCCGGGTAATGCACTTCGATATCGTCGGAGACGACGCCGCGCAGGGCCACTCTGTCGCCCGCTTTCAGCGCGGCGTAGTAGCGGTCCAGCGTTTCGCGCACGGCGTCGCTCATTGTTTTCGCCCTTGCGGTTAGCCCTTGAGGACTTCGACCAGTGTCTTGCCAAGACGTGCAGGTGACGGCGAGACGCGGATGCCCGCGGCTTCCATCGCCTTGATCTTGTCGTCAGCGCCGCCCTTGCCGCCCGAAATCACCGCGCCGGCATGGCCCATGGTGCGTCCGGGAGGCGCCGTGCGGCCGGCGATGAAGCCTGCCATCGGCTTCTTGCGGCCCTTCTTGGCCTGTTCGATCAGCCACTCGGCCGCATCTTCTTCGGCCGAACCGCCGATTTCACCGATCATGATGATCGATTCGGTTTCCGGATCGTCGAGATACAGGTCGAGAATGTCGATGAACTCGGTGCCCTTGACCGGGTCACCGCCGATGCCGACCGCGCTGGACTGGCCCAGACCTTCATTGGTGGTCTGGAACACGGCTTCATAGGTCAGCGTGCCCGAGCGCGACAGGATGCCCACCGAGCCCTTCTTGAAGATGTTGCCCGGCATGATGCCGATCTTGCACTCGTCCGGCGTCATCACGCCGGGGCAGTTCGGACCGATCAGCCGTGACTTCGACTTGTCGAGAATCGCCTTGGCGCGGATCATGTCCTGCACCGGAATGCCTTCGGTGATGCAGACGATCAGTTCGATCTCGGCTTCGATGGCTTCGATGATCGCAGCCGCGGCACCTGCCGGCGGAACATAGATCACCGATGCATTGGCGCCGGTTGCGGCCTTGCCTTCAGCAACGGAAGCGAAGATCGGCAGCTTCTCGCCGCCCGAGCCTTCCCAGGTGGAGCCGCCCTTTTTCGGGTGGATACCGCCGACCATCTGCGTGCCGTGATAGGCCAGCGCCTGCTCGGTGTGGAAGGTACCGGTCTTGCCGGTCAGACCCTGAACCAGGACCTTGGTGTCTTTGTTGATCAGAATGGACATGGTCTCAGTTTCCCTTCACCGCGGCGACGATCTTCTGCGCTGCATCGTCAAGATCGTCAGCCGCGATTACATCGAGGCCGCTTTCATTGATGATCTTCTTGCCGAGCGCCACATTGGTGCCTTCGAGACGAACCACCAGCGGAACCTTGAGGCCCACTTCCTTGACCGCCGCGACCACGCCCTCGGCAATCACATCGCACTTCATGATGCCGCCGAAGATGTTGACCAGAATGCCTTTGACGGCCGGGTCTGCGGTGATGATCTTGAACGCTGCGGTGACCTTCTCGGTGGTGGCGCCGCCACCCACGTCGAGGAAGTTGGCAGGCTCCTGGCCATACAGCTTGATGATGTCCATGGTTGCCATGGCCAGGCCCGCGCCATTGACCATGCAGCCGATATTGCCGTCCAGCGCCACATAGGCGAGATCGTATTTCGACGCCTCGATTTCCTTGGCATCTTCTTCTGTCAGGTCGCGCAGCGCGACAATGTCGTCGTGACGGAACAGCGCGTTGTTGTCGAACGACACCTTGGCGTCGAGCACCCGAAGACGGCCGGTCTTCATGACGATCAGCGGGTTGATCTCGAGCAGCGCCATGTCCTTTTCGACAAACGCCTTGTAGAGGATCGGGAACAGCTTCTCGCCGTCAGCCGCAGCCTCGCCGGAAAGTTCCAGCGCGCTGTTGAGCTTGGCAAGATCAGCAGCCGTGACACCGGCCTGCGGGTCGATGGCGACCGTGATGATCTTTTCCGGAGTCTTTTCAGCCACCGCCTCGATGTCCATGCCGCCTTCGGTGGAAACCACGAAAGCCACCTGACCGACGGTGCGGTCTACCAGGATCGAGAGGTAGAGTTCGCGCTCAATGTCGGCGCCATCTTCGATGTAGAGACGGTTGACCACCTTGCCGGCGTCGCCTGTCTGCTTGGTCACCAGCGTGTTGCCGAGCATTTCCTTGGCATGCGCCTTGGCTTCATCAATCGAGAACGCCAGCCGGACACCGCCCTTGGCGTCAGGTCCGAGTTCCTTGAACTTGCCCTTGCCGCGTCCACCGGCATGGATCTGGCTCTTGACCACATAAAGCGGGCCAGGCAGCGATTTCGCAGCCGCTTCCGCCTCGTCAGCGGAGAAAATGGCAACCCCTTCGGCCACCGGCGCGCCAAATCCCTTCAGAAGGGCTTTGTCCTGGTATTCATGGATGTTCATGGGAACTCCTGGATTGAGTGAACGCTCGAGTGCGTCTTGACGTTCTGTTAAGCCTGATAACGCTCTAACGCGATGTTCTTACGCAAGTCTGAACGCAAAACCCGTTTGTTTGCGGCCAGACATTGCCAGGCCCCTGGTTACTTCAGGTTCGGGGCAATCGCGATGCAGGCTTCGCAAAGACCGGCAACTGCGCCAACCGAGCTGTCGAAGGCCTTCTGCTCGGTCTTGTTCAGTTCGATCTCGATCACCCGCTCGATGCCGCCTTCGCCGATGACGCAAGGCACGCCGACATACATGTCTTTGACGCCATACTGACCCGACAGGTAAGCCGCGCAGGGCAGAACCCGCTTCTTGTCCTTGAGATAGCTTTCAGCCATCAGGATCGCCGAAGCCGCAGGCGCGTAATAGGCCGAGCCGGTCTTCAGCAGGCCGACGATCTCGGCGCCGCCGTCACGGGTGCGCTGGATGATTTCCTCGAGCTTTTCCTTGCTTGTCCAGCCCATCTTGATCAGGTCTGGCAGCGGAATGCCGGCAACCGTCGAGTAACGCGCCAGCGGCACCATGGTGTCGCCGTGGCCGCCCAGCACGAAGGCCGTTACATCTTCGATCGAAACGTTGAATTCTTCCGCCAGGAAATGACGGAAGCGGCCCGAGTCGAGCACGCCGGCCATGCCGACAACCTTGTTCTTCGGCAGGCCGGAGAACTTCTGCAACGCCCAGACCATGGCGTCGAGCGGGTTGGTGATGCAGATGACAAACGCGTTGGGGGCATATTTCTTGATGCCGGCGCCAACCTGTTCCATCACCTTGAGGTTGATGCCGAGAAGGTCGTCGCGGCTCATGCCCGGCTTGCGGGCAACACCGGCGGTGACGATGCAGACATCGGCGCCTTCGATTGCGGAATAGTCATTGGCGCCCGACAGGCGGGAGTCGAAGCCTTCGGCCGGCGCGGACTGGGAAATGTCGAGCGCCTTGCCCTGCGGCGTGCCCTCGGCAATATCGAACAGGACGACGTCGCCCAGTTCTTTCAGGCCGGCCAGGTGGGCAAGCGTGCCACCGATCATTCCCGAGCCAATCAAAGCAATCTTGTTACGCGCCATATCGAAATTCTCCGCAGGTCGTTGTGGTATGGAACCCGCCGAACGCCTGGCCCCGATTTCGCCATCCCGCATAAACCTAATGCCCGGAACAGGCAACTCAAACTTTCGATACGAGCTTTTTCAATCGGTTAGCTTTTGAAAGTCTTACGTAAACGTAAATATTTTCAAGCGTCGCCCGGCCCATTCAGCACCTGATTTGCCCGGCTTGCCTCCAGATAGGCCTCGCTTTGCATCTCGTTGAGACGCGATGCGGTGCGCGCAAACTCGAAACTCTCTGTTCCGGTGGTGCCCGCATAGAGCGCGTCAGGCTCTGCCGCCGCCGACACGAACAGCCGGTTCTTGCGATCATAGAATGTGTCGATCAGGGTAATGAAGCGCTTGGCCGCGTTGCGTCCGGTCTCCGACAGCACCGGCACGCGATCGACAAAGACCGTGTGATAGCGCTCCGACACGGCCGCATAGTCCGACGCGCCAAGCGGCTTTTCGCACAGATCCGAAAAGCCGAACCGCGCAGCCCCCGCCCCGGCCAGCGGCACGACAACGTCGCGGCCCTTGACGTGAACCGTCTCCGGCGCGGTCAGCTTGCCCGAGGTTACCTGTTTCCAGGCCAGGTCCATGGCATCGCTGCCTTCGCCTTCGCCAAGCTGGTGATAGACCGGCAGCCGGGTTGTCGTTTCCATCCGGTAGTCGGTGCGTGCGTCGAGATTGAGGATATCGACATTATCCTTGAGCAACCCGACGAACGGCAGGAACAGCTGCCGGTTCAAGCCGTCGCGGTAGAGCTGGTCCGGCTCGACATTCGAGGTCGCCACCAGCACGCAGCCAAGCTTGAACAATTGCTCGAACAGCCGCGACAGCAGCATCGCATCGGCAATATCGGTGACCGAAAACTCGTCGAAACACAGCACCCATGCCTCTTCGAACAGCTGCGCCGCCACCGGCGGAACCGGATCGGTTTCCTTGGTCTCGCCGTTCTTGAGTTTTTGCCGGTGGGCGTGGATGCGCGAATGGGCATCGGCCATGAAATCGTGAAAATGCGCCCGCCGCTTGCGCTTGGCCGGCACCAGCTCGAAGAACATGTCCATCAGCATGGTCTTGCCGCGGCCAACCGCGCCATGAACATAAAGCCCGCGCGGTGTCTTCGATGTCTGCTTGCGCCCGAACATCCAGCCCAGCGCGCTCGACTTGTTGGCGAGCCTGCGGTTGGAAACCGCCTCGAGCAGGATGTCGAGACGCTGCGCCAGCTGCACCTGCGCCGGATCGGGAGAAAATTCGCCGCTGCCTACGCGGGATTCGTAGGCGCTCGCAACGGTGTCGTGTCTCTTCCAGCTCATAGAGCAGCGCCTATCGCATGTAGCTGCCGCCCGGAATTAGCGGGAAAGAGAGATCGGCTGACCTGTGGTGGTCGATCCGTCGTAGCGCTCATTGGCCGACTGATAAAGCCGTGCAATCTGGTTTCCGCTCGAGTCAGCCAGGATGACCTGCTTGCCCTGAACGTCCCAGGCCGCAATCGCCGCCGCGTTGCCGACACAGCCGCGCGAGGCAGCGCGGTAGCCGCCGGTCCACTTGGTCAGCGACAGGAACACATCACAGGTTGTTCCGCCCGATCCAGCCGACCAGCGGCCGATCAATGCTTCGCGTGTCAATTCCGGTGCATTGGCTGCAGCCACATCCGGCGCCATCGTCTGTGCGGGAGCCGTTGGTGCAGCCGGGAATTCGTTCGGCTGAGGTGTCATCGGCGGCGCAAGCTGGCCTGACTGAACACCACCAACAGGCGCAGGCATCAACGGAGCCGGCTGCTGCTGGGTGTTCAGACCACCGAAGGACGTCCGCTGGCAACCAGCAAGGACGGCGGCGACCGCAACTGCGACCAGCAAGGTGTGCATCTTCATGAATAAGCTCCGGTTACGCGAAATACGCGCTTCTTTGTTCGTCCCATTAACACGCATAAAATGACCATAGCGTGGAAATTGCAAGGCAAACTGGCCCCAGAAGGACATTAGCAAGTCAACAATCCAGTGTTATTGACGCCAATACACCAGACATACCTTAATTGTCACCCGTCTATTTGCATAGCAGGCGCCATGGCATGGGCCGCCGGATCACCCGGAAACCACCCGGACAAATCATGCGGCTGTCGAACTTGCCGGCGGCCGGCGATTTCACGCGCGCTGTCCTTGCCGCATCACTGCTCCCGGAGGCTGCTGCGCAGTGATGCCTATTTGATCACGCCATAGTCGGCTTCGTCACCCCAGAGCGATTTGACCTCCTGATCCCGGCCGCAGGCGCGGCGGTAGTAATTGTAGCGCACCGGGCTCTTCTTGTAGAAATCCTGATGATAATCCTCTGCCGGCCAGAATGTGGCGGACGGCGCAATTTCCGTCACGACCGGCTTGCCCAGTGTCTTTTCGGCTTCCGCCTTGGCCGCTTCAGCCTGGGCCGCCTGCTCGTCATTGAGCGCATAGACCGCTGTCGTGTAGCTGTGGCCGCGGTCACAGAACTGGCCGCCGTCATCGGTCGGATTGACGGTGCGGAAAAAGGTCTTCAGCAGCTCGGCATAGCTGACCATTGCCGGGTCATATTTGATCTCGACGGCTTCCCGGTCGCCATTGGCGACGTGGCTCTTGTAGGTCGGATTGTCGGCCTTGCCGCCAATATAGCCCGATATCGTGGAGGTGACGCCTTTGACATGGTCAAAATCCGATTCCACGCACCAGAAACACCCCCCGGCGAAAATCGCGGTGCCGGTTTCCTCGGCGCGGGCAGGTGCGGCAGTGAAAGCGGCGGCAAACAGGGCAGACGAAATCAGCAGTCTGAGCATGGAAATCTCCTTTGTTCGGCGAAAACTAACCCAGCGCACAAAGAAGACAACTCACGCTTCCGCACAAAGCCGTGAAGCCACGCGTCGGGCCAAGACCACGCCGAACGGCCCGGTCCTCAGCCAACCGCGTCAAACACATCCAGCACCCCGGCGCAGCAACTCATGGACGCCCCGGCTGCCAGGGCCCTAGCCGTGCGTCGGCCAGACCCGGTGCTCGTCATCGATGACAAAGACATGGCGATGCCGCCGCGTCCCACGCGCCGGATGCTCGCGCAGATGCGGATGATCGGCCGGCAGATCGGCATGCTCGTGCTCCACCACAAGGGCGTCATCAGACGGCCAGACCGCCACCGCCACAAGCGCCCCGGCAAGCGCTATCGCGCCCAGAATGGCCATTGCCGCAGGCAAGCCCAGTGCGCTTCCGGCCAGGCCGGCAATCGGATAGGTCAGCAGCCAGCACAGATGCGACAGTGTGAACTGCGCCGCAAACAGCGCGGGCCGGTCCTCGGCATGGGCCGAGTTGCGCAGCAAGCGCCCAGACGGCGTCAGGATCGAGGCATACAGCACCCCGCTCACGCCCCAGACGGCCAGCAACCCGCTCCAGGCGGGCAGACCGGCGCTGAATTGATAGCCGGCATGCAAAAGCGTCACTGCGCTCAACATAAATCCCGCGCCCACCATGATGTTGCGATCTGACAGTGTTTCCAGCAGCCGCGGCAGCGCAAGCGCCGCCAGCATCGACCCGCCACCAAACGCTGCCAGCGCGTAGGCAACCTGCGCATCCCCCGCGCCATAGCCGCTGCGCACCACAACAACCGTATTGACCAGCACAAAAGCCCCCGCGGCGGCGGCTGAAAGATTGAGCGCCAGCAGCCCCCTGAGCCGCGGCGTCAAGACATAAATATATATGCCTCTGGTCAGGCGCTGCCGAAACGGACGGGTCTGCGATTTCCCTTCGACGACCGGAATGCTTGCCGACAGCACCAGCAGCGCCGATCCGACAAAGCCGATAACGGTGCCGCCAAACAGCCAGTGATAGCTGATGAAGGCGAGCAGCAGGCCCGCCAGCGCCGGGCTGAGCAGGTTTTCCAGATCATAGGCCAGCCGCGACAGCGACAGCGCTTTGGTGTAATCGCGCTCGTCGTCCAGAATATCGGGAATGGTCGCCTGGAACGCCGGGGTGAATGTGGCCGACGCGGCCTGCAGCACGAAGATCAGGGCATAAATCTGCCAGACCGCATCAATTAACGGCAAGGTCAGCGCCGCCAGGGCGCGGATGATATCCGCCCCGATCAGCACATGTTTGCGCGGCCAGCGTTCGGCCAGCGCGCTGGCCACCGGTGCCAGGCCGACATAGGCCAGCATCTTGATGGTGAACACGGTTCCCAGCACAGCACCCGCCTGGTCACCCGCAAGATCATAGGCAAGCAGGCCCAACCCCACGGTCAGCAATCCCGTGCCGGTCAGCGCAATCACCTGGGCCGCGAACAGACGGGCATAGGCGGGATGTGCGAGAACTTTCAGCATTTCAGCACTCTAGCAAACCGCAAGCCCGGGCCGATAGCCGCCAATTGCCCTGCCGCCCGCTTTTTGCGAAGCCGGACTGTCCGTAAGCACCGGGCATGCCTGAAATGACCGCACCCTCAGACCGGACTCCGGCCAGACCGCCGGGACTGGCAGGGAAATTGAATCGCCACGCCTCGAGATTTTCGCGCAAAACCGGCAGCCGCGCATCGTTGCCGTGAGCTGCCTGAATGGCTTCCGGCAGGGCGCCACCTGACGTTTATGGGCCGCTTTCTGTGCCAAATTGCCCGTATCGGCTGTTAATTAGCAAATTCGATTAATCGGATCGTAATTCCATAATCCTATAGTGCCGTCTTCAGTGTGGTGCGCATCAACAACAATGCTACCAAAGGACCCATGGTGAAGAAGCAACGCGGGAAACGAACCAACGACCCTGGCAAGAAGCGGGATCCCATCTCGGCCGACAGCCGCCTGAATGAGATTGAACACCTCCTCGCAGCCAATGCCAGGGTGCAGATGGATGCGGCCCGCCAGGCCATCCCGGAACTGGATCTGGATGCGCTGAATGACGACCTGAAGAACAACCCGGACGCCGAACGCATCCTGTTCCGCGCAATGATTGACCAGGTTCCCGATTATCTTTTCGTCAAGGACACCAAGAGCCGCTTCGTCATCGCCAACCGGGCGGTAGCCGCAGACGTTGGCCGCACACCGGACGAACTCATCGGATTGACCGATTTCGATCTGCACGAACCCCAACATGCACGCAAATTCTTTGCCGATGAGCAGAATATCATCCGCACGGGAAAACCGCTGATTGACCTTGAGGATTGTATCCACGATCCCCAGGGACGGGAAAAATGGTTTGCGACTTCAAAGGTTCCACTGCGCGACAGCCAGAACCGCGTCATCGGCCTTGTCGGGGTTTGCCGCGACATCACCGACCGCAAGCGCGCCGAAGTTCAGATGCAGCACATGGCCCAGCACGATTCCCTGACCGGCTTGCCGAACCGCACATTGTTCATGGATCGCATCGCCCAGGGCATGCTGCATTCCGACCGGACCGGACACCAGGTCTCCGTCATCTTCATCGACCTCGACAATTTCAAGGCGGTCAATGACAGTCTTGGCCACAGCGCCGGCGACAGCTTGCTGAAAGTCGTGGCCGGCCGGATGGTAGCCGCGGTCCGCGCGTCCGACACCGTGGCGCGGCTGGGCGGCGACGAATTCGTCATCCTGCTGGTCGACCACGACAATGCCACTGCAGCCGACCTCAACAGAATACGGCAGGCGATCGCCGAACCGGTTCTGATCAACGGGCAATCGTTCCGGGTCACCGGCAGTCTCGGTGTGGCGGGATATCCGGGAGACGGCGCTGACGCGGAAACATTGCTGCTCAACGCCGATATCGCCATGTACGAGGCGAAAGCCAATGGCCGCGACAATTTCCAGTACTATAACCGGGATATCGACGACGCCGCGTCTGAGCGCCGGTGGCTGCGCGATCATCTGCCAGGCGCTCTTTCCAGCAACGAATTTACCCTTCTCTACCAGCCGCAGGTTGATCTCGACACCGGACGGGTGTTCGCCGTCGAAACCCTGCTCCGCTGGAACCAGCCCGAGCTGGGAAACATTCCGCCGGACAAATTCATCCCGCTGGCCGAGGAAACCGGGCTCATCGTCCCGCTCGGCAATTGGGTGCTGCGTCAGGCCTGCCAGCAGAACAAGGCCTGGCAGGATGCCGGGCTTTCGCCGATCACCGTCAGCGTCAACGTATCGGCGCGTCAGTTGTGCGAGAAAGGCTGGGCCGATGAGGTGACCGCGATCCTGCACGAGACCGGGCTCGAAGCACGCTATCTGGAGCTTGAAGTCACCGAGAGCATGCTGATGCGTGACGTCGGCCAGGCGATTGCCGTCATGCGGCAGCTTCAGCAACTCGGCGTGAATTTTGCGATCGACGACTTCGGCACCGGCTATTCCAGCCTCAGCGCGTTGAAGAGCCTTCCCGTCGCCCGCCTCAAGATCGACCGCTCCTTCATCACCAACCTCACCGATGATCCGGATGACCAGAACATTGCCAGGGCGGTCATTTCGCTTGGCCAGAAGCTCCACATGCGGGTGATTGCCGAAGGTGTGGAGACCCGCGAGCAGCTTGCTTTCCTGCTGGAAAACCAATGCGATGAAGTCCAGGGCTATTATTTCAGCAAACCTGTCCGGACCGCTGACATCGCCGGCATGCTGCGCAGCGGCTCGTTTCCGCTTCCCGAGTTTGGGCCGGCCCCCGGCACATAAATTTCACCCTTGCCGCAGCTTCCCGGGAGCAGCCCGGCGCAACCGCTCCCGATACCGTGTGTCAAGCGCATACCGCGCCGGATCCGTCCGGTTCCAGTCAGGATTGACGCGTTTCCGGTCCAGGCAAAAAGGCACGTCATATCGGCTCTTGCGGACGATTTGTTCTGTGCGGGCGCATTGCTATGATCCCGTCACAAACTGGAGACCAGACCCGTGAAAGCCATATCCTATTCCCGCTACGGATCCCCCGATGTGCTCACCCCCGTCGAGCTTCCCAGGCCCGTCCCGAAACCGGACGAAGTTCTGGTCCGGGTGCATGCCACCAGCGTCACATCCGGCGATTACCGCGCCCGCAGCCTCGACATGCCGCCCGGCTTCGGTCTTGTCGGGCGGCTGGTGTTCGGAGTGCTCGGTCCGCGGCGCAAGATCCTCGGCACCGAATTTGCCGGTGTGGTCGAATCGGTGGGCAGCAAGGTCACCCGCTTCGAACCGGGCGACCGGGTCTTTGCCTATCCCGGCGCGGCCTTCGGCGGCTATGCGGACTACGCAGTCATCAATGAAAATGCCGCGATTGCGCGGATGCCCGGCAATCTGGATTTCGGCGAGGCCGCCGCGATCCCGTTTGGCGGCGCCACCGCGCTTGATTTTCTGCGCAACAAAGGTGGCATCAAGGCCGGTGACCGCGTTCTTGTCATCGGCGCCTCGGGAGGCGTCGGAAGTGCTGCCGTGCAGCTGGCCAAGAGCTTTGGCGCCCATGTCACCGGCACCGCCTCGGCTGGCAAGCGCGAGATGGTCGAGGCGCTGGGAGCCGACACGGTGCTTGATTACACAAGCCGGACCCCGGCGAGCGAGGAAAACCTCTACGACATCATTCTCGACACCAGCGGCACCGCAACATACTCCAGGTATGGGTCAGCACTGAAGCCCGGCGGCCGGTTGTTGCTGGTCTCTTCAAGCCTCTGGCAGATGCTGGCAGCCCTGTTTGCCCGCAAGACCGGCGGGCGCAAGGCCATTCCCGGTTACGCCCCCGAACGCGCCGAAGATCTGCGCTTTCTTGCCAGTCTCGCCGAAAGCGGACAATTCATGCCCTATATCGACCGGCGCTTCCCGCTCGATCAAGCTGCCCAGGCCCATGCATGGTTCAAGGACCCGGCCAGGAAGGGCAATGTCGTCATCACTGTGAAATCCGATTGAGCAGGCCGTTTTCCGGACCGCAACAGACCGTTGAATTTCGTCGCGGGACTGCATAGACACGGAGAGAAAGACGGGACACCTTGCCGTCCCGAATGCTGGCGGCGCCGCCAGGGAAAGACAGATCCTGCATGACACTCCCCAACACCCTCGATGCCTCCACCATCGCAGCCCAGGCCGGCGGCGTTATCGACACACCTTCGGGCGGCGTGGTCCCGCCGCTGCAGCCGTCGACCACCTTCGTCCGTGATGAGGACTATGCGCTGATCAATCCCGACAACATCTATTCGCGGGACAATTCCGATATCGTCCGCATCGCTGAAGATGTGCTGGCACGGCTTGAAGGTGCCGAGGAAGCGC
>CAXBIE010000056.1:0-32238 GCA_963975635.1 uncultured Hoeflea sp. | reverse complement strand
GCCTGCAGGGCTTCGCGGGTCAATTCCTCGACCACCTCGCCCGATTGCATGACCATCAGCCGGTCACACATGTGCGAGACGACAGCCAGGTCATGGCTGACCAGAATATAGGTGAGGCCGCGTTCGGCGCGGAGCCGGTCAAGCAGGTTCAGCACCTCGGCCTGGATCGATGCGTCGAGCGCCGAGGTCGGCTCGTCGAGCAGGATGATCCTGGGCTCGAGGATCAGGGCCCGGGCGATGGCGACGCGCTGGCGCTGGCCGCCGGAAAGCTGATGCGGATAGCGGAACCTGAAACCCGATCCCAGGCCAACGTCTTCCAACGCCCGCTCGACGCGCTTTTCCGCATGGTCGAAACCATGGATCGCCAGCGGTTCCGACAGCACCCGGTCGATGGTGTGGCGTGGATGCAGCGATGCATAGGGATCCTGAAACACCATCTGCACCCGCCGGTAGAATGTCTGATCGCGCGGCGTCGACACCGGGTTGCCGTCGATGCTGATCCGGCCGCCCGTAACGGGAGCGAGACCACACATCGCACGCAAAACCGTCGACTTGCCGGAGCCGCTTTCGCCAACGATGCCGAAACTGTCCTCCTCCTCAACCGAAAACGACACGCCCTTGAGGGCTTTCACCTGGCGGCCGCTGCCTTCGAACGTGACTTCAAGGTCTTCGATGTCTATCAGCGCCATTTCCGCGTCCTATTCCAGCCAGGCGGCGTCGCGTGCCAGAACCGGCAGCGGGCGGATGTCGCCGGTGATCGTCGGCAGACAGTTGAGCAGACCCTGGGTATAGGGGTGACTGGCCTCATTCATACGCCGGGCATCAAGTTCCTCAACCACCTGCCCCGCATACATGACCAGAACCCGGTCACAGAATGTCGAGACCAGCCGCAGGTCATGGCTGATGAAGATCAGACCCATGCCGCGCTCGGTCACCAGACGATCGAGAATGCGCAGCACCTCGATCTGGACGGTCACATCAAGCGCAGAGGTTGGTTCGTCGGCGATCAGCAGATCCGGCTCGGTCACCAGCATCATGGCGATCATGGCGCGCTGGCCCATGCCGCCGGAGAGTTCATGCGGGTAGGCCGCCATCACCCGTTCGGGATCACGGATCTGCACCGCTTCGAGCATGGCGAGAGACTTGTCGCGGGCTTCGGACTTGCCGCCGTGCAGCTTGACCGCCTCCATCAGCTGGTTGCCGATGGTCATCACCGGGTTGAGCGAGAATTTCGGATCCTGCATCACCATCGACATGCGGGCGCCGCGAAGCTTGCGCCATTGCTTTGTGCTGGCGTTGCGCAGGTCGATGCCATCGAATTCCAGCCTGTCGGCGGTCGCGGTTCCCGAGACCGGTGTCAGACCGAGAATGGCGCGGCCGGTCTGGGATTTTCCGGAGCCGCTCTCGCCGACAATGCCAAGCCGCTCCCGGCCGAGGCTGAAACTGACGCCGCGCACCACTTCGACTGGCCCCTGGCGCGAGGGGAAGGCAATGCGCAGATTGTCGACTGTCAGCAACGGGCTCATTTCTCGGCCTTCGGATCAAGCACGTCACGCAGGCCGTCGCCAAGCAGGTTGAAGCCGAGCGAGACGGTGAAGATGGCAATGCCGGGCATGGTCGCCACCCACCAGTAATCGATGATGAAGCGGCGTCCGCCGGCAATCATCGCGCCCCATTCGGGCTGCGGCGGCTGCGCGCCGAGCCCCAGAAAGCCAAGACCCGCGGCGGTGAGGATGATACCGGCCATGTCGAGCGTCACCCGGATGATCACCGAGGACAGGCAGAGCGGCACCACGTGGCCCCAGATAATGCGCGGCGACGACGCACCCTGCAGGCGAATCGCGTCGATATGTTCGGCGTTGCGGATGGTCAGGGTTTCGGCCCGCGCCAGCCGCGCATAGGGCGGCCAGGAGGTAATGGCGATGGC
The DNA here is from genome assembly GCA_963975635.1 of uncultured Hoeflea sp. Classification (GTDB taxonomy): domain Bacteria; phylum Pseudomonadota; class Alphaproteobacteria; order Rhizobiales; family Rhizobiaceae; genus Hoeflea. The sequence continues at coordinate 30,311 of CAXBIE010000056.1, read as the reverse complement.
GATGATGGCGTTCTCGATGCCGGGACCCAGGGCCGCAACAAAAGCCAGCGCCAGGATCAGCCGCGGGAAGGCCAGAAAGATGTCGGTGATGCGCATCAGCACGGTGTCTACCCAGCCGCCGAAATAGCCGGACACAGTGCCGACCAGCAGCCCGATCGGTGTGGCGATGATGGCAACCAGCGCCACCACCATCAGCGTCAGCCGCGCGCCATGGACGACCCGGCTGAAGATGTCGCGCGCCAGATCGTCGGTGCCCATCAGGTGCTCCAGCGACGGCGGCAGCAGCCGTGCGGTGCGCAGATCACCGCCGATCAGGGGATCGTAAGGTGCGATGACATCGGCAAAGACGGCAACCAGCACCAGCAGCACAACGATGCCGAGGCCAATCATGCCAAGCCGGTTGCCGGTAAACAGCACCCAGGTCCGCCAGATCTGGCCAAGGCGCGCCTGGCTGCGCGACGCGGGCTGCTCGCTTCTGAGCCATTCACCAAGACTCTGACGGGGGGCCTGGGTGCTCATGTGCGGCGCCTGACGCGGGGATCAAGCATGGTGTAGAGGAAATCGGACAGCAGGTTCAGCCCGACAAATATGATGCCGATCAGCAGGGTGCCGCCAAGAACGGCGTTCATGTCGGCGTTCTGCAGGGAATTGGTCAGGTACTGGCCAAGGCCGGGCCAGGCGAACACGGTTTCGGTCAGCACCGAGCCTTCAAGCAGGCTGGCATAAGACAGCGCAATGACGGTGACCAGCGGCACGGCGGCATTCCTGAGCGCGTGCACCCAGATGATGCGCCATTCGGCGACACCCTTGACCCGCGCGGTGACCACATATTCCTGCGCCAGTTCGTTGAGCATGAAGCTGCGGGTCATGCGGGCAATATAGGCCATGGAATAATACCCCAGCAGCGCGGCGGGCAAGGCGATGTGCGAGACCACATTGCGGAACGCGCCCCATTGGCCCTGCATCGCGGTATCGATGAGATACAGCCCGGTCTTCGGGGTGAAGGCATATTCATAGGATATGTCGATGCGGCCCGGACCGGCGACAATGCCCCATTTGGCATAGAACACCAAAAGCCCAAGCAGTCCGAGCCAGAAGATCGGCGCCGAATAGCCCATCAGCCCGACGATCCGCACCACCTGGTCCACCAGCTTGCCTTGCCGGACGGCAGCCCAGACCCCGACCGGAATTCCCAGCAGTGTGCCGATCAGGATGGCGACGGTCGCGAGTTCCAGGGTGGCGGGAAAGGCGCGGATAATGTCATCGATGATCGGCTTCTTGGTGAGCAGGCTTTCGCCGAAATCTCCGGTTACGGCCTTTTCGACATAGAGCCCGAACTGCACATAGAGCGGGCGGTCGAGGCCAAGCTCGACAAAGGCCTTGTCATAGGTTGACTGCGAGGCCCGGTCGCCGACAACGGCCAGCACCGGATCAACAGGGACGACCCGGCCAATCAGGAAGGTGACAACGAGAAGGCCAAAAATGGTAACGGCAATCGTGGCACCAAGCCGCAAGGCTCTGCCAAGGAAGGCCGGAAGGGCGAGGGAACGCCCTTCCGCAAGAGCAGATGTGTCCGACAATTACTTGGTCACTGCCTTGAACGAGTTGTCGTTGAACGACGGGCCAACGATGAAGCCCTCAACGTTCTTGCGGCGCGCCAGCACCTCGATCTCCTGGAACATGATGACAAAGGGTGAGGTTTGCTGATGTTCGGTCTGCAGATCGATATACATCTGGGCGCGTTTCTTGGCGTCGCCTTCAAGGATCGCCGCGTCGGCCTTGAGCGTCATTTCCGGGATATCCCAGGCATTGCGCCAGGCCAGAGGCTTGGAAGCGGCGTCATCCGAATTGTCGGGATTTCGCGCAAAGGTGTCGGCATTGGTGTGCGGATCCTGATAGTCGGGACCCCAGCGGCCGATATAGATGTCGTGGTTGCGGGCGCGGTACTTGGTCAGGGTTTGCTGTCCATCCCCCGGGATCAGCTCCATGTTGATGCCGGCCAGCGCCATGGTCTGCTGGATGGCCTGGCCCATTGCGGTGATTTCATTGGTGTTGCGTGTGTCCATGGTGACGGTGAACCCGTCCGGCAGTCCCGCTTCGGCCAGCAATTCCTTGGCCTTTTCAACGTTGAGCGAGAACGGCGTGTCTTCCAGGGCACCAAGGAAACCGCGCGGCAGGAAGGCCTGATGCGGGATCACCTTGCCCTTCATGATGGTGTCGGAGATGGTCGCATAGTCGACCAGATATTTCATCGCCTGACGCACTTCAGGCTTGGCCAGATTTTCATTCTTCTGGTTCAGGCCGAGATAATAGATCGATCCCTTGACGCCGCTTTCGATGACAATGTCGGCATTGGTCGACATTGCGGTGATTTCCTCGGCGCTGACATTGCGGGCGATGTCGATATCGCCCTGTTCAAGCAGCAGCCGCTGGGTCGCGGTTTCAGGGATATGCCGATAGATAGCGCGGGCCATCGCCGGGGCATTGCCGGAATAATTGTCATTGCGCTCAAGCACCACGGCTTCATTGGCGCGCCAGTCGCGAATGGTGAAGGCTCCGGAGCCGGCATAATTGGTCTTGAGCCAGTTGTAGCCGAAATCGCCATCGACTTCGTGGCTCTTGACCAGTTCACTGTCGACGATGAAGCCCACTGTCGCGGTCAGGCAATAGAGCACCAATGTCGGCGCATAGGGCTTGTCCATCTCGAATTCGAAGGTCATGTCGCCGGTCTTGCGAATCATGGCGTCGACATTGTCGGCGTTGAAGCCGAACTGGGTGAGAATGAAGGCCGGTGATTTGTCGAGCTTGATAACCCGCTGCAGCGTGTAGACTGCATCGTCAGCCGTGATCGGGTTGCCTGAGGCAAACTTCATGCCGTCACGGATGGTGAAAGTGAAGGTCTTGCCGTCTTCGGAGATGTCCCATTTCTCGGCGACAACACCGAAGATTTCGGACACATCCTTGACGTTATAGCCCACCAGCCCCTGATAGGAGTTGCCGAGGATTTCGGATGCGCTGAATTCGAACACTTCAGCCGGATCGAGCGTGATGATGTCGTCAATCGCCCAGGCCTGAATGAGTGTGTCAGCCGGTGTCTCGGCATTTGCCGTGACCGGCGCAAAGGCAGAGGCGGTGCACATCAGCGCCACCGCCACAAATTTTTGAATATGTTTCACTTTAAGCTCCCGGTTAAGAGTGTTCCCGTTGGCATGCAGGAGGGTGCGGGAATTGCCCCTTGTCACCCCTGGAAGTATCAATCAGGTCACAGCCCCATGAGCCTGTCAAGCACGCAGGGGTGTGACCTATGCAGCCAGAGATTGAACTCCGCCGGAACAGCGCGGAAACGCGGCCTTGCGGCCGGGACTTTGAATATACCAAGATCGCCAAGTCATCGTTATGTTTGATGTAATTGGCGTTCAGCCTTCTGCGGCACCCGGCTTCACACCCCGGCCAGACCGGAGGAAACGGCCGCCCAGGCCAGCGCCAGAAGAAACAGCGTTTCCACAACGATTACCGCCACATGGCGCCATCCCAGATCCATCATGGCCTTCATGTTGGTGCGCACGCCAAGCGCGGAGATCGCGATCACCAGCAACCATGAGGACGCGTCAACCAGAACAGCTGCAACCGAGGCTGGAATAAGCCCGGTGCTGTTGGCAAGCGTGACTGCGCCAAAACCGATTACAAAAAGCGGCAGCCGCACCTGCGAGAAACCGCTTTCACGATTGGTTGTGGCGAGGGCGACGATAATCAACACCACCGGCAGAAGCGTGACACGCAGCAATTTGACGATTGTTGCCGTGTCCCCGGCTTCTGTCGAGATCGAGTACCCGGCGCCCACCACCTGGGCCACATCATGGACCGTGGCGCCGATCAGAAAACCGCTTTGCGCGTCGGTCAATCCGGCAAAACCGAAAAGCACCGGATAGGCAATCATGGCGATGGTCGACAAAGTGGTGACGGCAACGACCGTGAACAACACATTGCGTTCGGTCTTGTCGTTGGCCGGGATCACGGCAGCCAGTGCAAGGGCCGCCGATGCGCCACAGATGGCCACCGCGCCACCGGTCAGAATGGCGAAGCGCCACCCCCTTGAGAACAGTTTCGCGCAAATGAAGCCAAAGCCGATGGTCAGAGCCATCAGGCTTGCCACCGTGACCAGACCGGAGGTTCCGATGCCGGCGATATCGCCCAGGGTAATCCGGGCGCCAAGCAGCACGATGCCAAGCCGCAACAGGGTTTTGGAGGCAAAGACCACACCTTCGGACGTGCGCTCCTGATCCGCCATGAAGTTGAAGGCCATGCCGATGAGCAATGCGAACAGCATCACTGGCGCGGCATAATGCTCGGACAGGAACTTTGCGGCAGCGGCGATGGTCAGGGCCAGCAGGAGGCCCGGGAAAAGTAGCCGGGCGCGATCCGGAAAGTTGGATAGAAAAGCCATTGATGCCGCTCCGCGGTTTAAAAGTTTACAACAACGATTGCCCGCGTGGTGACGGCCTGCTGCAAGCCTTGTAGGGAGCCGCAAGAGACCATGTCACGCGGAAAATCTCGCGGGGCAGTTCACAGTGTCAGCAGATGCCCCGGCAAACTGACACGCACCCGCCATGTGCTGATCAGGGTTTGAGGACAATTTTCGGGGCAGCCACCTGCCCGCCTAGAATATCGGCAAATGCCCGGGCACCGTCTTGAAGCGAACGCATTTCCGCCCATTCGAGCGCGCCAAGGCGGCCATCAAAAATCGCCGCCGCGGTGTCGCGGAAATCCTCAGGTGTGTAGGTATACGCCCCGATGAAGGTGATCTCCTGCAGCGTCATTCGGCGGATATTGAGCCCTCCGGAGGCATCGCCAAGGCCAATATGAACGATGACGCCACCCGGCCGCACCAGGCGGCTGGCGGTTGCCCTGGTCTGCGAGAACCCCACGCCATCAATGACCAGATCGTAACCGCCGGGATCCTCGATGTTTATCTCATCGGGCGAGACGATCGTGAAACGGCCTGCTGATGTCAATGCCGGGATACGGCGCTGATTGGATTCGCTGATGCTGATATCTTGAGCCCCGTTGGCGCTGAGTGCCAGGGCGGCGCCGAGGCCGATCGCGCCGCCACCGATCACAAGACATCGCGCGTCCGCCAGCGGCAGGTCCAGGGCCCGGGCACCGAGCCGCACCGCATGCCAGCCACAAGCCAGAGGCTCAGCCAGGCAGGCCTTTTCGAAGGTCACGTGCTCAGGCATTTCAACCAAATTTTCAGGCGGAATGGCAATGTATTGAGCAAAGGCGCCTTGACGCGGCGCCATCGACAGGATCTGGCGCTCCGGGCACAGATTGTTGCGGCCAGCCCTGCAAGCGCGGCAATGCCCACAGGTGGCCAGCGGATTGACGGTGACCCGCCTCCCTGTACCCGGACCGTCAACCACGACACCGGCGGCTTCATGGCCGAGGATCAGTGGCGCCGGACGGCGCTCGTCATGGCCGAGATAGGCATGCATGTCGGATCCGCAGATGCCGACCGCCTCGACCCGGACCAGACACTCGCCGGGCGGAACAACGGGGGCAGGCTCCTCGCGATACGCAAGGCTTTCGGGCGCGGTGTAGACAAGGGCTTTCATTTTGCGGTGTATCCCCCGTCAACGAAAAGCAGCTGGCCGGTGACATAGACCGAGGCATCGGACGCCAGAAACAACAACGGTCCTTTGATATCAGCCATCTCGCCATTGCGGCCGATGCAGGTCGATGCGGCGTGCCTGGCGGAAACCTCGGCGTCTGCGAAGACCGGGCCGGTGAGTTCAGTGGGGAAGAATCCCGGCGCCAGCGCATTGGCATTGATGCCGTCTTTCGACCAGGCCTCGGCCATGGCGCGGGTCATCTGTTCGACCCCGCCTTTCGATGCACCATAGGCAATGCCGTTGGTGAACGCCCGGCGCGATTGCAGCGAGGCGAAATTGATGATCCGGCCCCAGCCTCTTTCACGCATGGCCGGAACCAGCGCCTGGGCGAGGAAAAACGGAACCGAAAGATTGAGCGAGATGGTTTGCGCCCAGCCCTCAGGCGTCACCTGATCGGCGGACTGGCGCAGATTGAGGCCAGCCGCATTGACCAGAATATCCGGCGGGCCGAACGGATCGGCGATCCTGCCGGCAAGGGCCGCCATATCGGATTCGGCCGCAAGATCGGCGGCAAGGGCTGCGGTTTCACCGCCGGCTTCGGCGCTCCATTGTTCGAGCGCCTCGGCGCGGCGCGCCAGTCCCACAACCTGCGCCCCGGCCTGAACCAGAAAATGCGCCGCAGCCCGCCCCAGACCAGAGCTGGCGCCGGTCACCACTGCAACGCGGCCGGTGAGGCTGAACATATCGGTGCGGCTCATGTCAGATATCCTGACCGGTTCCCGAGAGATCGAAATTCTCCCCGGGGAAATATTTGCGCAACCTGATATCGGCGGTGCGGGCGTGACCTTCCATGCCCTCGAGCCTGGAGATCCGGGCTGTCGCCTCGGCGACCGGTTTGGCGCCGTCGCGGGTGGCGCGCTGCCAGGTGACGATCTTCATGAACTTGTGGACCGAAAGCCCACCGGTGTAACGCGCCGCACCCGAGGTCGGCAGCACGTGATTGGTGCCCGAGGCCTTGTCGCCGAAAGCAACGGTGGTTTCCTCGCCCAAAAACAGCGAACCGTAACAACCAAGACGATTGAGCCACCAGTCGAGGTCGGCGGCCTGCACTGTGAGATGTTCGGGGGCATAATCGTCGGAGGTCGCGGCCATCTCCTCGCGGCTGTCGCAGAGAATGACCTCGGCGAAATCGCGCCAGGCGGCTTCCGCATTGTCGCGGTTGACCTGCGGCAGGGTGGCAATCAGCTTCGGCACCAGCGCCATCACCGCTTCCGCCAGCGGCTTGTAATCGGTGACCAACCAGACCGGGGAATTGTAGCCATGTTCAGCCTGGCCGACGAGATCGGCGGCGACGATTTCAGGATCGGCATCCTTGTCGGCAAGGATCAGGCTGTCGGTAGGGCCGGCGAACATGTCGATGCCGACGCGGCCGAACAGGATGCGTTTGGCTTCGGCAACGAACTGATTGCCCGGCCCGACCAGAATGCCCGATGGCGGAACATTGAAAAGTCCGAAGGCCATCGAGGCCACGCCCTGGACACCGCCCATGGCGAGAATGCTGTCGGCGCCGCAGATGTCGGCGGTGTAGAGGATCGCCGGATGAACACCGACATCAGGACGCGGCGGCGAGCAAACCGTGATGTGCTTGCAGCCGGCGACCTTGGCGGTGGTCACCGTCATGATGGCGGAGGCGACATGGCTGTAGCGGCCGCCGGGCACATAGCAGCCGGCAGCTTCGATGGGGATGGTTTTCTGGCCTGCGGTGAGACCAGGCACGATCTCGATTTCGATGTCGGTGAGGGTCTTCTTCTGGGCTTCGGCGAATTTGCGGACATTGTCGTGGGCGAAGCGGATATCGTCCTTGAGCTTCTGCGGCAGGCTTGCCGCTGCCGCCTCGATCTCTTCGCGCGTGACTGAGATGTTGCCGGTGTAGCGGTCGAATTTCTCGGCATAGCTGCGGGCTGCTGCCTCGCCGCCGGCTTCGATCTCGTCGAGGATCGCCTGCACGGTATCGCGGACGGAGCCGGAATCGGAAGTCGAGGTCTTGGCGGCTTTCTTGAGATAGGTGCGGGACATGTTTCCGGTCCTTCTATTGATAGATTGCGGGCAGCAGGGTGGTAGACAGCGCCGGAACGAAGGCAATGATCAGAACCACGATCAGCATGAAGAATACGAAGGGGATCGCCTGCCAGGCTATTCTCAGGATCGATTCACCGGTAATGCCAGATACGACGAACAGATTGAGGCCAAGCGGCGGGGTGATGAAGCCAACGCCGAGCGCGGTGATCATCATGATGCAGAACTGGATCTCGTTCATGCCGATATTGTCGGCCAGCGGCTTGAGGATCGGCGCCAGGATGACGATGTTGGGCGTCGTCTCCATGACGCAGCCTGCAGCGATCAGGATGAAGATCATCATCAGAATGATGATTGCCGGATCATCGCTGAGCGACGTCACCGCACCGACGAAGCCCTGCGGCACGCCCATGATCGCCAGCGCCTGAGCCAGCGGCAGCGAAAAGGCGATGATCGGCAGAATGACGCCCACCACCTTGGCCGAACTGAGCAGCATTGTCGGGAAGTCCGCCAGCGTCAGCGTCTTGAGCACGAAGCCCATGATGATGGTGACGACGACTGCTGTGGCGCCGGCTTCGGTCGGTGTGAGGCGGCCTGAAAAGATGCCGTAGAAAATGATGCCGGGAACCAGGAAGGCATACCAGCCCGAGGCCAGGGTGCGGCCGAGATTGCGGGCCCACTCGGCGAAGGTCATGGGTTCGCCGCCCTCGTATTTGTAGATGCGGTTGACCACCAGATTGGTGATCAGAATCGATGTCAGGATGCACAGTCCCGGTATCAGCGCGGCCAGGAACAAGGTTGACGCGGAGATGCCGAGCACCAGCCCGATGATGATATAGGCAATCGACGGCGGGATCAGGATGCCGGTGCAGGCGCCCGCGGCAACGAGCGCGCAGGCATAGGGCCGCGGATAGCCACTCTCGACCAGCCGGGCGATGGTCATGCGGCCGACGGCGGCGGCACCCGCGGCATCAGAGCCGGAGATGGCGGAAAACATGCCGCAGACCAGCACCGTGGCCGAGCCGAATCCGCCCTTGGTCCAGCAGGTCAGCGCTTCGGCGACATCAAGAAACTTGCGGCTCAGCCCGGTTCTGACCAGAACATCGCCGGTGAGAACGAAGAGCGGGATGGCGGTGAGCGCGAACGCGTCAATCCCGTCGAACAGGGATTCGCCGACCAGCGACAGCGGTAACGCGCCGGACATCAACAGCATGATGATCGCGGCCGAACCGATGGCGGCCCAGACAGGAATGGCGAGCGCGCACAGGAGAACGAAGATCAGAACAGGAGCATAGAAATCCCAGCCCAGTTCGACGGCGGCTAATTGCTGGTTCCACAACATGGTCTTGCCTCAATCAAACAGCTGGTTGCCTTCGAAGACCGGCTTGCCGGTTCGAAGTGCGATGACATCATGGATGAAGGACTGGATCAGCCGGGCGATCATCAGCGTGAATCCCACCGGCACGGCCATCAGGAACCACACCATGGAGATGCGCAAGCCATGGCTGACGGATCCGAATTTCCAGGACACCGCGACGGTTTCAAACGACCAGTAGAGCGCCACCAGCGACACGGCGAACATGACGATGTCGCCAAGCATGTAGATGAAGGCCTTGCCGCGTGGTCCGAGGTAGTGGACGATCACGTCAATGCGGATGTGCGCGCGCTCACGCACCGCCGAGGCGGCGCCGATCCAGGCGAGATAGATGAAGGAATAGCGGACAACTTCCTCACCCCAGATGGAGGAGTAGGCGAAGATCTCGCGGCGGACGACCTCCACCGACATTGTCACCACCAGCAGCACGTAAAAGACCAGCAAGGCCCAACGCTCCGCGTTCTTATCCAATGCTCTTAGAAATCCGGGCACGTCTGTCCCCTCCTGCGTGAGGCCGTCCGGCAATGCCGCGGCCGGCCAAGCTGGCATGAAAGACCTTCTGGTGAAGCCGGCGCCCGGTCAAGGCGCCGGCATGTGCAGCTCTCAGGCGTCGTGGACGTAGTAGCGGCCCATGGTGCTGGCGGCTTCGTCGAGCTTGGCGAAGACGTCCATGGATCCGGCGAGTTCCACCTTGAACTGATCCCATTCGGGCTTCTGATAACCGCCCGCATCCTGCCACATGGCAAGCTGGTCCTGGCTCAGCGAATGGAACTCGACGCCGGACTTGCTCAGCTCCGACATGGCGTAGGCCCGTGCGGCGGGGACCTTGGCCAGGTTCTGCTGGGCGGTGATCTCACCGGCAAATTCGATGCCCTGCTGGACATCGGCAGGCAGGCCGTTGAACCATTCGAGGTTCATCGAGAAGACCTGGCTGTCAGGCACGGCCTGGGTGAAGGTCACGTGGCTGAGGATATCCTTGAAGCCGAAGACGTAGAGCGCCCCGACCGACGGATCGAGCGCATCGGCAACGCCCTGCTTGATCGCCGAGGGGGTTTCGCCCCAGGCCACCGGCGTCGGGTTGGCGCCGACCAGACGGTAATATTGCTGCAGCATGGCTGAACCGGGCACGCGGAACTTGACGCCTGCCATGTCTTCCGGGGTCATTACGGCTTCGCCGCCCTTGCGGACCGCGACAACGCGCGGATCGATGACGACATAGAACAGCGGCTTGAAGCCGGCGGCCTCGATCTTCGGGTGCACTTCGGCCTTCCAGGCGTCGGACGTGACCAGATTGACGAATTTCTGGTTTGCACCACAGAAATAGGGAAGATTGATCAGGTCAGCGGCGGGCGCGAAAGGCGCGAAGTTCGACAGCGAGTGCTGTGCCGCCTGAATGGTGCCGCCCTGAACCTTCTGAACCAGCGCGCCGCCGGCGCCGAGCTGACCGCCGGGGGCGAGCTTGACATAGACCTTGCCGTTGGTGGCGTTCTGGATGTTTTCCTTGAGGTCGAGCTGCATGATCGGATAGCTGCGCGACGCGCCCAGAACATAGGCGGTGGCGATCGTCATGGTGTGCTCGGCAGCAGCCTGGCGGTCTTTTTCCTCCTTGGCAGTCTGGGCAACGGCCTCTTCGGACCATAGTGTTCCGGCGGCGCCGGCCACCAGCGCTGCTGTAAACGCTCCCCTGGCGGTCAGTTTGAGAAAGTTGCGGCGTTCAGCGGACGCCAGCTCATCATTGAGAATTTCGTTTGTCATCGGGTTTCCTCCTCCCTGTGAAGTGTCGTGGATTCATCACCCTTCTCCTGCCCTTCGAGCAGGAGAATGCCGGCGACAAAGAAACTGCAGGAGATTGCAAGCACCAAGGCTTCCGTAACATCGGACAGGAAGGCGGCACGAAAGAATGCGCCCGCCGTAACATCGGCGACGAACAGCGCCATGAAGAGGCCTGCCATCCAGAATGCCGGTTTTCCCGCTTGCGTCATACACCCCTCCCAAGGTTCCAACGAAATTCAATGTAAGCGCTTACATTGAATTTTGCAAGCGCTTACATCGTGCATTCCATTTTTAGCAGGTATAGTGAGCCGAAGAGGGGCCATGAGTGATTTTGCAAAACCAACGCTGGATGATGTAGCGCGCGCGGCAGGGGTGTCCACGGCGACGGTTTCACGTTGCCTGAACGCGCCTGATCGTGTGATCGCGCCAACCCGCGAACGGGTGATGAAGGCGATCGACGTCTTGGGGTACACACCGGATTTTGGCGGCCGGGCGCTGGCCTCGCGGCGGACCAATACGGTTGGCGCCATCATTCCGACCATGGACAATGCAATCTTTGCGCGGGGCCTGCAGTCTTTCCAGGAAACATTGTCACTGTTCGGCAAGACATTGCTGGTGGCGAGTTCGGGCTATTCGCCGGCGCGTGAACGCGAACAGATGGAAGTGTTGGCCAGCCGTGGCGTTGACGGGGTGCTGCTGATCGGCTCGGCCCGGCCCGACAGCAGCATCGAATTTCTGCGCCGCCGCGGCATTCCTTTTCTCGGGGCCTGGAACATCGGCGGCAAAGACGGGCATTTCGTCGGTTTCGACAACCGCGCCGCCGCCGCAGAACTGGCCCAAAAGGTCCTTGCCCAGGGTCATCAGAGGCTCGCCATGATTGCCGGCATTACGCAGATGAACGATCGCGCCAGCGACCGGGTAGAGGGTGTGCAGGCTGCCGCCAAACGGGCGGGACTCAATCTTGACCAGCTGCCTGTGATCGAGGCGGCCTACACCTTTGATGACGGAGCCCGGGCTTTCGGGGAGCTGATGGCGCTGTCGCCCCGTCCAACGGCGGTGATGTGCGGCAATGACGTGCTTGCCGTGGGCGCTATGCAGAAAGCACGCGAGCTCGGCATTCGAGTGCCCGAAGATGTGTCGATTACCGGCTTTGACGACATCGACCTGGCCAGCGTCGTTGCTCCGGAACTGACCACGGTGCGGGTGCCGCACCGGCGCATGGGCCAGGCCGCAGCCGAGATGCTGATCAAGCTGATCAACAAGCAGCCAGTGGAACGGCAGATCGAAATTCCGACGTCGGTCGTCGAGCGCGGAACGCTCGGCCCGCCGCCGGCCGATCCGCCCGCCTGATCCCCTTGCAGTGCGTCAGTGGAAATTGCGGCCTTTCGGCAAGGCGCGGCTTGCGGCTCTTGCCGTCGCCAGTTCCTCGTAATCCTGCCGCAACTCAGGCGCATCACGGATCAGCTTTATGATGCGCGCGGCAGGCTTGGTGCGCGGCCGCATGTCCTCGATCGGGCGGCGCACCTCATCGGCATTGGCGAGCCCGCCCATCTCGCCCGCCATGTCGGAAATCTGCGCCATCATCGGGGTCAGATCCTCGAGATATTCGGCCACCACATGAATGACGCCCTCCTCGTTCTGCAGCCTGCCGCGCACGCCGACGCAACGGCTGCCGAGCACGATGGCGCGGAATTTTTCAAACACCTTGGGCCAGACGATGATGTTGGCGACGCCGGTTTCATCCTCGATGGTTTCGAACACCACGCCCTTGGCCGAGCCCGGCCGCTGCCTCACCAGCACAAGGCCTGAAACCTTGACCTGCCTGCCTGACCGGATCTGCTGCAGATCGGAATTGGGCCGGCAACCAAAGCGCGCCAGCCGCTCGCGCAGGAATGACATCGGGTGCGCCTTGAGGGAAAACGACAGCGACTGGTAGTCATTGATCACCTGTTCGCCGAGCGGCATGGGCGGCAGATCGACATCGGGCTCCTTCTGCAGCTCCTGGGTGTCGGCAAGAGCAAACAAGGGCAGCCGCTCGGCGCTTGAGAGCGGATCGAGCGCCTTGACCGCCCACAGCGCGTCACGCCGGTCCAGCCCGATGGAACGGAAGCAATCGGCCTCGGCCAGCTGTTCGATGGCGCGGCGCGGCAAGCCGGACCGCATCCACAGATCGCGGACACTGTCATAACCGCGGTCGCGGTTTTGCATGAGCTGCAAGGCTTCGGCTTCGCCAAAGCCCTTGACGTGCCGCAACCCCAGCCGCACCGCGTGGCTGTGTTTCATGACGTCCTTCATATCGCGGTGCCGGGGCGACAGCCGTTGCGGACCAGCATCCGGCTCCAGCGTGGCGTCCCAATCCGAGCAATTGATATCGACGGCGCGGATCTCGACGCCGTGCTCGCGGGCATCGCGGATGAGCTGGGCGGAAGCATAGAACCCCATCGGCTGGGAATTGAGAATGGCGGCGCAGAAGACATCCGGATAATGGCATTTGAGCCAGCAGGAGACATAGACCAGCAGCGCAAAACTGGCGGCGTGGCTTTCGGGGAAGCCATATTCGCCAAAGCCCTCGATCTGGCGGAAGCAATGTTCGGCGAAGTCGCGCTCGTAGCCATTGTTCACCATGCCCTCGACCATCTTGGTCTGGAACGAGCCGATGGTGCCGACACGGCGGAAGGTGGCCATGGCGCGGCGCAGCTTGTCGGCCTCGCCCGGCGAAAAGCCGCCGGCAACGATGGCAATGTTCATCGCCTGCTCCTGAAACAAGGGCACGCCGAGCGTCTTGCCGAGCACTGTCCGCAATTCCTCCTTGGGATAGGAGACCTGCTCCTTGCCCTGCCTGCGGCGCAAGTAAGGATGCACCATGTCGCCCTGGATCGGGCCGGGACGGACAATCGCCACCTCGATGACCAGATCATAATAGGTGCGCGGCTTAAGCCGCGGCAGCATCGACATCTGCGCCCGGCTTTCGATCTGAAAGACGCCGATGGTGTCGGCGCGGCAGATCATGTCATAGGTAGGGACATCCCCGTCAGGCAGCGAGGCCAGAGTTTCGCGGCGGCCGTAATGGCTGTCGAGCAGGGCGAAGGCCTTGCGGATGCAGGTCAGCATGCCGAGCGCCAGCACATCGATCTTGAGCATGCCGAGGCTTTCGAGATCGTCCTTGTCCCACTCGACAATGGTGCGGTCCTCCATCGCCGCATTCTCGATCGGGATCAGCGAGGACAGCTTGTCGCGGGTGATGACGAAGCCGCCGACATGTTGGGAGAGATGGCGCGGAAAACCGGTGATCTGTTGGGCCAGATCGAGCATCTGCGCCAGGTGCTTGTCGGATGGATCAAGGCCGGCGCGGCGGGCGTCTTCCGGGTCGACCTCGCGCGACCAGCCGCCCCATTTTGTGCCGGAGATGGCGGCAATCGCATCATCGGAAAGGCCGAACACCTTGCCGACCTCGCGGATCGCCGAACGGGCCCGGTAGGTGATCACGGTGGCGGCGAGCCCTGCCCGGTCGCGCCCATACTTCGCGTATATATACTGGATCACCTCCTCGCGCCGTTCATGCTCGAAATCGACATCGATATCAGGCGGTTCGTTGCGCTCTTCGGAGATGAAGCGCTCGAATAGAAGATCGACCTTGCCGGGGTCGACCTCAGTAATCTCGAGACAGTAGCAGACAGCCGAATTGGCGGCCGAGCCGCGGCCCTGGCAGAGAATGTTCTGCGAACGGGCGAAGCGGACAATGTCATAGACGGTGAGAAAATAGGGCGCGTAGTCGAGCTTCCTGATCAGCGCCGTCTCATGGGCGATGGCTTTCAGCACCTTTTCCGGCGCGCCGCCGGGATAGCGCTTCTTGAGGCCGATGGCGGTGAGCCTTTCCAGCGCCTCCTGCGCGGGCAGCGCTTCGCAGCCAAGTTCTTCAAAGACCGGTGCATCAGGATACTGGTAGCGCAATTCATCGAGCGAGAAGCCGATGCGCCCGAACAGCCTGGCCGCTTGCGCCACCGCCGGTTCATAGCCCCTGAACAGATGCAGCATGCCGGCATGCGAGCGCAGATGCCGTTCGGCATTGACCTGCAACCTGGTGCCCGCCGTGGCCAGGGTCTTGCCCTCGCGGATGCAGGTCAGCACGTCCTGCAGCGGGCGGCGCTCGGGTGCGTGATAGAGCACGTCGCCGATTGCCACCAGCGGCAGGCGATGCTTGTGCGCCAGCCGGGCGAGTGCCGCCATGTGGCGCTGGTCGGCGCTGCCATGGGCGCGTGACACGGCAAGATGAAGATGATCGGGGAAGGCCTCGCGCAGCCGCTCCAATGCGGCCTTCAACCTCGGCCCGGCCACACCGGCAGGCGCGACGACGGCCATCAGCAGGCCTTCGCCATGAACCAGCAGATCATCCAGCGTCAGATGGCATTCGCCCTTCGGGGCGCGGCGTTTGCCGGTGGTCAGAAGTTCGCACAGATGAGCATAACCCGCCCTGTCTTCGGGCCAGACCAGGATGTCGGGTGTGGCGTCCATGAACACCAGCCGGCAGCCGGGCGCGAAAGCCAGCCCGGCTTCCTTCGCCGCCATATGCGCGCGGACCACGCCGGCCAGTGAATTGCGGTCGGTGATGGCAATGCCGCCAAGGCCCAATCTTGAGGCCTGCACCACCAGTTCCTCGGCGTGCGAGGCGCCGCGCAGAAACGAGAAATTGCTGGCGGCGGCAAGCTCGACATAGGCCGGCCCCATGTGCGACGCACCCATATTTGATAGATCTAACGGGGTCATGCAAAAAGCCCGTGCATGTACCAGGACGGATCATTGGTCTCACGTCCGTAAAGTCCGTGGCGGAACATCCAGAAACGGTAGCCCTGACGGTCCTCGACACGGAAATAGTCGCGGGTGCGGGCACCGCGCCCGTCGCGCCACCATTCGCAGGCAATACGCTCGGGGCCTTCCGAGCGGGCGACCTCGTAGGAGACACCGCGCCAGCGAAACCTGAGCGGCGGACCATCGGGCACCTCGGCGATGGTCTGCATCAGCTCGGGCCTGTCAAACAGGATCAGCGGACGGGTGATGACATCGCCGACAGCCTCCTGCTCCAAGGCAAGCGCGGCATTGCCCGCAACCGATCTCCGGGACCCAGAACCCGGCGCGCCGATATGAGCCACCGGCTGGCGGCCGAAACTGCGCTCCGGAATGTGGGTGTCGGCCAGCACGAAGCGCTGAACCCGATCCAGCCCGAGCCGCGCGCCGAGCCTGTCGACCAGGGCATCATGGTCCTGTCCGGCTGCGTGATGCGCCATCATCTCGGTCTGCCCGGCCTCGAACGGATCGGCATGGACCACATCAAGCCGGATCAGATCGAAACCGAAGCCGGCGTCGAGATCATCATGCAGCCCGGCGATGCGCTCCTCGAACAGACGGCGGATCAAGCGGGCATCGCGCAGGGGCCTGGCCGTCTGCACGTCAAGTTCGCTGACATGGCCGTCCACCCGGAACAGTTTGAGCCGTGCGTGACGGAGGCCAAGGCCGCGCCGCTCCAGCGGTTCGATGATGCCTTCCGCGAGCGCTGCGGTGACGTGGCTGATCTCGTCGTGATGGGTGACGGGCTCGGCGAAGCGGCGCTCGGTGGAAAGTTCCGCCACCGGCATGATCGGCGAAATCACCTCGGCCTCACGTCCGAGCGCCTGATCAAGCCGCTGCATCAGACGGGCACCGAAACGGGCGGCCAATGGCGCGCGCGGCAGACCTGCAATGCAGCCGATGGTCTTGAGACCGACGCGGCCAAGCGAGGCAACCATGGCCGGCGGCAGGCGCAGGCCGCTCAGGCTCAAAGGCAGGATTGCCCCGGTGTGAGCACCCTGGGCAATCATCCGGTCCTGACCATAGCGCGCCATGGCCCAGGCGGCGCCCGGCGTATCAGCCAGGCAAAGCCGGACGTGAAAGCCCTGGGTGCGAAGCCGGAATTCGAGATCATCGATCAGTGCCGCCTCGCCGCCGAGCAGATGCGCGCAGCCGGTGATGTCCATGAACAGGCCGTGACCGCGCTCCGCCTCGGGGGCGGAATCCAGCGCCACGAGCGGGGTGTAGCGCTCGCACCAGCCGGCGATCTTTCCCAGAAGCGCGTGGTTGCGCGCCTCACCGGCGGGATGGCAATCCAGATCAGGCACCAGCGCGCGGGCGTCGCTCAAGCTCTGGTTCAGCCGCACGCCCCGGGCGCGGGCGCGCTCGTCCAGTGCGACAATGCGGATGGCGTTCTTGAGCGTAGCCGTGACAACGACAGGCGGCGCGTCAGGATGTGCGTCCAAAATCCTGTCGGCGATCCAGGACTTGCCCCATCGGGCCCGGTGGATCGCGTCTGTCGGCAGAGACGGCAAGGCGATCGAGAGAATGCGCTGGCGGGTTGGCGCCGGAGATGCGCTTGTGTGTTGGGTTTGAAGCGGCATGATCAAAACTTCTGTCTTTGGGGTTCCAGGCTAAAAGCCATTGGCCGGTGAGTCCGGCGCGGTTGCGTTCCAGCGTCAGGGACAGCCGCATTGCCCCCACGCCACGTTCAAGCATGTCGTCCGCCCCGGACATTTCAGTGTTCACCCGCCAGCGTGTCGCTGCCGCACTGGCCTCCTCCTCGCCGCTCTGGCGCAGGGTCAGCGCAAGGACGCCGCTCTGGCGCGCGCGCAACATCAAACGCCGTGTCGCGGTGATGTCAAAGCGCGCCGGATTGCCCTTGATCTGGAAGATCAGCGCCGCCAGCCCGTTGCAGCCCGCCGCCTCGTCAGCCGCCCACATGGCGCCTTGCAGATCGCCCGGCTCGACCATCGTCACCGCTGACGGGTCGAGCCCGTACTGGGCGAGACCGGCGGGAAACAACCCGCCGCCATCGACCCGGGTGGCCGGGTCGCTGACCCAGACGATGCCGCTGCGCCCGGCGCGATCCGCCTTCATGGCGCGGGCCGCGAGCCCCAGCGCGAAACCTGCCGCCGCCCCGATGTCGCGCGCCAACGGGCTGCGCACTTCATGCAATCCACCGCAGGCAAGTCCGCCTTCGAGACAGTGATCGACCGCGCTGGCGCCCAGCGGCAAGGGCGGAGCCTGCTCACGATCCCCAAGCGCCATCCCCCGATGCGCCTGGTAGGCCTGGGCCTCATAGGCGCGGGTGCGCTGCTTCAGGATATCGGTCGCGGTCTGCAGCCTCGAGAGACTCATGCTTGATCCATAATGTTCTTGTTATGTTCTAATTAACACCGGAGTCGGGGCGAGAGTCAATCAACTGATTGGTGTCGAGGTCATCACTTTCAGCCAAGGGCACTTGGCAAATGCATGCCATTTGCTGCACAGTTAACATTCGGTGTGGACAATGTTTCAGTGTCCGCGCCACGAAGGAGGAGCAAATCATGTGCAAGATGTTCGCAGGCCAGGATCCGACCCGTTACGAACAGGTTACCCGCCGGCTCCGGTTAAATGGCCAAAGCACGTCAATCCGTCTTGAAAGAACCTTCTGGGGCATCATGGACGAGCTCGCAAATTCCCAGGGCATGACAACCCCGGTGTTCATGTCCAAGCTGCATTCCGAGGTGCTGGAATTGCATGGCGAGCCGAAGAATTTCGCATCGCTGCTGCGCTGCTGTTGCCTGGTTTACCTCGAGAACAACGGCATGAGCAGTGACCATTTGATGGCCGCCGAATGAAAAAACAGCCGTAGTATACAACTACTACCCGGGTTGCCGCGATCGGTTCCAGACTTGCCGCCAAGTTTGAAACCATCCGGGAGCGACCATGGCCAAGGCCATTCACAGCATGATCCGTGTGCTCGAAGAAGCACGCTCTGTCGAATTCTACAAAACCGCATTCGGTCTGGAAGTTGCCGACCGGCTCGACTTCGACAGCTTCACCCTCGTCTATCTCAGCAATTCCGAAACCGGGTTCGAGCTCGAGTTGACTGTCAACAAGGGCAGGACCGAGCCTTATGATCTGGGCGACGGCTATGGCCATCTGGCCTTTTCAGTCCCTGATGTCGACAGCGAGCATGCACGGCTGACCGCGCTTGGCCTGGCTCCCCGCAAACTTGTCGACTTCGCCCCCGCCGGCGACGTGATTGCCCGTTTCTTCTTCATCGCAGACCCCGACGGATACCAGATCGAAGTGCTTAAACGCGCCGGACGCTATCTCTAGCCAGAGACAGCAAGCCAGCCGGGAGGAGGTTCCGGCAAGCACGGCAAGACAGACACAACCAAGGGAGGACTACCATGACAATCCAAGCCGAGCGGCAAGGCATGACCCGCCGCCAATTGCTTTCGCGATCCATAGCGGCAGGCACCGCATTCATCATCGGGCCGGGCTTTATCGCCGGATCAGATGCGGCCTGGGCGATGGAAACCACGGCACTCAAACCAGCCTCGATGGCGACGCTGATCCAGATGGCGCGCGATATCTATCCGCATGACCATGTCGCTGACGAATTCTACGCCATTGCGGTCAAGGGCTACGACACAGCTGACATTGCGCCGGACATTGAAGCCGGCATCGCGGCTCTGGATGCAGCCGCCCGCGGCAAGGGCAAAGCCTCCTATCTCGACACCGGCTGGGAACGGGACCGCGTCGATATCCTGCGCGGAATGGAAGACAGCGCCTTCTTCCAGCGCATCCGCGGCGGCCTGGTCACGGGCCTCTACAACCAGAAAGCCGTCTGGCCCCTGTTTGGTTACGAGGGCGAGAGCTACAGCAAGGGCGGATATATCGACCGTGGCTTCAACGACATCAATTGGCTCTGAGGGGAGGACCAGATCATGACTGCACCTTTTGACCTCACCGACGACAGTGTTGTCGTTATCATCGGAACCGGCTCGGGCGGTGGCGTCCTGGCAAACGAACTGGCCCAGAAGGGTGTCAGCGTCGTGGCCCTTGAGGCTGGCGCACGCTACCTGCCTGACGACTACATCAATGACGAATGGGACAGCTTCGGCCAGCTTGCCTGGACTGATGCACGCACCACATCGGGTGACTGGCGTGTGGCGCGGGATTTCCCCGGCCTTCCGACCTGGATCGTCAAAGCCGTCGGCGGCACCTCGATCCACTGGGCCGGCGCGTCACTGCGTTTTCAGGAGCATGAATTCAAGGCGCACACCACTTACGGCGATGTGCAGGGGGCAAACCTGCTCGACTGGCCAATCGATCTCGCCGAGATGGCGCCGTGGTACGAGAAGGCAGAAGCCAAACTGGGCGTCACCCGCACCGGTGACCGGGCAGGATTGCCGGGAAACAACAACTACAAGGTCTTTGAAGCCGGGGCCAAGGCGCTGGGCTACAATGAAGTCCATACCGGACGTATGGCAATCAACAGCGCTGACTATGATGACCGCATGGCCTGCCAGCAAACCGGATTCTGCTTCCAGGGCTGTAAATGGGGCGCCAAATGGTCGGCCGCCTACACCGACATTCCGCGCGGCGAGGCAACCGGCAATCTTGAGGTCCGCTCCAAATGCCATGCCATCCGAATCGAGCATGACGACAGCGGAAAGGTGACCGGCGTCGTGTATGCCGACGAGAATGGCGATCAGCACCTGCAGAAGGCACGGATTGTCTGCGTTGCCGGCAACTCGATCGAAAGCCCGCGACTGTTGCTCAACTCCGCCTCCGCGATGTTCCCGAACGGATTGGCGAACAGCTCCGGTCAGGTCGGACGCAACTACATGCGGCACACCACCGGCTCGGTCTACGCCGTGTTCGACAAGCCGGTGAAGATGTGGCGCGGCACGACCATGGCCGGCATCATCCAGGATGAGGCGGAGCATGATCCCTCACGTGGGTTTGCCGGCGGATATGAGCTTGAGACCCTGTCGCTGGGCCTGCCGTTCATGGCAGCCTTTCTCGATCCAGGCGGCTGGGGCCGCGAGTTTGCCACCGCGCTCGACAGCTATGAAAACATGGCAGGCATGTGGATTGTCGGCGAAGACATGCCGCAGGAAACCAATCGCGTTACGCTCAACCATGCGGTCAAGGACGCGCACGGCCTGCCGGCGCCGGATGTGCATTTCGATGACCATCCAAACGACATCGCCATGCGCAACCACGCCTATGCGCAGGGAATGGCCATATACGACGCCGTCGGAGCGACACGCTCGTTCCCGACACCACCCTATCCGTCCACCCACAATCTGGGCACCAACCGGATGTCGGAAAAGGCGCGGGACGGCGTCGTCAACAAGCACGGGCAAAGTCATGACATTGCCAATCTGTTCGTGTCTGACGGCAGCCAGTTCACCACCAGCGCCGCGGAAAATCCGACACTGACAATCGTCGCGCTGGCGATCCGCCAAGCGGACCATATCGCCCGGGAAATGAGCGCCGGCAACATCTAGCGTTTGTGGAACTTCAAAAATGACAACGGCGCCTTTCGGGGCGCTGTTTTCGTATGAATTGCAGTACCGGCCGATAAAGATGGCCCGGTGCTTACATCACCGCGCCCATCTGCCAAGGCACGAATTCGGCGCCACCGAAGCCCAGTTGCTCGCTCTTGGTTTCCTCGCCGGAGGCCACGCGCAAAAACAGCTCAAAAATCTCGCGGCCCTTGGCTTCGAGGCTGACAGCATCGGTGATGATGTCGCCGCAGTTGATGTCCATGTCCTCGGACATACGGCCATACATTTCCGAATTGGTGGCGAGCTTGATGCAGGGCGTGGGCTTGTAGCCCGATACCGATCCGCGGCCGGTGGTAAACGCAATCAGATTGGCGCCCGAGGCAATCTGCCCGGTTACCGAACAGGGATCGTAACCGGGGCTGTCCATAAACACGAAGCCGCGCTCGGTCACCTGTTCGGCGAATTTATAGACCTGGGTCAGCGGCGCCGTGCCGCCCTTGGCCACGGCACCCAGCGATTTTTCCAGAATGGTGGTCAGGCCGCCCTTCTTGTTGCCGGGCGATGGATTGTTGTCCATCTCGCCGCCATTGCGCGCGGCGTAATCCTCCCACCAGCGGATCCGTTCGACAATCTTCCTGCCGACCTCCGGCGTCACCGCACGGCGGGTGAGCAAGTGCTCGGCGCCATAGATTTCAGAGGTTTCCGACAGAATGGTGGTGCCGCCATGGGCGACCAGCAGATCGGACGCCGCACCGAGCGCCGGATTCGCGGTGATGCCGGAATAGCCGTCCGAGCCGCCGCACTGCATGCCGATCATCAGATGTTCGAGCCCGGCAGGGGTGCGCGTGATCCTGTTGGCGGTTTCCGCCATTTCCTTGAGCTGTTCGATGCCGCGTTCAATCGTCCTGCGGGTGCCACCGGACTGCTGGATGGTCATGTAGCGAATATTGCCATCGGCGCGCATCCGCCCGCGGCCGACCAGATCCGGCACCTGCATGACTTCGCAGCCCAGCCCAAGCAGCAGAATGCCGCCGAAATTGGGATTGCGGGCATAGCCCTGCAGGGTGCGGAACAGCGTGTCATAGCCCTCGTCATTGCCGGACATGCCGCAGCCGGTGCCGTGGACGATCGGCACGATGCCATCAACATTTTCGAACTGATCAAGCCAGCCCTGCTTTTCCGCCGCTTCGGCAATGAAGCGGGCGACCGAGCCGGAGCAGTTCACGGATGTCAGAATGCCGAGATAGTTGCGGGTTCCGACGCTGCCATCGGTGCGGTGGTAGCCCATGAAATGACGCTTCTCGGCGGGGGCGGCGAGCGGCCGGACCTCGGTTGAGAACTCCTGCGCCTCGGCATGGCCGCCCATGCCGAGATTGTGGACATGAACGTGTTGGCCAGCTGCTATGGCGTGGCTTGCCAGTCCGATGTTCTGGCCATAGCGGATGATTTTTTCACCCTGGGCAATTGCCCGCGTTGCAATCTTGTGCCCCCGCGCCACCGCGTCTGCGAGCGGGACATCAAGGTGTGGAACGGCTGTGCCGGCAGCCAGATCCTTGAGCGCAATAATGACATTGTCAGCGGCATTGAGGCGGATGGTCTGGGGAAGATCTTTCGTCATTGGCTGGGTCCTGGGACAGGTGTGGTTGGAAGACCGGGCTGTGGCTTGACAGGCGGAGAACTTTATCTAACATGTTAGTATGCCAGTCATTGAGGATAGTCCACTGCCAGACGCAAAAATGTCGCGGCCCGCGCTTCAGCCGCTTGATGACTTCAGCGGCTCGCTCTCCCAAAAAGTCCATGCCTCGCTGAAGAAGGCAATCCTGACTCTGGTGTACCGGCCAGGCGAGCTGATGCAGAAACCCGAGATCTGCGCACAACTCGGCGTCTCGCGGTCGCCGGTCAGCGAAGCGATGACACGGCTGGCGGGCGAAGGGCTGGTCGAGATCATTCCGCAGGCAGGCACCTATGTCACCCGGTTCTCGATGGCGGAGATCCGGGAGGGCGCCTTTCTGCGCGAGGCACTGGAGCTGGCCGCGGTGGAATCGGTGGCCGCCACAATCACCGACGAGCAATTGCTGCTGCTCAAGCGCAATATCCGGATCCAGGAAGCACTGATGGAAGATGGCGACACGGCAGGCTTCCATCAGCTGGACGCGCAGATGCACGAGCTGATCCTCTCGTTCACCGGCTACCGCAGGCTGGCCGCACTGGCTGAAACCTCATGGGTTCATGTCAACCGGGCGCGCCACCTCAACCTGCCGATGCCCGGCCGGATGCAGACAACATTGGCAGAACACAAGGCGATTGTTTCAGCCCTTGAAGCACGCGATCCGCAGGCCGCACGCGAAGCCACCCGGCATCACCTCGGGCAGCTGATCCGGTCGCTCGGGCCGTTGATCATCGAGCGCCCGGAATTGTTCTCCAGCTCATAGTCTCCACACGCAAGGTATGGAGGACGTTCCTCTCAGGCCTGCACCGGCGCATCCTGGCGCATCAGCCCTTCAGCTTTCAGCTCCGCCCAGAGCGCGGGCGGTATTTCAGCGGTGGCGGCCACTGCATTGGCTTCCATCTCGGCCACCCCCTGCCCGCCCGGAATGACCGAGACAATGGCCGGGTGACGCAGCGGGAACTGGAAGGCGGCATCGACCATACGCACAGTATGGTTGTTGCAGACAGCTTCGATGCGCGCCACCTGTTCGAGAATGGACTGCGGCGCCGGGTCGTAGTTGTAGAAAGCGCCCGGTTTTGGTCCGGTGGCAAGAATGCCGGAATTGTAAGGTCCACCGATGATGATGCCGATGCCGCGCTGTTCGGCCAGTGGCAGGAATGTCTCAAGCGCTTCCTGTTCCAGAAGCGTGTAACGGCCGGCCAGCAGGAACAGGTCGAAATCGCCGCGCTCGGTGAGCCACTGGCAGGCCTGCCACTCGTTGACTCCGGCACCGAAAGCCTTGATCACGCCCTGGTCACGCAAGGACATCAGCGCCTTGTAACCACCGGCCATCAACTCCTCGAGCCGGGCGTCGCGCGCGGCCTCGCTGCCATGGGTGAAGACGTCAAGATCGTGAGCGTATAGAATATCGATGCTGTCGACGCCGAGCCGCTCGAGCGAAAACTCCAGCGAGCGCATGACGCCGTCATAGCTGTAGTCGTAAACCTCCCGGCGAGCGGGCACATCGAAGAACTTGCCTTCGCCAGTGCGTTCCTCACCGGCCGCGCAGCGGCGCAACAGCCGGCCGATCTTGCTCGAGAGTACATAGTCGCCGCGCGGTTTGCCGCGCAGGAACCGGTTAAGCCGGGTTTCGGCAAGTCCAAGCCCGTAGAGCGGGGCAGTGTCGAAATAGCGCACGCCAAGCTCCCAAGCCCGGGTGAGCACAGCATGAGCCTCGTCGTCACTGATGGCGCGATAGAGATTGCCCAGGGGTGCCGTGCCAAAACCGAGTTCGGTGAATGTCAGCCCTCCATTGCCGATCCTGTCCCAATGCCGTGTCTTCAACTGCATGTCTCTCTCCGTTTCCGGTCGGCAACCTAGCCTATCTGTTTCGCCATCGCATCCCTTCGCGGGCCAAGTTTCGCGGTTTTGCAACGGGCAATTCCAGGTCCCCGTGAATAAGGCTTGAATGCCGGTGTCACCGGTTGCAGGATCAGCCCGACGCGGCCCGGCAACGGGCATGCAAAGCATCAGGAGGAATAGTGAATGCTCAAGGGACTGGATCCGCGGCTGAATGCCGAAGTGCTTTACGCGCTTCGCGCCATGGGACACGGCGATACGCTGATCATCGCAGACACCAATTTTCCATCGGACACCATTGCCCGGCAAACCGTGCTCGGCGAGCTGCTGCGGATGGACAACCTGACCTCCGCCGAAGCCGCCGAAGCGGTGCTGTCTGTGCTGCCGCTCGACAACTTTGTTGATGATTTTGCCGGCCGCATGGAAATTGTCGGCAATCCGAAGGAGATTGCACCGGTGCAGGCCGAAGTGCAGGCGGTGATCGACAAGGCTGAAGGCAAGCCGAGAGAGATGATCGGCATAGAACGGTTCGCATTTTATGACATGGCCAAACAGGCCTATGCGGTGATCCAGACAGGGGAACGGCGGTTTTACGGCTGCTTCATGCTGCGCAAGGGTGTGATCCCGCCGGACTGATCAGCCGGAGAGACGCCACCTATCGCTTTACGAAGCAGGGCGCGCAAACCGTAAATCAGTGTGCTCCAGCCCATAAACAGGATGTTCCGCCGCGCGGCCGGTTGCTTGCGCGGCGGAACAGTCCTGTGGCCGGCTTCAGGCTTCAGGCTTCAAGCAATGTCTTGTAGGCATCGCGCAGGACGTTTTTTTGGACCTTGCCCATGGTGTTGCGCGGCAACTCATCCAGAATTACGACGCGCTTGGGCTGCTTGAAGCGGGCGATCTTCGGCTTGATGCTCTCCAATATGGCCGCCTCCTCAAGCTTCGCGCCGGATTTCGGCACCAGCACGGCAACCACGCCTTCGCCGAAATCGGCATGCGGCACACCGATGACGGCCGATTCGAGCACTCCCTCTTCCTCGTCGAGCAACAGTTCGAGTTCCTTGGGATAGATGTTGTAGCCGCCGGAAATGATCAGATCCTTGGAGCGTCCGACAATCTGGACATAGCCATCGGCATCAATGACTCCGACATCGCCGGTGATGAAGAAGCCGTCATCGCGGAATTCTTCCTTGGTCTTTTCCGGCATCTGCCAATAGCCGGCAAAGACGTTGGGTCCCTTGACCTCGATGATGCCGATCTCGCCCTGCGGCAGGGCCTTGCCGGTCTCGGCGTCGACAATGCGCAGATCCACACCCGGCAGCGGAAAGCCGACGGTGCCTGCGCGCCGCTCGCCCTCATAGGGGTTGGAGGTGTTCATGTTGGTTTCGGTCATGCCGTAGCGCTCGAGAATGCGGTGGCCGGTCCGCTCTTCGAACTGGACGTGGGTCTCAGCGAGAAGCGGCGCACTGCCGGACACGAACAGCCGCATATGCCTGACCAGATCTCCGGTGAAGGCAGGGTCATCAAGCAAGCGCGTGTAGAAAGTCGGCACGCCCATGAGGGCGGTGGCATCAGGAATGTTGGAGATGATGGCTTCGGCACTGAAACCGGGCAGGAAAATCAGCGACGCACCGGCGGCAAGCGCCACATTGGTGGCAACAAACAGGCCATGGGTGTGAAAGATCGGCAGCGCGTGCAGCAGCACGTCATCCTTGGTGAAGTGCCAGACGTCAATCAGTGTTTGCGCATTGGACAACAGATTGGCGTGGGTCAGCATCGCGCCTTTCGAGCGCCCGGTGGTGCCCGACGTGTAGAGAATGGCGGCCAGATCCGAGGACGAGCGCGCGACGGTTTGGAATGCCACGGGTGCAGCAAGTCCTGCATCGTTGAGCGAGCCGGCGCTGGTCTCGTGGTTCTGCCAGACGCCCATGGTTTCAAGCCCGATGCCAAGCCGGGCTGTCAGGGCTTCGTAGTCGTCCCGCTTCTTCGGATCGCAGACAAAAATGCGCGGCGTCGCGTTGTCGAGAAAATACTCGATCTCCGCCGGCGTGTAGCCGGTGTTGAGCGGCAGGAACACGGCACCGGCACGCACGACAGCGAGATAAAGCATGACGGCTTCGATGGATTTGGGCACCTGCACGGCAACGCGATCGCCGGGTTTGACGCCCAGCTCCACGAGCACATTGGCGAAACGGCCGGATACATCCTCGACGTCACCATAGGAGTAGTAGCGACCATCTTCTGGCAACGTCGCGAACACTGCGTTCCGGCCTTCGGGAGTGCCCAGCTTGTCCGCAAGCAGTCCGTCAAAGAGATAATTATCAGCCATTTATCATTTTCCTGCCATTGCTGTTTGTGGCCGCGGCATCGGCCAGCGTCTTGACTTCCTTGGATGCAAATACCGTGTGGTCTTCGGCGAATTTCTCGTGGAACTGAGCGATTTTCTTCAGATCATAGAGATAGTTGACCATCAAGCCGCAGGATTGCCGCACACCGTTGGAGGACAGGTCGGCATCTGCGTGGACATCATGAACCATTGCCCCATTGTTGAGATGGAAGCGCGCAACCGGATCAAGCGGCATGCCGTTGCGCCCCTTTTGGTCGATCAGGTAGGCGGCCGCCTGACGGCGCAGCCACTGCGACTGCCCGCCCAGCTTGCCCAGCGCTCCCGTTTCCATGACGAGTTCGATATCCTCTGCGGCGACGGGAGCATTCGGCTGGTCGGCAAGCTGATGCTGCAGCCAGCGGCAAAATCCGGGAATCGGCGACAGGGTGACGAAGGTGGAGATCGATTTCACCTCGGTCTGCAGATCCTCGACCACTTGCTTGATCAGCGAATTGCCGAAGGAGACGCCGCGCAAGCCGGCCTGGCAGTTGCTGATCGAATAGAAGACCGCGGTGTCGGCATTTTCGGGGCTGAGGATCTCGCGGTTCTCGGCCAGTATCGCCTGCACCGAATTGGGCACCCCCTTGACCAGCGCCACCTCGACGAAGATCAGTGGATCATCCGGCATGGCGGGATGGAAGAAGGCGTAGCAGCGACGGTCCGACGGCTCCACCCGGCGGCGCAGATCATCCCAGTCATCGATGGCATGGACTGCTTCATACTTGATGATTTTCTCGAGAATATTGGCCGGGCTCTGCCAGTGGATCCGCCGCGGCACAAGGAAACCGCGGTTGAACCAGGAGCCGAACAGGTGCTGGAAATCCACATCGGTGCGACCGAAAGACGGGTGTTCCCGCAGCAGCTTGAGAAGCCGTGACCGCATTTTCACCAGCTCCCCCGTGGCGCCGGATACCCGGTTGATGCGGCGCAGCAGTTCCTGGCGCTTGGGTTCGGCAGCATCCAGCAGATTGGCAAAATTCTCGGGCGTCCGGTCCGCCTGATAGGCTGTTGTCAGCGCCATCAACCGGTCGGTGTCGATATCCATCTGCTCGGTGAGATACTCGAAGAAGGCGACTTCGGCTTCCGGCGTGAGCTCGCTGAAGCGCGACAGGATCTGCTGGCCCATGCTGTGGCCGGCCCCCTCGCCTTCACTGGCGATCAGATCCTCGCAGAGCGCGGTGATCGAGCGTCCATCACCCTTGACGCGGGCAAGGTTTGGCCGCTCGAACAGCGTTGACAGCAGATCATAGAAAAAACCGGGCCGGTTCAAAGTGCCACTCCCATGATCAGTTCCGGCAGGAAGGTTGCGATCGAGGGGAAGATGCACAGCAGCACGATGGCGAGGATCATGCACATCACATAGGGCAGCGAACCGCGCAGGATGGTGCCTAGTGAAATGTCCGGCGCGATCGAGTTGATGACGTAGAGATTGAGACCGACCGGCGGCGTGATCAGGCCGATTTCCATGTTGATGGTCAGGACGACGGCGAACCAGTAGGGATCGAACCCGGCGCTGGTGATGATCGGCAACAGGATCGGCGCTGTCATCAGGATGACCGCCACCGGCGGCAGGAAGAAGCCGGCAACCAGCAGGAAGACATTGATGATGGCCATCAGTACCCAGCGGTTGACCTCAAGATCGGAGATCCAGCCTGCGATGCTCTGGGTGACAAAGGTTGACGACAAGGTGAAGGCGAAGAGTTCGGATGCCGCGATGATCATCATGATCATTACGGATTCCTTTGTCGAATCCCGGAACATCGAGAGGAACGGCCTGGCCGAGAACATCTTGTAGACCACGACCACCAGCACCAGGCAGAACAGCGCGCCGACGCCGGCGGCTTCCGATGGCGTGGCAACGCCGCCATAAAGCACGAACAGGATGCCGGCGACGATGGCCAGGAACGGCAGGACGCGGGGCAGGATCTCGAGCTTCTGCTTGAGCGAATAATGCTGCGTCACGTCCGACAGCTTCAGCCCGCTGCGCCAGCAGGAATAGAGCGTCCACGCCATGAAGATGGCCGTCAGCATCAGCCCGGGAATGACGCCGGCGAGGAACAGCCGGCCGATCGAGGTTTCGGTCGAGATGCCGTAGACGATCATGGTGATCGAAGGCGGGATCAGAATACCCAGGGTACCGCCGGCGGCGATAGACCCGGCCGAAATCTCGTCCGGATAACCACGCTTGCGCATTTCGGGAATGCCCATCTTGCCGATGGCAGCACAGGTGGCGGGCGAAGACCCCGACAGGGCCGAGAAGATCGAGCAGGCCCCCAGGTTGGACAGGACCAGGCCGCCCGGCACTCGATTGAGCCAGCGGTCCAGGGCCTCGTAGAGATCCTTGCCGGCGGGCGAGTTCGAGACCGCCGCTCCCATCAGGATGAACATCGGGATCGACACCAGCGTGAACGAATTGAGGCCGGAGAAGAATGTCTCGCCGAGAATGTCGAGCGAACGGAAACCATCAATGAGCAGCAGCGTGCCGATGGACACTGCACCAAGCGCAAAGGCGATGGGCATGCCGATGGCGAACAACGCGATCAGCACAACGAGAATGAGAAGGCCGATTTCCAGCGGGCTCATGCAGGATTCTCCCCGGTGGACGTCCAGTTCTTGTAGATTTCAGCGATGTATTGCAGGCACAGGATACCGACGCCGAGCGGCAGCGGAAGCAGCGGAATCCACAATGGCAGCGCCCAGACCGTGTCTGTCGTCCAGCCCTTCGACGCCGCTTCATAAAAATAGTGCCATCCGGACCATCCGAGCAGAGCGCAGAAGGCCAGGCTCAATACCGCGGCAAGCACATCGAGCAGACGCTTGCCATTGCCGCCCAGCAGAGTGGGCAACAGGTCAACCGAGACGTGCCCCTTCAGCAACAGCACATAGGGTGCGCCGATGAAGGTGGAGGCGATCATCGCGTAGACGACAAACTCGGTCTGCCAGATGGTGGAAGCGCCCAGGAAATAGCGCATGAATACCATATGAGAAACCACAAGGGTGGAGGCGGCGATCAACAGCATGGAGACCAATCCGCACAGCCGTGACAGTGTCTCGATGATCGAAACAAAACGTTTCATTTCCGGGCAATCCTCAGATCGAAAAGGGGCAGGCCTGACGGATGTAGGGGGAGGCGAACCTCCCCCCGGTCCGCCGCTTATTCAACCGCGAGAGCGTCGTCGATCAGCTTCTGGCCACCAGGAACCTTTTCGGCAAATTCCTTGTAGGCAGTCTCCTTGGCGATCGCGAGCCAGGC
>CAXBIE010000055.1:0-32913 GCA_963975635.1 uncultured Hoeflea sp. | reverse complement strand
AGGATTTCGCCCTCGTTGATGTCGACCGTGCAGTCGTGCACGCCAAGCACATCGCCGGTTGCTTCCTGGATCTCGGTGCGGGATTTGCCGGCATCGGCAAGCGCCAGGCTTTCGGCAGTGTTGTCGCCGAAGATGATCGAGACGTTTTCAATGCGGACCGAGCCGCGATAGGCATCCAGGCTCATGATGTGGCTCCGATGCGGACGCGGCAGATGCGGTCGAGGATGATGGCGAGAATGACGATCGCAATACCGGCTTCAAGCCCGAGCGGAATGTTGACGGTGTTGAGCGCGCGGACCACCGGTTTGCCCAGGCCGTTGGCGCCGATCAGCGCGGCAATCACAACCATCGACAGCGACAGCATGATGCACTGGGTGAGGCCTGCCATGATTGTCGGCAGGGCGGCGGGCAGTTCGACTTTTCTGAGCAATTGCTGTGGCGAAGCGCCAAAGGCCTGACCGGCTTCCACCATCGGTTTGGGCACGGAGGTAATGCCCAGATAGGTCAACCGGATCGGGGCTGGGGATGCAAAGATGATGGTGACCAGCAGGCCCGGTGCAAGGCCGAGGCCGAAAAGGATGAGCACCGGGATCAGATAGACGAAGGTCGGCATCGTCTGCATCAGGTCAAGCACCGGCTGCAGATAGGTGTAGAGCCGGGGCCGGTGGGCCAGCCAGATGCCGATCGGAACGCCGATGAGCATCGACATGAAAGCCGCTGAAATCACCAGAACCAGTGTTTCGACGGTCTCTTTCCAAAGGCCCTGATTGATGATGAAAACAAGACCCAGCACAATGCCGAGCGCCAGCTTCCAGGATCTCTGAATGCGCCAGCCCAAAAGGGCGATTGCCAACACAAGGATCAGCGGCGGTAGCCACAACAGCCCGTCAATCATGCTGTCGAGCAGGAATTTGAGCGTGTCGGCGATGGCGTCGAAGGCGAACTCAAAATTGTCGGTGAGGAAATTGAAGAAGCTCTTGCCCCATTTCCCTACCGGGATTTTCCATGCGGTGATAAAATCCGCCAATCCATCCATGCCCTGTCCCCCGACACATATCATGATCCGGGGCTGCTTCATGGCAGCCCCGGATCCGATTTCCAGTTTGTAGTATTACATGCCGAGCTTGGCTTGGACAGCAGCAGCTGCGTCGCCGCCGTCGAAGGTGGTGACACCTTCAAGCCATGGCTTGACGGCATCAGGATTCGCCTTCAGCCAGGCAAGAGCGGCCTCGTTGGCGTCTTCGCCCTTGAGGATCTCGTCCATGATCTTGTTTTCCATCGACAGAGAGAAGCTGAGGTTCTTGACCAGCGTTCCCACGTTCGGGCATTCGGCAGTGTAGCCGGCGCGCACATTGGTGTGCACGGTAGCGGCGCCAAATCCGGAATCGCCCATGCCGTCGAGATAGGCGATCGACATCTCGCCCATGATCGGGTGCGGTGTCCAGCCGAGGAAGGCAATCCACTCTTCGTTGCGGATCGCCTTTTCGGCCTGCGACAGCATGCCGGCTTCCGAGCTTTCGACCAGCTCAAAGCCGTCAAGGCCATTGGCCGGGTCTTCGATCATTTCAAGGACGATACGGTTGCCGTCATTGCCCGGCTCGATGCCGTAGATCTTGCCGTCGAACTTGTCCTTGAACTTGCCGATATCGGCCAGGCTCTTGACGCCGCCTTCGGCAGCATAGGTCGGGACGACCAGGCCGTAGCCGGCACCGTCGAGGTTCTGGGCGATGGTTTCAACGGAGCCGTCGTCGAGGAACGGCTGAACGTCGGCGGCCATGGACGGCATCCAGTTGCCGAG
This sequence comes from uncultured Hoeflea sp., assembly GCA_963975635.1. Taxonomy (GTDB): domain Bacteria; phylum Pseudomonadota; class Alphaproteobacteria; order Rhizobiales; family Rhizobiaceae; genus Hoeflea. The sequence goes on along the minus strand of CAXBIE010000055.1, from coordinate 31,115 downwards.
AAAGACGTCCATGTCCTTGTTCTTGAGCGACTGGTAGGTGACGGGCACGCTGAGAACCTGAACGTCCTGCTCATAGCCGAGCGCGTCAAGAACGACGCCGGCGACGGCGGTGGTGGCCTGAATGTCGGTCCAGCCAACATCAGCGAAGCGAACGGTCTTGCAGGATTCGGCATCTGCGGCCTGAACGGTTGCGGTGCCGGCAAGCAGAATGGCTGCGAATGCGAGGGTGATATTTTTTGTCATGATCGGTTTTCTCCCGTGTTCGGAGTGCAGAAACAACCACCTATGGGCTGTGAACTCAAGCGGCAAAGCCCTCTAATTTTTCAGGTCCGGCTAAAAACGGCTGTTGAAAGCAGGCGGCAGGGGTGGAATTCAGCGGCATCGAGCGGCAATAGATATTGTACCGGTGGCCGTGCGGCAGCCGGGCCTGTCCGGGATGAAAACCGGAGAAACATCAGAACCGGCGATCAATCGGGAGCCCAGCGTGGCCAAGCTCTATTTCAGCTACTCAACCATGAATGCGGGCAAGTCGACGCTGTTGTTGCAGGCCTCCTACAACTACCGCGAACGCGGGATGCGAACAGTGCTGTTCATCGCAGCTTTCGATGATCGTGGCGGAGTCGGGCGCATCGCATCACGGATCGGGCTCGACAGCGAGGCGCACACGTTCCGGCCGGAAGACAATCTCTACAAAACGCTCGAGAACTTGAAAGCCGATGGCGACATTGCCTGCGCGTTCGTTGACGAAGCGCAGTTTCTCACGGAACAGCAGGTCTGGCAGCTGGCGCGTGTGGCCGACCGGCTGAAGATCCCGGTGATGACTTACGGTCTGCGCACGGATTTCCGCGGGAAACTGTTTCCCGGGTCCGAGGCCCTGCTGGCACTGGCGGACGAGCTTCGCGAGGTTCGCACGATCTGCCATTGCGGACGCAAGGCGACGATGGTGGTGCGGATGGACGGGCAAGGCCAGGTGATCCGGGAAGGGGCCCAGATCGAAGTCGGCGGCAATGAGAAATATGTGTCGTATTGTCGCCGTCACTGGGACGATGTGATGAATCCCGAGGCTCTGAAGTAGCGTTTTTTATGGATTCGACGCTGTTTTTCTTAATTCTGATGTAACCGCGACGCCTTGTCCGGGACACTGGTCATTGCTCTCGCATGAGACTGGGATATAACAGAGACATCTGAATAACCCGTACGGAGACAATCTATGCGCATATCACTTTCCATGTTTTTTGGGGCGGCAATCGCTGCTGTAGTTGCTGTTCCAGCTGTCGCGCTGGCCGATGGTGACGCAGCCAAGGGCGCCAAGGTGTTCAAAAAATGCGCCGCTTGTCACACCGCAACGGAAGCAAAGAACAAGGTCGGACCGCATCTGGTCGGTATCGTCGATCGCCCGATAGCTTCGGTCGAGGATTACAAGTATTCAAAAGCCATGACCGAGCATGCGGCAGAAGTTCCGGCCTGGACAGTGGAAGCGCTGGACGCCTATCTGCGCAGCCCCAAGGGCGTGGTCAAGGGCACCAAGATGGCCTTTGCCGGCCTGAAAAAGGATGACGATGTGGAAAACGTCATTGCTTATCTGATGGACCCTGCTGCTGCCAAGTAAGCAGCACCGGCAGATCCGGATGCAAAGGCCGTTCCTTCGGGAGCGGTCTTTTTTTTCAGCTTCATCGTACTTACGTCTTGCTACGGCAAGGTTTGCGCACGACGCTACCGATGTTACTAAAGCTTTGGTGTCCGGCACGACTGGACGAGTTGTGTGAGCGTCTTTACGTACGGCGCAGAAAAACAGGGGAATTGGACATGGCCGATATCAAGGCACTCGATGCGGAAATCGAGAAAACACGCACCGCCGTCATCGATATGCGGTCGAAAATCGAGGCATCGGGCGTTGTGCTCGAGAAAATGTCGGAGGCCGACGCCCAGCTCGGCGATCCCCAGTTCGATATCGAAAATGCCCGTATTCAGGACGTGTTGCGCCAGCAGCGGATGATGGAAACCAATATCGCCGATCTGATTATCGGACTTGAGGACGCGACCAATGTCTTTGGCGCCGAGTTCGAAAGCATGAAGGGCTATTCCGGCATGGAGAGCTTCATTGCGATTTTCTCCAAGAGCCGGGCTCAGCGCATGCGGTCGGATCGGGTTCGCAACATGTCGCTGTCGGGCAATCTGCAGGAGCTGTTGAAAAAGTCCGACACCATTACCGGTATCCTGAAAGACCAGAAGGATATTCTCGACGCCCGCTACAAGACGTCCGAGGCCAGCCTGATCAAGGTGATCGAGCGCCGCAAGGTGACCATGGCCAATCTCGAATCCACGCAGCAGCGGATCGAGGAACTCAATCCACTGTTGATGGACATCGAAAACCAGATCGCCGCATCAACGGATCAGAAAACCCGAACCGACCTTGAAAGCGATCGTTCGAAGCTCGCGACCGAATATAATGAGCGTCAGGCCAAGGAGCAGGAACTGCTGGCCGAGAGCCAGACGCTGGAGCGCTATACCTCGATGTTCCAGACTTTCGTGGATTCGCTCAACAACCAGATCGCGGCGCAGAACACGCTGATCAACAAGCTGACCATCGATACCGAGCAGCGCATCGTGCTCTACAAGGCGCTTGAGGATTCATTGAAGACGGCCGCGCAACAGGATGTGGCGCACAAGATCAACACGCTGGGCAGCCGGGTCGACACCGCGGCGGAAGAAACCATGGCCGGCATTGGCGCCGCAGCACAGACCCATATTGGCGATCTTCTGGAAATGCATGAGAAGAACATGCTTTCGACGAAGGATATCCAGCGCCGCAAGCAGCTTGCTGACGATGCATTTGCCAGACGGTTCTCGGAAGTTCTGGAAAAGCACAATTCAGCCAATTACGTGAAGTCCTGAGCCGGATGCTGAAGCCGAGGGAGTGTCATGCGCGCTGATACCGGCGCTGCCGGATCCTATTTCAGGTCGATGCATGCGGCCCTGAAAGGCCTGCGCGTCTATCTGGCCGACGACAACTCGCCGCTTTATGCGCATGGTTTGGTCGGCCAGGTCATCATCCCCTATGTCGACCGGCTGGAAGCGACGTTTTCGGCCTGGGAAAACCGGGTCGGCTTTCTCGAGCGCTTCCGCATCAGCCAGGCCGACAGCGGTTTCCCGACATTTCAGAATGTGCTGACGCTGGAAAATGACCGCGCAACGGCCGAAGAACGGCTGGCGGCGATCCCGGACGTCGAGACGCTGAAGGCGGAGATGGCCGATTTCATCCTGCGCCACAAGGAGTTTCCGGGCACGCTGCAGGAGCAGATCGCCGAACGCCTTTATCTCGAAGACATCGGCAAGGACGCGGTGTTCGCGCCGTTCATCCTGCCCGAAACCATCCGGGTGTCGGTCAATCCGAAGAACGGCCGGCCCTATTATGTGGTTCACTGGGGCGTGTTCGACGGCAGCCAGACGCTGCCGATGGTCTATATGGCGACGATCGAGGATTCGAGCGAATCCATTGCCAAGATGCTGGTGACCAAGGACGGCAAACTCAATCCGGACATCGATATCCCGCTGCCGGTGGGCGGGTTGCTCAATCCTGAATTCGCCCGTGCTTTTGACGCTTCGGCTGAAAAGAACGGCGCCTATTCGCTGTCGCCGGTGACGATTGCGCAGAATCTGGATGCTGATTTCGAGCATCTGCACCCCAAGCAGTTGCGCCGCTTCGTGCTCGGGCCATTCTATTCGGCCGGCGTGACCGACAACTCGGACCGGATCTCCACCATTCTGTCCAAGGTGCGCAAGGACGAGAATGCATGGCTTCTGACCTGGACCATGCAGGAGGTATTTTCCAAGACCGAACGTCCGGCCAAGCGCGGGCTGTGGAGCTCGGAGCCGGCGCGGGACGAATACCACATCGAGACCGATGATCTGGAAGCCACGCGGCAGGGGGTGAGCGCTTATCAGAAGCACGCGCTTGTGCCGCATGAAGCCTATCAGGCGCTCTATGCGTCGGGCGAGGCGGAGAGCATTTTCTCGGGTTTCACCGTGCATGTTGTCTCGGGCAACCAGGTCATCAGCGAGGTATGAGAGCATGAGCCAGACGACAGGCCTGACGACGATTTCGGAAGAAGATATCGCAAAGCATCAGGCGGTGGCGCAATCCATGGTGAGCCGGGTCGTGGTGCTGGTGACCCAGGATGGCGGGTCCACGACGCCGCTGGCGGGAACCAACCGGCGGTTCGTGTCCACCGTTTCGACCCGCGGTATGCGCAGAACCCGCGAGATCGAACTGGGCAAGACCATCCAGTCGGTGCGGGCCAATGACCCGATGCTGTCGATCCAGCAACACACGTTGCTCTACCGGACCCGGCGGGGCATCTCGGTGGCGCTGGCAGTGGCGGAGATGTTTGCCCAGCAGACCGATCTTGAAAGTCTGCAATCACGCAATACAGGGGCGCCATTGCAAGGCGAAGAGGCCGAGCGGTTCAAGCGTCTGCTGTCGGCTTCGGCCTATGTGGCGGCGTTCACGCTTGCTGCCTATATCCTGCAGACGGTCGACGGCGAAAGCGAACCGGCCAACGACACCGAGGAGCCGGACTTCCAGTTCGACACGCCGCAGGATGCGCTGAAATCGATTGTTGCAGCCCTTGATGAGGCGATCTCCGGAGCGCCGGACGAGATCGCCATGACCTCGCGGGCCCGCGCCCTGGCCCGAGTTGCGATTGAAGGCCTGATCAGCCGCCGCGCCCGGTTTGATGCGCTGAGCAGTTTCGCGCAGTCGCATCTGCGGCTGGAAAGCGACAACTTCACACTCGACGGGTTCGACGTGGCGCCGGGGCAGCGGCGCAAGCCACTGGTGATGAGCTTCAAGAAACCCAACGAGATCATCGGCAACCATCTCGCCAAGCATCAGGCGATGCGGCTGGCCCGGATGGTGATGGCCTATGATTTCGACCGGCAGCTCAATCCGTTTGTCGAGCTCGGCGGTTTTCTGTTCACCTTCATGGGCGATGGCGCGCCGGGAACCGGCAAGACCATCCTGATCCAGATGCTGGCCGGCATGATCAATGACTACTGCCAGGTCGCGGGCTATCCGTTCCACTACGAAAATTTCGGCGTCGACCAGATCTCCTCCTATCAGGGCAAGTCGGGCCAGAACTGCAAGGCCTTTGTCGACAATGTGCTCAACCCGCGGGCCATCGGCTTCGGCACCATCGACGATATTGACCAGGTGGCCGCCAAGCGCTCGGATGACCGGGCCTCGGCGGGCCAGCAGGAGGTTACCGCCGTGCTGATGGAGAGCTTTGCCGGCGCTTCGACCGTTGTGCGCGGCAATTGCAGCTTTGGCATGTTCTCCAACTATCCGGAGAATGTCGACGATGCGCTCCGGCAACGCGCCGGGGCGCGCTGGCTGGTTGACGGGCCGCAATCGCTGGATGATTACATCGACATTTTTGCGTTGCTGGCGGGCAAGAACCATTCGATCCCGCTGGGCTCGCATGATCTTTTTGCCAGTCAGGAAATCAAAAAGGCGGTGGCGCGCTCCTATGACGGGCACGACCAGCCGCAGGAAGAGGGGTTGCTGTCTGTCTGGGAGCGGTTCGAGAAGGATAACGGCAAGGTCGAGACGATCTCCGACATCGGCGCTTATCTGCACCAGATCAAGCTGGCCGAACCGCGCTTCACCGGCCGGGCAATCAAGAACATCACAGACGCCATCAAGATGCGAGCGATGGACATCGATCTGCCGGATGAATGGTTCGAGACGCCGGAAGCCTTCATGCACAAGCCCTATGACGACAAGGTCGCGATGATTTCCGAGCTGCGCAAGCCCTTCACCATCGAGATGGTGCTGCAGGAGATCAACCGCTACGCCGATTCCGAGTTCCGCTACACCGACCGCTCGGACGCGACGGCCGTGGATGACATCATCCGGCGCGAGCGCCAGCGCGAACGGGCAATTCGTGAGATTGAGGCGATGAAGCGGGACGGGCGCTGGCAGCAATGAAGCGACTGGTCGACAATGAACTGATCTATGGCCGGCTGCTGCCGGTGGCGGAGCCGCATCTGGTGGCGCGCTACAACAAGGCGCTCAGGGCGTTCGGGCTTCAGGAAACCAGGCTCGACAGTTTCCAGATCGACATGACCGGGTTCTCGCCGGAAATTGCCGAGGAACTTGGCGATGTGCAGTATCTTGATCCCAATGGCGTCAATCGCCGTTTCATTGTGCTGACACCAGAGCAGGAAAACCTGCCGGTGGTTCACACGCAGTTTTCAAACACCGCCGGGCTGATGCACCAGTTCTTTGACGGCAACCGCCGCGCCGTCCACGCGGTGACGATCAAGGACGCGTTGTTCGGCGAGATCGAAGAGCCAATCGACGTGGTCACCGGGGTCGAGGACCTGCTGTCGATCAACGAGATCAGCTTCCGGGTGATGTCGGCCGAGAACATGCTCGGCAAGGCCACAGAGTTGCGCGAACTTATCGACCGTCTCAAGTCGTCGAGAGATGGCTGGCGTGACGACGACATGCTCAACCGGATGGTCGAACTGGCGCGGGAAACCGGCGATATTCGGCAAAACGCGCTTGTGCCCGACAAGCTGGTGTTTCCGCATACGTCCTTCTGGGCCAATCATTTCGGCGGCGTGTTCATCTTCCGCGATGACCGCACCACCACAGTTATCTGCGACAGCCATGCGCCGGGGTTCCGGCGGTCGCGCCCCTGGGAAGTCAGCTATATCGACATAGCCGATCACGCCCGGATCTTTGACTTCCTGACCAAATCCGAACGGCTGCAATTGCCGCGCGCGTCGTGGGTCGAGCCGTCGGGCTTTTTCGCTCACCGGGCGGAGATGGCGGTGGACGATCTCATCCGCCGTGCCGATCCTTCCGTTGACCTTGCGGGAACCGACCGGATCTGGCTGCAGACCTGGATGCACCGCAATTCCGCACTGATCGCCGAGGAAGGGACCTATCCATTCCTGCAGGAGGCCATGCGCGAAGTGGCCAGCACCGGGCAGGTGAAGATGCGGGAGGTGCGGACCGACAGGAAACTGATGTTGTGCCGTGCAAATCCCGGCCATCCGGACCAGTGGCTGATCAACAGGCTGCTGTCGCGGCTGGTGCCGTTTGACTTTGTCAGCCGCTTCATCTTTGACAAACACGGCTTTTATAAAGCTTATGAAGGTTATTCCGAGAGTTACCGCGCCCATGTCGTGGATGTTCTCGGGTCGACCTATCTGAACAACAAGGCGGCGCTCAGGTCGCGGCTTTACGGACTGGAAGGATACCAAGACGATGCTTGACCCGGTGATCGAGTTTTTCGAGCGGATTTTCAACGCCATCGGGCGTGGCATCGGCGTGGTGATCTCGTTCCTGCTCTGGCCGTTTGTGGCTGTGGCGCGATGGTACCGGGGGCGCAACTGGCTCATCCGGGTGCCGATCCTGATTGTTCTGCTTCTGCTCATTGCCGGCTATGGCCAGTTTATCTGGGTCGCGGAGCGCTGGGTGAACTGGAATCCCGATTATCCGGAGCGCTATGATGTGAGCGCCAGCAGCGGATCCGTCGGAGAACCGGTCAATGCCACTGATCCGAGCGTCTGCGTGCCGTCGCAGATCGTCGAGGTGACGCGTGACCTTATTGACTTCAACGTCAACCAGAATAGCTGGATCCCTTCACACCCGCTGTCGAAGGCCGGTCTGTTCGGCGTGGACTGGAAAAACACGCCGTTCATGGACAACAAGGCTGCCTTCCAGCTGGGCATAAATACCGTCATTCGCCGGACCACCATCGAACTCGCCGACAGGCTTGGCCGGGTGCGCGGAACCTCGCAGATCAATCAGAATCTGCAGGACGCGAAGCAGGCCATGTCCTACAACGAGGATGCCTGGTGGCTGACCTTCTCGCCGCCTTTCATCCAGCCTTCGACGCCGGAACGGCACCGCACGGCGATCGACGCGCTTGACGGCTTCAACAATGAGCTGGTTGCCTGCGCCGGTCAGTTCGATGCGCGAACCGACAACCTCCTGCAGTTTCTTGACCGCATAACCGGCGACATCGGCTCGACCTCCGACATTCTGCGCAGCCGCATGGAGGCAAGCGACCTCGGCTGGTTCGACCCGCGGGCCGATGACCGGTTCTGGTTCACCTACGGGCAGCTCTATGCGTATTACGGGATTCTTGTCGCGACGGAGGCCGATTTCAGCGAAGTGTTCACTGACCGGCGGATCGGCAATGTCTGGAGTGTGGCGAGAGAGCAGCTTCGTGCTTCGCTTGATATGACGCCGTTCATCATCTCGAACGGAAATGAATCGAGCTGGATCATGCCGTCGCATCTGGCGACCATGGGTTTTTACCTGCTGCGTGTGCGATCCAACCTGGTGGAAATGCGTGACATTCTCGATCGCTGATTGACCGGCGTCCGGACCAGATGCCCGGAGGCGTGGTCAGGAAATCAGATGCAGCCTGAGCGCTTTGGCAACGAGCTGGGTCCGGTTGACACAGTCAAGTTTGCGTACGGCGTTGTTGATGTAGGTGTTGACCGTGTGCTCGGACAGCGAAAGGATTGACGCAATCTCGCTGGATGTCTTGCCGTTGGCCACCCAGTGCAGTGCTTCGAGCTCACGCATGGTCAACGTCGCTTCGCTATCCGGACGCCGGTTTTTCAGCTTCGAATAGATGTTGTAGGCGTGAGTGGCGAAGATTCCCAGTTCACCGAGTTCCGCATGCGACAACTGACTGCGGTCGCCCAGAAAGCCGAATGCGGCGCGGGCGCCGCCGGGGCAGTGGACAGGGAAGAATGCGACTGTGGTGATGTTGTAATGAGCGAAAAAACGTGCGGCTGTTTCGGCCTCACCGGAGGGGCGCATTTCGTTTGATGTCTGCGTGTCGAGTGTGACCGGAATAGTCGAGCGCCGCAGCATTTGGAAGACCTGCGAGTTTTTCAGCAGGCCGAGTTCGTCATAGGTTTCTGTAAAACCGTCCGGCAGGTCCGACAATTCGATCCTTGCAAGAAGACTTTCATCGGTCACCACCGGTATGCTGACCAGCATGAAGCCGGCGAAATCAAAATGTTTGGCAAGCCTTTTGAGAAAAATGGCCAGTTCTATTTCCGAACCGATCGTTTCCATGCTCTGAAGAAGTGGGAGGTGATCCGCCATCAGCTGATTTTCGTCATGGCAAGGACTTGCGCGCAATAGGTGATGTTGCGTGTTTTCCGGCCAAGGCTGCGGTCGTTTTGCGTCATCTGTCTCGCAAACTGTCTTCAGTGTATTGTTTCAGGTCTCAAGAAGTAATCAATCGCTCAAACCGGGAGTTTGCCGGTGTTCTTGACTTCTTCCATGACTGGATATGTATGTGTTTCACGAACGCCCGGCAAGGACAGAATAATATCTGAAAGAAAAGTGCGGTATGCTTCCATGCCCTTGACCCGGGCTTTGACGAGATAGTCAAATCCACCGGCGACCATGTGGCATTCCATTACATCGTCCGATTGGCGCACGGCCCTGGAGAAAGCGTCGAAGACGTCGGGTGTTGTGCGGTCGAGTTTGACTTCGACGAAGACCAGCATGCCCCGGTCCAGTTTCTCCGGCGATAGCTTTGCTGTGTAACTCTGGATGTAGCCATCACGGTTCAGGCGCTTGAGCCGTTCTGCCGTGGCGGTGGGCGACAGCGAGATCTTGTCAGCCAGCTCGAGATTGGTCAGTCTGCCGTTGTCCTGCATGGCGCGAAGGATCTTTCGATCGATGCGGTCTATTTCCTTCACTTAATCCCCCTGAATGGCCAAAATGCCAGAGAATAATCTAATTTCTTAATTTCAATATAGTGAGAAACGCGGTCAGACAAGAGTTATGTTGTGTCATTCACGGGGAGAATGCCATGACCGCCAAAGCCGCGCCAGTTGTTACTGCCTTTCATGCCTCACATGCTCCGGACGACGATCGCCTGATCCGCGATTTCAGCGAGCGTCTCAGCTTCAGCAGTGCCCAGGACCGGGCGATCGATGCCCGCGCGACCAAGCTTATTCAAGCCATTCGCTCTGATTCCGGCCAGATTGGCGGGGTCGAGGATTTCCTGCGTGAATATGGATTGTCAACACGCGAAGGCCTGGCCCTGATGGTGCTGGCCGAGGCGCTGCTCCGGGTGCCGGATGCGCTGACCCAGGACCGGCTAATCGAAGACAAGCTCAAGGAGGGCGGCTGGAGCGACCATGAGGCCCATGGCGACACCTGGTTCGTCTCAGCCTCCGCCTGGGCGCTGGGAATGTCGGCCAGGGTGATCAAGCCGGGCGAAACCCCTGAGGGTGTGATGCGCGGGCTGGTCAAGCGGATGGGCATGCCGACGGTGAGAACCGCGACACGGCAGGCCATGCGCTTTCTGGGGCATCATTTTGTGCTCGGTGAAACCATCGAGGACGCGCTGGGACGTGCGGCCAGGAACGAAGCGCGCGGCTACCGGCATTCCTACGACATGCTGGGCGAAGGCGCGCGCACCCGGGCTGACGCGAGGACCTATTTCAAATCCTATGCGGATGCGATTGCGGCGATCGGCAAGGCTGCCAAAAAGGGATCGGTCGGACGCAAGTTGCCGGACCGCCCCGGAATTTCGGTCAAGTTGTCGGCGCTGCATCCGCGCTATCTGCCCACCCATCGCGAGCAGGTGCTCGAGGAGCTGGTTCCCGATCTGGTCGAGCTTGCACAGATGGCCAAGGCGCATGACCTCAATTTCACCGTTGATGCTGAAGAGGTGGACCGGCTCGAACTGTCGCTCGACGTCATCGACCGGGCCTTCGCCGATCCGTCGCTGGCAGACTGGGATGGTTTCGGTCTCGCCATTCAGGCCTATCAGAAGCGGGCTCCGCAGGTGATCGACCACATTGCCGGACTGTGCCGCAAGCACGGCCGCCGGATGATGGTACGGCTGGTCAAGGGCGCTTACTGGGACACCGAAATCAAGCGGGCACAGGAGCGCGGGCTCGAAGGCTATGCGGTGTTTACCCGCAAGGCTGCAACCGATCTGTCCTATCTCGCCTGTTCCCGGCAACTGCTTGACCTGCGTGATGTTATCTATCCGCAATTTGCCACGCACAATGCGCTGACGGTCGCCACCATTATCGAAATGGCCGAGGACCGCAGCGGCTTCGAGTTCCAGCGCCTGCATGGCATGGGCGAGGTCGTGTATGACAGCCTCAACAAGAGCAACGACAAGGTTCCATGCCGGATCTATGCCCCGGTCGGCGGCTATCGTGATCTTCTGGCCTATCTGGTGCGCAGACTTCTGGAAAATGGCGCCAACTCGTCCTTCGTGGCGGTGGCCGGCGACAAGAACATTCCCGTCGCGTCCCTGCTCGAGCGCCCGGATGCGAAGCTCGGGCTCGCCAAGGGGCAATCGGCCCGCAACAGCCAGATCCCGCTGCCTCTGGCGATTTATCCCGACCGCCCCAATTCCCGCGGGGTTGAGTTTGGTGACCGCTTCCAGCTGGCGTCGCTCATGGAGGGAATGAACCGGTGCGGCGCGCCGCTCGAAGCAGGACCGCTGGCGCCTGGCCTGAAAGGCGGGGCTGTGCAGCAGGTTTGCTCCCCGTCCGATCCTTCGCGGGTTGCCGGCACTGTGCGGTTTACGGATCCCAAAGATGTCGACAAGGCCGTGGGCATTGCACATCAGGGCTTCAAGAGCTGGTCACGGACAGATCCCGGTCTTCGCGCGGCAGCGCTCGACAGGGCTGCGGACCTGATCGAGGACCGGCGCGACCGCTTCATGGCATTGCTGTCGATTGAGGCAGGCAAGACACTAGACGACGGAATTGCCGAAATCCGCGAGGCTGTCGATTTCCTGCGTTATTACGCGGCGCGCTCTCGCGAGATGTTTTCCACGATGCAGCCGATGCCTGGCCCGACCGGTGAGGAAAACCGGCTCGGGTGGCGTGGCCGTGGTGTCTTCGTCTGCATCTCGCCGTGGAATTTCCCGCTGGCGATCTTCCTCGGCCAGGTTTCTGCCGGGCTCGCGGCAGGCAACGCGGTGATTGCCAAACCGGCAGAGCAGACGTCGCTGGTTGCGCATGAGGCGATTCAACTGCTGCATGAAGCCGGCGTGCCGAAGGACGTGCTTCTGTGCCTGCCGGGCGAGGGGGATGTCGGTGCCGCACTGACATCGCATCCGAAGATCGGCGGCGTGGCCTTTACCGGATCGACCGAAACCGCGCGCGCCATCAACCGGACGCTTGCTGCCAAGGACGGCCCGATCGTGCCGTTCATCGCGGAAACCGGCGGCCTCAACGCGATGATCGTCGATGCCACCGCTCTTGCCGAACAGGTGGCAGATGATGTGGTGATGTCGGCGTTCCGTTCGGCGGGGCAGCGCTGTTCGGCGCTGAGGCTGCTGTTCGTTCAGGACGATGTCGCCGATCACATGCTCGCGATGATCGAGGGCGCGGCACGCGAACTCAAGCTTGGCGATCCATCGAAACCGTCAACCGACATCGGGCCGGTGATCGACGAGGCACAGCGCGAGATGCTGGCGGCGCATATTGCGACAATCTCCAGGACCCAGAAACTGGTCTATGCCGGGGAAGCGCCGAATGAGGGATTGTTCTTTGCGCCGCATATTGTCGAACTGAAGGACGCCGCAGCGCTCGACCGCGAGATCTTCGGGCCGGTGCTGCATGTGGTGCGCTTCAAGGCGAAGAAATTCGATGCGGTGCTCGACGCGATTGACGCCACCGGTTTCGGCCTGACGCTCGGCGTGCACTCGCGCATCGAGGCCACGGTGCGGAAAGTCATCGACCGGCTCGACACCGGCAATGTCTATATCAACCGCAACATCATCGGCGCGGTGGTCGGCACCCAGCCTTTTGGTGGCTCGGGGCTGTCGGGCACCGGCTTCAAGGCCGGCGGGCCGCATTATCTGATGCGGTTTGCCGTTGAGCAGGCGGTCTCGGTCAACACGGCTGCCGCCGGCGGCAATGCCGGGCTGATTGCCATGGGCGACGGATAGAGCCGGATCTCTCCCAGGCAACCGGAATGAGGATTCTGCCTGGGGCCGGATTGGCGCCGGTCCGTATCAGCGCCGGTACTGCGGGCGTGGTTCGGGGGTGAACTCGATTGAGGCGGTGACGCCTTGCGCCGCGATCCTGAGGTCCAGTTCGCACCGGAGTTCCATGCAGGCGATTTCGGCGATCTTCATGCCGAGTCCGCCGGACTGGGTGGAGATATCCGGGGTCATGCCCGCGCCATTATCGGAGCAGGTGACAGCGATGCTGCCGGGGGAGGGAACGGACAGTTCAATCCTGACGATGCCTTGGCGTTGACCCGGGAAGGCATGCTTGAATGAGTTGGCGACAAACTCGTTGACCAGCGTTCCCACCGAGACGGCCTGCTGAGAACCGACCATGACCGAGACCGGAGCAAACTCCATGGTGACGTGCGCTGGTGCGGTTTCGGTCAGGTAATCAACGATGTTGGAAAGATAGACACCGAGGTCGACATTCGATCCCGCATCGGTCTTGTAGAGATATTCGTGCAGCGTTGATACCGCATCAATGCGGGTCATGACCTTTGTCATCGCCTGCCTGGCCTCTTCGGATTGCAGGCGGCGTTCCTGGATGCGTACGAAAGCGGAGAGCGACTGCAGCGAGTTCTTGACCCGGTGATCGACTTCCTGGCGCATGGTGGCGGCCGACCCCAGCGCCTTGCGCATCTCGAGTTGCGCCATGACCTGGCGTGCCAGAACCTTGATTGCGTCGCGCTGCAGCGGTGTCAGCTTCCTGGGCTCGTGATCCAGCACGCACAGCGTTCCAATCGGCAGCCCGTCGGGTGTCTTGAGCAATGCACCGGCATAAAACCGCAAGCCGGGATCGGAGCAGCAGAGCGGATTGTCGACCATCCGCGCATCCTGCATCGTATCCTCGACTTCGAGGAACTCCTCTTCGAGGATCGCATGGGAACAAATTGCGTTATCGATCGGGGTTTCGCGCATATCGAGGCCGACCGAAGCCTTGAACCACTGGCGTTCGGAATCAAGCAGGCTGACAAGCGCTATCGAGGTTCCGCAAATGGAGGCGGCGAGTTTGACGATGTCGTCAAAATCCTTTTCCGGATCCGTGTCGAGCATTTCATAGGCATGCAAGGCCCTCAAGCGTTCGTCCTGTCGGGGATGTAATGGGGCCTTCATACCGGTGTCTTTCCTGAAATTCATTTCGTTCAATCAAATAGCTTGTCGATGTTGGTTTGTTCAATGAGCAATGCGGATGATTTGGCGCACTGTCTGTGTCACAGCAGTTTTGCCGGCTGCCGCAGGATCGTGATCGAAAAGATACCGGATTGCGGCTCCGCAAGGCTCATGGTGCGCGTGTGATCGATGGGATGGATAAACAGTCCGGCGGTCGGGTTCTTTAACCTGTCATGTGTTTTTGGAATTTTATTCATTCCGGCAATCCACAGCTTTGAAAGCGGTGCCGGTCTTCGATGTGTCGCAATTGGCGTATTGGGTGTCCCGTTTGATACAAACATTAGCCGGTCTTTGGGTTTCTATCTGAATCCAAAGGCTGCGCGGGAGACGTGGTCACGTCGGGAAGAGGAAACAACACATTGGCTGAGTACAGATCCGATATCGAAATTGCCCGCGCGGCGCACAAGAAACCGATCATGGAGATTGGTGACAAGCTCGGCATTCCACCGGAAGATCTCGTCCCTTATGGTCATGACAAGGCCAAGGTCTCGGCCGATTTCATCGCCCGGCAGAAAGACAAGCCCAACGGCAAGCTGGTCCTGGTGACCGCAATCAATCCGACACCGGCGGGTGAGGGCAAGACCACCACAACGGTGGGGCTGGGCGACGGTCTCAACCGCATCGGCAAGAAAGCCATGATCTGCATCCGCGAAGCCTCGCTGGGGCCGAATTTCGGCATGAAGGGCGGGGCGGCCGGCGGCGGCATGGCGCAAGTGGTGCCGATGGAGGAAATGAACCTGCATTTCACCGGCGACTTCCACGCCATCACCAGCGCCCACAATCTGCTTTCGGCGATGATCGACAACCACATCTACTGGGGCAACGAGCTGGAGATCGATGCGCGCCGGATCGTCTGGCGCCGGGTGATCGACATGAACGACCGGGCGCTGCGCGATATCGTGGTCAATCTCGGTGGTGTTGCCAACGGCTTTCCACGCCAGACCGGGTTCGATATCACCGTGGCATCCGAGGTGATGGCGATCCTGTGTCTGGCCAGAGACCTCGAGGATCTGCAACAGCGGCTGGGAGCAATCGTTGTTGCCTACCGCCGCGACAAAACGCCGATCCATTGCCGCGACATCAAGGCCGATGGCGCGATGACCGTGCTGCTGAAAGACGCGATGCAGCCCAATCTGGTGCAGACGCTTGAAAACAATCCGGCCTTCGTGCATGGCGGACCCTTCGCCAATATTGCGCATGGATGCAACTCGGTAGTGGCCACCACCACTGCCTTGAAACTGGCTGACTACGTGGTCACGGAAGCGGGCTTTGGCGCGGATCTGGGGGCGGAGAAATTTTTCGACATCAAGTGCCGCAAGGCTGGGCTCAAGCCCGACGCCGCCGTCATCGTCGCGACCGTGCGGGCGATGAAAATGAATGGCGGTGTCAAAAAGGACGACCTCGGGGCCGAAAACATTGCGGCCGTCGAGAAGGGCTGCGCCAATCTCGGCCGGCACGTGCAGAATGTGAAGATGTTCGGCGTTCCGGTGGTGGTGGCAATCAACCATTTCGTCACCGACACCGACGCCGAGATCCAGGCGGTCAAGGATTATGTGGCAACGCTCGGGGTTGAGGCGATCCTGTGCAAGCACTGGGCGCTTGGCTCGGCCGGTGTCGATGATCTGGCCCACAAGGTGGTGGAACTGGTGGAATCCGGGCAGGCGCAGTTCGCACCGCTCTATCCCGACGAGATGCCATTGTTTGAAAAGATCGAGACCATCGCCAAGTCGATCTATCACGCGGGCGAAGTCACCGCGGAGAAATCGGTGCGCGAGCAGCTCAGGCAGTGGGAGGCACAGGGCTACGGCCATCTGCCTGTCTGCATGGCGAAGACGCAGTATTCCTTCTCGACCGATCCCAATCTGCGCGGCGCACCGACCGATCATACGGTGGCTGTGCGCGAAGTGCGGTTGTCGGCTGGCGCCGGGTTCATCGTCGTCATCACCGGCGAAATCATGACCATGCCGGGCCTGCCCAGAACCCCGTCGTCGGAAAAGATCTGCCTCAATGACGACGGCCAGATTGAAGGGCTGTTCTAGAACCGGTCGTGTCTGGCCGGCCGCGACCGGCTTGATCGAGGCGGAAATCCGGCGGCTTCCGTACCGCCTTTGCGTTCCGTGCCGGTTGACGGACATCGGGCGCGCAAAGGCTTGCTGCCAATCAAAGGTCGATTGAGGGCATGGTGCCACAGATGATGCGGGGCTGGCGGTGGCGCCAGCTCCGTTTTCGCTTCAGGGTCCGGATGCCGATTGCCGCGGTTCCCGCAGAAGCCGGACGGCGGATGATTTCGAAATATATGTTGACTCAAATTGTCATGTTTAATATGTGGCAGGAACAAGGCGTCATGACGGCGCCTGTTGTACCTCATACGACAAGCCAGCCACCCGGGAGCGTATCTTCCTGCAGCCAGCCAGCGACCCTTTGAAAGGATCCGATTATGGTTGCCGGAAGTCTTCGCCGCACTTTGTTCGCTGGCAGCGCGCTTGCCCTCCTCATCTCCACCCCTTTGGCTCTGGCGCAGGATGCATCCGGCGCCGGTTCAGCCACACTGCTCGACCGGCTGATCCTGAGGAGTGGTGACAGCACCAAGGGCGTTGCCGACACGCCGCTGGCCACCGAGACAACCAGCGAGGAGCTCTCGCAATCGCAGATCACCAGCATTGATGAACTTGGGCGTGCGCTTGAGCCGGGCGTGAGCTTCAATGATGCCAATGGCAGCATCAATATTCGCGGGCTCGACGGTCCCCGGGTGCTGACAACGGTCGACGGCATCAAGATACCGTTTCTTCAGGATGGAGCGCGTGGCGCCAGTGGCGGCATCAACAGCTTTGACTTCAATTCGCTCGACGCCATCGACATCGTGCGCGGCGGCGATTCCAGCCGCGGTGGCTCGGGAGCGCTTGGCGGAGCCATGGTTCTGAGCACACTGGAGCCGGAAGACCTGCTTGAAGACGGGCGCGATACCGGCGGCTATGTCAAGTCGATCTTTGACAGCAAGGACATGAGCATCGGCGGCTTTGCGGGCATCGCCAGCCGCATGGGCGGCACCTCGGTGCTGTTGCAGGGCGGCTACCGGATCGGCAAGGAGACTGAAAACAACGGCAATGCCGGCGGCTACGGTCCGACACGCTCGCAGGCAAATCCGGCCGATTACGACGAGAACAACCTGCTGTTCAAGATCCGCCAGGCCACCGAGACCGGCCACACTTTCGGCCTGACGGCGGAACGCTATGACATCGATACGGACACCGATCTGATGAATGAACAGACGCCGACCGGCAATTACCGGCCCGGCAACTGGATGGGGTCTGAAGGAACCCGGCGCGAACGGATCTCGTTTGACTACAACTACGAGGCAACCGGCGACGACTCCTTCCTTGATACGGCCAATGCCGTTGTCTACTGGCAGCGGCTTGGCCGTTCCAGTGGCAAGGGCGGCCATCGCTACAATTCGGTGATCGGTGATTACTCGCGGCTGAGTGAGGTCACCAACGAATCCTATGGCGTGTCGGGCCTGGGCGAGAAGACGCTTGATCTCGGAGGTTTGAGCCACCGCTTCACACTTGGCGGAAATTTTGCCACCGGCAAGACCACGCAATACTCCTCAGGCGTGGACACTTGCGGTCCCGGTCCGTTCCCGCCGTTCAATGCGTGCAACTTCCTGCACAGCAACCAGTCGGACATGCCCAATGTCGATTCCACCCAGTTTGGCATTTTCGCCGACGACGAAATTGCCTTCGGCGACAGTGGTTTCTCGCTGACGCCGGGCCTTCGCTATGATTGGTATGATCACTCCCCGAAGGACACGCCGTCCTATCAGACAAACCCGAACTACACCGGCCTGCCGGCAGGCCAGAGCGAAGGCCGGTTTTCTCCCAAGCTGCTTGGAAAATATGAGGTCACATCGGAGTTTGATGTCTTTGCCCAGTGGGCAATGGCATTCCGTGCGCCGACAGCTGCCGAACTCTACCTCGACTACGGCGCACCCGGCACCTATCTGCGCATCGGCAATGCGGGCATGAAGCCGGAAACCAGCAATGGCTTCGAGATCGGCGCCACCTATGACAATGGCAGTCTGCGCGGGCGGGCGACCGGGTTTTACAATCGCTACAAGAACTTCATCGACACGCGTACTCTGAGCGCGGCTGAACAGACAGCTCTGGGCATTGCTCCGGGCACCTATCCCTTCGGTGTGACACAGAGCTTCAACCGGGCGAATGTGGAAATCTATGGTGCCGAGTTGAGCCTCGAGAAGCAGTTTGACAATGGCTTCATCCTGCACGGTGCATTGGCCTATGCACAAGGCGTCGACATGGATAGCGGACAGCGGCTGGGTTCGGTGGCACCGCTGAAGGCGGTTGTCGGTGTCGGCTACGCAACAGAGAGCTGGGGCAGCAATGTCAACTTGATCAATGTCGGCAGTGTGCCTGGCAACTCGACTGCGAACTACAAGGCCTCAAGCTACAGCATTGTTGATGCCACGGCCTGGTGGAAGCCGGAGCAGTTCAAGGGTCTGAGCGTCCAGGCAGGCGTCTACAATCTGTTTGATGAGACCTATTATGACGCTGTCAGCCTTCGGGACGTGACGATGTCGCAGCCGGCCGCGTATTATTCCGAGCCGGGCCGGACCTTCAAGCTCTCTATCACCCAGCGGTTCTGAGACTTCGGCGCCAATTTGTGCGCCGGAGAATGTTCGTGATCGATCACTCGCAGAGGCGATATCCGCCCCTGCGGGTGATTATGTCGAGATGAAGGTGATCGGCGTGGCTGGCATTGCTGCCGGGGCCGAGCACGGTGGTGAAATGCAGGCAGGCGCCGCCCCGGACGGCGCGCTGGAAGGCTTCCTCTACCGTGCCATCGCCGGCGCGCGGCGAGACCGGAATCGGGTCGTGCCCCTTGAACTCGAAGCTCATGACGTCGACCGCGTTGCCGATGGCGTGTTCCGACATCTTGCCGGTGGCGCTGTTGTTGCGGCGGCGGCAGACATAGGTGGAGCCGTGATTGATGCGGGTCAGCGCGACCTTTTCCGGCAAGGCTGCCGCAGCCGGGACAACCACGGTGTCGGTCCATTGCGCCAGTGCCAGCGCCGTTTCGCATCGCATCTGGGAGGAAGGCGACAGGGCAACGTCGCGGATGATCTCATCCAGCCTGTAGGGCGCTTCGATGCCACAGCCGTTCTCGCCACGCAGCGGCTCCTGGCGTTCGAAGACCGCGCCCAGCTTGCGAAGCTCGGCTTCACAATGGGCAAGCGCCGCCTCGTCGGCCTTCGGCGCATTTATGGATGGCTTTGGAGCGGGCTTGTCTGCGCTTCCGGTGTCCTGTTTCGACGGCTTTTTATCTTCCGCATCTTTCTGGGATGGCGTGCTTGCCTTGTCTTCAGGCGGTTTTGCGGTCGGGACCGGTGCGCTGTCCGTTATCTGCGGCGCAGGGCGCGGATTAAGCGTTGGGACCGGACCGTCTTCAGGCAGGGTGACGCCCAGCGAAACGACGACCAGAAGCGGCAGGACGAACAAACGATGCATCGGATCAGTCCCTGAATTCCACGGTGACGCCCTGGCTGACCATGTGGGCCAGTTCCCTGGCATCCCAATTGGTCATCCGCACGCAGCCGTGACTGCTAGTCTTGTCGATCTTCGAAGGATGCGGCGTTCCGTGAATGCCATAGGTCGGCTCCGACAGATCGATCCAGACATCGCCAACAGGTCCGTTTGGTCCCGGCGGCAAGGTCAGCGGTTCGGTGTTGGTGCCCTGGACGAAATTCTCCGGATTGTAACTGTAGGTGGGGTCGATGGCGACGCCATTGACCGTGTGGATGCCGGTCGGGGACGGGGTGCTGGCGCTGCCGATGGTGACCGGATAAATGGCGATCAGGGTCTGTGAGGCATCATAGGCCAGAAGACGCGCCTGGCTCTTGACGGCGACAAGGCTTGCGATCTCGGCTGTCTGGTCTGTGCCGGGATCCGCAACGAAAATGGTTTCGCCCGTGATGAACTGAGCGCCGGGATTGAGTTCCGCCAGGAAATCCTCGTCCATGTGAAACCGCTCGGCCAGCTTTTCCCGGACGCTGGTGTAGCCCAGTTGATCAAGCTTGGCGAGTTCGGCGTAATCGTCCGGCAATTCAGCCGAAAGCCCCGACACGTCTTCACTGGTGATTGTATAGGCGGCGATCACGTCACCGCCCATCGCCTGCAACGTGTCCCAGACCATCTGATCCATCAAGCCATCATCGGGGATCTTGTTGACCTGTTCGAAGCCGCGGATTGCTTTCTGCATGTTGTCGCCGGAGTAACCGTCGACAACGCCGGGCGAGGCGCCGGCCCGGTCGAGCAGAATCTGCAGCCGCGCCGCCAGCGGGCTTTGGCCCTCCGGCAATTCCTGCCCAGTGAAAGTCGCGGCATTGATGGCGGCCGGATCCATCGGCGTCGCGTTGGCCTTGCCGAATGTCACCGCGGCAGCAAAAGTGGCTGCGGCGATGGCGAGAATGATATGGATGGCGTCCATCGAATGTAGTCCCCGTACTTTCCACGTGATGCGCTTGAGGGCGCTTTATGCAGTGACAACGCACGAAACCCCGGAAAGATGCATTGCAGCTGTTGGAGTGCTGAAATAAGGCGCGGCGCGCCATGCTTCCGAGCCGAAGCTGAGGCGTTTTTTGGGGTGAGGTTTTCGGCTGTTCGCGGACCGGTGATGTCAGAGCGGTTGTGCGCCACGCCAGGAGGTGAGAGCGGAAAGCCGCGCCGTCTTCTTGAACTGATGGCGGTCCATGCGCCGCAGAATGCCGGCAAGAAAACGGATTGTTTCGATGATATAGGGACCCTTGTTGAGCATAATGCATTCAGCGCGTTGTCCCATGGCGGCATCGGTGACTTCGGCACGTGAGGGTGCACCGCTCTTGAGCAGGGTTTCGAGCACCTGCGTTGCCCACACCACGGGTATGTGGGCTGCTTCGCACAGCCAGAGGATCTCTTCCTGAGCCTCGGAGAGCCGTTCGGTGCCGACTTCCATGGCGAGGTCGCCGCGCGCAATCATTACGGCTACGGGATGATGCGAGCCCGCCTGAACGATCAGGCGTGGCAGGTTGCGCACAGCCAGCCCGGTTTCGATTTTCAGCAACAGCGGTTGCGGTGGCCGCTCGCCGCGATGCTGCTTGAGGGCGGTCATGAGGTCGCGGATGTCTTGCGGCCGTTGCACGAAAGAGCAGCCCACGATATCGGCGTTGGCCGCAACGAACGGCAGGTTTGCCCGGTCTGTCTCGGTCAGATGGTCGATGTCGAGATCAATGGCGGGAAAATTGATCCCCTTCTCGGGCTTGAGTTTCTTGCCCTTGTCGGAAACGACCGTGACTTCCAGAACCGCGCCATCATCACCCAGTTCCACCACCCGTGCGCCAATCTTGCCGTCATCGATCCATACCTGGAGTCCTGGTTGCAGTTTGGCGACAATCTCGGGGAATGTGATTGTGATTGACGGCAGCTTTGCGTTGCCGGAGGCGGGGTCTCGCAACAGCAGAAAACGGTCGCCACGAAACATCCGTTTGTTTTTTCGCTGGCTGATGGTCTCGATCCGGCATTTCGGTCCGGCGATGTCCATGAGCACAGGGCATTGTCTGCCGGCTTTGCTGGCTGCAGCGCGGATGTTGGTCATCATTGCGGTCCATACTTCGGGTCCGTCATGGGCGCAGTTGATGCGAAAGCAGCTGGCGCCGGCGTCGACCAATCGATCAACGAAACCCGGATCAGTGGCGCCCTGCAGCGGCATTGTCACCATGATACGGGTGTTGCGCCCGTCCGGATAGTCGCCGAAAAACCGGCGCTGGTCGGACGTGATCTGGGCCAGCCCGGCATCAAGGTCTGCTGGCCTGGGCCATTTTGCCGGCAATCCTGAGAGGCCGTCCAGGGTTGCGCCGACGGCTGCAAGAGATTGTCGGAGATGAGCCTCAGAGCGTCCCAGTGAAGACAGGCCAAGAACCGAAAGACTGGATTGAAGGCCGGTCAGATCGTATTGGCGGGCCGCCAGATAGACTGCCAGATTTTCTGCTCCGCCACGAAACACCGGGCGGGAAATTTCGCTCTCCCAGTCTGCGAAGATCAAGGCACTGTCGGTCTCGATTTTTGCGATGTGGTCTGCCAGCAAAGTCCCGCAGGCATTGATCTGGTCGCGGCTCGCGTCCGGATCCTGTTGCCGTGTGCTGCAGTCAGGTCCTTCGGTCACGACTTGCCTCCGCCGGTTGCGTCAGCTTTTCTTAGACGCTTCAGCACGGCACAGCCTTGATGCGGATCAATCTTGCAGCCAGCATCAGGTTCAGCATGAATGTGCCCGGACCATGGCACACGATCCGGGCTCCCTGAACCGGCTCAGGGTCTTCCAAAGTCCCCGCTGACTTTGCCCCAGGCGCAATGCGGCAGGTAGGGATAGCTGTCGGTGATGAAGTAGACGAACTTTCCGTTCAGGCTTCCGCCGTTGCATTTGTCGAGTTTTCCCGATCCGCCTGTGTATTGCCAGTCCTGCACATAGGTGCCGTCATGTTTGCCGCCCGGGCCGCTCTTGCGGGTTCCCGGTTTGAGCGTGTAGCCGGACCTGGCGCGCGAGCCGACATAATGGATCTCGAAACCATCTGCGGCGAAGCCGACGAGGCTCGACTTGCTGCGCTCCAGCAGGCCGGTCGGGCTGGCATGGTAATGATAGAGACCCCGTCGATCGACATGGGCATTGTTCCTGTCGAGGCCGAGCATCGAGCCTGCGCCCTTGCCATCAAGCTTCCAACCCGAGGAGCGGTCGCGGCTGAATCCCCGGGGCGAGGAGGGATCGTAATAATCGGCAGTGCCCGGACGCAACAGGACACCGTTCAGGGCAAAGCCGGTCGTCCCGCGCAGCTGGGTTGCGTGCGAGGTCTTGACGGGATTTTCCGGCACGCAAACCTCGATGTGCTGGGCCTTGATCCGGTGCGGGTTTCCCGAATTCGGAAATTTGCCGGTTGAATGGTCAGGAAGGCCATTCGAGACCATGCAGACCTCGCCCCGGCTCTTGGTAATGGTCACCGACCCCGATGCGGCCGCGGCGGAGACAACGGTTGCGACAATGCCGGCAATGGTGACACCGGCAACAAGAAGATAGGATTGTGTACGGTCCATGATGTTCCCTTTTTGCTGTTTGATTGGTTCGGACAGATCAAGGATGAAGCTTGCGACCTTTCCGTGCGATGACGGGGCAATTACGAAACCGTAATGGTCAGGCCGGCTTTCACCGCAAATATTGGAACGAAGCGGCAGCTGATGTGTTCATGGTAGGATTGAATGGTGGGGCGACGGACCGGCATGGCAGGCAGAATGATTTTTGACAAACTGAGAAACTGGCTGGTCCGCGGACTGAAGACCGGCAATGCCAATCGCCTGCCGGTGTTTCTGTTCGGCATCTTCACCCTGGGCGTTTATGGCTTTATCCAGATCGCCGATGAGATGGCGGAGGGCGAAATCCGCACCCTCGACGAGACGCTGTTCCTGATGATGCGGGTTGCCGGCGACCCGTCGCGGTCGATCGGGCCGGCATGGTTGCAGGAGACAGCGCTCGAGGTGACCGCGATCGGAGGCTATCCGCTGATCATTCTGACGCTTGCCGCGGTCTCGGGATTCTTCATCGTGACGGAGCGCTATGGCGCGGCGCTCTATGCGGTGCTTTCCGTCGGCTCAGGTGCCGTGTTGAGCTATACGCTCAAGCAGTATTACGCGCGGCCAAGGCCGGATCTGGTGGATCATCTCGACACCGTTCACACCGCCAGTTTCCCCAGCGGCCACGCCCTGGTGACGACCGTGGCCTATCTGACGCTGGCGGCCATTGTCATCGGCTATCTCGAGACCAGGCGGGCGCGGGCCTATGTGATCAGCGTTGCTGTTCTGGTGGCTGTGATGGTCGGCGTCAGCCGGGTCTATCTGGGGGTCCACTGGCCCAGCGATGTGGCCGCGGGATGGGCGCTGGGCGCTGCCTGGGCGAGCTTTTCCTGGCTGGTCGTCCACATGCTGCAAAGACGCCGCGGGAGGGCGCTGTGATGCCTGGTCCGGTAACTGCCGGCACAACCTGGCATGACTGGTTCAAACCATTCGCGCGGCTTGGCTACGGGGCGCGTGGACTGGTCTATCTGGTGCTGGCCTTCTTTATCGTCAGTGCCGCGCTGACCACTGGCAGTGGCGGCGATTCAAAGGACGCAGTCCGGTTCATCACCCAATCCACCGCGAGCGCAGTGCTTGCGCCGCTTCTTATTGTCAGCCTGGCCGGATATTGCCTCTGGCGTCTCGTACAGGCGCTGTTCGACACCGATGATCACGGCTTCGATCCGCTCGGTCTTGCGGTGCGCGCCGGTTTGATCGGCTCTGCGGCTTCCTACGGTTTTTTGATGGTCTACACGTTCTCGCTGTGGTGGGGCAGCACGTTTTCATCCGGCGACAGCTCCGGAGACGGGTTTGCCCGCACAGCCGCAGCCTTTATCGGCGCCGGGCCGGTTTCGCTGACGCTGAGTGTCCTGTTCGCCATCGTTGGCGGAGCGCATATCTGGAAAGCTGTCAGCCGCAAGTATCGTGATCATATCAAGCCATCGCCGATGGTGGGATGGTGGGTTGATCTGGCCGCCATTGGCGGGTTGTGCGCACGGGGACTGGTTTTCCTGATCATTGCCTTCCTGTTGTTTCGCCATGGCCTGGCCGGGGAGGAAGGCCGGGCAGGGCTTGCCGACGCGCTTGATTTCATCGCCGGCCTGCCGTTCGGCGTCTGGTTGCTGGGGGCGACCGGCGCGGGGTTCTTCCTGTTCGCGATCTACTCCTTTGCGGAGTCGATCTGGCGGCGCATCAACGTCGAGGATGCCTGAGGGACTTTGCCCGGCGGCTGCCTGACTGTCCCTCTGGCAAAGAATCCCGGTCCGGGCTCAGGCGGCTTTGGCACTGCGGGCAGTGCCGCCACGCATGGCGAGTGTTTTGGCCATGTCTTCCGGTGTGTCGCGTACCCGGTTGCGGCGGTTGAAGACGAACTGGCCAACCAGCTGAACGAGAATGGAGACTTCTCCGGCCAGCGAATGTGTGGCGGCGGTTGTTTCCTCGACCATGGCGGCGTTCTGCTGTGTAATGGTGTCCATCTGGTTGATCGCCTGGTTGATTTCCAGAAGTCCGGTCGACTGCTCGTTGGCTGCAAGCGCAATTGCATCCACATCTCCGGCAATGCCGGTGATGTCTGCTTCGATCTCCTGCAGGGCCTGGCCGGTGCGTTTGACGAGATCGACACCGCCCGACACTTCCTGTCCCGAGTGGGCGATCAGTTCCTTGATTTCCTTGGCCGCATTCGCCGAGCGCTGCGCCAGTTCGCGTACTTCCTGAGCGACGACGGCAAAACCCTTGCCTGCCTCGCCGGCTCTGGCTGCCTCGACGCCTGCATTCAGCGCAAGCAGGTTGGTCTGGAAGGCAATCTCGTCGATGACATTGGTGATGTTGCCAATCTGCCCCGAGGTTTGTTCGATCCTTTGCATCGCATCGATGGCTTGCTGTACCACTGTTGTCGATGTCTCAACATTCTGCCGGGCACTGCGTGTCTTGCCGCGTGTTTCCGATGTACGTTCGGTCGAGTGCTTCACATTGATCGTGATCTGCTCGAGGGCTGCCGCAGTCTCTTCCAGGGCGGCGGCCTGCTGTTCGGTCCGGTTGGCCAACTGATCCGAGGATCCCTGAAGCGCATCGGCGCTGGCCTGAATTTCGCGGGTCTTTTCGAGTACTTTCGACATGGTCTCCTGAAAAGCGGCGAGTGATTTGTTGAAGTCGTGCCGGAGCTGCTCGAATTTCGGCTCAAACGGTGCGTCGAGGGTCTCGCGTATGTTGAACTGCGACAGGCGCTCCAGACCGGCGCCAAGTTGCTCGACAACAGCCTGAAGACTTTTGGCCTCGCGTGCCTGGTTTTCGTGGCGCGCAGCCTTCTCGGCTTCAATTTGTTCCGACTGCTGACGGTTCTCGTTTTCCGCACGGATCTTTTCAATACCCTGCTGGCGGAATACAGCGACGGAACGGGCCATGTCGCCCATTTCATCCTGACGGTTTGTGAATGGCACCTTTGTATCAAGGTCTCCTTCAGCCAGCGCCGCCATGTAGTTTGAAAGGCCGACAAGCGGAGAAATTGCCCGCCGGCGGAACAGGAAAAGGCCGCCCAACAATGTAACAATCGCGAGGGCGGCAGTAGACAACGCAATTTTGGAATACAGGACCGTATGGTCGTGAGCTGTTGTCTCGGCATTCTTGAGATAGCGGGTCGCTGCGGCAAAGAGGGTTTCGACCGCCTGCTTTTGGGTCTCGAAATCCTCCCGCATACGCATGATGGCTGCGCTGCGTGCCTGCTCATCTCCGGATGCTTCCGCGGGAATGAATTCCTCGTGCATATCGTGCCAGAAGGAATCGGCGGCGGGCGTGATCTCGGTCTCAATGATCTGTTTCAAGTTGTCGGGCAGGTTCGAGGCGCGCCAGACAGACAGGCGGTCCTCATAGTCCGCCTGCAATTGCTCGATGCGAGGCAGGTTTTCTGCAGCCAAGGTGTTTTCGATCTCGATTTCACTGGCAAGTAGATAGGCTTCAATAAGAAACATCGGCGGTGACATAATATCTGCGACCAGATCCTTGCCTGCAATGATCTGCCGATAATCCGGACCTTCGATCTTCACTTTCTCCAGGGTGAAGGTCATCATGCCGATTGTTATCGCAAACGTTGCAGCAACCGACGCCCCAAAAACTAACAGGCTCTTAGCTATTGTGATTTTCATTTGAGTAACCTTGGGCAGTGTGGGGAAGCAATGAAGGGTTGCAGTGTTCTGTTGAGTGTCTCATTGCGATAGTTACCAATATCTAAATTACTTGAATGTAAATTGTTGCATACAAGCCAAATGAAACTTTACCGCGTGTCGTTTTGGTGCCTGCCTCGGTAAATCACCGTCTTGTGCAAAACGAACTTGCGCGCTATCACTCGTCGCATGAATAATGTCTTGAACAACAAAGCTTGGTGGTGGGCACGCTAATTGCGGCCTTGACCACGCGTGTGCGAACAAGATCAACAAGCCGCCCGGGACCCCAAAGTCCGGCGGCTTTTTTGTTTGCCCCGCCGGACCAGGATCGCCGGAGCGTTTAAAACGGAGCCTGGAAATGAACACGACGGTACTTTCAGACAGCGCGGTGCAATACATCACGCGCGGCGGTGTGGTGGTGACGCGGCGACGCCGCGAAACGCCTTATGCGGACGCCATATCGAGCTATATTGATGCGCTCGACAGCCGGCGCGGCGCGGTGTTTTCATCGAATTACGAGTATCCGGGCCGCTACACGCGCTGGGACACGGCAATCGTCGATCCGCCACTGGGCATTTCGTCTCAGGGCCGCTCGCTCAAGATCGAAGCCTATAACGGGCGCGGCGAGGCGCTGGTCGCCATTCTTGCAACCCGGCTTGACGGGCATGCGGAATTCGCGATTTCCGAACGCGACGCGACATGCATCAAGATCGATGTCGCGGAGCCCGACCGGGTGTTTGCCGAGGAAGAGCGCTCCCGCGCCCCAACGGTGTTTTCGGTGCTGCGGGTCATTGTCGACCAGTTTCATTCCGCGGAAGACGGCAATATCGGATTTTACGGCGCGTTCGGCTATGATCTGGCGTTCCAGTTTGACTCGGTCCCCCAGAAGCTTGACCGGCCCGAGGATCAACGGGATCTTCTGCTTTTCCTTCCCGATGAAATCCTGGTGGTGGACCATCATGCCGCCAAAGCCTGGATCGACCGCTATGACTTTGCATTGGACGGGGTCACAACGGAAGGGCGCGACGCGGCAATCACACCGGAGCCGTTCCAGCACGCCGACACGACTCCTGCCCGCGGCGATCATACGCCGGGCGAATATGCCGAACTGGTCAAGCGCGCCAAGGAAAGCTTCAAGCGTGGCGACCTGTTCGAAGTGGTGCCGGGCCAGACCTTTCTGGAGCGCTGCGAAGCCAGGCCGTCGGAGATCAGCCGGCGCCTGAAAGCCATCAATCCGTCGCCCTATTCGTTCTTCATCAATCTGGGAAACCAGGAATATCTGGTCGGCGCATCGCCGGAGATGTTTGTCCGGGTCAATGGCCGCCGGATCGAGACCTGCCCGATTTCGGGAACCATCAAGCGCGGCGAGGACGCGATTTCGGATTCGGAACAGATCCTCAAGCTGCTCAATTCGAAGAAGGACGAGTCCGAGCTGACCATGTGTTCGGATGTCGACCGCAACGACAAGAGCCGGGTGTGCGAACCCGGTTCGGTCAAGGTGATCGGCCGCCGCCAGATCGAGATGTATTCGCGACTGATCCACACGGTCGATCACATCGAAGGCCGGTTGCGCGATGGCATGGACGCCTTTGACGCGTTCCTGAGCCACGCCTGGGCGGTGACGGTGACCGGTGCGCCGAAGCTGTGGGCGATGCGGTTTCTGGAAAACAACGAGAAGAGCCCGCGCGCCTGGTATGGCGGCGCCGTTGGCATGGTCAGTTTCAATGGCGACATGAACACCGGTCTGACGCTTCGGACCATCCGCATCAAGGACGGCATCGCCGAGGTGCGGGCGGGCGCTACACTGCTGTTTGATTCCAATCCCGAGGAAGAAGAGGCCGAGACCGAACTCAAGGCCTCGGCGATGCTGTCGGCGATCCGCGACGCAAGACTCGGCAATGCCGGCTCGTCGGGGCGCGAAACCGCCAAGGTGGGCGAGGGGGTCTCGATCCTGCTGGTCGATCATGAGGATTCGTTTGTCCATACGCTGGCCAATTACTTCCGCCAGACCGGCGCCAAGGTGACCACCGTGCGATCGCCGGTGGCGGACGAGATGTTTGACCGGGTGTCACCTGATCTGGTGGTGCTTTCCCCGGGACCGGGAAGCCCGAAGGATTTTAATTGCGCCGCCACCATCAAGCAGATTCGCGCCCGCGAGCTTCCGGTGTTTGGCGTCTGTCTGGGGCTGCAGGCGCTGGCTGAAAGCTTTGGCGGCACCTTGCGGGAACTGGCGGTCCCGGTTCACGGCAAGCCGGCGCGGATTCGGGTCTCGCCCGACGGGATCATCTTTTCCGGACTTGGAAAAGAAGTGACGGTGGGGCGTTATCACTCGATATTTGCCGACTATGCCACAATGCCAAAGGAATTCCGTGTTACGGCGGAAACCGATGACGGGGTGATCATGGCGATTGAACACGATAGCCTGCCCATCGCAGCCGTGCAGTTTCACCCCGAATCAATCATGACTCTGGGTCAGGATGCAGGCATGCGGATGATCGAAAATGTGGTCGCGCATCTGGCGCGATCCAGTAAAACGGGAGCGGATTGATGCGTAAGCTCGGTGTGAAACTGGTTCTAACAACGGCAGCCCTCGTTACGTCGGGGCTGTTCATCGTGGCGGGCGCAGACCCGGTGCGAGCCCAGTCGTCGACAAACCTGGAAGAGGGCCGGGGATTGGTCGAGACCAATTGCGGCTCTTGTCATGGCGTTGGCGAAACGGATGCGAGTCCCCACAGGTCAGCGCCACCGTTCCGGCTGCTGTCGAACCATTTCCCGATGGATGCGCTTGAAGAAGCCTTTGCCGATGGCCGGATCTATTCCGGTCACCCCGACATGCCGGAATTCATTGCCACCCCGGAACAACTGGACGCGATCATCGCCTACATTGCCTCGTTGCAGGGGTAGGTCTTGTGGGCAGTTATTGTTGTGATGCTGGTTTGGTCAGAATGGTTCATGGCCGCGGCCTGAGGAGGAAGGACATGCTGAGCATATTCGATGACGAAGGCCGCGCCACCACCTCAACAATAACAGTCGACAGGACCTAGCCGGGTGCCGCAGGCTTCAAAGATCATTCGCAAGCTGGCGTTCTGGTCCATCCCTCTGGCTTTCGGAGTGATGGGCCTGAAATTTGTTGCCTGGCATCTGACCGGCTCGATCGCGCTCTATTCCGATGCGCTGGAATCCATCGTCAATGTGATTGCCGCACTGGCGGCCTTTGTCGCCATTGGCTATGCCCAGAAACCGGCGGATACCGGCCATCCTTACGGTCACCACAAGGCCGAGTATTTCTCGGCGGTGCTTGAAGGCGTGCTGATTGTCGTCGCGGCTCTGTTGATCGTGAATGAGGCTGTCGGCGGGCTGATCGCGCCGGAACGGATCGAGGCGCCTGTGCTGGGTCTTGCCGTGAATGCGAGCGCTGCGGTCATCAACGGGATCTGGGCGGCAATCCTGTTGCGGGTCGGTCGTCTTCACAGGTCGCCGGCGCTGCAGGCCGACGGGCATCATATCCTCTCGGACGTGGTCACTTCGGTCGGCGTCATTGCCGGTCTGGGGCTGGCGCTTGCGTTTGACCAGCCGCGGCTTGATCCGCTGCTGGCGCTGATCGTTGCCGTCAATGTGCTGTGGCAGGGCTGGAAGGTGATCGCATCGTCGGTCGACGGTCTGATGGACAGGGCAATCGACCCCGTCGACGAGCACCGTATCCAGGAGATCATCAAGTCCGAGGCGGTTGGCGCCATCGAAGCCCATGACATCCGCACCCGGATGGCGGGGCGGGCGTCCTTTGTCGAGTTTCATCTTGTGGTGGATGGCGAGATGAGCGTTGAGGAGTCTCACGCCATTTGCGACCGGCTTGAGACAGCGCTCAGGCAGGCCGTGGAAGGGGTGCGGGTGATCATCCATGTCGAGCCCGGCCACAAGGCCAAGGACGAAGGGGTCGTGCTGGGTTGAGCACAAACGCCGGGATCAGGTTTCAGCCACTGTAATGGGGCATCGTCGCGGCCTGTCAGCCAAACCGCTGCAGCGCCATGCGAAACACATCCGCATCGACATTGCCGCCGGAAATGGTGGCAATCACATCGTCGCCTTCTATCTCGTCCGCATGAAACAGG
>CAXBIE010000054.1:0-33065 GCA_963975635.1 uncultured Hoeflea sp. | reverse complement strand
GATCCCGGAGACCTCTCCAGAGCACAGCAAAGGCCGAGTTTTTCAACGGAATAGGATCTAGACAGACGTTCGACCAAATGCTGTTTAACGTCGCCATCGCCGCCAAGCTCAGGCCTCGGTCAGATAGCAACACAAGTCCTGGCCCGGAATACTCTAGCTCCCGCTGGCCCTACATCGGGGAGCAACTCACCGAACATAAAGACAAAACCAAAGCCGGAAAAAATCTGGGGCAAAGATGATGCGCAATAGTGATTGATGAAAGAGACTTTGGGCAAGAAATCAGCTCTGCTCAAGTGCTGTGGCGGCGCCGGTGCCAAGTTCGATGATCTCCGCAGTAATGGCTTCCTGGCGGACACTGCGCAGCCTTGCCCGGAACACTTCGAGCTCCCGGGCGATCTGGCTTCCGGCGGCAGACATGGCTTCCAGCCGGGCTTCATTCTCCGCGGCAAAGGCGTGAAGCGCAGTCTTGCAGACAAGCGAATGAAAATAGTCCGCCCCGAAGCTGTCGATCAACTCCTCGACGGGAAGCTGCATCAACGGATTTTCGAACGCAGCCAACGGGAGATTTGAGAGATCGATCGGGAACAGCGTCTGCCGCATCACCGTCAGCCGCCCGGCCTCCAACCCAGTGAAAATGACCTCGAGGCTTTCGATTAGGCCTGCTCCGACAGCGTCATAAATTACCCTGGTAATCCTGTCGGCGAGCTTCGGGATGCCGGGCGTGTGCGAAGGCATGGCCGCGCTCCATGCCGGAACGATGCCGCGAACGGCCGCAATGGAAAGGCCGCGGCTTCCGATCAGAAACAGGCTCTCGGGATCCGGCACCGTGTCAAGACTGTCCAGCACGCGTTCGCTGAAAGCACCGGCAAACCCCTGTTCCGCACAGAACACCAAAAAACCGGTCCTGGCCTTGCCCGGGCGGAGGTTTCCCTGTGATCGTGCTTCGGGTCCAAGGGCGCTCGCCATCACGGCCGCAATGGTCGCCGCGTAGCTGTCGACTGCTTCGAGTTGGGCTCTGGCTGTATGGGCGCGGGCCGCAGCGATGCCTTTCATTGCGTTCACGACCGCCCCAAGCTGACTGATGCTCTCAATCCGGGCACTGATATCAGCCAATCGTTCGGTCATGGCGCGATTAGCTCCGCAGAGTTGTTTGCCGCGTCGTCGCCGGTCCTGGCGGCATTCTCGTGGTTGTCCGACAAAGATGCAGCAAGCCGGGTGATCGCCGATATCAGGCTCTCGCGCACCTCTGCGGCCAGTTCCCCGCCGTTTGCGATCATGCTCACAAGTTCGGGGGTATCCCTGTCGAGTGCCTGGGGAAGGCCGGCGCGAAACGCCGCCACTGCATCCAGCGGCAAGGGATCGAGCAATCCCGACTGGACTGCCAGCATCAGCGCAATCTCGTCGGCCAGGCGGAACGGCGCATGCTGTGGCTGGCGAAGAATTGCCCGGATCCGTTCGCCGCGTCTGAGCTGGTCGCGTACCCGGCCTTCGGGCATACCCCCGAAGCGGGTGAAAACCTCCAGCTCGAGAAATTGCGCATAGTCAAGTCGCAGCGCACCTGCCGCGTCGCGCAGGCCGGGCGCCTGGGTCTTGCCGCCGACGCGGCTGACACTCAGCCCCACATCCACCGCCGGTTTCTGGCCCTGATGGAACAGGCTCGCATCGAGCACGATCTGCCCGTCGGTGATCGAAATCAGGTTGGTCGGGATGTAGGCCGAGAGGTTGCCTGAATCGGTTTCGGCAATCGGCAGGGCTGTCAGCGAGCCGCCGCCGCGATCGCTGGACAGTTTCGCCGCCCGTTCCAAAAGGCGTGCGTGGATGTAGAAAACATCACCGGGATAGGCCTCACGTCCGGGAGACTGCCGGGTCAGGAGGGCGATCTCGCGGTGAGTGGCTGCATGCTTGGATAGATCATCGATGACGATCAGGGCGTGCTGGCCCTTGTCGCGGAAATACTCCGCCATGGTCATCCCCGCATAAGGCGCGATCCACTGCAGCCCGGGGGCTGACGCGGAACTGGCCACCAGCACGATGCAGCGCTCGAAATTGCCTTGCGCCTGCAACGCGTCGATGGCGCGGCGCACGCTTGATGTCTTCTGTCCGACAGCGACATAGATGCAGAGCATGTCGCTGTCGCGCTGGGCAATCAGGGTGTCGATGGCAAGCGTTGTCTTGCCGGTGGAATGGTCGCCGATGATGAGTTCGCGCTGCCCCCGTCCAAGGGCGAACAGAGTGTCCATGGCCACAATTCCTGTCTGCACCGGCTCGGTCACGAGATCGCGCTCGATGATCGACGGCGCCGGGCGTTCGATCGGCAACCGCAAGCTGGTCTCGACCGGGCCCTTGCCGTCGAGCGGACGGCCGAGCGGATCAACGATTCGCCCGAGCAGCGCCTCGCCGACCGGGACGCCAACCACTTCGCCTGTGCCAAACACCGCATCGCCGGCCTCGACATTGGTTGCGGCATCCAGCAGCACGCAGCCGATCAGGCCGGAATCCAGCACCCGGGCGAAACCCACCTGACCACCCTGAAAATGCAGAACCTCGTCGAGCCGCACATCGCGTAGCCCGGAAATCATGGCTACGCCGTCACCGATTTCCTCGACCCGCCCCCTGTGTTCAATCCGCGGACCGAGTGGCGCGTTGC
Source organism: uncultured Hoeflea sp. (assembly GCA_963975635.1). Lineage (GTDB taxonomy): Bacteria > Pseudomonadota > Alphaproteobacteria > Rhizobiales > Rhizobiaceae > Hoeflea. The sequence continues at coordinate 30,418 of CAXBIE010000054.1, read as the reverse complement.
GCAACGCGCCTTGCGCGGCGGCAAGCCAGTCCGCTGTCTCAGCTGGCGGCATCCTTCATCTCCTTCAGGATCGCGTTCAGATCTGCCCGCCAGCTGTTGTGCAGCACGAAGTGAGCGCTTCGCAGCTCCAGCCCGGCGATCAGTTCGGGATCGGTGACGAATTTCAACCTGGGCGAACCACCCAGGGCGGCGATGACCGATTCCTTGATCTCCGCCTTGTCTGCGACAGTGGGGGCGGTGGCCGAGACAATCTCTATCTGGGCCGGGCCTGCGACCAGCGCCTTGCGTTCGGGTGCCGGCATTTCCGCAATGGCCTTGACCAGTACCTCAAGATGCGCGGCTTGAACCATGGGACTGTTCAACTGGCTGAGCAGCCTGGCGGCTATTTCGACCGAAAGCTCAGCGGCCTGCGCCGCGTTGTCCTTGCGCGCAGCCGCGGTGTCGCGATCGATTGCTGTCTGAGCCGCGGCCAGCAATGCATCGGCCCTGCTCTGCGCATCGGCAAGCGCTGCCTTTGCTGCGGCCTCGGCCTTTGTCTGGGCGTCCGCCAGCAATGCCGCGCGCTCTGCGGCAAGGCCTGCGCGGGTCTCACGGACTTCGACCAAGGCTGCGTCGGCCTTGGCCCGGGCCTCGCTTGCCGCGTCCAGCGTGGCCTGCGTCGTGGCCTGACGTTGGGCAATGGCGGCAGCGACCGGACGCCAGAACAACCGCGACAGCAGCCATACCAGGATCAGGACATTGATCGCCTGCAGGGCAAGTGTCCACCAGTTGATGGTCATGCGGTCACGCCAGTAGCGGGTTGGCGAAGAGCAGCAGCAGCGCGATCACCAGGCAGTAGATAGCCGTCGTCTCGATCATCGCGAGGCCGACGAACAGTGTCCGCGAAATCGTGTTTGCGGCCTCGGGCTGGCGCGCGATTGCATCCATCGCGGCAGCGACGGCGCGGCCTTCGGCAAGGGCCGGGCCGATGGCGCCAAATGCCACGGCGAAAGCTGCGCAGACAATGCTGACTATGGGAGCGTAATCCATCAGATATCCTCTTGGTTCGGAAGGGTGGGCCGGGTTGTCTCTGTTGTCGTTGCTGACTTGCCGTCTTCGACGGCTGCCGCAATGAAAACCATCGCCAGAACGGCAAAGATGTAGGCCTGCACAAGCCCGGTCAGCAGGTCGAGCGCCATCAGTGGAATGGGCACAAGAAGCCCTGCCAGGGAGGCGACAATTCCGATGACGAAAACCCCGCTCATCACATTGCCGAACAGGCGGACGAACATGGAGAAGACACGGGTGATGCTTTCGAGCATGTTGAGCGGGATCATCACCGGATTGGGCGCGGCGAAGGATTTGATGTAGCCGCCAACTCCACCGCTGCGCACGCCGAACCAGATCACCGAGAGGAAGACGAGGACAGCCAGTGCCGCATCGGTTTCCAGTTGCGCCGTCGGCGGCTCGATTCCCGGCACCAGCGATGTCCAGTTCGCTACCAGGATGTACAGGAACAGGGTACCAATGAAGCTGCGGTAAGGTCCCGGCGCGGCTCCGGTTGTCTCGCCGATCTGAGTATCCAAGGTGGCGACTATCAGTTCAAGTGCCGCCTGGCGTTTGCCCGGTACCATTCCGATCCGCCGGGTCAGAAAGTATACTCCAAGTATCAGAACCAGCATGATCACCCAGGTGGTGACGACTGCAGGGGTGATCGGTATCGGGCCGATCTGGAACAAGACTGCAGATTCGAGCGGAGAGTTCACGGGCCGGCACTCCGCGTCCGCCGCAGCATCAAGGCCCTGGCGCCAAGAACACCGGCCAGAGCGGTCAGAAGCGCGTCACCGCCGGCCTTGACTGCGAGATAGAAGCCCGCGGAAAGCAGTGCAAGGCGCCCCAATGTCAGGGCCACCGCACACAGAAGGCTCCCTTGGCTGACAACAAGATCCGCCGTCGCGCGGACCGCCCGAAAATAAGCGTAGCCCAGCACAAGCCCACCGAGCAAAAACACCGGCAGGGCAGCCGGTAGCGAAAGCGGAGAGAGATCAATCATCGTGTGTTCATCCATTTCCAGGCGGTCCAGCCGCCAAGGCACAACCCAAGCACCATGCACGGTGCGGTCCAGAAGATGCCGGTGGCAAAGTGAGAATCGAGCCAGCGGCCGAAGAAGAGGCCGGCAAGTGTCGGCGTGACGAGGATCCAGCCCAGCACCCCGATCTGCGCAAGACGGCGGCCGACTGACATATCCCCCTCGCGCAGCCACTTGTCGCGCCGGTCTCGGCGCAGGCGTGTTTCCCGGATCATGGGGTCCTCATCCGGCTGGGCTGGAATTTCGGGCTTCACCGGAACTCTCCCGCATCTGCGCCGGGCCGCAGCCGGCTGATCATGCGCCGGATGGCGCTAAGTTGCAGGCGTACGGTTTCGACATGTTCCGTCCGCTCCTCGTCAGCATCCGCGTGGAACCGGGCCAGTACTTCCTCGTCCAGCGTGGCGAGGTTGTCGCCAGCCACCGCCTCGCGGGTGGCGATATCAATTCGGGTCGCTGGCACTGCATTGGTGCCGACCGTCATGACGCCACCGCGCACGGCGCAGAAACCTTCGCTGTCGTTTTTTCGCCAACTGACGATGGAAATCGAAAGCGCGGTCAGGAATGGGGCGTGACCCCGCAAGATGCCGAAACTGCCGCTGGCATCCTCGGCGCGCAGCGAATCGACGTCTTCGTCCACCACGACTGACAGCGGAGTGACGATCCTCAATCTCATATCGCAGCCCCCGATTCAAAGGTCTCCGAGGCTTTGGCGTCGGCTTCTTTTTTGCGCGCATCCTCCAGCGTACCGACCATGTACAGCGAGCTTTCCGACCAGTTGTCCGTCTCGCCGTCCAGAATCGCCCGGCACCCCGCCAGCGTGTCGGCAAGGGCGATGCTGGCACCAGGTGTACCGGTAAAGGCCTCGGTCACCATGAAGGGTTGGGTCAGAAAACGCTGCAGCCGCCGGGCGCGCTTGACGATCAAGCGGTCGGCAGCACCGAGTTCTTCGACCCCAAGCAACGAAATGATGTCGGTCAGTTCGCGAAACCGCGACAGCGCCCGGCGGACAGCCTCGGCGGTCTGATAATGGGTTTCGCCCACCACGAGCGGGTCGAGCAGCATCGAGGACGAGGCCAGCGGGTCGATTGCAGGGTAGAAGCCTTCCGCTGCCTGAGCACGCGACAGCACGATGACGCAGTCCATGTGGCTGGAAATTGTCGTGACGGCCGGATCGGTGAAATCGTCGGCGGGCACATAAACGGCCTGAATCGCGGTCACAGCTGTCCCGGCCACTGAGGCGATACGCTCCTGCAGCCCCGCGACCTCGGAGGCCAGCGTCGGCTGGTAGCCGACGCGCGAGGGTAGCCGGCCCAGGAGGCTCGACACCTCCGCGCCGGCCTGGACAAAACGGAATACATTGTCCATCAGCAGAAGCACGTTCTTGTGTTTCTGATCGCGGAAGTATTCCGAGACTGTCAGCGCGGTCAGCGGTGCTCGCCAGCGCGCGCCGGGCGGTTCGTTCATCTGGCCATAGACCAGAACGGTGCGTTCGAGCACGCCGGATCCCTGCATCTCGGTCAGGAGTTCGTGGCCTTCGCGTGACCGCTCGCCGATGCCTGCGAAGACCGAGATGCCGTTGTACTTCTCGACCATGGCGCGGATCAGCTCCATCACGAGCACGGTCTTGCCGACCCCGGCTCCACCGAACATCGCGGCCTTGCCGCCCTGTGCCATCGGTGTGAGGAGATCGATGACCTTGATGCCGGTCTCAAACACGTCGGTGGTGCCGGTCTGGGTTTTCAAAAGCGGCGGCAGCGCGTGAATAGGTCGGCGCGGCGTATCCTGTGGCAATGCAGGTCCGTGATCTTGCGGGTTGCCGACAGCATCCAGAAGCCGGCCGAGCACAGCCGCGCCCACGGGCACTTCGACGGGCCTGCCGGTGGCGCGAACCGAAACCCCGCGTGCAAGCCCTGCTGTGGATTGGAAGGCTACGGCGCGAAGCGTGTGCAGGTCGAGGTGACTGTGAACCTCCAGAATGAGCGGCGTTGACCGGTCCCATTCAACCACCAGGGCCGAATTGATCGGAGGTAGATCAACCCCGGTGAAAACAACATCCACAACCGCGCCTCTGACAGCATCTATGATGCCGTAAGCCATGTCCGCGATGGGTAAGGTAGCGTCTTGCTCTCGCATGGGTTTTCTGACTTTCGGTCGAAATGATCACGCCTGCTGATGAGAGACTAGGCGGAGGCCGCGACCGCTGCATTGATCTTTGTCAGTCCGACACCCCGGCGCGTATAACGGTCACAGCCCGAAAACGGACAAGTGAGAGAGGAAGCTGCCTGGGTGCAAACGGCCTGCTTTGTGGGCTGGATCGAGAGCTACCAAATGTCCAATGTGGGGGCGCGAAGCAGAAGTAATTTCCGCATCGGAGGGGACTGCCAGGAAGCAAAGCGGATAATGGCGAGGCATCGAATGGAGCGATACTTCCGGCCCAAAACCGACCTCTGTCACACTATCAGTGCTGCACCGCAGCTACCGCATCGTTGCCATTTGTCAATCACACTGCATTTTGATGGATCAACTACCTTACTGCGGGCCCAAGCAGACTTTTGACGACTGTCGCAAACAAGCGATTGCTCGATAATAGTCATTCGCTCTGTTGGCGAAGACCGGACACTGACATCTTAGGACTTCCAACGTGCTCGCAAGTGGCACCAGCCAAGCTGATTTGAGATACGCCTGTTCTAGAACGTGCCGGACAGCCTGGCAATGAAACCGTGGCTCTGAACGGCCGATCCAAAAGCGCCCTGATAGCCCAAGCCGAGCGTAAGGTCCTTTGAGAACCTCAGGTCCAATCCCGCTTCAAGCTGGAACGCATCCCGCTCCACCGGCGTGCCTGAGATGGTGAAGGCATCGCTGCCAGCCAGATGCATTCTGCTCTCAGCAGACGCATCTCCGATAACATGTCGCCACTCGAATCCGCCGGTGAGTGCGGCAGTCAGGCCATCCCGCTCGGCGAACTGACGGATGCCGCGCACCCCGATGGTGGTGACACCCAGCATGTGGGAGGTGGAAGATGCGGTGAGCGCTGCTGCGCCACCTTTCTCGCGAAAACCGGCGCTGTGCTGATGCACAAGGGACAGACCGGCAAAGGGAACGAACTGTCCCAGCGGCGTCTCAAACGTATAACCGATTTCACCAAACACCTGTGCTGTTCCGGCAAGATAATCGGCAGTCAATTGATCCGAGAAGCCGCCCGCTTTTGCTGTCCGGCTGGTACTGACGTCGTGAAGTTCATAACTTGTACCAAGCCGCACGCCAAGCGGACCAAATTGCCGGCTGGCATAAGCGCCAAGAACATAACTGTCGGCATCAGCCTCGGACGCGGCCGTGTCGGTCAAAAGGCTGGCAGTGCGATATCCTGCCAGAATGCCAGCGCGCCAGCCGTTCAACAACGCGGTATCGGCGCCGAAAATCGCTCCGCCAAGCAGCCGGTTCATCTCGCTGGCATTGCCATCGCCACGGCTTTGTTCCCAATTGCCATAAGCTTGTGCCCATGTACCCGAAACCCTGTCGCGCGCGCGCATGCGTGTCGTGGCAGAATCGCGCACAAAATAACTATCCTCCAGCAGTTGCCCGTTTGTCGACGCATGGATCTCGCCTGACAAGCTGTCGAAAGCCATCCTGGCGCGATCGGCGCTGAGCCCGACGACTGCGTCATATACCGCATTGCCGGCGGTCAGGCTGCTCACACCATTGGCCACCGCGCGCTGGTTTGCCGTCCTGCCGATCGAAGCAAAGCTCGATGCATTGCGGGTCAATGTCAGGGTCACAGCCTTGGGCCCGTAACCGAGCGCAGCATCGAGGTAAGCGAAATTCTCGCTGACCGAGCCGAATTCGCCGGTAACAGCCGTGCCTGCGGTTATGATTGTGTAAGTGGTGGACGGGGCATAGGTGGCACCATCATCTGTGCCGTTTTCCGCCGAAACGCTGACTGTTGCGCCATTGTCGATGGTGACCGAGCCGGTGGCGGCGATCTTGTCGGAATTCCCGGCGCTGTCGACCTCGACGGCATAGGTGGAACCGGCAGTAAAGGCTGCACTTCCGGTGACATTCAGCGTACCGATGGAATTGCCCGGCGCAATCGTGCTGCCCGAACTGGCCGTGAACCCACCGATCGTGCCGGAACCGCCCAGACTGCCGCCACTCAGGGTCACGGCACCAACGCTGCCATTGACCACCAGCCTGCCAGCCAAAACCGTCGTGCCGCCGGTATGGGTATTCGCCCCGGTCAGGGTCAACGTGCCCGCACCGGATTTGGTCAGAGAGCCCGTGCCGCTGATCACGCCGCCATAGCTGGTGGTGCCCGACTGGTTCACCGTGAGCCCGGCAGTGCCCAGCGCAACGGTTCCGCCGGTGCCGGAAAGCGCCGACATTGTGAGAGCGTGACCATTGAGATCAAGCGTGCCGCCATTGACCGTATAGGCCGTATTCGCGGCGAATGCGCCAGCCGAGCCAGCCCGCAACGTACCGGCCTCGACCGTCGTGCGCCCCGAATGAGTATTGCTCCCGGTCAGCGTCAAAACACCCGCACCGGATTTGGTCAGCGTCCCTGTGCCGGAGATATCATCGACGAAGGTCAGGGCATCGCTGCGGTTGAAGATCAGAGCGGCGTTGTTCGTAATATCGCCGCCAAAGCTTCCAGTAGTGCCGCCATTGCCAATTTGCAGGGTGCCACCAAAAATCGTCGTGCTACCGGAGTTGGTGTTGGCACCGGTCAGGATCGTGGTGCCGGCGTAATGTTCAATGGTGCCATCGCCAAAGATGTCTTCATCGAGCATATAATCCGTTCCGGTATGATTGAAAACTATCTTGCTGGAGCTGCCTCTTAGCCGAATATTCGCGGCATTGATTGTTCCTGCCGCCGCAGCGGTGTCGCCCGCCGCCGCTCCGATATTCAGCGTGCCATTGTCCCCAACATTTTCTGCGACCCTGATGGTTCCAGTGCCGGAAACAACATTCAAAGTGGAACCGCCGGAAAGCGTCAAAAAGCCAGTGCCGTTTGCGCCGATTGTCACTCTGCTGGTCGTAGAGAGAGAGCCACCGTCCAGATAGACGTGACCTGTACCGGAAAGTCCGCCGATACTGACATAATCGGCAGTTACTGCCCCGCCGTTTGAGACGGTGAGCGTCCCAGTGGCTCTGGAAAGCCCGAGATATATATCAGCCGATGTGGTCCAGCTGCTGTTGGTTCCAGAGACGGTAACAGCCCCCTCATTGCCGGAAAAACGTCCAATGTAAGTGCTTAACCTGCCTGCCGACGACACGGTACCACCGGCAGTGACTGTCACGCTGCCGTTGCCGGCTGCCCCGCCGATATTCAGTTCACCGCCGTAACTGTATGGATTGCCGAGGGTGCCGCTTCCGGGCGCATCAGGGCCGATCACAGTCTGGTCGCCGACAATATCCGCCGCCACGGCCGGTTTCGTCAGGAACGGACAAACGGCAAGACTGGCCGTCAAAGCTGTTGCGAGCAGTAGGCGGGTGCGGCGATGCTTCTTCAAGGACAGCAAGCGGCTGGTAGGGAGATTTGAAACAGTCACAGCGCTGGGTTCGAGCACCCCCGGCAAGGTATTGAGCCTGGTCGAAGCCGGTACATTCAACGTCGGCGCCGCATACCACGCGCGCACGGCCATCGCACTTTCGAACCTATGGGCAAACGTCGTCCCACGAGTTGCTGCTGTGGTCACTGGGCCTTGACGCATGGGTGCTCCATCAGGATTTCACTTCGGAACCCTGATGCGAAAGAGCGACACTGGGCCGTTCCCAGTTTGAAGTGCAAGAGATATTCCGAAGCATTCTTTTGCCGCCGGAACGTAGAATATTGTATCCCCTGTTTAGGGGTTATTGTGTGTTATCAATCCTTTGCCAAGCCAAAGCGCCATCAGACTGGAGCGACTGGTCACACCATACTTGCGGAAGATGCGCTTGACGTGATCGTGGGTGGTGTGTGGGCTCTGGCTGTTCTGTTCCGCGATCTGCTTTTCCGTCAACCCCAGCAAGAGGCCCTGAAGGACCGTCTGCTCGGTTGCGGTCAGAGGAGATGAGGCCACGCCTGCACCTTCCCCAAGCATCTGATGCTTGTAGAACCAGCGGATCCCCCGCAGGGCATGAGAGATGAAATCCTTGTCTTTCAGGGAAAAGGCAGGATTGTTGAAGCTGCGGTGAAAGCCGATCTGGATTTCCGCGTCCTCATTAATCGGAATGCCGGCCCAGATGGAGTCTTTGCGATCAAGCGCTTGATAGAACCGCTGGTAGGAAGGTCCCTCGAACCACTCAGGTGTCGCCAACTCGCTCAAGAGCAAAACACGGAACGTGCCTGCCAGCTCAACATTGCGGGTGGTGGTGATATCCGGTTCGCCATTCTCCATTTCCGCGAAAGCCTCGCCTATTGCCTGGCTTGTGTTCTTGCAGGGTATCAATGTGAAACGCGTGAGCGGGCGCCAGCCTTTCATGGGGTCACGACTATGGCTTGACCCAAGCCGGACGCAACCGATCCAGTCAGCATTCTGAGCGCCGATCAAAGCGCAGATGGTTTTGAGCAGATAAGAGCGGGACGCCCAGATGTCGCCGGCATCAAAACCTGCCAGGTCATCCCAGAGAGCATAGATTTTATCGCCATTTGGCATGTTGGAAAGCATGAAAGTGCTTAGTTTACAAACGACGTACAGTTCAATCCCGATTGTGCACTAAACAAAAAATGCCACCGTTTTGCACTGCGAATGTCCCTCACGATTAATGAAACCTTGATTCAGGTTCATCTGCTCACAATCCTCCGAAAATCTCCAGCCGGGTGGTCCAATCAAGGGGTGCAGCTCTTCCTCCGTTTTCCAAAATATGGGGTGGACCGCTTCAAAGGGGGAGGCTCAATTTTCAACGGCTCTTGTTCCGGCTCCATGTTCGGCGGCAGGGCCGGTTACATGAAGTCGCGCGGGATGCGCTTTTCGAACGACTTTGTGAACACTTCCCGTTCGTTCTCGAATGCCGTTACGCTGGCAGAGATGATCCAGTCTGTTTTCGTGCAGTGCATCGCGGTCGTGGTTTTCGTCATAACCGACCAGCCATCGCGCTCGATGCAGATTTTCCAGTCGATATCGCCTGTCATCGACAGCGGGTCATTCGGATCGATCGACCAGTCCTCGTTGCGGATTTCCTGGGTGCGCAGACCGTTTTCCGGATGCACTTCCAGTCCGGCGTCCTCGTAGATGCGGTAGTGGGTCAGTCCGGTGACCATATCTCTTTCAACCGACCGCCGGGTTTGCACTGGCAGCCGCATCTCGTAGTGGGGCAACGGATCGGGATTTTCCGGCTCGGCGACGGCGATACGCTCGTGCTCGCCGAGAAGCGGCAGGCACAGGCGGATGCTGGCCGTATCGACCGTGAGGCCCGGCGCCTCAGGCGAGGGCAGGATGATCGGCCAGTAGCTTGTCGACAGCGCGATCTTGATGCGGTGACCGGTCGCAAACCGGTAGCCCATGGCATCGAGCTGCATGGTGATGCGGGTCTTGCGGCCATGTTCCATAGCTTCTGGTTCGGCATTGCCGTTGCGATGGGCAAGGTTGAGAACGCCGTAGCAGACGCGGGTCTCTGTGCCGTCGGGATGGACGTCGATAATGCGGACGGCAAGGTTTTCAAAGTCAGCCTCGCAGGCCACATTGACCGAAAACTCGGGGGCGCCGAGATAGACAGCCTCTTCGGCAAGTGGCGCGGTCTGGAAAACGAGTGAGCCGCCATCATCGGGACGCTGGTCTCCGGCCATTTCCGCATCCGGCTTCAGGGTAAACCATTCGCCTCCGGTAATGCCGGTATCGAGCGGCGAACGCAGATAGACATCGCCGACACCTGCGCCGTCACCCGACGCATTAAGCATCCCGTCGGCAGCAACGTTCAGCGTCTCCGTCTGCGGTTCTGCCCAGTCCTGCTTGGCAACCCAGTAGCCGGGATCGTTTTCGCGACGAAGCGCCGGGCGCGGTCCATCGAGAATATAGGCGCGCATCTGCGGCAGCTGTTCAGCGCCGTTATCGGCATTGTCGAGCCAGTGTTTCCACCATGAAATGGCCTCAGTGTGGAAGTCCATGCGCGGCTTTGGCCAGGCGAAATGCGGATATTTGTGCACCCATGGGCCGACAATCGCCTTGCCCTTATCCTGAAGGCCTTCGATCGCTTTCAGCGGTGTGTTGCGGTAGCCATCCGCCCAGCCGGAGATCACCAGGGCGGGAATGGGAAACCCGTCGAAATCCTCGCAGATCGAGCCGTGTTTCCAGAAATCGTCGCGACGCTGGTGTGCGAGCCATTCCTCCATGAAGAAGGGCTGGCCTTCCAGTCGCTCCAGCCACATTTCCTTCCACCGGTCACCGACCAGATCGATATCCGGCGTGCGCGACTGATAGGCCAGCATTGTGCCTGCCCAGGAAAGCTGCGCGGAAAGATGCGTGCCGTTCTTGTAATGGATATCGTCATTGTATCGATCGACACTGGAAGCAATCGAGATCACTGCCTTGAGCTGCGGCGGTTTCAGGGCTGCGACCTGCAGGCAGTTGAATCCGCCCCAGGAAATGCCCATCATCCCGACATTGCCGTTCGACCAGGGCTGTGCGGCAATCCATTCGAGAATTTCGCAGGCATCGGAAAGTTCGCGCGGAGTGTATTCGCCATCGATGACGCCTTCGGATTCGCCCGAACCGCGGATATCGACCCGAACACCGGCAATACCGGCTGCGGCGAAAACGGGATAGGTGGATTCGTCGCGCGGGTCGGTTCCGCCGCGTTTTCGGTAAGGCAGATACTCCAGCACGGTGGGAACCGGCATGTCCTTAGCGCTGTGCGGCATCCAGATTCGCGTTGCCAGGCGGGTGCCGTCCTTCAGCGTGATCCACTGGTCTTCGGACGTCGAACAACCTTGTTGCGCCATGGTTTTGACCTTCTCGTATTCGGGTTTTGTCGGAAAGCAGGCGCGGGCCGCCAGTTTGTGGCCCGGCCGGAATGTGTCAGTTGTCGGCGCTGGAAATCCTGCGGCTGGCGAGCACGTCTTCCAGCCAGCCGATTTTCATCTCAGGAACGGATTTCAGCAGCAGATCGGTATAGTCGTCAAAGGGCGGGGACAGCGCTTGCGACTTGGGACCGAAGCGGACGAGCCTGCCTCGGTGCATAACCGCGACACTGTCGGCAATCGCCCGGACAATGGCGATGTCATGGGTGATGAACACATAGGAAAGCTGCTTTTCCTTCTGAAGCTGCAGCAGCAATTTCAAAATCCCGTCGGCGACCAACGGATCAAGCGCCGACGTCGGCTCGTCGCAGATGATCAGCTCCGGCTGCGCGGCAAGCGCGCGGGCAATGGCCACGCGCTGTTTCTGGCCACCGGAAAGCTCGGCCGGATAGCGATCGTAAAAGCCGCTGCCCATTTCGATCTGTTCGAGCAATTCGTTGACCCGGTTGCGGCGCGCGGAACCACGCAGGCCATAGTAGAACGTCACTGCTCTGCCGATGATCCCGCCAACGGTCTGGCGCGGGTTCATCGCGGTGTCGGCCATCTGGTAGATCAGCTGAAGCCGGCGCAGTTCCTCGCGGCTGCGGCTTTTCAGCGCCGGCGGCAGATCCTGACCGTCAAAGCGCACGCTGCCGGCGCTCGGTGGCAACAGTCCCGTCGCGACCCGCGCCAGCGTCGATTTTCCCGAACCGGACTCGCCGACGATCGCGAGTGTCTGTCCCTTGGGCACATGCAGCGACACATCGAACAGAACCGGCGTTGCGCCATAGGCGGCCGAGATAGTTTTCATCTCGAAGAAGCGATCGGACTGGTCGGCGGCTTCCGCATGACGGATCGCACGGACATTCACCAGGTCACGGGTGTATGCGGCATCCGGATTTTCGATGATTTTGTCGACGCTGCCGTATTCCACGGTTTCACCGTTGCGCAGCACCATGATGTCATCGGCCACCTGCGCCACGACCGCCAGATCATGGGTGATGTAAAGCGCGGCGGTTCCGGTTTTCACAATCGCGGTCTTGATCGCTGCCAGCACGTCGATCTGGGTGGTAACGTCGAGCGCAGTGGTCGGTTCGTCAAAGACAATGAGTTCCGGCCGGCTGCAGAGCGCCATCGCCGTCATCGCCCGCTGCAACTGTCCGCCTGAGACCTGGTGGGGGTATCGGTCGCCGAACGTTTTCGGCTCCGGCAGGCCGAGAATGGTAAACAGCTCGGTGGCGCGCTTGCGGGCGTCCGGCCGGCTCATCAGCCGGTGGCGCACGGTCGCCTCGATCACCTGATCGCCGAGCTTGTGGGCGGGATTGAAGGATGCAGCCGCCGATTGCGAGACATAGCAAACCCGCGCGCCACGGATCGCGCGCGTTCCGGACTTGCCGAGTTTCAGGATGTCGACGCCATCGAGCAGAACCTCGCCGCCGGTAATCGTGACGCCGCCGCGCCCATAGGCCAGCGGTGAAAGCCCGATCGTTGATTTGCCGGCGCCCGATTCCCCGATCAGCCCGAGAACCTTGCCGCTTTCCAGCGTAAAGCTCACACCCTTGACGATCTCGATAGGGTGGGGACGTTCGCCAGGCGGATAGGCCATAGCGCCGATCTCAAGGTTGCGAACCTCGAGCAGGGGCGTTTCGTCTGATTTTCGAAGCTCAGCCACCGCGGCCTCCTTTCAGGCTGGACGTGCGTTTCAGCAGCCAGTCGACGACGAGATTGATCGAGATGGTGAGCGCGGCAATGGCAGCACCCGGCACCAGAGCCGCGGAAATGCCGAAGATGATGCCGTCCTTGTTGTCCTTCACCATGCCGCCCCAGTCGGCGGTCGGCGGCTGGATGCCGAGCCCGAGGAAAGACAGGGTCGAGATGAACAGAACGGCGAAGGCCAGGCGCAAGCCGAATTCGGCAAGAAGCGGCGTCATCGCGTTCGGCAGGATTTCGCGGAACACGATCCACAGCGTCTTCTCGCCGCGCAATCTGGCCGCCTCGACGAAGTCCATCACCGCGATATCGAGGGCCAGCGCCCGGCCGAGGCGGAAGACGCGGGTTGAATCGAGCACTGCCATGACGCCGATCAGCACCGCCAGATTCTGCGGCAGCGCCGCCAGCACGATCAGCGCGAAAATCAGCGTCGGGATCGACATCATCAGGTCGTTGAGGCGCGACAGGCCCATATCGACGATGCCACGCATGACCGCCGCAACGAAGCTCAGAAAAACCCCGAGCGAAAACGCGAGAGCGGTAGCGCAGAACGACACGAACAGCGTCATGCGGGTGCCGTAGATCATGCGCGACAGCAGATCCCGGCCGAGATTGTCGAGACCAAGCGGAAAGGCATGGCTGGCCGGTTCCCAGGGTGTGCCAACGACCTGGTTTTCACCGTAGGGCGCAAGCCAGGGAGCAAAGGCCGCGGCGATGATGGCTATGGCGATACCGGCCATGCCGATCCATGCCGTCAGTGAAACGGAACGGATATTCATCGTGGATGCCTCAGGCGCGGATTGACAAGAATGGACAGAATATCGGCGGTCATGTTCAGAAGGATGTAGATCGCCGCGAACACCAGCCCGCAGCCCTGCACCACCGGCAGATCGCGCACCGTCACCGCATCCACCATGTACTGGCCCATGCCGGGGTACACGAAGACCACTTCGACGACGACGACGCCGACGATCAGATAGGCGAGGTTGAGCGCGACGACATTGATGATCGGCGCCAGCGCGTTGGGGGCTGCATGTTTGACGATTGCCCGCAATGCGCCGATGCCCTTGAGCTCGGCTGTCTCCATATAGGCCGACGCCATGACGTTGATGATCGCCGCACGGGTCATGCGCATCATGTGGGCGATCACCACCAGAACAAGCGTCGCCACTGGCAAAATGATTGTCTGAAGCTTCTCCCACAGGCCCATGCTGTCATAGACCGTGGCCGGAAACGCCGCGACGGGGTGCTGGACCACAAACACCATGATCAACAGGTAGGCGACGAAGAATTCCGGCAGCGATACCGCGGCAAGCGAGATCAGGTTGATCAGCCGGTCGACCAGACGATAGCGATAAAGCACGGCGAGAAGCCCGAGGCCGACGGCGAGCGGAACGGCAATGATCGCCGCGGCGCCAGCAAGAAGCAGCGAATTGCCCAGACGGCCTGCAATCTGTGCGCTGACCGACTGGCCGCTGGCCCAGGAATGGCCGAAATCGCCATGCAGTATATTGAAAAGCCAATCGAAATAGCGGGTCATGAGAGGCTGGTCGAGGCCGAATTCGGCGCTCAGATTGGCGATGGCCTGGGGCGTTGCGGCCTGGCCGAGATAGGTCTCGGCGAAATTGCCGGGCAGCACCTCGATCCCGGCAAAAATCAGGATCGAACTGGCAAACAGCAGGCCGATGCCGAGTACGATCCGCTCGCCAATGCGGCTTCCCATGGGAAAGCGCACGCGCAAGACGGCGAGCAGCCCGGGAGCCGGCGCTTTAACCGGGTCGGAAGGAACGTGTTGTGTATCTGTCATGGGGTCCATGAAAGCCGCAGGTTTTCCCGCGGCTTTCTCGTTTGAGGGATCAGGAGACGAGCCAGGCGCGGCTGGCGATCTGTCCGTTGGACAGGTCGTTGCCGACATCGTCGATCCAGCCCTTCATCTTCACCGTGCGGGCATTGAGGTAGTTGTTGAACACCGGTAGAATGAGACCGCTGTCATCGCGCACCATGATCGCCATCTGGCGGTAGAGCGCGCGACGCTTGTCCTGATCGGTTTCGGCGCGGGCTTCAAACAGCATCTTGTCGAATTCGGGGTCGTTGAAATGGGTATCGTTCCATGGCGCTGTCGAAAGCTGGCTGGTGGTGTAGCGCAGATCCTGCGTCGCGCGGCCGCCCCAGTATGCGGCTACGAACGGCTTCTTGTTCCAGATATTCGACCAGTATCCGTCGGAAGGCTCGCGCTGGAGCTGGATGTTGATGCCCGCTTCCTTCGCATTGGCCTGGAACAGCACGGAGGCGTCGACCGCGCCGGTAAAGGCACCATCGGAGGTGCGAAGCAGGATCGGGCCGTCATGGCCGGATTTCTTGTAATAATGGGCCGCTTTTTCCGGGTCGTAGGCGCGCTGCGGAATGTCGGTCGGCGCCAGCGCATAGGCATCATTGACGGGATAGTCGTTGCCCAGCGTGCCATAACCGCCGAGAACGGTGTTCAGCAGCGCCTCGCGGTCGATGGCGAGCTTCAGCGCCATTCTGAGGTCGTTATTGTCGAAAGGTGCTGTGTCGCCTTGCATCAGGAAGGAATAGAAGCCCTTGCCTTTGGTGCTGATAGTCTCGATGTTTGGCGCCCGCGACAGCAATGACATCGTCTTCGGGCTGAGCGTGTTGATGAAATGCACCTTGCCGGACGACAGCGCCGCGATGCGGGCCGTATTGTCGTTGATGACGAGAATCTCGACGCTGTCGACGAAACCGCGATCCTCGTTCCAGTCATCTTCATTCTTGGAAAAGGTGATGCGAATGCCCGGCTCGAAGCTTTCGAGCTTGTAGGGTCCCGTGCCGATCGCGGTGTTCGGATCGTCCATGCCGCCGTTCTTCTGGATCTGCAGATGATAATCCGTCAGAAGCAGCGGCAGGTCGGCATTGCCGTTCTTGATCGTGATGACCAGATCGCCGGCGCGCTCCTCGATGGTTTGGATATCTTCGAGAAGGCCGAGTGCTGCAGAGCTGGAGTCCTTGTCGGAATGCCGGCGGAGCGTCTGGGCGGCATCGCTGACGGTGAACGGCGTGCCATCATGAAAGCGCGCATCCTTGCGCAATTTGAAAGTCCAGGTCTTTGCATCGTCGGAAGAGGTCCAGCTTTCGGCGAGGCTGGGCAGCGCCTCGCCGGACACCGGATCGGTGGTGACCAGCCTGTCGCCCCAGGTGAAGCCGACCAGAAACATGGTGCTGCCGGTATAGGTGCCGGGATCGAGAACATCGGTCGTCTGCCCGCGGTCAAGACCGAGGACGAGGTGGCCACCGCGCTGGGGCTCCTCCGCGGCAAAGCTTTCGCTAGGCACCAAAAGCCCGGAGGCGGTTGCCGCAAACCCGGCAGCAGCGGCAGAGGCAAGAAAGGCGCGGCGATCAAGCCCGGACGTCTGAATGGTTGAGTTCTTGTTTTTCATTTGGCTTTCCCGGTCTGTTTTAGCATTTCACATATCACCCGTGCCGCTTCACGATTACGGATTCTGAATATTCGCAAGAGGTCGTATCGCGATGTCTGAAGCCGCGGCTGATGGGCCTGTCAAAATTCATGTGCAGCTGCATAAGCGGCTTGCGAAAGCCGGACAACTTCGCTTATTGATGCACAGTGACGCTAATTGACGCTATTATGATCGGCTCCGAACAGAGTGAAATCCAGTAACAACAGTCGTTTCGCGGCCAATTTGCGGATTGCCTGCGATACCCGTCCGTCGATTACGGCAATCTGTCGCGAGATCGGGATCAACAGGCAACAGTTCAACCGCTATCTTGCCGCGCAAACACGTCC
Source organism: uncultured Hoeflea sp. (assembly GCA_963975635.1). Classification (GTDB taxonomy): domain Bacteria; phylum Pseudomonadota; class Alphaproteobacteria; order Rhizobiales; family Rhizobiaceae; genus Hoeflea. The sequence goes on along the minus strand of CAXBIE010000054.1, from coordinate 13,867 downwards.
TTCGCCTTTCAATACGGGGAAAATCGCGCGGTACTTCAAACTCAATCCGCAGGACTTCTTGCTGCCGGAAAAGCGCTTTCAGGATATACTGGCCGCGCCAGCTCAAACCATCGGACCGAATTTCCTGTTGCGGGAGGGGTTCCCCGGAAACCTGTCGGAGCTGCGCCAGTATGCAGGCTATTACGAGATTTACCACAAAAGCCTGTCATGGCCCGGGACAATCGTCCGAAGCTGTGCCAGACTTGAGGAAGGCAACGGTCAGATCACGGTGAAAACGATCGAGCGGATCTATGATCGGGACCTGGAAATCCGGCAGTTTTCGAAATATTCGGGACTGGCCGCCTACTGGCGCAACCGTCTATTTATCGTCGAGCGCGGTATGCGCGAACATTCTTTCCTGTGTCAGACGACGCTTATGCCGTTCGGCGAACATCAGCGCACCTATCTGCGCGGGGTGACGACCGGCGTTTCCTGGCGCGAGGATAACCTGCCCTATTCCACGCGGACCATCTGGCGGGCGGTCGGACCGAACCCCGACAAGCGGCGGCTACTGGAAGGATGCGGCCTGTTCAGCGAAAAATCGCCGCAACTGCCCCTTCCCGTGCGCCGCTATCTGAATGTCGACGGCGAAAATCACACGCTTGTCGCCACACGATAAGAGCAGAGCGCCCCACATATTTGTATCTGCTTACAGTTGATCGCATCGAAATGCCCTGAATAGGAAAAGAGCCAAGTCGGCTCTTTTCCATGAAGGTTGAAATGAACCGATCAGCTGAGTGGGCTGCGTGCTTCCACCATTCCAGCCAACCAGCTGGATCCGAATGGAATGGCTTCGTCATCGAAGTTGTAATAGGGCGAATGCAGTCCAGCAGTGTCACCATTGCCAATATTGATGAAGGCACCCGGTCGCTTCTGCAGGTAGTAAGCAAAATCTTCTGCACCCATGGACGGCGCCATATCGGCATCGACATTCTCTGCGCCGACGATGCCGCGGGCAACGGCCATGGCGGCCGCCGTCGAATCAGGATCATTCACCGTGACGGGATAGCCAGGGGTGAACGAGAACTCGATTTTGACATTGGCGCTCAGCGCAATACCGGCGCAGATTTCGCCAATGCGTTTTTCGGCAAACTTCATCATCTCGTCACTGAGGGCGCGCACCGTACCGGTAATTTCAACCGTTTCCGGGATCACGTTTCTGGCTGTTGAATCCGATGTCAGGTTTGTCAGCGAAATGACCAGCGATTCGAGCGGATCGGCATTGCGCGAGACAATGGTCTGGCAGGCCATTATGATCTGAGCCGCCACTGGCATTGGGTCAATGCAATAGTGTGGCTCTGCAGCATGACCGCCCTTGCCGGTGATTTTGATGGTTGGGTTGCCAACGGCTGCCATGTTCGGGCCTGCGCGGCCGGCAAAACTGCCAATTGGAATACCAGGCAAGGTGTGCATGCCGTAGACTTCATCAATGCTCCAGCGCTCCATAAGCCCGTCTTCCAGCATCTCGCGCGCACCAAAGCACCCCTCTTCGCCGGGCTGGAAAATCAGCACAGCCTGACCGGCAAAATTGCGGGTTTCTGACAGATATTTGGCCGCACCCAGCAGCATAGCCGTATGACCATCGTGACCACAGGCATGCATGATACCGTGATTTGCAGAGGCATATTCAACACCAGTCAGTTCGGTAATCGGCAGGGCGTCCATATCAGCGCGCAGAGCAATGGACTTGCCTTCGCCGCGTCCCTTAATGACAGCGACCACGCCGGTCTTGCCGACATTTTCAACGACTTCGTCACAGCCAAAGGATTTCAACAATTCAGCAACTTTACCGGCCGTGCGCGTTTCTGTGAAACCCAGTTCAGGATTGGTGTGGATGTCACGGCGCCATGCGCTGATTTCCGAAAGCAGGTCGGCAAAACGATTCTTGATTGCCATCAGGCAACTCCTTGCAGTTATGAACATGAATAGACAGTGGTGTGAAGGATCTGAAATGGACGGCTATCGCCTCCGCCGCGGTGCGGCTTCTCAGCCCCCAGAGGGAGCAAGTCAAGCCTAGTTGTTTAATCCCGGCATTTGATGGATTGGATTCAGTCCGTAAGCTCATAAAACGACGGGATTAAGAGGAGCGACCTGAGACCGTAGTTCCCTACAGTTTTCGGGAGAGTCTTGGATTTCTAATCTGGCCTCATGCGGCCCGTTTTTCCATGGCCATTTTCATTGCGAACTCGTTGGGCGTGATGTTGCCCAGCGATGAGTGGGGTCTGTTGCGGTTGTAGTCCTCCTTCCATGCGGTGATTGCATCTCGTGCTTGGGGAAGCGACGAGAACAGGGTTTCGTTGAGGCACTTGTCACGGAAACTGCCGTTGAAACTTTCGACGAAGCCGTTTTGCGTCGGCTTGCCCGGCGCGATGTAGTGCCATTCGACTTGGGTCTCCTGGCGCCATTTGAGGATGGCCATGCTGGTCATCTCCGTGCCGTTGTCCGAGACAATTGTCCTCGGCTTCCCCCGCTTGGTGATGAGCCTGTCCAGCTCGCGAGCAAGCCTTGCGCCTGACAGGGATGTGTCTGCGACCAGGCACAGGCATTCACGGGTGAAGTCGTCGACGACAGCCAGCATCCGAAAGCGGCGGCCGTCGGTGAAGGCATCGCTGACGAAGTCCAGGCTCCAGCGCTCGTTGGGACGCGACGGCAGAGCCAGAGGTCGTCTCGTCCCCAAGGCCCGCTTGCGGCCGCCGCGCTTGCGCATCGTCAACTTCTCCTCCCGATAGAGACGCTGGCGCTTCTTCAGGTTCATGACGATCCCCTGTCGGCCGAGCATCACGTGGATGCGCCGATAACCGAAGCGGCGGCGCTCCGACGCAACCTTCTTCATTGCCTCCCGAATGGCCGCATCGTCAGGCCGCACGCTGCGATATCGCATGCTCGACCGGTCCACCGACAGCACCTCGCACGCCCGACGCTGGCTCACCCCGTGCTGCGCACAGACATGAGCCACCGCATCCCGCTTCACATCCACTGCCCGGCAGGCAAGCGGAGCGCCGGCGAGAGGGGGCGTCACCATTTTTTTGAAGCGACATCCTTCAGGATCGCATTGTCCAGCCTGGTCTCGGCGAGCAGCTTCTTCAGCTTGGCATTCTCGTCCTCGAGCGCCTTCAGCTTGCGCGCGTCGGACACCTCCATGCCGCCATACTTCGCCTTGTATTTGTAGAAGGTTGCATCCGAGATACCGTGCTTGCGGCAGACATCGGCTGTCTTCGCACCCGCCTCCTGCTCCTTCAATATCCCGATGATCTGTTCTTCCGTGAACCGTGAACGCTTCATTCCGTCCGTCTCCTGGTTTTGACGGACTCTACCAAAATTTGGAGGAAGTTCAGGGTCTCAGGTCATCATGTCCAAACTTGCGGAAGGATTCGGCGTTGGTCCTGCGAAACGGTTCGAACGGCCATTCTCTGTATTCGCGCCACGGTCGGTCAAAATGGCGAAACCGTGGTTTTCATTCCGGGACGTTCAAGATACCGCCAAATATAAGCATATATTAATATTAAGCCATCATTTTGCAATTGTACCGCTCGGCTCAGTCAGACGATCACATTTGGAAAGCGACCGTAAAGTCATGATGCGAAATAGTATTGGCATGTACCTGGTTCGGATACTCCTGATTGCCGGGCTCTATTTTGCGTCGGGCCGGCTTGGCCTGTTTCTCGCTGTGCCACCCGGCTTCGCTACGGTCATCTGGCCACCATCCGGAATTGCTCTCGGGGTCTTGATCATTTGCGGTTGGCGGCATTGGCCAGGGATCCTGTTGGGTTCGTTCCTGGTGAACTGCTACATATCAAATGCTTATTCCCCGGAAACCGGACTGGACCTCGCAAAAGCGTTGATTGCATTGGCTATTGCGGCTGGATCGAGCCTGCAAGCACTGGCCGGGTTCGGTCTGGTGAGTCGATTCCTGGGGCTTCCGCTGAGTTTCGACCGCCTCAGGCAAGTCATGCTTCTGTTCATCATTGCCGGCCCGATAGCCTGCCTTGTCGCTGCCACAGCTGGTGTTTCTGCCTTGTATGTCGGCGGAGTAATGACACAGGACCAGATTGTTGAAAACTGGCTGACTTGGTGGACCGGAGACATGTTCGGCATCATCGTGTTCCTGCCTCTCATTCTGATCGCGCCGGGCAACCCGCAGCGGCTGTCGTGGCGCGGCGCGGCAGTGGGCAACTTACCGGTAACGGCAATGCTGATTTTGTTAATCCCGCTCGGCTTGACTTTTTATGCCTGGAAAGTGTCGTCGCAAGCTGCGGACGACAAGAGCCAGATCCAGTTTGAAGCCCTTGCAGTCGAAAGCAAAAAGGCATTGCTGAGCCGGATCAACTCCTATCAGAACGCCCTTCTGGGTGGTGTCGCCTATTTCCAGGGATCCGAGAACATAACGCGATACGAGTGGCGGCGTTATGTGGATCAACTGCACCTTCACGATAACTTTCCTGGCATCAACGGAATGGGATGGATCACTTCCCTGTCTGACAATGAAATAGAGAGCTATCTGCGAAGAACGCGCGCGGATGGCGCCAAGGATTTCACCATCCGCCCGACGGACGTGAAGGACGGCAATTACATCATCACCTACATTGAACCGGAGAACATAAACAAACAGGCCGTAGGACTGAATATTGCCTTTGAGAAAAACAGAAAGCAGGCTGCCGATTTGTCGATGCAAACAGGCAAGCCGGCGATCACAAAACGTATCATTCTCGTCCAGGATGCCGAAAAAACGCCGGGATTTCTATTGTTGCACCCGATGTACAAGGAAATCACAGATCCGGATCCTTCAGCCAAGAAATGGTCGGAGTTTGACGGTTGGATCTATGCTGCGTTCATTGCCAAGAATTTCATGAGCGAACTAACCCAGAGTCAAGGCAATACGCTCAACCTGCGGATCTATGATGGCAATGCCGAAGATGCGGATGCACTTATCTACGACAGCCGGAAAGTTCAAACCAGTGATTACGTACCTGTGTTTTCCAAGCGGGAGCAGATCGACGTCATGCAGCAGAACTGGCTGATTGTCTGGGAGAGCACACCAAGCTTTGAGCAAAACGCTCAGAACACCAATCCGATTCTTATCCTGACAGGCGGTTTCCTGATCACGTTCCTGCTGGCGATGTTTCTGGTGGTCACGAATATCCAACGAATGGAAACCATCGAGAGCATGATAGGCCGCAGAGCACTGATCCTGCCTGCCATAATTCTTCTTGTTCTCGCGGCCGGATCGGTTTCGCTCTACCGGGCACTGACAGACAAGGAACTGGGTCACCTCCAGGCTCTTCTCACCAGCGAGACGAGCAAGATCTACCTGCTGATGTCCGCCGAAACCGAAGGCAAGATCTCAGCGCTCAAGCGTATGGTTGGAAGAACCGAGCTCGATGCAGATCAGCCAATCTTTTTCTGGCAGGCCGACGCACGAGCCTACATTGAGGATTTGATGGGGCTTCGCGCGTTGGTGAGGGTCAACGCGAATGGCACAGTGATTCAGGCAGAGGAGGCTGCGCGCAACGAGCGCCTGATATGGATCTATTCTGTTTTGAAAAGCGCAAATGCGGCATTCGCAAGCACCGCCATTCAAAACGACATTTCCATACTGAGCCCACCCTTCAAACTGACGGATCAGGAAACCGCGTTCATTGCCTACATGCCGCTCAAAGTGCGCGGAGAGTCGCCAGGATACCTGGCAAGTGTTTTTTCGGTAGGTGATTTTTTTGGCCAGACGGTCTCGCCGGAGGCAATGGACCGGTACCAATTCCGGGTGACTTTCGACGGTCAGGTCTTGAACAGTTTCGGCAACATGACGAGTGAACTGGCGGAGAACTGGAAGCTGGAAAAAACAGTTCAAATTCTCGACAAGAAATGGAATGTCCAAATCATTCCCACAGCCAAGTTCCTGGCATCGCAGCGGACTTCGTTACCAAATGTCGCCCTGATCGCAGGCTTTCTGATTTCCTTTCTGTCGGCAATCACGGCGCACATGACACTGCTGTCCCGACTGAAGACGTCCTATCTGGAAAAATCGAACCAACGCATCAAGCAAGAAGCGACGCGGAATTCCACTGTCATGAATACGGTTTCTGACTGCGTCGTGACAATCAATGCTACGGGGCAGATCGAAACCATAAACCCGGCCGGCCTGCGCATATTCGGCTATTCCCTCGATGAGGTTCTCGGAAAGAACGTCAAGATGCTTATGCCGGCACCGTATCATGCTGGCCATGATGGCTACATGAGTAGATATCTCACTGAGGGCGATCCGAAAGTCATTGGTCTGGGCAGACAGGTCAGTGCTATGCGTAAGGACGGTTCCGTTTTTCCGATTGATCTTTCCGTTAACGAAATGGTTCTCGATGAAAAACGCATGTTCGTCGGCACCATCCGCGACACCAGTGCAGCCGTGGCCGCGGCCCATGCGCTGCGTGAATCCAACACCATGAAGTCAGCCATTCTCTCCAGCACCGAATACCTGATTATCGCGACCGACCTGAACGGCAATGTAGTTGTCTTCAATGAGGCTGCAGAAAAAGCATTGGGCTATTCGGCAGACGAGATTATCGGAAAGCAAACGCCTGCGTTGTGGCACGACCCGGCGGAAGTCGGCGAACGGGCGCGCGTCTTGTCCGCCGAGTTGGATAGCAAGGTCGAGCCGGGATTTGACGTCTTCGTCCGCAAAGTCGAGATTGACGGCATTGACGAGAACGAATGGACCTATGTCCGCAGGGACGGGTCCAGATTTCCGGTGATGTTGACCGTCACTGCCTTGCGCGACGAATCTCAGGCCATAACCGGCTATCTCGGGGTGGTGCTCGATATCACCAAGCGCAAGGAAATCGACCGCCTGAAATCAGATTTCGTTTCGATCGTGAGTCACGAGTTGCGCACGCCGCTGACGTCTATTCGTGGTGCACTCGGTCTGGCAGCCGGCCCGATGGCGAAGGAGTTGCCGGAAAAGGCAAATCGCCTGATCGATATTGCATACAAGAATTGCGAGCGGCTCACCCTGCTGATCAACGACATTCTTGATATAGACAAGATCGAGTCAGGCCAGATGCGCTTTGAAATGAAGCCGGAGGACCTTGATCAAATCCTTCAGCAGGCTATCGAGGTCAATCAACCCTACGCTGACAAGCTTGGGGTGGTGTTGAAAGCTACAGAGATCGAACACGGCCACCAAGTGAATGTCGATGCGGCGCGCCTCTCACAGGTAATGGCCAATCTTCTCTCCAACGCGGCCAAATTTTCCAATCGGGAGGGTGCAGTTGAAGTCTCCGCGCTGTGCGTCAACGGCCGGATTCGCATATCAGTGAAGGATGACGGCGCCGGAATTGCCGACGAATTCAGGCCCCAGATTTTTGGCAAGTTCTCGCAGAGCGATTCGTCTTCGACCCGGATCAAGGGCGGCAGCGGCCTGGGACTGCATATCAGCAAGCAGATCATGGAGAGGATGGGTGGAACGATTGGTTTTGACACAGAGGTAGGTAAAGGCTCAATTTTCTGGGTCGAGTTGCCTCTTTTGTTGAAAGGCAATGTATCCGGGCCGGTCGATGAAAAGGACGTTCAGCGCAGCCTGCTGCACTTCACGCATAGGCAGGTGCCAACACTTCTTCATGTCGAGGATGACGAGGATTTCAGCCGGATTCTTGCCCTCACGCTCCAGGGCAAGATCAATGTGGTTACGGCGAGCACCTTGAAGGACGCCGAACAGTTGCTCCGGGAGACGCATTTCGATCTTGTGGTTCTCGATCTCGAGTTGCCCGATGGTTCGGGGCTCAAGCTTGTCAAGACGATCTCCGAACTGAACGGGCCATCGGTTCCGGTCATGATCCTGTCTGCCACCGAAGTATCAAGCGAAGTTGAAAAGACGGTCGCTTCGGTAATGGTCAAATCCCGTGCAACCGAACGCAGGATTATTGACAAGATCGAAAGCCTTGTCGCGGCGTGACGGCCTGCAACAGTGCTGGACGTCGCCGTTGTGATGGACAATGATGAGAAGAACATTGATTGCTTCCAACCAGCAGATGAAACGGGTTGGAAGCAATCATACGAGTGTTGAAGTACAGCAGCTGGAGCCGCGCATGACTGAAGCCATTAACCTGCTCTATGTCGATGACGAGGACGATATTCGGGAAATCGCGATCATGGCGCTTGAGCTTGATTCAGATATTACCGTCAAGAGTTGTTCTTCGGGCTCCGAAGCTTTGGAAACAGTAGAGCACTGGGTGCCGGATCTTATCTTGCTCGATGCGATGATGCCAGGCATAGATGGCCCCGAAACTCTGGTCAGGCTGCGGGAGAACCCGGCGACCGCAGCGATTCCCGTGGTGTTCATAACAGCCAGATCTCAACCCGAAGATATTGAGCGATTTATTGATCTGGGCGCGCTTGGGGTGATTTCAAAACCGTTTGACCCGATGACGCTGTCCGAGCAAGCCAGGGCCCTGCTTTCATCTGTCAAAGGATGAATGCTTGATGCTCAACCGGCGTTGAATTCTGAAAGACATCTACTCTCATACCCGCAGCCGCTTCACAGACGGGTCATTCAACAAATATCGGGGCCGCCCGGTCTGGGCCATGAAGAGATATAGCTGTCTCAGCCAAGCATGGTGTGGTGACCAATCAGGTCGTCAGCGGCCCGCAGGAAATCCGCCTCGTTGTAACCAGGCTCCCGCAAAGTGTTTTCGAGCTTGAATGCCGCATTGCCGAGATCTTGAAAGCCAAAGATCCCCGATGCGCCGACCATGGAATGGGCCAACTTTATCAGATCGGCATCCTTGGCGCGCGGTTCTTCCGCTCTTGCCCTTTCATCCAGAAACTGCCGGATTTGCGACAGCTGCTCGATCGATCGCTCGATGAAGAGAAGCCGCAATTGCTGTATCCGGTCGCGAGCCGCCTCCGGCAATTGGTCCAGCTTTTTGGTATTTGTCATCTGATTGGACATTGGATTTATCTCCCATTGATGCGGGTGGACGACCGGATTGACTTGATCAGCCTCACATTTGCTGCGGGCCATGCGTGATTGGGGCGATTGGATGGACTACTTCACTCGTCGCAGAACTCGACACCGATTTCGTCATTGATATGCCAGCATTTTCGAACGCGCCGCAGTCGCCCCGATGTGGCTATCTTGAGCAGAAAGAATTCCGGCAGCGCCAAGGGGCGTTCAAGCCGTATTCGCGCACCGCCTTCAGATATGTTTCGCACCGTGCAATTGATTTTCGACGACCATTCTTCCAGCGCTATGAAGGCTGGCTTCAAGGTCCGCATGCGGACAGACCGGCGCCGCTCGTCAGGCTCTTTGAGCCCGCCGGCAGCTGGTGTTGCACCGGGCAAAGAACTCCAGCCTTCCGCGGTGTCGCCAAACCCGCGATCATTGCGTTGTGCATCAAGCTCCGCGGAGAGATGCTGCAGCATCTCAACAGCGTCACCGTCCACGCCGGAGAGGGAAACCGCAATCAATGGCGATATCTTGAGCTCCACCGACTTCAGGTGATGTGAAAAGGTAAGCTGCTCTTTGAACCGCTCCATCTGCTCCTGAAGCCTGGCTTGCGACGGATTCCGGTCCATGACGTAGTGGAATGTGTCTTCATCATAGCGACCGCAGAAATCCTCCGCCCGCAGGTTGGAGCGGATTCTGCCGGCAAAACCGCGAAGCACATCGTCGGCATTCGCAATCCCGAAGCTGGCGGATATCTTCCTGTACTCGGCGAGGCGAATAGAGAGGATGGCAAACCGCGTACCTCCTCGCTTGACCGCGCTCGAAAGCAGCTGCAACTTCTTGCGCAATTCGTCAGAGCTGTACATTCCGGTCAGATCGTCGAGCATAGCGTTCTTGCGAAGTGCCGAGATCTCGCCATCCCGCGCTGCCTCCACCTCATGCCTGGCTATCGATTTCCTGACGGCGGACGTTATTTCATCCATCCGCAAGTTGCGCTTGGGCAGAAAATCATAAAGCCCCATGCGAAACGCCTTGATAGCTGTTCGTTGCGACTCATCAGCCGATAACATGATAACGGGCGCAAGGTTTGGGAAGCGCAACTTCAATTGCTCATGTAGCCGGAAGCCGTTCTCGGAATCGAGATTGTAATCGAGGAGAATGCAATCCGGCATCTCCTTCTCCAGGGCCGCGGTCAGAGTGTGGCTGTCGCCTGCTTCCATTGTCCTTAGATTTGCTTGACCCAAAAGCGCTGAAAGATGCAACCGGAACAGGCTGTCGTCATCGACAATGCAGACCGAGCGGCCATCAAGTACTATGCCTGTGCTTTCCACGGTTCTCTCATGAGTTAGGTTCATTGTCTTGATCCAATCCGTCGGTGACAATATTTGCGCATGCAGTTCGAACAATGAAGGGTAGAGGTATCAAACGGCTTCATTGATGGTCCTCACCCGAGTTACCGTATGACCTTCCATTTCTTCTGAAGGTTCGACTCTTGGGGCGACGACAAGTTGATTGCGTCCGTTATTCTTGGCTTGATAAAGTGCACTGTCGGCGTCGGCAAAAAGCGTGTCTGGGTCGTATTGTGAATCGCTGCCTGCGACACCAATACTGAGTGTCAGTGAGAATGTTTCGGGCCGGCCATCGAAAACGATTTTTGCAAAATGCTTCCTGAAATTGTCGAGAACTTCAATGACAGCTGCTGGTGAGGTGTCGAGAAGAAGAACAGCGAATTCCTCGCCCCCGTAACGGCCCACCACATCAGTCTTGCGGACCCAGCCTACCAGCGTTCGTGCGAGGATTGACAGAACCTGGTCACCGACCGGATGCCCCCAGGTGTCGTTCACCTTCTTGAAATGATCGACATCGATCATAGCGACGCAAAACGGCTGACCTGTGCGTTTGAACCGCGCCATTTCGTGTCCCACGCGCTCCTTGAAACGCTTGTGGTTGAGCAGACCGGTCAAGCCATCCCGCTCAATGAGAGAGCGCAGCATCCTTGCACGCTGCACGCGCAGATGGATAATCGAGACCAGCGCATCGAGATCGGCCTGCTTGGAGATGAAATCGTCACCACCAAACTGACGGGCCTTCATCTGGATCTGTTTGTCTTCTTCCGATGACAGGAAGAGGATAGGTATCGATAGGTGGCGTTGGAACTGCCGAATGATCTTGGCAATCTCGATGCCATTGGTGCCGGGCATCTGCAGATCCATAATGATGATATCAAAAAACGCGTTGTCGATTGTCTCTATGATCTTGAGCGGCTCGTTCAGAATCGAAACGACCATACCGTGAGCCCGCAGCAGCTCTGCATAAACGGCCGACGCGAGTGGATCGTCATCTACCAGCAGAATGGAGGCTGGTTGCTCGGATTGCTGTCCGCCGAAATGTTCCAGCCAGTGAATGAGTTCTGCTTGATCGATCGGGTCGCCGATGATCGCATTCACATTCGAACGGGCGCACCTGGCACGGAATGCAAAATTTGTTTCTGACGAAACCAGGATTTTTGGCAAGTCTTCGTCAAGGCTCTCACAGAGCCCAAACACGTCAGGAATCGCGCCATCCATCACGAGAATAGTGTCTGAACCGACATTTTCGAGCGCGTCAATGCTCACGCCCGCGGTCTCTGCGACGTAGTTTAGCGGTCCAAGTATGGGAGAGATGTCTTCAACAAAAGCTTCGCGACCAATCACATGCACGGACTGCGTGGATTCATTTCTGAAGATGATCGCAGTCTGCGCACATTTCTTTTCTGCGGAATAGTCTGCTGGATTCAAGATACTCAACATAGCAAGAACGTCTCTCAATCTGCACAAAACCTAAATGTGCATAGCGCCTTGCCAAGCCGATGAATTCTTCACGCATTCAACCTTGCCAGACGACACCTGCAACAGGCTTAGTACTAAGGAATGCATATTAAACTTATATTAAATTAGCATTTTTTAATTTATGTACTGATGTAGATGGCCAGTCGATCACCCCTTCCAATAGCGTAGAAGGAGCTCCGGCCTGGCCCTTTCTGTGGACCGGCATCTCGCTATCTGTCGAACTTTTGGGCAACGGGGTGAGATCAGATCGAATGTCAGCGGTCACTATTCTCATAGCCCCGAGCTAAACAGTCAGCTTCCGTCCCCTTTCAATCATTCATTCCCGGTAACGAAACTCCGCTTTCCCCCTTTGCGGACCATTGTTCAGCCTGAATCACCGGCAGCTCTCGCGACGAACGCCGTTGATGGTGAACGTCCGAACTGAGGGCGCGAAGCGGTCGCTTATCAAGATGCCGGTGAAGGGCATCACTGGATCGTAGTTGCCATTGCATCACAACTTATCAATTGTCTCAAGAGGGCGGAGAGCAGGCGTTCATCCTTCGGAAACGAGTGTCCGAAATGGGGCCGCTAATACCCCACTCAAGTGCTTACCTCGCCACAGTGAACATGCCGCACGTCAGGGATGCAGGAAAACCGGAGTTGCAGGCATTGTAGAATGGCGCCCCGCATAGCGTGGTTCGACGCAGTGCTCTATCCTTTGATCGGTTTATTACCCCGGCCTTTTTCGGCTGGTCTTTTCAGCAGACGCGATGCGGGCTTTTCCCGTGCAAACGGGAAATCGGACACAGCCCAGAAACGCGCCATAACGACCTGACCGTTCGATCAGCCAGCCATCCTTGCAGTCGGGGCATGTTGGAAAAGTGGTGCGGCATCGACATGTAAGGTCGGCCGTTCCATCAGCATGTCGCGGCAGGCCGGTGCCGCAAGACGGACAAGACGGCAGCAGGTATCCACAATGCTGAACATGCTCGCTCCTCACCTTCCGCCGCTACTGCAACTCCATAAGCAGAGTCGTCCGCCAACTCGGTGACGAAGGACGAGGGGCGCGACTTTGAGGCGAGGAGTGTCAGCGTATGCCGGGCGCGCGTCATCGCCACGTACATGACGCGCCGTTCCTCCGCATTTTCGAAAGCTTCGATCTCAGGCGAGACGAGGCTGAGCAGGGGGGCATCGACCATCTCTGAGGGGAACCCTGTTCGGCCGCTATCCGCATTCAACAGAATGACATGATCGGCTTCGAGCCCCTTGGACGCGTGAATGGTTTTGAAGATAATGTGCAGTCGCGGAAACCGGCGCCGGAGTTCCCGCATGTCCGGCTCGAGAAATCGGTATCGTCCCAACAGCAACACTATCGCCGTCGTGACGGGAGCAAGCCTGCCGGACAGTCCTTGAAGCACATCTATCAGTGCGTTCTGGTCCTCGTTCTTCGCCACCAATCGGATTCTGATGGTGGGTTCTGTTGCCGTGCCGGCGGGCATGATCTGCTTGGAAAGCTGTGCCGGGTTCCGCAACACGAAGGATCTGGCCGCATAGGCAATCTGGTCCACCGAACGGAAGGTGCGCCCACGATCGACCGTTCGATGCACGCCCGTCTCATCGTCGAAGCTGCCGCCGAACTCAGCGCAGAAGTGCCGCATCAGGTGGATGTCAGATCCATCGAAGCGGAAGATTGACTGCCAGTCGTCGCCGACGGTAAAGAGACGCGCGTCAGGATGCTGGCCCTTCAGCGCCTTCACCAGCCGAGCCCGGCGCTGGGAAATGTCCTGGAACTCGTCGACCAGGATATGGCGGAACGGGCATACGTATCGGCCCGTCTCTGTGTAGTGAGCGGCCCGCAAGATCATGTCCTCGAAGTCGATCCTTCCGCCAAGCCGCTTCTGATACTCGGCGAAGACCGATGCAAAGACCGCGAGGAAAGCGTTGCCACGCTTGCCGAGGCTCATCTGCTTGGCCTTGGCGTCACAGTCAGCCAGACTGTAACCACCGCTTTTGAATTTCCACAGAAACGTGGTGGACCTTTCGCGGTTTGATGCCGCTCCTTTGATAGCATTTACTGCAACAAAGG
>CAXBIE010000053.1:0-34564 GCA_963975635.1 uncultured Hoeflea sp. | reverse complement strand
ATCTGTTGCACAATGCCGATGGCAACACGCCTGATGTTGAAGACGACGCGCACTTCATCCTTGGCTACACCGTCACTGACGGCGATGGTGACGCTGTGGAAGGCACCATCGATCTGATCATCGATGACGACACGCCTGTTGTTAACGGCTCCGTTACCGCTGGAAATGTGGTGGATCCGAGCAGCGCGGTCACTTCCGATTTCCACGATCTCCAGATCGCCTGGGGCGCGGACGAAGCTAACTCCCATATCGAATTTGGCAGCACAGCGATCGTTGACGGCGCGGGCAATCCGCTGTCGTCGGGCGGTGTGGAACTTGACTACACTACAGTTGCGGCAGATGGTGGCGGGCATCCGCTCGACCAGAAGCTGATCGCGTTCAAGCTGGGCAGTGATCCCGCGGATGTCGCCAATTGGGTGTTTTCGGTAAACCTGACAAGCAACAATCCGGCCTATCAGTTTGTGCTGTATCAGGCGCTCGATCATGACGGTGCGGGGAACGATGCCTCGCTGTCGATCCGATTCGACGTCAATGCGTTTGATGGCGACGGCGACTCGGTACCCCAGAGCTTTGTCGTCAACGTCACCGATGATGTGCCACTGGCGACAGCCGACACCGCGTCCGGTGACGAGGACACCGCCATCCTGGGGAGCCTGGCTGACAATGTCGACAGCGGGGCAGACGGTCTGGCGCCCGCGCCTTACGCCATCGCCTCCGGGGTGAGCAACGGCTCCTTGACGCTTGACCCGGTCACCGGCGATTACACCTACACGCCAAATGCCGAATTCAACGGTACGGACAGCTTTACCTATACTGTCGCCGACGGCGACGGCGACGTATCGGCACCGGCAACGGTGACCATCACCGTCAACCCGGTCAACGACGCGCCTGTAATCACCGGTCTAGCTGACAGCGCCGTCGCCGAAAATGATGTCGGTGCGTTGATAGATGAGTTCACTTTGACAGATGTCGACACGGCTAGTGGTTTTGTTTTTAGGGTTTTGGACAGCACAAGTGCAGTCGATGATCGCTTCGAAGTCGTTGCCAAATCTGGCGAACCCGGCACCTACGAGCTTCGTCTGAAACCCGGCGAGAGCCTTGATCATGAAACTGAGCCCACCATTGACCTGACTGTCGAAGTCGATGACGGTCAGTCAGCGAACAACGTAACAACGGCACCGGTGACGATAACCGTAACGGATGTCCCAGAGGTTCCCGTAGGCCCGGTGACGATTGCTTTTACAGGAATCAATGGCGGATCTAATTATGTCGAACAGGGATTTGTTTTCGCCGCGACCGGCAATCATACGGATAGAAACGATGAGCTTTATTGGCACGATGGTGGTGCTAATCCGGGCGACAACGATATTGTTGTTTCGCGGTCGGATGGGCGTTCATTCAACGTGCATGGGTTCGACTTAAATTCTGGAAGCGTAACGATTTTCACAGATACAGGAGAAACATATTCGATTTCCGGAACGGGAACCAAATCTGTCTCGATATCAAACGTGAAAACTATCACTCTTGAGAACAACGGTACTAATTCGATAATTGACAACCTTGTCCTTTCTTCAAATGCCACCGACCCCATCGTTCTCGATCTCAACGGTGACGGCGTCGATCTCTCGGCCACGGCCGCCTTCGACATCGATGCGGACGGCGATCTTGACCAGATCGGCTGGACCGGCCCTGAGGACGGTGTTCTCGCTGTGGATCTCGATGGCTCCGGCGCCATCGAAAACGGCTCGGAACTGTTCTCCGAAGTGTTCGGCGGCGGCTCCCATGCCAACTCGCTGGAAGCACTCAGGACCTTCGACAGCAATGGCGACGGCGTCATCGACGCCCAGGATGCGGCCTATGACGACATCCTGGTCTGGCAGGACGCCAATTCCGATGGCGTGAGCCAGGCGGGCGAGCTGCAGACGCTGGCCGAGCGCGGCATTGCCTCGCTCGATCTGGATGCGGCGGAAGCCAACCAGACTGTCGATGGTAACACCATCTTCGCCGAAGGCACCTACACCAAGGCCGATGGCGGCACCGGCAGCTATGTCGGGGTCTCCTTCGGGGCGGCCAATGATGATGTCGACAATGAGGATCAGGCACGGCAGGCGGCGATTGCTGCAGGTCTGGCGATCATTCTCTATACCGCATCCGCTGAAGAGGTGGCGGCCGGGCTCAAGGCAGTGGCCGTGACCGGTGAGCCGCAGCATGGCGAAATCGTCATCACCGACGACTTTACCGTGATCTACACGCCGACCCCTGGCTTCGAAGGCACCGAGCAGGTGACCATTGAAACCCGGTTCGCCGACGGCACGGTGTCGACGCGCTCGATGGATCTGGCGGTCACTCCCGCCGGCCTTCCTGAAGTCACGGCGGCCGGATCCGGCGATGACAGCGCGGCCGACCACACCGTTGCAGCGGCAAGTGCTGAACCCGTTGATGCCTCCATTGTCATCACCGGCCAAGTGATCACCGGCGATGACGGCAACAACGTTCTTGTCGGCGGTGCGGGCGATGACCAGCTGTTTGGTCTGGGTGGCGATGACTTGCTGTTCGGCGGTGAGGGTAACGACATTCTCAACGGCGGTCTGGGCTACGATGTCCTGACCGGTGGTGCCGGTGCTGACACCTTCGTCTTCGATGCTGGTGCGTTGTCCGACGCTCTGGGCTTCGGCATCCAGGATCTGATCGCCGACTACGACTTTGTCGGCGGTGATGTGGTGGATCTCTCGGCGCTGCTCGGCTCCGAGCCGGTCGATGGCAGCAATGCAGCCGACTACGTGCGGATGAACGGAGATTTCCTGGAAGTCGACGTTGATGGGGCCGGTACTGACGCGGGCTTCGTGCAGGTCGCCGAGTTCACGACCGCTCCAGGTACGGATGCGCTCAAGATCCTGGTCGATGATGACACGAACACATTCGTGACCATCTGATCCGGTTGCGCTGGGCCTGAATCGGAACCGGTGAAGTCAGGCCTATGTATCGGGTTGCAAGAATACGACAGCGCCATGTCAGGATTGATGTGGCGCTGTCGTGCTATGACGAAGCTTGTTCGGGGGAAATGCATTGATCCGGGGTTTGACAGCAAACGATATCGGCGTTGACGGACCGGTTGCGGCCGCGGGGGCGTGGCTTGCGGGGACGTCGCGAGCGCTTCTTGTATTGGCCTGCGCCGGCCTGGCCGGGTGCCCGGCGTCGAAACTGGGGGAGGGGTTGGATGCATCAAGTTCCAGCGTCTCGCCTGTCACCAGTTCAACCTATGGCAGCGGGCCGGTGACCGTCACCATGCTGCTGCCGACCGATGCCGCATTGAGGAAGAAAGCTGCCGATATCGCCGATGGTGCGAAGCTGGCGCTGGATGACCTGGGCGCAGGGCAGCTCAAGATTGACTTTCAGGCCTTCAGCTCGACCTCCGGGCAGGCCGCCAGCAAGGTTCAGACGGCGGTTGCTGGCGGCAGCAAACTGATTGTCGGCCCTGCAACCAACGCCGAGGTGTCGGACATCATTGCCCGGACAAGTCTGCCGCGGCCGCCGGTTCTGGCGCTGGTGGCGAACAATTCGGCCGGCGGCACGCATATCTGGCCGCTCTATGGCGATGCCATCGACAGCGCGCTGGAGGGCGTTGGCGTTGCCGTGGCGGCCAAGCAGAAGAACATTGTGGTGGTGCATGAAGCCGGTTTTCCGGCTGAAAACCTGCTGCGTCTCAGGGAGGGAATCCGGCTCAAGGGCGGCACCACCATCGGTTTCGTGCCGTATCCAAAAAGCGGTGTGAATTTGCCCGGGGCGTTTGCCAAAGGTGCGGCGGTGTTCGCCAAGGCCAACACCATCGTGCTGCTGGGCGGCGGCGAGGCCATCGGTCAGGTGATCGATATTCTGGCGGCCGGTGACTTCGGTCAGTCGATCGCCACGGCAATCGCCACATCGCTGATCCCGGAAGAGATCTACAAGCGGCCATCGGCGCAGGGGCTGATGGTGGCCATTCCGTCCACGTCCGACGTCAGCGTGATTGCCGAGCGCTTCAAGGCCAAGTTTGGACGTTCACCGAGTTATGACGCGGCGATCGGCTATGATGCCATCGCCATTGCAGCAGGATTGGTCCGGTCCGGCGGAGCGGAGGCGATCACGGTGGCAAACCTGACCTCGACGCAAGGGTTTCGCGCCGCCACCGGCCTGTTCCGGTTTCGCCCGGACGGCCGCATCGACCGGCGCATGGTCGTGCACCGGATCGAGGATGGAAAGTTGAAAGTCATTCAGGAAGAGGGCGACGGCTTCTAGGGCCAATCGGGTGACAAAGCCGGTGCCGGTTTATGGTTCAGCCGCTGACCGGCGGTAAAGTCTGTATTGCGGGCGGCGGCGGCGGTTCGCCAGGGAGGGCTGTGATTGACCTTGGTGCGTGATATCGCCGAGTATCGCCGCGAAGAGAATCAGGGCGGACCCACAATGAGCATGAACTCCATCGAGATCGACGATGCACGGGGGCGGCCGGCGCTGTTGTGGCTCTATCCGGTTCTCATCGGTTTTGCCGTTGCGCTGATTGTGCTGCAGACCGTGCCGCTGTTTGTGCCGATCGGGCCGATGAACTGGGATGTTCTGATCTATTACGATGCGATCGGGCGGATCGGGCAAGGGCAGTGGCCGGCCATCGATTTCTTCGCGCCGGTGGGACCGCTTGAATATTTCCTGGCGGCATTTTCCAACTGGCTGTTTGCCGATGCCCAGCCGGTTTTCCTGACCCAGTGGATCTGGTTGCCGGTGACGGTGCCGGTGATGGCGCTGATCCTCTGGGATGTTGCCGCCGGCGGGCGTGGCAAGCTGGCATTCTGGCTGCTGGCGCCCTGGATGCTGTTTACCCTGCTGCCCTTCAACGGGATCAGTTTCTATCCCTATCCCGGCACCGACGGGTTTGGCATCTACAACCGGCACGGGGCGCATCTGATCTATCTTGTGGCGGTCAGCGTGCTGTTCGTGCGCGGGCCGGTGATCCAGACCGTGGTGCTGAGCGTGCTGGTTCTGTCGCTGGCATTTTGCAAGATCACGGCATTCCTGGCCGCCGGGCCGATCCTGCTGTTCGGTCTGGCGCTGGGCCGGATCCGCATTGCAACCGCAATCACCACGGCGTTGATCTGTGTGGGTGTGACCGGGGTTGCGGAACTGTCGACCGGGCTGGTGGTGCCGTATGTGCAGGATATCATTGTGCTGGCATCGCAAAACACGGACGCGCTGCTGCCGCGTTTCCTGACCGCTGCCTCGATGCATTTCAACGTGTTCGGTGCGGGTGGTCTGCTGGCGGTTGTTCTGTTGATTGCCGCGGTGAGCGGCAATGCGGCGGCCGGTGGCCGGAGGGGCGGAAGCCCGCTTGCCCGGTTGATCGATGCGGACTGGTTCTGGGTCGGGCTGCTGCTGGTCTGCGGGCTGTTTTACGAGACGCAGAACACCGGCAGCCAGGCGTTCCTGATGGTCTGGCCGGCATTGCTGGCGATCCTGATGCGGCCAAAGGCAGGATACGGGCGTTACCAGGCGGTGATCCTGGTGCTGATCGGATTTACCGTCGTTCCCAATGTCTCCTCGGTGATGCACAAGGCGGCGCGGGCGATCGCCGTGGCGCCGGGATATGTCAGGCTTGACGCGCCTGACCTGGGGCCGCTGGGGCTGTTCTCGGTCAAGGACGTCTTTGCCGAACGGGCGGAGCGGATGCGCGGCATCTACATTTCCCACAGGGACACGTTTGAGGCGATTGCCGAGACCGAGGCGCTGCCGTCGTTCCTGCTCTATTCGGATCCGGATTACCAGTATCTGCTGCTTGAGGAGATGCAGGCGGCGGTCTCGGCGATCCGCAGCTATGAACTCAGGACAAAGCGGCGGTTCGAGCGGGTTCTCAATCTCGATTTCGCCAATCCGTTTCCCTACCTTCTGAACAGGAAGGGGGCGGAGTATGTGGCCATCGGCGCCGACCCGAGCCGGGCGGTCCCGAAGCTTGATGACAAGACGCGCGATGCGGTGGCGCAGACGGACCTGGTGCTGTTGCCGACCTGTCCGGTGCAGCACGCCAGGAATGTGTTGCTGGAACATTATGCCACAGCCCTGACAGAGCATCAGCGGATTACGCTGACGCCTTGTTTCGATGCCTATATTCTGCCCGCCGCGCGGTAACCGGTATTTCACGCCGGAGGTAATTTGTTCATGACAACAAATGCCGTCTTGACGGTTACACCACGGGGCAGGACAGTGGGCGTTTGAAACCAATCCCAATGTCCGGAGTATGTGATGGTCATCGATCCGCCCTATCTTATTTTTCTTGGTGATGTGCCAGACGCGCTGGCAGCAAAAACCGGTCTCGGAATCGTCGACTGGCGGCCGGAATGGTGCATCGGGCAACTGCGCCTGGATGGCTGCCAGGCGGATGCCAAGATTCCCGACCTGAGCATCGAGGCCGCCGTGGCAAAGGGCGTCAAGACCATGGTGGTCGGCTCGGTCAATGCCGGCGGCGTTCTGCCGCAGCACTGGATCGCCTCCATCGTGGCGGCGCTTGATGCCGGTCTCAACGTGGCGACCGGGTTGCACACGCGGCTTGCGTCGATTGAGGAGATCAGGGCGGCTTCGCAGCGCAGCGGCGCCAAATTGCACGATGTGCGGTTTTCCGATCAGCGGTTTGACACCGGCAAGGGCACAAAGCGCCCCGGCTTGCGCTGCCTGACGGTCGGCACCGATTGTTCGGTGGGCAAGAAATACACTGCCCTGGCGCTGGAACGCGAGATGCGGGCACGCGGGATGGATGCGGATTTTCGCGCCACCGGCCAGACCGGCGTGTTCATTTCAGGCCGAGGGGCTGCCATCGACGCGGTGGCGGCGGATTTCATCTCGGGTGCTGTCGAATGGATCGCACCGGCCGCAGAACCAGGTCACTGGGATCTGGTCGAGGGCCAGGGGTCGCTGTTTCATCCGAGCTTCGCCGGGGTGTCGCTGGGTCTGTTGCACGGTGCGCAGGCCGATGCCTTCGTGGTCTGCCACGAGCCGACACGCACCACCATGCGCGGGGTCAAGCATGGCCTGCCGAGCATCCAGGAGGTGATCGACATGACCATTGCCTGTGGACGCCTGACCAATCCGGCGATCACCTGCACCGGGATTGCGGTGAACACGCAGAAGCTGGGCGAGGCGGAGGCCAAGGCATTGCTGGCTAATCTTGCGGCAGAGCACGGCGTACCGGCGACCGATCCGATCCGCTTCGGTGTCAGCGAACTGGTCGACCGGTTGCAGACGATCACGGGATGACCGGGACTTTTCACCAAAGTAGGACTTGCAACGGTGGCGGAGGCGAATAAGGTAAACGAGCGTTCATTTAATTGATGATGCGCTCCCGGATCTGGCGGCTGAGAGGACAGCCGCCGGTTCTGCAAGCAGACAAGCCGGCTTTGACCGGTGGAGGATGGCCAATGGGAACGGCCAATTGCATGGGGTGAGAGCCATGCGCCCGGACAAGGCAAAGCGCCGTCCGGACAGGGAGGAGAGTGGAGGATGGAAGCCACAGGCGTAACCGCCGGCGGCAAGCCGGTGACGTTTCCGCAGTATTTGCTGTTGAACGCCAAGCGGTTTGCATTGCGGCCTGCGATGCGGATCAAGGATTACGGTATCTGGCAGACCTGGACCTGGTCTGAGCAGCGCGATGAAATTCGCGACTTTGCCCTGGGGCTGAAGGCCATCGGACTGGCCGAAGGCGACCGGATTGCCATTGTTGGCTCCAACCGGCCGCGGCTTTACTGGGCGTTTTGTGCGGCTCAATCACTCAAGGCGATCCCCGTTCCGGTTTATGCGGATTCCGTTTCCGAAGAGATGGCCTATGTTCTGCACCATGCCGGTGTCCGTTTCGCGGTGGTTCAGGACCAGGAACAGGTCGACAAGATCCAGTCCGCGGCGGCCGAGATTCCCGGCCTGACCGACATCATATTCGACGAGCCGCGCGGCCTGCGGGACTATGAGCGGGATCATCTGCATGATTTCGCGGACATTCAGGAAAAGGGCAGGGCGATTGCTGCTGCCGATCCGTCGGCGATTTCCGATTGGGAAGCCGGAATTCGGGCTTCGGACGGGACCGAGACGTCCGCCATTTTGTACACGTCCGGCACGACCGGGCGCTCGAAGGGCGTGATGCTGACCGCTGCTGCTTCCGTGAAGGCAGCGGAAGACACGGCCAAGTTCGATCACATGACCGAGCAGGATGAAGTGCTGGCCTATCTGCCGCTGGCCTGGGTCGGCGATCACTACCTCAATTATGCGCAAGGCTATGTCGTCGGGTTGTGCATGAGCTGCCCCGAAAGCCCCGAAACCGTGGCGCAGAACCTGCGCGAGATCGGGCCCAGCTTCTACTTCGCGCCACCCAGGGTGTTCGAAGGCCTGCTGACCAGCGTGATGATCCGTATGGAGGACGCCAGCGCCTGGAAAAAATGGCTGTTTCATCACTATCTCGGGGTTGCCAAGGCCTATGGCGAGAAAATCCTCGAAGGCCGTGCCGTGCCGCTGTCAGGCCGGATTTCCTACTGGATCGGCGACAAGCTGATCTATGGACCGCTGCGCAATGTGCTGGGGTTCACGCGGATCCGCACCGCCTATACGGCGGGTGAGGCGATCGGGCCGGATCTGTTTTCGTTTTTCCGCTCGCTGGGAATCAATCTCAAGCAGCTCTACGGCCAGACCGAAGCGTTTCTCTATGTCACCTGCCAGAAGGACGGCGACGTGCGTCCGGACACTGTCGGTCCGGCGGCTCCCGACGTCGAAATCCGCATTGCCGACAATGGCGAGGTGCAGTTCCGCTCGCCCGGCATGTTCACCGGATATTATGGCGACGAGGAAAAGACCAGGGAGGCGATGACGCCGGATGGCTGGGTCATGACCGGTGACGCCGGCATCTTCGATGCGCAGGGGCACCTCAAGATCATCGACCGGGCCAAGGATGTCGGCAAGCTGACCAGCGGCGCGCTCTATGCACCGAAATATATCGAGAACAAGCTCAAGTTCTTCCCCAACATCAAGGAAGTGGTGGCTTTCGGTGACGGCCGGGATTTCGTCGCGGTGTTTCTCAATATCGATCTGACCGCGGTGGGCAACTGGGCCGAGCGTAACAACATCTCCTACGGCTCCTACCAGGAGCTGGCCGGTCTGCCGCAGGTCTACGAGATGATGGCGGCGCATATCAATCAGGTGAACCGGGACCTGGCTGCCGAGCCGATGATGGCCGGCGCGCAGATCAAGCGCTTTCTGGTGCTGCACAAGGAACTCGATGCCGACGACGGAGAACTGACCCGAACGCAGAAAGTGCGCCGCAGCTTCCTGGCGGAACGCTACGGACCGCTGATTGAAGCGCTTTATGACGGATCGTCCGAGAAATACATCGAAACCGAAATGACCTTTGAAGACGGCCGCAAGGGTGTGATCCGGGCCACCGTGAAAGTGGCGGATGCGGACACATATCCGGTGTCGAACCCAATGCCGGAGGCTGCCGAATGAATGCACGTGTCAAACATGTCGAGCTTCACGCTCAGGACGACGGGCTGAACCCCGGCGATGTGATGCTGAAGGTCGACAATGTGTCGCTGTCGTTCGGTGGCGTGAAAGCGATTTCCGACATCTCTTTCGATATCCGGAAAGGCGAAATCCGCGCCATCATTGGCCCGAACGGCGCCGGCAAGACCTCGATGCTGAACGTCATCAACGGGTTTTACCATCCGCAGGAAGGGGTGATCACATTCCGCGGCGAGGCCCGTTCGCGGATGCAGCCCTATGAGGCAGCGGCTTCGGGCATTGCCCGTACATTCCAGAATGTGGCGCTGTTCAAGGGCATGTCGACGCTTGACAACATCATGTCGGGCCGGACGCTGAAGATGAACAAGAACTTCTTCTGGCAGGTTCTCAACATCGGGCCTGCACGCAATGAGGAAATCGAGCACCGCCTCAAGGTCGAAGAGATCATCGACTTTCTGGAGATCGAGCACATCCGCAAGACACCGGTGGGCAAATTGCCCTACGGGCTGCAGAAGCGGGTCGAACTGGGCCGGGCGCTGGCGATGGAGCCGGATCTGCTGCTGCTCGACGAGCCGATGGCAGGCATGAATCTGGAAGAAAAAGAGGACATGAGCCGCTTCATTCTGGATGTGAACAGCCAGATGGGGACGACCATCGCGCTGATCGAGCACGACATGGGCGTGGTCATGGACATTTCCGACCGCGTGGTGGTGCTCGATTACGGCCGCAAGATCGGTGACGGACCGCCTGAAGAGGTGAAGAACAACCAGGACGTCATTGACGCCTATCTGGGAGTGTCGCACTGATGGATATCCTGTATTCAATTCTCATCGATCCGTTTGTCCAGATGGTGGATATGCCCGATTTCTTTCTGCAGGTGTTGTGGGAAGGGTTCGTGGCGGGCGTGCTCTATGCGCTGATCGCGCTTGGCTTCGTGCTGATCTTCAAGGCTTCGGGCGTTTTCAATTTCGCGCAGGGCATCATGGTGGTGTTTGCCGGGCTGACGCTTGTCGGCCTGCACGAGAAGGGCGTTCCGGCCTATCTGGCGCTGATCCTGACCATCGCTGTGATGGGCATCCTGGCGCTTGCCGTAGAGCGGTTTGTCATGCGTCCGCTGGTCAACCAGCCGGATATCATTCTGCTGATGTCGACGATCGGACTGACATATTTCCTGGTCGGATTCGGCGAGTTTGTCTTCGGCGGCGAGCCCAAGCAGATGATCACCGAGGAGCTGGGTCTGCCGACCGGGTCGACGGCGTTCGAGATCGGCGATGGCGGGCTGTTGATCCTGCAGCATATCGACATTGCCGCAGCCGTGATCGCGCTGATCATGGTGGGGGCGCTGGCGGTGTTCTTCAACAAGACGCGGATCGGCCGGGCCTTGCGCGCGGTGGCCGATGATCATCAGGCCGCATTGTCGGTGGGGATCTCGCTCAACCAGATCTGGGCCATCGTCTGGTTTGCCGCCGGTATCGTGGCGCTGACCACGGGCATCATGTGGGGTGCGCGTTCCGATGTGTCCTTCGCGCTGGAGATCATCGCCTTCAAGGCATTGCCGGTGCTGATCCTGGGCGGTTTCACCTCGATTCCGGGCGCCATTGTCGGCGGGCTGATCATCGGTATCGGCGAAAAGGTCGGTGAGATATACTGGGGGCCGCTGGTGGGCGGCGGCATCGAAAGCTGGCTCGCCTACATGATCGCGTTGATCTTCCTGCTGTTCAGGCCGCAGGGCCTGTTTGGCGAACGTATAATCGAAAGGGTGTAAGCGATGCACAAGAGCAGACTTT
This sequence comes from uncultured Hoeflea sp., assembly GCA_963975635.1. Classification (GTDB taxonomy): domain Bacteria; phylum Pseudomonadota; class Alphaproteobacteria; order Rhizobiales; family Rhizobiaceae; genus Hoeflea. The sequence continues at coordinate 23,261 of CAXBIE010000053.1, read as the reverse complement.
CAGCCATCGTCGTCGATTGTCATACCGACCATATCGAACAGGCCGCCGGGTTCTGGTCGCAATTGCTGGGGCAGCCCTCGCATGTCGATGATGACGGCCACCGGGCCACGATCCTGGCTGCGGACAAGGGTGTTTCGCTGGTGATCGAGGCGGTTCACGATGAGGCGCGCATCCATTTCGATATCGAGACGGATGATCTGGCCGCGGAAATACATCGCATCGAACAATTGGGCGGGCGGAAAATATCGGTGATTGATCATTCGGTGATCATGGAGGCGCCGACCGGGCACCGGTTTCGCCTGACAGGTCCACATTCTCACATTCTGCCGTCGAGCGGGAATGTCTGGGGAGACGAGTAATGCTTTACCGCGAATCCGGCCAGTACAAGACCAGCTACACTGCCGACCAGGCCATCTTTCCGATCCGGGAAGACCGTATCGGCATGGCGATCATCGGGGTGATCGCGCTGGCGATTCCGTTCTTTGCCAGCGATTTCTTTCTCAACGCCATCATGACGCCGTTTCTGATCCTGGCGCTGGCGGCGATCGGGCTCAACATCCTGACCGGCTATGCCGGGCAATTGTCGCTCGGTTCCGGGGCGTTCATGGGGGTCGGCGCCTATAGCTGCTACAAGCTGACAACGATTTTTCCGGATGCAAATATCGTCATTCTGGTGCTGCTGTCCGGGCTGTTTTCGGCTGGAATCGGGGTGGTGTTCGGGCTGCCCTCACTGCGGATCAAGGGGCTGTATCTGGCCGTGACGACGCTGGCGGCGCAATTCTTTCTCGAGTGGTGCTTCATCCGGATTCCGTGGCTGTACAACTACAACGCATCGGGCGCGATCGAGGTGCCGGAACGGCGCGGCTTTGGCGATATCGTTCTCACCGGCCCGTCGGCTGCGCCAATGACCCAGTATTTCATTGTCCTGGCCATCGTTGTGGTGGTGACGCTTGCGGTCAAGAACATCGTGCGCGGACGCATCGGCCGGCAGTGGATGATGATCCGCGACATGGATATTGCGGCTGAACTGATGGGCGTGCGGCCCTTGACGGCCAAGCTTTCCGCCTTTGCCGTGTCGTCCTATCTGTGCGGCGTTGCCGGCGCGATGTTCATCTTTTTCTATCTCGGTGCGGCCGAACCATCGGCGTTTTCCATCACGCTGTCCTTCCAGGTCCTGTTCATGGTGATCCTGGGCGGACTGGGCAGTCTTGTCGGCTCGTTCTTCGGGGCGGCCTTCATCTGGGGCCTGCCGATTGTGCTGCGTGCCGGATTTCCGGCGCTGGGTATCGGGATCGGGGCGGAAACCGTGTTTCACATCGCGACCATGATCGTGGGCGCGCTGATCATCTTCTTTCTCATTGTCGAACCGCACGGCCTGGCAAGGCTGTGGTCGCTCGGCAAGGAGAAAATGCGCGTCTGGCCGTTTCCTTACGGCTGACCGGCTGGTGCTTTCAGGCACGTCTGAGGAGGCGGGCCGAGAAGTTTCCATAAGCGGCATCGTCCGGGCACGGGACCCGTCCGGACCAGACATGTCGGGAGGAACAGGGTCCCCGGACTGGTGCGGATACCGCGCCCAATGGGAGGAATACAATGCGACTGAAATGTCTGATTGCCGGAACCGTGATGGCCGGTACTTTGGCGGGCGCAGCATTGCCGGCGTTTGCCGCCGATGAGGTGTTTGTACCGCTGTTCAGCTACCGGACCGGCCCCTATGCCGGCTCGGGGATCCCGATTGCCAATGGCATGCATGACTATCTCACCATGCTCAACGAGCGCGATGGCGGCATCAATGGCGTCAGGATTCGCGTCAGCGAATGCGAAACCGGCTATGACACCCAGAAGGGTGTGGAGTGCTACGAGCAGGTCAAGAGCGAAGGCGCTATCGTCATCAACCCCTATTCGACCGGCATCACGCTTCAGGTGATCCCGAAGGCATCGGTCGACAAGATCCCCGTGCTGTCGATGGCATATGGCCTTTCGGCTGCGGCTGAAGGCAATACCTTCCCATGGGTTTTCAATCCGCCGGACACATACTGGGACGGCGCCTCGGCGATCATCACGGATATCGCACGCCGCGAAGGTGGCGCCGAAGCGCTGAAGGGCAAGAAAATCGGCTACATCTTTCTTGACGCCGGCTATGGCCGCGAGGCGATCCCGCTGCTTGAGCAGATGTCCAGCGACATGGGCTTCGAGCTGATGCAGTACCCGGTTGCCGGCAAGGAAATGCAGAACCAGTCGTCGCAGTGGCTCAATATCCGCCGTGACAAGCCCGATTACATGATCATGTGGGGCTGGGGCGCCATGAGCCCGACAGCCGTGAAGGAAGCCACCAAGATCCGCTATCCGATGGACAAGTTCTACGGTGTGTGGTGGTCGGGCGGCAATGACGATGCGGCTGCCGGCGGCGAAGCTGCCAAGGGCTACCGCACGCTCAACTTCCACGGTGTGGGCGCAGACTATCCGGTCATCGCCGACATCAAGAAGCACGTTGTCGATGCGGGCAAGAGCGAGGTCGATCCGGCGAAATTTGCCGACAACCTCTATAACCGCGGTGTCTACAACTCGATGCTGATCGCCGAAGGCATCCGCAAGGCACAAGAGCTTTCGGGCAAGACCGTGATCGATGCAACGGACATGCGTGCTGGCCTTGAAAACCTCGATATCACCGAGGAACGTCTCAAGGAAATGGGCATGGAAGGCTTTGCGCTGCCGATGAAACTGTCTTGTTCCGACCACTCCGGTCACCACAAGGTCTATGTGGTGGAATGGGATGGCAAGGATTGGCAGAAGTCGGGCGACTGGTTCTCGCCGGACGTCGAGATGGTCAAGCCGCTGCTTGAAAAGGCCGCTGCAGACTATGTGGCCAGCAATGCGCCCTGGCCTGAGCGGACTGAAGCCTGTCTGAACTGACGGCCAACACTGATCTGCCGCGCGGAAGCCGTTTCCGCGCGGCGGGCAAACGCCTGTGCCATTATCCCAGACCGGAGAGGGTTCCTACCGATGTCCACTTCCGTATCAACCGATGCGTCGACACAGCCGAACATTCTGGCAGTGAACAATATCGAAGTGATCTATGATCACGTGATCCTTGTGCTCAAGGGGGTGTCGCTGGTGGTGCCGGAAGGCGGGATCGTGGCGCTGCTGGGCGCAAATGGTGCGGGCAAATCGACGACGCTGAAAGCGATCTCGAACCTGCTGCGCTCGGAGCGCGGCGAGGTGACCAAGGGATCGATTGAATTTGAAGGCAACCGGATCGAAGCGCAGACAGCCAATGAGCTTGTGCGGCGCGGCTGCATCCAGGTGATGGAAGGCCGGCATTGTTTCGGGCATCTGACGGTTGAGGAAAACCTGCTCACTGGCGCGTTTACGCGGCGCGACGGCAATGCGGCGATCAAGCGCGACATTGAAATGGTCTATGACTATTTCCCGCGATTGCGAGAGCGCAAGAGCAGCCAGGCCGGCTACACATCCGGCGGCGAGCAGCAGATGACGGCGATTGGCCGGGCGCTGATGAGCCGGCCGAAGATGATCCTGCTGGATGAGCCCTCGATGGGGCTGGCGCCGCAGCTGCAGGAAGAAATCTTCGAGATCATCAAGAAACTCAACCAAGAGCAGGGCGTGTCGTTCCTGCTCGCCGAGCAGAACACCAATATCGCGCTGCGCTATGCCACCTATGGCTACATCATGGAATCCGGACGCATCGTGATGGACGGTGTCGCCAGTGACCTGCGCGAGAATGAGGACGTCAAGGAATTCTATCTCGGCGTGGGCGGTGAGGGCCGGCGGTCGTTCAAGAACGTCAAGCATTACAAGCGGCGCAAGCGCTGGCTGGCCTGATCGGCGGAACCTGCCGGAAGCAAGCAGCAAGGGAAACTTGTTGCGGCAAATCATCCGGCACTTGCAGGATAAGCCGGAAGACGGTAAAATAAACAAACGTTCATTTAATTGTGTGAGCCATGGCGCGACGTGCGGGATCTACGGGAGCTGAAACAGCAGAAAAGCTCCGCAATGCGGCGCTCGAACTGTTTGCACGTTCCGGCTATGCGGCCGTGTCGATGCGGGCGATCGCGGCGGAAACCGGGGTCCAGGCCGGCGCGATCTACAATCATTTTCCGACCAAGCAGGATCTGCTGAACGACTTGCTCCAGGTTCACATGGAGACGCTTCTGGCCTCCTGGGAGGAGGCAGACGAGCCGGGGCTTGCACCGCCGGAAGCGCTCGAGAATTTTGTCCGGTTTCACATCCGCTATCACCTGACCAAATCCCGTGAGGTGTTTATCTCCTACATGGAATTGCGCAGTCTCGAGGGTGAGAATTTCAGCGCCATCGAGGCGTTGCGGCGCAAATATGAGAGCTTCCCGCGTGCCATTCTGGAGCGCGGCGCGCGCGACGGCTCATTCGACATCATCGATCCGCAGGTCACCACCATGGCGATCATCGCCATGCTCAACGGCATGACCACCTGGTTTCGCGACAACGGGCGCTTGTCGCTCGAGGAAATTGAGGTGATCTATGTTCGCCTGGTGGCGCGGCTGGTAGGGCAAAAGAAGGAAGACTGAGATGTTCTCTGCAAGCATGAATTTCGGACTGGGCGAAGACATCGACGCGCTCAGAGACATGGTCTCCCGGTTTGCGGCCGACCGCATTGCGCCGGTGGCCGAGGCAACGGACAAGGACAACCAGTTTCCGGCGCATCTGTGGCAGGAGATGGGGGCGCTTGGCCTGCTCGGCATGACCGCCAACCCCGATTTTGGCGGCACCGGCATGAGCTATCTGGCCCATGTGGTGGCAATGGAGGAAATCAGCCGGGCGTCAGCCTCGATCGGCCTGTCCTATGGCGCGCATTCCAATCTCTGCGTCAACCAGATCAACCGCTGGGGCACGGAGGCGCAGAAGCAAAAATATCTGCCAAAACTGTGCTCGGGTGAGAATGTCGGCGCGCTGGCGATGAGCGAGCCGGGCTCCGGCTCCGATGTGGTGTCGATGAAGCTGCGCGCCGAAAAACGCAACGACCGCTATGTGCTCAATGGCAACAAGATGTGGATCACCAACGGGCCCGACGCCAACACGCTGGTGGTCTATGCCAAGACCGATCCGGAGGCGAAATCGCGCGGCATCACGGCGTTCCTGATCGAGAAGGGCATGGCGGGGTTTTCGACCGCGCAGAAACTCGACAAGCTGGGCATGCGCGGCTCCAACACTTGCGAGCTGGTGTTTGAGAACTGCGAGGTGCCGTTCGACAATGTGCTCGGCCAGGAAGGCGAAGGCGTCAAGATCCTGATGTCCGGGCTGGATTACGAGCGGGTGGTTCTGTCGGGCGGGCCGCTCGGCATCATGGCGGCGGCCATGGATGTGGTGGTGCCCTATTGCCATGAGCGGACGCAATTCGGCGAGCCGATTGGCAATTTCCAGCTGATGCAGGGCAAGCTGGCCGACATGTACACGACGATGAACGCCTGCCGGGGCTATGTCTATGCGGTGGCGGCGGCCTGCGACCGGGGCGAGACAACGCGCAAGGATGCTGCGGGCTGCATTCTCTACTCGGCCGAAAAAGCCACGCAGGTGGCGCTCGAAGCGATCCAGACGCTGGGCGGCAATGGTTATATCAACGACTATCCGACAGGCCGGCTGCTGCGCGACGCCAAGCTCTACGAGATCGGCGCCGGAACGTCCGAGGTTCGCCGCATGCTGATCGGGCGGGAAATGATGGCGGAGACGGCATAACGTTAAATTGGCTTGGGATTATGTAAAATCGCATTATATTATGTTTATCGGCGATGAACATAAAGGAGACGGTTATGTTGTATGAAAGCATTCGTCCGGGCTCGGAAAAGGCGCGCATCTGGCAGATCTGCGACGAGTTGTTCGCCAAGCGCGGGGTTATCCCGTCGGGCCGCGAAGTTGCAGACATCTACGTTTCGGAAGGCGGAAACGAGGGGACCGGCTTCACCCAGTATTCTCACTGGAAGAAAGCCCTCGCCGAAGAGAACAAAGCCGGTGCTGAGAACGCGGCGGGTCCGGCCGAACCCGGTTCGATCGATTTCCGGGCTTTGAACGTCACGGCGGATGGCGCTCTCGTGCTGCCTGCAGATATCCGGCGTGCCATGGCGCTCGATAAGGACGGTCGCGTGACAGTGCAGGTGCGGGACGGTGAACTGACGGTCATATCGCCGATGGCAGCGGTGCGGCGCTTGCAGAAGAAGGCACGGGAACTTGTGCCCGGCAACAGCCTGGTTTCCGACGAACTGGTGGCTGAGCGTCGGGCGGAAGCGTTGCGGGAATGAGCGGGACCATGCTGGATGCATCGGCGGTTCTTGCTCTGGCTTTCAGCGAGCCGGGCGCTGAAGTCGTCGCTGCCGCCCTTGCTGATGCCAAGATCAGCGCCGTCAACCTGTCGGAAGCCGGCGCCAAGATGATCGACAAGGGATTTGATCCGAACCAGGCCGTGGCATGGCTTCAAACGCTCGGACTGCGGGTGTTGCCCTTCGATGCAGCGCATGCAGAGCGAGCAGCGTGTCTTCGCACCGACAAGACCCGAAAAAAACTTTCCTTCGCGGATCGCGCCTGCATCGCCACCGCGATGATTGAAAATGCCAGTGCATTGACAACGGATCGGATCTGGGCCGATCTCGACCTGCCATGCAAAGTGGAGCTAATTCGCTGATGACCATCATCCAATCCAAGATCTCCACCGGCTCGCAGGCCTTCAAGGAAAATGCCGCACGGATGGCCGCGCAGATCGCCGAGACGGCGGAGGCCGCAGCGCTGCATGGGCAGGGCGGGCCGCAAGCCTCGCGCGAACGGCATGTCGGGCGCGGCAAGCTGTTGCCGCGCGAGCGGGTTGCGGCGTTGCTGGACGCGGATTCGCCTTTTCTGGAGGTCGGGCGGTTCGCGGCGCACGGGCTTTATGGCGGTGATATCGCCTCGGCCGGGCTGATCGCCGGTGTCGGCCGGGTCGAGGGCCGCGACGTGATGGTGGTGTGCAACGACGCCACGGTGAAGGGCGGCACCTATTATCCGCTGACGGTGAAGAAGCATCTGCGGGCCCAGGAAATCGCGCTCGAGAACAATCTGCCCTGCGTCTATCTGGTGGATTCCGGCGGCGCCAACCTGCCCAACCAGGACGAGGTGTTCCCCGACCGCGATCATTTCGGCCGGATCTTCTTCAACCAGGCCAATATGAGTGCTGCGGGCATTGCGCAGATCGCCGTGGTGATGGGGTCGTGCACGGCGGGCGGCGCCTATGTGCCGGCGATGAGCGACGAGACCATCATCGTGCGCGACCAGGGCACGATCTTTCTGGCCGGTCCGCCGCTGGTTAAGGCTGCCACCGGTGAGATTGTCAGCGCCGAGGATCTGGGCGGCGGCGATGTGCACACGCGGCTGTCGGGCGTGGCCGATCATCTCGCCGACAATGATGCGCACGCGCTGGAACTGGCGCGGCGGGCGGTGGCCAATCTCAATGGCCGGGGCAGGGCAGGGCTGTGCCAGATGGATTGTCTGCCGCCGGAAGATCCGCTTTATGATCCGACGGAGATTGCCGGCATCATTCCCGCCGATACCCGCCAGCCCTATGACATTCGCGAGGTGATTGCCCGCGTGGTCGACGGCTCGCGGTTTGACGAGTTCAAGGCGCGCTATGGCACCACCATCGTCTGCGGCTTTGCCCATGTGATGGGCATGCCGGTGGGGATTGTCGCCAATAATGGCGTGCTGTTTTCCGAAAGTGCGGTGAAGGCGGCGCATTTCGTCGAGTTGTGCTCGCAACGCAAGATCCCGCTGGTGTTCCTGCAGAACATCACCGGCTTCATGGTCGGTCAGAAATACGAGGCCGGCGGTATCGCCAAGGACGGGGCCAAGATGGTCACGGCCGTGGCCACCACGCAGGTGCCGAAGATCACCATGATCGTCGGCGGCTCTTTCGGCGCGGGCAATTACGGCATGTGCGGGCGGGCCTATTCGCCGCGCTTCCTATGGACCTGGCCCAATAGCCGGATTTCGGTGATGGGCGGCGAACAGGCGGCCGGCGTGCTCGCCACGGTCAGGCGCGACGCCATCGAGCGCAAGGGTGGTGAATGGTCAAAGGACGACGAGGCCGAGTTCAAGCGGCCGACCATCGAGATGTTCGAGACCCAGTCGCACCCGCTTTACGCCTCGGCGCGGCTGTGGGACGACGGCATCATCAATCCGCTCAAATCCCGCGAGATCCTGGTGCTGAGCCTGTCGGCGGCATTGAATGCGCCGGTGGGAGACACGAAATTCGGCGTGTTCAGGATGTGATGGCATGACTTGGCAAACACCGGAAACATTCCTGTTTGAGGGCCACAGCATCCGATGGGGTTCGCTTGGAGAAGGTGAACCGCTGGTGCTGATGCACGGCACGCCGTTCTGGTCCTATGAATGGGCCCGGCTTGCGCCGCTGCTGGCGCTGGAGCGAAAGGTCTATTTCTTCGACATGCTCGGCTATGGCAATTCCGACCGGCCGGCGGGAGACGTCTCCCTGGGTATCCAGAACCGGATCTTCGCCGCGCTGGTTGAAAGTTGGGGCCTTGAGCGTCCCGACGTGGTGGCGCATGATTTCGGCGGCGCCACGGCCTTGCGGGCGCATCTGATCGATCTCGTCGATTACAACAGACTGACCCTGATTGATCCGGTTGCGATCCGCCCCTGGGGATCGCCGCTGGTTCAGCATGTCAAGCACCATGAGGCGGCCTTCGCCGGGATGCCGGGCTATATGCATGAAGCGATCCTGCCGGCCTATCTCAGCTCTGCGATGAAGCGGGAAGCGACCGCCGAAACCCTGGCGCCTTATGCCGATCAGTGGATTGGCGATGGGAAACAGGCATCGTTCTACTGGCAGATCGCGCAGATGGACCAACGTTTCACGGACGAAATTCAGGACCGTTATTCAGAGATCCGCTGCCCGGTGCAGATCCTCTGGGGCGAGGACGATGAATGGATACCGATCGAACGCGGACGGGAACTGCACTCCATGATTCAGGGATCAGACTTCATTTCCGTCCCCGGAGCCGGTCACCTCATGCAGGAAGATGCGCCGGAAGCCATCGCCTTTCATGTCCAGGCGTTTCTCAAGTCGAAAGGACGGAAATGACGCGCCCCAAATTGCTCATCGCCACATCCGCAGGTCATATCGAGGCTGTTTCAGCCGCTGCGCCGGACTTGGCGGGCTCGGGATGGGATGGAAAACCAAGCTTAAAAATGATATCATATTGATATCAACAGGAGAGATGGTGTTGGCTCAGATCGTTGTCAGGCAATTGGAAGATGCGGTGCTGGAAGCGGTTAAGCTGCGGGCGATGGCGAACAAGCGCTCCACCGAAGCGGAGGTTCGGGCCATTTTGACCGATGCTGTCGGGCTTTCGGCGCCGAGCGCAGCTGAGGCTGCAGGGCAACCTCAAAGCTTTCGCGATTTTGTCGGAATCGCTGCCAACCGCCGGACCCAGAATGAAATCGACACCTATGTCCGGGCTTTGCGTGATGAGTGGGATCGTTAGGCATGGCAAATGGCCAGCGTGTCTATCTCGATACCAATGCGCTGATCGGGATTCTTGAGACGTCCGATGAGTTGGACAGGGCGCAGGACTTGCTGGTCCAGGAGATCAGCAGTGGTGAGCTTGAGGCGGCGACCAGTGAGCTGGCTTTGGCCGAATGTCTGATAAAGCCGATCACAGATCGGGACGAGGCGCTGGTTCGGGATTATTTGCGGTTGCTTGCGAGCGACAGCACGTTTTTACGGGTCATTCCGGTGACTCGAGAGATCATTCTGGAGGCAGCCCGCGTGCGGGCGGGCACACGGATCAAACTGCCGGACGCGATTCATCTGGCGACAGCCAAGATTGGCCAATGCCAGGCGTTCGTCAGCAATGACAAGCGACTTGCCTCAGCAACTGCCATGCCATTCAGGCTCTGGAGCGAAATGGGAACGCCATGACCATCACCAAAATCCTCATCGCCAACCGGGGCGAGATTGCTTGCCGGATCATCCGCACGGCGCGGAAGATGGGCATTGCCACGGTGGCGGTCTATTCCGAGGCTGATGCCAGTGCATTGCATGTGGAAATGGCCGACGAGGCGGTGCTGATCGGGCCGGCGCCGGCTTCCGAGAGCTATCTCAAGGTTGACGCCATTCTCGATGCGGCCAAGCGCACCGGCGCGGATGCGATCCATCCCGGTTACGGCTTTCTGTCGGAAAATCCGGATTTTGTGGAAAAGGTCGAGAAGGCCGGGCTGATCTTCATCGGGCCGTCGGCCAGGGCGATCCGCGCCATGGGGCTGAAGGATGCGGCCAAGGCGCTGATGGAGAAGGCCAATGTGCCGGTGGTGCCGGGCTATCATGGCGAGGCGCAGGAACTGGTAGTCTTGGCGGGGAAAGCCAACGAGATCGGCTTTCCGGTGCTGATCAAGGCGCGCGCCGGCGGCGGCGGCAAGGGCATGCGCAAGGTCGACAATCAAGCCGATTTTCCCGCGGCGCTGTCCTCGGCCCGGCGTGAGGCCAAGGCCTCGTTCGGCGATGACCGGGTGCTGGTGGAAAAATATGTCGCTACTCCGCGGCACATCGAGATTCAGGTGTTCGGCGACAATCACGGCAATGTGGTGCATCTGTTCGAGCGCGACTGCTCGGCGCAGCGGCGGCACCAGAAGGTGATCGAGGAAGCGCCGGCGCCCGATATGCCCGAAGACATGCGCGCGGCGATGGGGGCCGCGGCGGTGCAGGCGGCCAGGGCGATCCAGTATTCCGGAGCGGGCACGGTCGAATTCATCGTTGACGCCAGCGACGGGCTGAAGGCCGACCGGTTCTGGTTCATGGAGATGAACACGCGGCTTCAGGTCGAGCATCCTGTGACGGAACTGATCACCGGGCTTGATCTGGTCGAATGGCAGTTGCGTGTCGCTGCCGGCGAACACTTGCCGCTCACTCAGGATCAGCTTTCGATCAATGGCCACGCGGTTGAAGCGCGGATTTATGCGGAGGATGCAGAGAAGGGGTTTTTGCCCGCGGTCGGGCGGCTTGCGCATCTGGCGTTCCCCGGTGGCGACATCCGGGTGGATGCCGGGGTGCGCGCCGGCGACGAAATAACACCGTTTTACGACCCGATGATCGCCAAGGTGATTGCCCATGGCAAGACCCGGGCGGAAGCGCTCGGCAAGCTTGCAGGTGCCCTGGGCCGCACCGAGATTGCCGGTACCGTGACCAACACGGCGTTCCTGACCCGGCTTTGCCGGGATGCGGATTTCGCCGCCGGACGGCTGGATACCGGACTGATCGACCGCAATATTTCAAGCCTGACCGAGCGCGCACCTGCGCCCCGGACCATTGTGGCGCTGGCAGCGCTTGCCGCTTCGGGCATGGTCGCGTCCCACAGCGGCAAGGCCATGTCGGTGCAAAGCCTTGGTCCGTTCGAGATATGGGGCGCTCCCAAGCGCTCGGTGAAGCTTGGTATCAATGACACCGAACGGGCGTTTGTGATTGAACGGGAGGCCTCGGACAGCTGGATAATTGCCGGTGACGGCATGCCATCGGGCGGCATGCGGCTCAATGCAGTTCAGTGGAGCGGCAATGACTGGGCGTTCAGCGCCGGCGGCGTGACGCAGCGATGCCGGCTGGTCCAGAGCGGCACCGAGGTTGCGGTGTTTCATGAGGGGCTGACCTACCGGTTCGGCAAGCAGCAACATCTGCGCTCAGATGATCTGGCGGCAGGCGGCGACCAGGTAGTTTCGGCAATGCCGGGCATCATCAAGCAGGTGCTGGTGGCCCAGGGGCAGGAGGTGAAGGCGGGCGAGCCGATGGTGATCATGGAAGCCATGAAAATGGAAATGACCCTGCCGGCACCGCGCGACGGGGTGATTGCGGATGTGCTGGTTGCTGACGGGGTGCAGGTGACCGACGGCGTGGCTCTGGTCACGCTTCAAGCGCAAGCGGACGCTGCTTGATTGCCGGTGTGATGGCCGGTTTGGCCGAGAGGCCGGGTGGCAATTGTGCGGACAGTGGTTGACGTTGGCCGTGCAATCGCCAAATTCAGTCTATCTTTAGCTGTCAGGACAGGACCTTTCATGACCGAGACACCCGAAACCGTACTCGAATTCTGGTTCAGCGAACTGACCCCGAAGGACTGGTTCGTCAAGAGCGACGACATCGACCAGAACATCACCGAGCGATTTTCCGGCCTGCATCTGGCGTTGTCGCGCGGGATCAGCGACGCCTGGCGCGCGACACCTGAGGCGCGTCTTGCGCTGGTGATTGTGCTCGATCAGTTTCCGCGCAACATCTACCGGGGCTCGCCGCTGGCGTTTGCCACCGATGGTCTGGCGCTGAAGGAGGCCAAGGCCTCGTTGGCCGTTGGTGCCGACAAGGCGATTGGCGAAGACCGGCGGTTCTTTTTCTACATGCCGTTTGAGCATGCCGAGGATATTGACGAGCAGGAGCGTTGTGTTGCGCTTTTCGAAGCACTGGGCAATGCGAACTATCTCGATTACGCCAATCAGCACCACGACATCATCGACCGCTTTGGGCGGTTTCCGCATCGCAACCCGATTCTCGGACGGACGTCGACACCCGAAGAGAAGGCGTATCTCGCCGAACCCGGTGCGGGTTTTTAAGCCTGTAAATCATCACCAAACCGACAATGCTGTCATTGCAGACCTGCGCTGACGCTGTTGATAGCGTTTGAGATGCACCGCCAGCCTGCTATGAAGGGTGCCGCAATCTCGAACCGGACAGGGAATTCATGCGTTTTGATTGGTTGATAGCGGCCATGGTCGCGGGGCTCATGCTGGCTGTCCCGGTCAGCTCAAGCAGCGCGCAAACAGGTGCGCCAGCTGAAGCGTCGCGGCCCGAAAGCCCGGCGGCGGCAACGCCTGACGCTCAACCCGGCCCAGCAGCATCTACTGATGCCCCGGCTGCGCCGGCAGCAGCGCCGCAGCCGGTCGCTTCACCGGCGATCGCCGCAGCCGATGAAAGGCTGTCAAAAGCCGAAACCGACATTGCACAGTTGACCGCAAAGGTTGATGAATTTTCCGACAATGACACGTCCCTGGTCGACCTCAAGCTGGAAGTCGAGGCGCTGGCGCGCAGCATGCTCGATATCGGCGTCTCGTTGCGCCCAAGGCTGACTGAAATCAAGGCGCGAACTGACCAGCTGGGCGCGCCCCCGGCCGAAGGGGAGCCGGTGGAGCCCGATGCGGTCATCGCCGAACGGACGCGTCTTGCTGCGGAGCGGGCGCAGATCAACGCCCTGACCGGCAGAGCCGAGGCGGTTTCGGTGAGGGCCAGTCAGCTGGCCGACCAGATCACCCAGGCGCGGCGGGAGCTTTTCACCAACACCTTGTTCAAACGGACCGAGATCGGGCCGGCGATGCTCTCGCAAGCATTGACGGCAATGAATGAGGAGGGGACTGATATCGTCCGGACCTATGGCTCTTGGGCGAAATTTGTCTGGGCCTTCAAGTGGGAGGCACTGCTCGGGTGGGTTTTCTTTTCACTGCTTGCGGCGCTGGTGTTCGTGCCCGGCGCCTACCGCTTGTTCGGGGGGCTTATTGATCGAGATCCCGAGGATGAAGATCCGCCTTATACGAGCCGGCTGTCGGTGGCGTTCTGGTCGACGGTGATTCCAACTGCGGCGATGACTGCTCTCGGCGGAACGGTCTATGTGCTGGCGCAGAGTTTTTCCGTTCTGCGTGCCGATGTTACACCGGTTGTGGTCAGCGTGCTGATGACAATTGTGGCGATCTTTTTCGTTGGACGGTTGGCCCGCGCAATACTGGCACCGAAAATGGCCGCCTGGCGCCTCGTTAACCTGTCGAATGGCGGCGCTCGCGTCCTTTATTTTCTGGTGGTGGCGATGGTCATCGTCAACGGACTTGATTTTGTCGGAGACCAGATAAGCCAGTCGCTGGGCTCTCCGGTGGTGCTGACCGTGTTCAAGGGCATCGTTGCCGTCTTTCTGATTGCACTGATCCTGATCGGCATGGCGATGGGCAAGCCGACGGTCGCTGCGTCAGGCAATCCCGCCGATCCGGGGCGGCCGTGGCCGCGGTTCATTTCGATCACGCTTCTGGCTGCAGGTGTTGGGCTTATGGCCATTGCGGCTCTGGGCTATGTCGGCTTTGCCCGCTTTGCCGCAACTCAGATCGTGGTGACCGGAGCGGTTCTGACAACCATGTATATCGGCTACCTCTCCGGCAAAGCCATTTCCGAGCCGGGCGCCTTTGCCCAGACCGCTATCGGACGGCGAATGGAAGACCGGTTCGAGCTCGGAAATGTCGCCCTTGACCAGACAGGTCTGGGTGCCGGGCTGCTAATCAGCCTGGCTGTTCTGGTGTTTGGTGTGCCGATGATCCTGCTTTTGTGGGGGTTCCAGGTTCAGGATATCGAGATCTGGTTTTACCGGTTCCTGACGGAAATCCGCATTGGCGGCATCACCATTTCAATCGTCGGAATCTTCTTTGGCATCCTGCTGTTCCTGTTCGGGCTTGTGGTAACACGCTGGTTCCAGCGCTGGCTGGATGGCAGTGTGATGTCGCGCGGACGAATGGATGCCGGCGTCCGAAACTCGATCAAGACCGGGGTTGGTTATCTCGGAGTGGCAATTGCCGGCCTGATCGGCATATCAGCCGCAGGCATCGATCTTTCAAGCCTGGCTCTGGTGGCCGGTGCGCTGTCGCTGGGGATTGGTTTCGGCCTTCAGAACATTGTCAGCAATTTCGTCTCGGGCCTGATCCTGCTGGCCGAGCGGCCGTTCAAGGTGGGGGACTGGGTGGTAACCGGCTCGACCGAAGGGTTTGTGAAGAAGATTTCGGTTCGCGCCACTGAAATTGAAACCTTCACGCGCCAGTCAATCATCGTCCCGAACTCGGAATTGATCAATGCACCGGTTGGCAACTGGACGCATCGCAACTCGCTTGGCCGTGTCGATGTTCCTGTGGGAGTGAGTTATGATGCCGATCCGCGCAAGGTGATTGACATCCTGACTGAGATTGCTCGCGCTCACGAGCTGGTGCTCAACTATCCGGAACCGGCGGTGCATTTTGTTGGCTTCGGAGACTCGTCACTCGACTTCGAGGTCAAGGCGCATATCGCCGATGTTCTGAACGGCCTGACTGTGCGCACCGAATTGCGCCTGCAGATTTTCGAGCGCTTGAAGGCAGAAGGCATTGAAATTCCGTTCCCGCAGCGAGATCTCAATATCAAGCTCGGCGATCAGCCCGAGGCTGTGACCGTGCTTGCGGAAAAACTGATCGGGGGCGAGAGCCTTTCAATCAGGGATTCCGAGGAGGCCGGTGTGACCGTTAGCAAGCCGGCAGCCCGCAAGAGCGTCAAGCGGGCTGCGAAATCCAGGACGGTGCAAGATTCGATGGATGACGGGCCCGACGGGGGGGATCGCTGACAATTTTCGTTCAGGCTGCATTCATTGTCGCAATGCGATAAAGCATTCACAACCGGGCTGAAGCAGGCTCGACAGCTTTCTAACAGGGAGCGGCGGACACCCGCCGAATACCGATGAAAACTATGATTTTTGGTTTGGTTTTGAGTGTGGCGATGATTGGCAGTGCAACAGCTGCAAGCATCACCAACAAGGATGCCCAATCCCAGGTGCTGATTGTGACCGAAGCCGGCGACAAGATCGAAATGGTTATCGAAGCCGGCGCCACGGTCAATTTCTGCCCGGCAGGGTGTTTTGTCACCATGCCGTCCGGGGACCGTGAAACGCTTGATGGCAGCGAGACACTCGACATTGTCAATGGCGCTGCGGTGATCAACTAAACAGCTGCCCGCAAGGTGATTCAGGCCGCGGTTCCTTAGGGAGCCGCGGCTTTGTTTTGTGGTTGCCGGGAGCTGAGGGGCTGCAGGAACCGGATCCAGAATTCGCTTTGCTGCGTGCCACTGGTCGTGCAGCAAAGCGATAATGTCGTAGACAGGCTCTGGTTTTATGACGGCAGATCCTAAATTCTGCTTCAGGCGCAATCAGGGTCGAATAAAATGGCAGAGTTCCCGAAGCAGGCAAAGGTCGTCATCATCGGTGTGGGAGGCATTGTTGGCGCCTCCATTGCGCATCATCTGATCGAGCGTGGATGGGACGACATTGTCGGTATCGACAAGTCCGGCGTCCCGACCGATATCGGTTCGACGGCGCACGCCTCGGATTTTTGCTATACCACATCCCACGATTATCTGTCGGTCTGGACGACGCAATATTCCATCGATTTCTTCGAGAAGATGGGACATTACGCGCGCATCGGCGGTCTGGAAATCGTTCGCGCCGGTGATGACGCATGGATGGAGGAGGTCAAGCGCAAGATTTCCTCCGGCAAGGCCTTCGGCACACGGGTCAGCTTTATCGGTCCGGAAGAGGTGAAGGAAAAATTCCCGCTGGTCGACGAAGAGATGGTGGCCGGCGCCTTGTGGGATCCGGATGCCGGCCTCGTCATTCCGCGCTCGCAGACGGTTGCCGGAAAGCTGGTTGATGCAGCCGAAAAGACCGGCAAACTCAGCATTTTTGCAAATACGCCGGCCCAGTCGCTGATCGTCGAGGGTGGCCGGATCAAGGGTGTCGTTACCCATCGCGGCACAATCATGGCCGATCATGTGGTCGTTTGCGCCGGTATCTGGGGACGGCAGATCGCCGAGATGGTTGGCGAAGACCTGCCGGTGATGCCGGTCGACCACCCGCTGACCTTTTTCGGTCCCTACAAGGAGTTTGAAGGCACCGGCAAGGATATCGGCTGGCCGCTGATGCGCGACCAGGGCAACTCGGCCTATATGCGCGATACCGGCGATCCGACCACCGCCGAGGGCGGGCAGATCGAATGGGGCTACTACGAGACCGACAATCCGCGTCTTTGCCATCCACGTGACATTCTGGAGAAGAACGAAGCGCGGCTTTCGCCTTCGCAGCGCGATCTGGATATGGAACAGATCATCGAACCGCTGGAACGCGCGATGGAACTGACGCCGATCCTGGGCGAACTTGGCTACAATGAAAGCCACTCCTTCAACGGCCTGCTGCAGGTGTCCGCCGCCGGCGGGGCATCTTGCGGCGAAAGCCAGAAGGTGCGTGGCCTGTGGTACTGCGTCGCCATCTGGGTCAAGGACGGTCCCGGCTACGGCAAGCTGATTGCCGACTGGATGACCGATGGCCGCACCGAAATCGACCACAACTCGATCGATTATGCGCGTTTCTATCCGCACCAGATGACCGAGGAGTTCATCGCGGACCGCTGCTATGAAGCGGCGCAGAAAATCTATTTCCCGGCCATCCATCCGCGCGAGCCTTATGCTTCGAGCCGTGGCATCAAGCGATCGCCTTTCCACGAGCGCGAGAAGGAACTTGGCGGTTATTTCATGGAACTGGGCGGCTGGGAGAGGGCGCATGGCTATGCGTCCAACGAGCATCTGCTTGAAAAATTCGGTTCCCAGGTTCCGGTTCGCGCCAACGAGTGGGACAGCCGCCATTTCTGGCGCGTGTCGAATGCCGAGCATCTGCAGCTGACCGAAGACTGCGGCATCATCAACCTGTCGCATTTCCACATGGTCGACATCGAAGGACCGGATCACGTCGAGCTGATGGAGTGGCTGTGTGCGGCCAAGATCGGCGGCGACAACAATATCGGCAAGGGCATTTACACCCACTTCCTCGATGACGAGGGCATGGTGCGCGCCGACTTCACGGTCATTCGTATGGCCGACCGCTGCCGCCTGATCAACGGAGCCGATGCCGGTCCGCGCGACTTCCACTACATGCGCCGCATGGCCGAGGACAAGGGCTACGATGTCACCATCACCGACGTCACCGAGGCCTACACCACCATCGGCATATGGGGGCCGAATGCCCGCGATACGCTGAAGAAGGTGGTGGCCGATCCTGCCGGTCTCGACATTGAGAACTTCGCCTTTGCCGCGATCAAGCCGATCGAGATTGCCGGCAAGACGGTGTCCGCTTTCCGGCTCTCCTATGTCGGTGAGCAGGGCTGGGAATTGCACATGAAGTTCGAGGACGGCCTTGCTGTCTGGGATGCGCTTCGTTCCACCGGTGTCACGCCGGTGGGTGTGGAGACCTATGCCAACTCGAGGCGTATGGAAAAGAGCCTGCGGCTGCAAAACGCCGATCTTCTGACCCAGTACAACCTGATCGAAGCCGATCTGGCCCGCCCCAAGGTCAAGGAAGCGGATTTCCGCGGCAAGGCCAAGCATCTTGAATACAAGGCGCGCGACCATCAGCCGGCGATGCTGTGCACTCTGGTGATGACTGAGAATGTCGACGCCAAGGGTGTGGCCCGCTATCCGGTCGGAATTCTGCCGGTGATGGATCCCGAAACCGGTGACACACTGGTGGACGAGCTGGGGCGTCGCTCCTACACGACGTCACTCGCCTATGGTCCGACCATCGGCAAGAACATCGCGCTGGCCTATCTGCCCTGGGAATACTGCCAGGTTGGGCGCAAGCTGAGCATCGAATATTTCAGCGAAGCCTACCCTGTCGAAGTGGCTGCCGTCGGTTACAAGCCGCTTTACGATCCGGAGAACCTCAAGCCGCGCAGCTGATCACTGTCTTCTGCGATACGGTGAGCTCAAAATCCGGTTCAGCCTAGCATGCTGCCATGCTAATGTGGGGCATGACGGGATGGATGAAGGCCGTACTGACCGCTGCGGCGATGCTCGCTGCCTTGCCTGACGCAGATGCGCAGGAGCCGGTGGATGTTGCGCTGGTGCTGGCCGTCGATGTGTCGCGCTCCATGTCGCCAGGCGAACTGACCATCCAGCGGGACGGCTATGCCGCGGCGCTCAATCATCCTGATGTGCTCCGCGCCATTGGCCAGGGCGCTTATGGCCGTATCGCAGTGACCATGTTCGAGTGGGCCGGCAACAGCGCGATCCGTCCGGTGTTTGACTGGACGCTGGTGGAAACGGCGGCTGATGCGGACAGGCTTTCGGCAGCGGTTCGCAATTCCACTCCGATAGGGCAGCGCCGGACATCGATCTCGGGTGCCATCCGGCATGCGCTCAAGCTGATCGATGACGCGCCATTCGATGGTTTCCGGAACGTGATCGATATCTCCGGCGATGGTCCCAACAACCAGGGGCAACCGGTTCTCGAGGCGCGCGAGCTGGCGCTCGCCAGACGCATCGTCATCAACGGACTTCCTCTGATGACCAGCGACGGCTTTGATGGCGGCTTCAACATACCGGATCTAGATGCCTATTACGGTGACTGCGTGATTGGCGGACCGGGGAGTTTCCTGGTGCCGGTCACCAGCTGGGATCAATTCCCCGAAGCGATACGGCGCAAGCTCATCCTTGAGATCGGCGGATTGCCGCCCGTCGAACAGAAGGTGGTGCCAGTGCAGGCGCTTCCGGAACAGGGCTTGCGGAGATCCAAGGGGGCCTATGATTGCCTGATCGGCGAGAAGATCTGGGAACAGCGGCAATGGATGTTTCAAGACCCGTAGTTGCCTGACAGATCAGTCTTCGATTGGTCTTGCGAACAGAAGGAATGGCGCCCTTGCTGCAAGCCGAAGTCGATTGATACTGGCTGCTTGGCCATAACCGCAGACTCTTCGATTGTGTCTGGCTGCGCGATTTGTGCGAATTTGTGCCGCTAATCAGGCCGAAAACACCAAGACTTCCAGAATTATAGGTTTAAGTGTTAACTAAAATTCAATCCGGACATGATTAGCCTCCTTATGCAAAGGGGTGCATGTATGTTTATCGGACTTTCAGGTATGCAATATTCAGGTGGATCACTTGGTGAACACCGAATCATCGTGGCGGAAGACTCCAACGTCTTCACGTCCATGATTGGTCAGAAGCTGAAAGAAAGCTTCGATATCGACATTGAGATCTGCCGTACATTTGAAGAGCTGCAGCTGGCTTTCGATTATGGCGAACGTCCAATCAAGCTGGCCATTTCGAACATCAACCTGCCGGGCGCGGAGAACGGCGAGGCGCTGGGTTATCTGGCGGGTCTGTCGATTCCGATCATTGTCTTTACCGGTTCATTTCATGAGAAGACGCGCGAAGGCATTCTTGCCCGCGATATCGTCGACTACGTGATCAAGGACAGTGTTCTGGCCATCGACATGCTGGAGGAATCGGTCTGCCGGTTCCTGACCAATCACCGCCATCACGTCCTCATCGTTGATGACAGTCCTACAGCGCGTGCGCTTTTGCGCAGCCGTCTGGAACGCTTCAATTTCAACGTCAGCGCTGCCGAATGTGGCGCCGAGGCCTTGGCCATCCTGAAAAAGACGCCGGATATCGGCCTTGTCATCACCGATTACAATATGCCCGATATGGATGGCTTCGAGCTCACCCGGCGTTTGCGCTCGGTTCGCGGCAGCCATGAGTTGCGGATCATCGGTGTTTCCTCATCCGACAACCGTCTTCTGTCGGCCCGCTTTCTGAAAGCCGGCGGCAATGACTTCATGCTGCGTCCTTATGTGGACGAGGAGTTTTACTGCCGCGTCAACCAGAACCTCGACACTCTTGATCAGATCAAGTCGGCGCGCCGGTCGATAGGCAACGTTGCCAAGGCGAATGTCGCATAATGCGACCAAGGTCGATTTTGCCGTCGAGCGGCAGGGCCTGCACTTCAAGGGAGTAGCTGATATGCGTGGAGCTTCAATTGATACCGAGATGAAGTCTGCCTTGTCACCGGCTGGCGAGCGGCTTCGGGTGCTGCTGGTCGAAGATTCACGGATGTTCACCTCCGCACTGAAGTTCAGGTTCGAGACAGACCTCGGGGTTGATGTCGTTACCTGCAGCTCGTTGGCGGAGATGAAACAGGCTGCGAGTGGTCCCGGGCATGGTTTCTTCGTTGCCGTCACCGATCTCAATCTGCCGGATTCACCGCATTGCGAGGCGCTTGATTATGCTCTTGAAATCGACTTGCCGACCATCGTTTTCACCGGAAAATTCGATTTCAATACGCGGGAGAGCATCCTCAAGAAGAATGTTCTGGACTATGTGATCAAGGATACAGACCGGGCCTTCGATGAAATTGTCTCGGCGGTCAAGCGGATCATCACCAATCGTAATTTCCGGATTCTGGTGGTGGATGACACAAAGACCCAACGCAGCATTCTTTCCGCCATGCTTCTGGCGCAGAAATTTGAAGTGGTCGAAGCCGCCTCCGGGCAACAGGCATTGCAAGCCATTGCCGCTGATCCCGAAATCAAACTTGTGCTGACCGATTATCACATGGGCGACATGGACGGCTATCAACTGACCCGCAAGTTGCGCCGCGATCATTCCGATGACACGCTGCGCATCATCGGCATTTCAAATTCCGCCGATCCGCAGCTCTCCGCCAGTTTCCTGAAGGCAGGGGCCAGCGACTTTTTGTACCGCCCCTTCGTTCAGGAAGAATTCCAATGCCGGATCGCCCAGAACATTGGAATTCTGATGAAGATGGAAGCGCTGAAGAAGGCCGCGATTCCGTTGCCAACCACGGTTGCGGTCCCCGCTTGATCCAAGGGACCGACGTAGACAGGCCGGCCTCCGCAGCTCAGGCGGCGGTGAGATATTGCTTGCGCTCGGCGCGTTCTTGCTGAGGTGACCGGTTGTAGAGCTCGCGGTAGCATTTGGAGAAGTGCGAGGCAGACACGAACCCGCAGGCGACGGCGACTTCGACAACCGGCATGGGCGACTGGATAAGCAGGTGCCTTGCCCGGTCGAGGCGAATTTCCAGATAATACCGGGCCGGCGAACGGCCCATTTCCTGGCGGAACAGGCGCTCGATCTGCCGCCGCGACAGACCCGCATCATCGGCGATCTCGATCAGTGACAGCGGTTCGGAAAGATTGGCTTCCATCAATTCGATAATCGACAGCACCTTGGCGTTCTGAACGCCGAGGCGGGCACGCAACGGCAGACGCTGGCGGTCCTGGGCATTGCGGACGCGGTCGGTCAGCGCCATCTCACAGATCCGGTTGACCAGCGTGTCGTCATGGTCTTCGCCGATGAGGCTGAGCATCATGTCGAGCGCTGCGGTGCCGCCTGCACAGGTGTGGATGGAGCCGTCGATCTCGTAAAGATCGGCATAGACATTTGCCTTCGGGTAGGCTTCGGCAAAGCCGGGCAGGTTTTCCCAATGGATGGCGCAGCGGCGTCCCGACAAAAGGCCGGCCTGTGCCAGAATATGGGCACCGGTGCACAAACCGCCGACGGCAACGCCGCGATTGTGCTCCTCGCGCAGCCAGGCAAGGACCGACTTGTTCTGGAACCGTTCGACATTGGCGCCCGAGCAGACGAAAACCATGGTTGGCCGGTTTTCGCCCGAGAGGCTGCGGCGTTCATCGGCCAGCGATGTGTTGACTGCAACAACAACCTGGTTGGATGCAGACACCGGCTCGCCATCATGTGACGTCAGCCGCCATTTGTAACACTCATAGCCAAGCATCCGATTGGCCAGGCGCAATGGCTCAATCGCCATTGAGAAGGCGATCATCGAAAAATCCGGAACCATGAAAAAGACGATCGACCGCTTCTGTTTGTTCTGTGAGGGCATGCCCAAATCCCATTCCACACCCCGAAGGGTCCATGTCGCGATCAGGCCACAAAACTCGCACTTTGTCACTGGCACAAGGCCAATATTCTTATGATTTCGACAGGGGCTCAGGGTTGTAAATGCGCCGGTCGGGCATGCAGATCTTGTTGTCGGGCAGTCCGCGACGGAAGGTCCCTGGGAGCGGGCCAGCCGATGTCTTTTTGCAGTTCGACCGGGAGGTCGAGCATGGTGCGTTCCATGAGTGCGCGCTGGTGCTTAGCGCGCCACAGGCGGGCATAGCGAACGATATGGGAATAACCGAACATAATGGTGTCTCCTGTCTCTTGTGTCGTCCAGGCCTGCTGGATTGACAACAGCATCGCTCCGATGCATGATTCAATCAAACGAAATGAATTCACCTCTATGATCAATGGAATTGAATGATATGAACGCTCCACTCAATCATCCATTGCTGATGCTGGATCCTGATGTCCTCCGCAGCTTTGTGGCCATCGCCGAAACCGGCAGCTTCACCGCTGCGGCTGCGCGGATTTACCGGACGCCGTCTGCCGTATCGATGCAGATCAAGCGACTTGAGGAGCAATTGGGTGTCGCGGTGTTTTTGCGCGATGCGCGCAATGTCTCACTCACGCATGACGGGGAAGTGTTGCTCGGCTATGCGCGGCGGCTGATTGCGTTGAACCGGGAAGCGATCTCGCGATTTGTCACCTCCGAGGTGTCCGGGGTGGTGAGGATCGG
>CAXBIE010000052.1:0-34574 GCA_963975635.1 uncultured Hoeflea sp. | reverse complement strand
ACCTTGCCCATGCCTTCAAGCAGTTCACGCAAACGGCTGAGCGTCCGCTCGCTCGTCACATCGCTTGGGCTGAGTTCAATCAGCGGCATCAGGAAGGCAGGATTGAGCCAGTGGGCATTGAGAAAATTCTCTGGACGCTGTGTCAGTCCGGCGAGTTCCGTCGACAGAATGGTCGATGTGGTCGAGGCCAGGATCGCGCCTTCGTCTGCAAGCGCATCGAACAGCGCGAAAGCATCCTGCTTGGCATCGAGCACTTCCGGCACGGCCTCGAAAACGATCTCGCACCCTGCTAGACCCTGGGCTGCATCCGCCAGGCTGCAGATGCTGATACGCTCCATGATCATCGGAATGGCGGTCGCATCGAAAGCGCCCAGCGCTGCCACGGATGCCAGCGCCCCTTGAATCTCGGCAAGCGCCTCACTTCTCAGACGTGCGAAATCCTCGCCGCTGCGGCTTTTCGCATCCACCAGCACGGCCCGGTGCCCGGCATAGGCGACGCTGTGGGCGATTCCACGGCCCATTCGTCCCGCACCGATACAGGCAATGGCAGGCCGGGAACTCATCACAGACCCTCACGCAGCATGGCCTGCACCGCAGCCGGGTCCTGGTCGGCTAGGCCAACTGTCACCATCGTGCGGCCATCCTTGCGGAAATCGCATTCCGACACAGCCTCTGCGACTGCCAGCAGCCCCTGCGCCACCGGGCACGGCACGCCAGCCCACTCTCCGACCGACACAAGGAAGGCAAGACCAAGACCGATATCTTCCTGCATGTAGCGATGGGTCTTGAGGTCGAGATGCTCGTGCCAGTCGCCCGAGCCGACCAGCTTGTCATGAGCCAGATTGCCGTACATCCAGTCGCTCGTCTCGTAGTGATCGGCAAGCGGGAAATGCGGTGCGCCGTAGCCAAGCGCTTCGCGGATAGCAATGCGTTCGTTGTCGAGCGCCGTGTGCACCCGGCGGATGGCGGGCTGGGTGCCTTCATTGTGAATATCCCAACGCTCAAAATGCTCGATCGGGCCGGCATTCATCATGATCAGCGGCGGATGGATGATCGGGCCGGCATTCATCAATGCGCCGGACAGCGCGTCCTCGATGGTCTCGATTGCATCCGGGAACGCCTGCGAAATAACGGCAATGGCTTCATCGGTCTTGCGTGAGGGCAACACACCGGTTGGCAACCGCGATGCGCGGGTCGAAATCCGAACCTCGGTCTGGCTCTGCTTGCGCGTCAGCCAGGGCAGTGTACCGGTCTCAGCTATCGCGAAATCAGCGGTACAGCCCGCATCGCGCATCCGCTTCATCATGATATAGGACCCGAATGTGCCGGGTGGCAGGAAAATCACCTGACCGTCAGCCATGTGAGGAGTCAGCTTGTCGGCAATGTCCGCCTGGGCATTGGCAGGTGTAGGAGCAACGATCAGTTCCGCGCCGGCCATCGCGGCAGCCAGATCATCTGTCGGCACAAGCTTGACCGGCCGGCTGCCCTTGTAATCGGTCACGACAATGCCGCCAGCGGTCGTCACTTCCGCAAAGTCACTGGCATTGCGCCGCCACCAGCGCACATCATGACCCGCTTCGGCAAAATCGGCTGCTGCCGCGTAGGATCCGTTACCGCCACCGATTACAACAATCTTCATTCCATCCATCCTGAAAAACAGTTGATCTTTTGTCGGGCAAGACCATCGTTGCGCCAATCGATACTGGCAGCCCCTTGAACAGACCGCAGGCCACCAGCTTCGTTGCCCCGGCAATCGGTTACGCACGAGCTTTTACATGCATACGCAAATATTTTACCGGTCGCGCTCATTCGTCAAGCCTACTCCAGTCCCAGCGTCTGAAGTGAAAGCTCACACAGCTCTGAATTAACTTCAAGCTTAAAATATGAAAACGCACTCTTTTGCTACAACCGCTTGACGGCGAGCTCATGAAATTTCATGTTTTTCAGGGACATGATTATTCTTGTGTTTTTCATCCCCCTCGCAGCTTCACCATGGCGGTTTCGGGGAGTGATGCATCATGCCGTTTCCGGCAACGCTGAAAACCTTCAACCGGCACCCCAATTGCTCAAATGAAACCCGATCACTTGAACAGTCACGGCGCGTCCAACTGCCCCGCCTGAATGTGAAACGGCGCGGATTTCTCCACGCCGTTTTTACCTTCAGGGCCAAAGGGCCAATATTGCCGCCGTTTCCTCATGCGGGCTGCAGACCGTCTGTGCCTCAACTGCGGCACTCGCCATCGCGACGGCGGTAATTCAGCCCTGCAGATGCTCGAACAGACGCGCCACGGCTTCAGCGCCCGGATCGGTGTGGCCTTCAAGCTGCTGCGCATTGATGTAGCTGGCCCGGCCTGCATTTGCCTTGGTCAGGGTTGCGGTGTGATCGGCACCGGCGCGTGCCGCCTTGGCAGCCAGATGCAGGCTGTCTTCCAGCGCATCAAGTGCCGGGTACAGGGCGTCCACCATTGTTCGGTCGCCGAGTTTTGCGCCACCGATATCCTGCATTCGGGCGAGTCCCGCCTTGAGCGAGCCGGTCATCGACAGCCCGCTTGAAGCAGCGTCCCCGGCCGCGGCAAAGAAGATCGCCAGCAACACGCCCGAGGAGCCGCCCATGGTCTGGCTGAGTTCCTGGCCGATGGCCCGGTAGAGTTGCGTGTGATCCGCCAAAGGCAGAGTATCCATTGTGGCAATCAACGCCCGTGCAGCGCCAGCCAGCGTCGATCCGGTATCGCCGTCACCCGATTTGGCATCAAGCGCGTTCAGGTCACTCTCGGATTCGATCAGGATCTCGCAGCATTTGGTCAGAAATGCGCGCGTTTCCTTATGCTCTGACGGAAGCGGTTTGATCGGCGCCAGACCATCCGGCAGATTGAGGATCTTGACCGGCGTGATCTCGAAAACACCAGGCCAGGCTGAAAGCGGTGTTGGCTGGGAAAGCGCATCAAGATCTTCAGCACCCGCCGGATAGACCGAAACCGAGAAGCCGCGCATATCCAGCGATGTGACCATCGCCGCCGGCCCGACAATCCATTTCAGTTTTGCCGCAATGCTGGAACTGACCATTTCATTGGCCAGAACTGCCATCTCGAGAACAGATGCCCCACCCAGATTGTTCAGCAAGGCGACATGTTGGCCATCGCCCATGTGCTTGTCGAGCTTGGCGACAACAGCGTCCATTGCCTGCCTGGCGTCGGAATACTCAATTTGCTCCACACCGGCTTCACCGTGAATGCCAAGACCGAGCTCGGCCATGCCTTTTGGAATGCGGGTTTCTTTCGGAGACCCTGGAACCGTACAGGTATCCAGTGACATGCCGATTGTCTTGGTGCCGGCAATAACGGTCTCGACACGCCGGGTGATCTCGTCAAGCTTGACACCGCGTTCGGCCAGGGCGCCAGCGATCTTGTGCACGAACAGGGTTCCGGCCACGCCGCGCGCCTGCGGCAGATCAGGCAAGGCAACGTCGTCATCGACGACGACCATGCTCACATCCAGCCCGAATGCCTTGGCGCGTTCCGCCGCCAGTCCGAAATTCAGCCGGTCGCCGGTGTAGTTCTTGACGATGAGCAGGCAGCCGGCAGGCCCCGTCACGGCCAGGATCCCGGCCAGCACGGCATCAACCGAGGGCGACGCAAAAACGTCCCCGCACACCGCAGCAGTCAGCATGCCTTCGCCGACAAATCCTGCATGCGCGGGTTCATGGCCGGACCCGCCACCCGAGACCAGCGCCACTTTCGACTTGTCCCAGTCATTGCGCACCACCACCCGGATGTGGGGATACCCATCAAGCCGGGCAAGTTTGCCGCCAGACGCCGCAACGATACCATCGACCGCATCCGTGACGAGGTCTTCCTTGCTGTTCATAAACTGCGTCATAGACTTCCTCCTGAGACAATTCTCGCACCGTCGGCGTTGAAATAGAACGGCTTCTCCGGTCTGATCCTGACGATGTCGCCTTCGCTCAACGTCGTGTGTGCGTCCGTGACAGACACCAGATCATGATTCTTGAAAGACAGATGCAGCCGGGTCTGGTCACCCAGATGTTCGACGCGCGTAACGAGGCTGTCTTCACCCGCCCCCTGGACAATCTGCTCCGGCCTCAAACCGATCTTGACCGCTGTGTCCGGCGCGCCGGGAAAAAGATCAGCCGGCAGAATATTGATCCGAGGCTGGCCAAGGCGGCTTGCAGCATAGATGCTCACCGGGTTTTCATAGATCTCCCGCGGGCTGCCGAACTGGACCAGTTTGCCCTGATCCAGAACGCCCACATGTGTCGCCATGGTCATGGCTTCAATCTGGTCGTGGGTCACATAGAGCAGGGTCGCACCGGACTTCGCTTGAATTCGCTTGAGCTCAATTCTCAGATCGGCGCGAAGTTTTGCATCCAGCGAGCTCAATGGCTCATCCATCAGGTAGATCGAGGGATTGCGCACCAGAGCACGGCCGATGGAAACACGCTGCATTTCTCCGCCCGACAATTCTGTCGCCTTGTTGTCCAGCTTGTGGGAGATCTGCAGGACTTCGGCAACGTCCTTGATCTTGCGGGCAATGTCATCGGCCGGGGTTTTGAGCAAAGGCGACTTCAGCGGAAATGCCAGGTTCTCACGCACAGTCAGATGCGGATACAGCGAATACTGCTGAAACACCATGGCGACGTTTCTCTGGGCGGGCGTCAGGCCGGTCATCGATTGACCACCGATCAAGATCTCTCCCGAATCGGGGATATCAAGACCGGAAACCATGCGCAGGGTTGTCGTTTTACCGGCCCCTGTAGGTCCAAGCAGAACCACGAAGGATCCATCCGGAATTGTCATGCTGACATTATCAAGCGCGATCTCGGAGCCGAACTTTTTCGTCACATTTCTCAGAACAACTTCAGCCATGTCCCAGGACCTCCTGATTGGCTTGCGACAACAAAGCCCTGCCCGTTTCGACGTTGAAGATTGTTATGGTGCGTTGATCAAATTCCAGCCCCACCTTCTCGCCAACCGTGACTGTTTGAGACGCACTGATCCGAGATTTCAAATTCCCGTTCGGCGTGGCGACAGTTACGATCTGGGTTGTGCCAAGATACTCGGTCGCCAGGACTTCGCCCCTGTAAGCACTTGAATCAGAAAAATGCACATGCTCGGGCCGCACGCCGAATGCCAGCTTGCCGCCGGCCCCCTCAAGCGAAGCCGGGATCGTGAAATCAACGCCTTGCATCTGGACACTGGTCTGATTGTTTCCGAGCATTCCCTCGAATTTGAGAAAATTCATCGATGGCGAACCAAGGAAACTGGCCACGAACATGGTCGATGGCCAATCATAAATCTGCTGCGGCCGCCCGAACTGTTCAACAACGCCATGGTTCATCACCACGATCTTGTCGCCCATCTGCATGGCTTCCAGCTGGTCATGGGTGACATAGACCGTCGTCGCCCCCATCCGGTCATGCAAGGCGCGCAACTCTTCTGACATGCGTTCGCGGAACTCTGCATCAAGCGCGCCCAACGGCTCGTCCATGAAGAAGGCTTTGGGGTCTCGAACAATGGCCCGCCCCAGCGCCACCCGCTGCCGGTCGCCGCCCGACAACCCACCCACCGGGCGGTTGAGAATGTCTGTAATCCCCAATATCTCGGCAACTTCTCCAACCTTCTTTTTCACCTGCGCCCGGGGCATGCCCTGGCTGATGAGCGGATAGGAAATATTCTTGCCCACATTCATGTGCGGGTACAGAGCGAACATCTGGAAGACGAAGGCAATATCGCGCTGGCTGGCCGGCTTCATGCCGACCTCTTCGCCATCAATGTAGATCTCGCCGCTTGTCGGAAGTTCAAGCCCGGCCATCATCCGCAAGGTCGTGGTTTTGCCGCAACCGGAGGGGCCGAGCAGCATGAAGAACTCACCATCTTCAATTGTGAAGGTCGACGATTTGACCGCATTGAACGAGCCGAAGTCCTTGCGCACATTCTTGATCATGATCTGTGCCATGGGTTACTCCGGGAAATGGCTGACGATGATGAACATCACGGTGCCAACCAGCGTTATGATGAAGGAATAGGTGAACAGCCAGAGTGCGAATGGCTGCATCAGCATCACCACGCCCAGCGCGATCAAAATCGACGCCAGCATTTCCCATGAACCACGCCTGAAGCGCAGCAGACCATTGAAGAAGTTTGTCATTTGCGAACCGCTCCGAATGTGATGCCGCGAAGCAGATGCTTGCGCAGGAGAATGGTGAAAACCATCACGGGAACCAGGAAGATGGTCGCACCGGCAGCCACCGCGGGCCAGTCCTGACCACCAACCCCGATGATCGTCGGAATGAACGGAGGTGCTGTTTGCGCGGTGCCGGAGGTCAAAAGCACGGCCAGGGCATATTCGTTCCAGGAGAAAATCAGGCAGAAGATTGCGGTTGAAGCAATGCCGGTCGCGGCCTGCGGCAGCACGACCTTGTAGAAGGCCTGAAACCGCGTGTAGCCATCGATCAAGGCCGCCTCTTCATACTCGATCGGAATCTCGTCGATGAAGCCGTTAATCAGCCAGACTGCGAGAGACAGATTGATCGCCGTGTAAAGCAGGATCATGCCGGCATGGGTGTCATTCAGACCCAGGTTCCTGAACATCAGGAAGATCGGAATGGCGACCGCGATCGGCGGCATCATTCGTGTCGACAGGATGAAAAACAGAAGGTCATCCTTGAGCGGAACCTTGAATCTTGAGAATGCATAGGCGGCAGCTGTTCCCAGGAAAATAGCGAAGAATGTCGACCCGAATCCGATGATCACGGAATTGAAAAACCGCTCGGAATAGCGCGACGCCCCGACAATCGTGTTGCCCTTGTTACGCACCAACTGCTCGTACCAGGGCAGATCGTCACGCGGCTCGGCTGCGAGTTCAGAACTCAGGCGTGTCTGGGTGGTGAATACATTCACATACCCCTCGACCGTCGGCTCGAACACAATCTTCGGCGGGTAGGCGATGGAATCGACCGATGACTTGAAGCCGGTAGCGACAATCCACAGAAGCGGCAGCATGGTAATGACCGCGTAGCCGATCACCAGAATCCCGGCGATCCATTTCTGCCTGATCGACGGCTGCGTTACAGAGTAGCTCATCGTTGCTTCACCTTGTTGAGCGCCTTCACGTAAATCGACGCAAGCCCGAACACCGTGACGAACAGGATCACCGCATAGGCCGATGAAAACCCGGTGCGCCATTTTTCAAAGGCCTCACGCTTGAGATCAATTGAGGTCAACGTCGTCGTGTTGCCTGGGCCACCACCGGTCAGTTGCACCACCAGATCGAACATCTTGAAGTTCTCGATGCCGCGGAACAGCACCGCCAGCATCAGGAATGGCAGGATCATCGGGATGGTAATTGTCCAGAACTGGCGCCACTTGCTGGCCCGGTCGCATTCCGCCGCTTCATAGATGCTGTCGGGAATGGACCTCAGTCCAGCGAGGCAGATCAGCATGACGAAGGGTGTCCACATCCACGTATCGACAATCACGATGGACCAGGGCGCGAGCGAAACCTCGCCGATCATGGAGAAGCTGGAAGGATCGGCGCCGGTGACAAATCCGACCACATAGTTGAACAGACCGATCTGAGGCTCATACAAAAATGTCCAGAAATTGCCGACGACAGCAGGAGAAAGCATCATCGGGAACACAATGATCGTGGTCCAGAGATCGTTACCCTTGAATTTCTTGTTGATGAGATAGGCCAGAGTGAAGCCGATCAGCACCTGGCAGACAATGGTCCAGATCAGGAAATGCGCTGTGGCCTGCATCGTCATCCAGATATCAGGATCACCGAGAATACGTTCGTAATTGCGCAACCCAACCCATTCGACAGCATTGTTGGGGCGGTTCACCCGGAAATTGGTGAAACTCAGATAAATCGTCCAGATAAGCGGGAAAATATTGATCGCCAGCAAAATGAGGATTGTTGGAGCGACAAAAATCCAGGCAATGGCTCTGTCTGAAAGCCCTTTTACCTTATGCGCCATAGCGTCCGGGGTAGCCCGGGCCGCGCGGTCTATTACTGAATCTGACATCGAATTTTCACCTGATTCCCATGTGTGAGGCCGGAGCAAATTCTTCCGGCCTCACCACTCCTTGGGAGGAGTATAAAGTTAGGGCTTACTTCTTGCCTTCGTCTTCAAAGACTTCATCCCAGTCCTTGACCAGACCATCCAGGGCTTCCTTGGCGGTGCCGTTGCCGGCAACGACGTAGTTGTGCACGCGCTCCTGCATCGGCAGCAGCAAGGATGCATAGGAAGGCTCAGCCCAGAAGTCCTTCACGATGGCCATGGAGTCGAGGAAGGTCTGGGCAAATGGCTGACTTGCCGCGAAGCCCGGCGCTTCCACGACAGCACGCATTGCGGATGCACCGCCCACGTCCCACCATTTCTGCTGCACGTCCTTCTGGGCGAACCATTTGATGTATTCCAGAGCCGCATCCATGTTCTCGGTGTTTGCAACAACCGAGATACCCTGACCGCCGAGCTGCGCGAACTGTCCGGATGGACCAGCCGGGTTGGCAAAATAACCTGACTTGCCGCCACCCACATTCGGGTCAACTTCAACACCTGGCCAGATGAACGCGAAGTTCATCTGCATGGCGACCTGGCCGGATTTATAGGCATCGATGTTTTGCGACATGTAGGCATCTGACGCGCCCGGAGGCGTGCAGCAATCATACAAGGCCTTGTAGAATTCGAGACCTTCGATCGCGCCGGCAGAATTGACGTAGCCTTCCAGATCGTAGGGCTTGTCAGGATTTTCGTACTGGAAACCGTAATTATACAGGACGTTGGTCACGCCCATGG
Source organism: uncultured Hoeflea sp. (assembly GCA_963975635.1). Classification (GTDB taxonomy): domain Bacteria; phylum Pseudomonadota; class Alphaproteobacteria; order Rhizobiales; family Rhizobiaceae; genus Hoeflea. The sequence continues at coordinate 25,756 of CAXBIE010000052.1, read as the reverse complement.
TGATGCCTTCCGAGCCGCGCTCGGTGTAGATCGCCGCGCCATAGACCTTTTTGCCGTCGATATCACGGCCCTGGAAGAATTCACCGATCTCCTTGAGCTCTTCAAGGGTCTTCGGCGCATCCAGATCGCGGCCATATTTCTCCTTGAATTCAGCCTGGATTTCAGGCCGCGAGAACCAGTCCTTGCGGTAGGTCCAGCCAACGACGTCGGCATAGGCAGGCAAGGCATAATAGTTCGGGGTATTCTTCGGCCATTCGGCATAACCGGTCACGGTCGCCGGCAGGAAATCGTCCATCTTGATGCCCTCGGCATCGAAGAAGTCGTTCAGCTTCACATACTGGCCATTTTCGGCAGCGCCGCCAATCCATTGACTGTCACCAATCAGCAGGTCGCAGAGCTTGCCGCCGGAGTTCAGCTCATTGAGCATGCGGTCGGCGAAATTTGGCCACGGCACAAATTCGAAGCTCATCTTGTGTCCGGATTCGGTCTCAAAATCCTTGCTCATCTCAACCAGGGCATTGGCCGGATCCCAGGCAGCCCAGCACAGCGTCAGGTCAGCAGCCTGCGCGGAACCGGCACCTGCCGTTGCTCCAAGCATCAGGCCGACTGCAGCCGCGGAATTCATCAGATTGAATTTCATAGTAGACATTCCTCCCGTTTTACAATCCCGCCAGCATGGCAGGCCTCCTGGCATTATCAGTAATGAGGTGCGCACCTCATTGCAAGCGATTCTTGAGGTGCGCACCTCAAAATTTGCTTTTCCTCAAAATTTATTGAACAAATCGGCTGTCGAGAGATATGAGAACACCCAATGATGCGGAACACTTCAGGCAGATGCGACCAACAGCAAAAGACTTAGCGGCAGAAGCGGGCGTCAGCCTCGCAACGATTGACCGCGTACTGAATGGCCGCCCCGGCGTAAAACCGCGCACAATCACCAAGGTAAACGAGGCGATTGACAGAATAGGCTTTGTTCGCAACCTGTCTGCGGTCAATCTCGCCCGCAAGAAAAGCTACCAGTTTCGGTTCCTGCTGCCCGAACATGGCGATCAGTTTCTCGATGTTCTGGTAAGCCACATTGACGAAGCCAAAACCGCTTTTTCCGCTGAGATGGTCGACGCGACAACAGTGCGCCTTCCGGCTGAAGACCCCTATCGGCTGGCAGCTTACCTCGGCAGTCTGGATGCCAGCCTGGTACACGGCATCGCCATCATGGCGCCGGAATCCCCGCAGGTGCGTGATGCCATCAACCGTCTGCTGGAACGAGGCATAGAAGTTGTCCAGTTCATCGCAGGCCAGCCAAAGGCGGTCAGCACCGATTTCGTCGGCATCAACAATTACGCCGCAGGCGCCACTGCCGCGCAATTGATGGGCCGGTTTCTGGGCGGCCAAAAGGGAAAAATCATCGTCACCTCGGAGACCATGCAGTCACGCGACAGCATTGACCGGAGACTGGGCTTCGATGAAGTCATGAACCGGGAGTATCAGGACCTTCAGACCCTGCCCTCCATCGAAACCCACAGTGACCTGGCAAGAACCCGCAAAATCTTCAACAACATCGTCACCAACTATCCGGACATTCTGGGCATCTATGTTCTAAGTTCGGAAGCACGCATCCCGATTGAAGAGATGTCGAAAATCACCACACAGCCTTTGGTCAAAATCGTTCATGAGCGCACACCTTTCACGGAAGCCGCGCTGCAAAATGGCCAGATCGATGCGGTAATCGCACAAAATCCCGGCCACCTGGTCAGAAGCGCGATCCGGATTCTCAAGGCCCGCAACGACCAGCGGGAGCCCTTGGCATCACAGGAGAAAATACGCATCGAAATCCTGCTGAAGGAAAACCTGTAGAAGCGCTGATCTTCTCAAAAGCGTCCGCGCTCGATCGCAGCCAACGGTTCCAAAGCGTCTTGCAATATGGGCGGCAACCACGTGCAGAAACAAGGGGTCAAGTATCCGTCTTGATCCAGCGTTCTGTGGCTGCCATTTGCTGTTTAGCCGCTGGAGGGTGTTTCCCAACACGCCGAGCTTTCCCACGATCACAAGTGTGGCAAGCTGGCTTGGTCTACCTCTTGCCTGTCCTGGCGCACCAGGCGGCGACCTCGTTTTCAGCCGCCTCAAGCGTCTCCGACGTTATGATGCCCTGCTTGACCGCTGCGGCAATTGCGCGTGTGCGCTTGTTCGGTTCAGTACCCAAGCGATCAAACAGGTCATCATGCAGCGAAAGCTTGTTGTAAAGCCCGGTCAGCCGGTTCTGCACGGTCCGCAGTGAGAGTGAGTGCCGCAAGGCGACCAGCTTGTCGGGCAGTCCGAGAGCAACATCATTGAGGATCAACAGCTCAACTTCGGTCAGAGCCTCCCTTCGCAGATATCCGAAGGAATTCAGGGAGTGTACCTCCCGGTCAATCAGGATTTGTCCTTCTCCAAGCACCGCCCGCAAAGCCGGTCCCAACCGCTCCGGCGGCGCCGTTTTGAGCACATACCCGTAGGCGGAATTATCCGGCACGATGCGCGAGATACCGCGGAGATAAGCCTCGTCGGAATAGTTCGACCAGAACAGAATGCGTGTCTGCGGGCGCTCGCGCCAAATGACTCGGGCGGCCTCAACCCCATTTCGGCCTTTCATCCGCAAGTCCATCACGATCGCCGTCAGATTTTCCTTGCGTGCCAAGTCTTCCGCCTCGGCTCCCGAGGTCGCACAACAGAGCATCTCGACATGCTCGAAGGCACGGGCGACCTGGTCCTGAAGGTAAGTCAGATGCAATTTGTCATCTTCGACGAGCAGAATTCTCAATTCACAGTTCCCTTTTGATCCGATACCGGCAGAACGACGGAAATTGTCGAACCGGACGCCATATCGATCTTGAAGCTGGCGCCGATCAGTTTGGCTCGTGTCCGCATGTGCAACAGTCCCCCCTGCCGGCTGCTGGCGTCGCCATCAAAGCGGCCATTGTCGCGCACTTGCAGGCGAACTCTGCCACCATCGTCATGCTCTATGCCAACCTCGAGCAGCGAAGCGTCAGCATGTTTGAGACTGTTGTTGATGGCTTCCTGGCAGATGCGGAACAGGGCAATGCGCTCGGTATCGCCCAGCTGGTTAAGCGCCCCGGACGTTTTGTCCTGAAAGGACAGCGCGATGGTCTGATCAGGTCCCCTCGCGGTTTCAAAATGCGCCCGAATGGCTTCTTCAAAGCCGAACAATTCAAAAATGGACGGAACAGAGGTTTCGATTATTCGCCTGAGCTGCTGAATGCAGTTCTGAAACTCGTCCTGCAATTTGCTGGTTTCGTCAGCCGACAGGCCGGGCCGCAAAAGCCGTGATAGCCGTGTGAGATCGGCCAGAGTCTGATCATGCAGATCCATTCCGATCCGCTGACGTTCCTGCTCCAGCGCTTCGGTCAGACGCAATGCGCCAAGCCGCAAGCCCTCCTGCTGGCCTGCAATCTTGGTGCGTTGTATGGCCGACTTCTTGGCTGTTTCACTGGCCCGCAGGGCAAAGAAATACGGTGCCAGGACGTCAGCCAGATTTTGCACCGGTTCGATATGGGATTCATTGTAATAACCGAGCTGCCGCATCGATAGATTCAACGCCCCGGCTGTGCGTCCGAACACTTTCATGGCGACATTGATGCGACTTCGGAGCCCATGTTTGCGTATCGGCTCCGAAACCGAACCGGGAAACGAATAGCGCGGATCGCTCAGTGCATCTGAGGTCAGCATGGTATCGGTAATGCCTTTCAGAATGTGCCTGACAGGCGAATCCTCGATGAGTGAGCGCGAACTGCTCCAGCTGGTGCGCAGTCCAACCTCGTAGGAGGTATTCCACAAACCGTCTTCGTCGATAAAACAGACGTCCAGGTGGTCGTAGGCGATGATTTCCTCGATCTCGCCACTGACGGCCCGCAATGCCGAGCGGATGTCGAGCGTGCCTGCCAAGTGGTTTGAAATTCTGACGTAATTGTGCACGACTTCCACCCTGTTCCTCCCTGCTATTCTATTGCACATGCGTCCGGCTGTCTTGCGGGCAGATGCGCCTCGCTTGCGGGTTCCCGCAATTGTTGTGCATTTAATACTCTGTGGAAACAGGGGGCACTGTGATTTCATCAGAGTCGATGCGTGGAGGCGCAGCCAAGACTGTCAACGCGACACATGTCGCATCAGGGAGGACATCAATGTCTAATCGAGTGAAATTTATTTCCACTGCCGCAATTCTGGCGATTGTTGCCGCGTCGCCGGTGCTTGCTGACACGTCAGACAAGCGCATTGCCCTTTCCAACAATTACGCTGGCAACAGCTGGCGTCAGGCCATGCTGGAGAGCTGGGACAAGGTGGCCGGTGCTGCCGTCGCAGATGGCGTGGTGGCTGCTGCCGACCCGTTCACGACAGCGGAAAATCAGGCAACCGAACAGGCTGCCCAGATCCAGAACATGATCCTGCAGGGTTATGACGCCATCGTCGTCAACGCGGCATCCCCCACCTCACTCAATGGTGCCGTCAAGGAAGCCTGCGACGCCGGGATCACAGTCGTATCTTTCGACGGCATCGTTACCGAACCCTGCGCTTGGCGCATTGCGGTGGACTTCCGGCAGATGGGCCGTGACCAGGTGACTTACCTCGCAGAACGCTACCCCGATGGCGGAAATCTTCTCGAAATCCGGGGCCTGGCAGGCGTCTTCGTTGATGACGAGATCAGTGCAGGCATCCACGAGCAGGTTGCCGATACCAACTTCAAGATCGTCGGTTCTGTCAACGGCGATTGGGCGCAGGACGTTGCGCAGAAGGCCGTTGCCGGCATCCTGCCAAGCCTGCCCGAACTTGTTGCCGTGGTAACCCAGGGCGGTGACGGCTATGGTGCAGCACAGGCCATCGCGGCAACCGATCGCGACATGCCCACCATCATTATGGGCAACCGTCAGGACGAATTGGCCTGGTGGGCCGAGCAGAAGGCAGCCAATGGCTACGAAACCACGTCGCTCTCCATTGCACCCGGTGTCAGCACCTTGGCGTTCTGGGTTGCTCAGCAGATTCTCGATGGACAGGAAGTTCCCAAGGATCTGAAGGTGCCGTTCCTCACCGTTGAACAGGACGGCCTGGAAGCCGCGCTGGAAACCACGCCTGAAGGCTCCGTGGCCAATGTCGAGTATTCGCTCGACGACGCCAAGGCCGTCATCGAAGCCGCACGGTAACGGGCCACATGAGCCTTTCCATTCCTATGTCCGGCGCTGACTCAGCGCCGGTTATCTCCCTGCGGGGTGTGGACAAGTCCTTTGGACCTGTCCGCGCCCTGTCGGGGGCATCACTGAGCGTCCATGCCGGAGAGTGTATAGGACTGGTTGGCCACAATGGCGCCGGCAAGTCGACCCTGGTCAATGTCATTAACGGACGCCTGGCGCCAACTGCAGGACAGGTCGAGTACGCAATCAGCACCTCCGGCAGGCGGGCAGGAAATGCAGATCTGGCCTCTGCCAACGGCATTCGCAGCGTGTTCCAGGAGCTGTCGCTCTGCCCCAATCTTTCGGTGCTAGAGAACTACCGTATTCCATTTCGCAACATGCCGCGCTGGGGCTGGCGCGCCGCGGCACGCAAGGCCGTGCTGAATGCCCTCAACGAAGTCTTTCCCGGTCACGGCATTGCGCCAGAGGCCATCGTCGACGATCTGACAATTGCAGAGCGGCAGATGGTCGAAATAGCCATTGCCTTTTCAGCGCGCGATATCGCGCCGCGCCTTTTGATCCTCGACGAACCGACCTCTTCCCTGGATGCGGGGATATCACGCCAGCTTCTCGACCATGTCCGCAAATTCTGCGCTCGCGGCGGGGCTGTCATTTTCATTACCCACATGATGGGTGAAATTTTCGAAGTGGCGGGACGTATCGCCGTCATGAAAGACGGCCGCATTGTTGAAGACCGGGCCGCAGACCAGTTTACACGTCAGAGCCTGGTCGACGCCATGGGCCACGTCACCGCAGATGGCAGCCAGGCGGAAGTCGCCCGCAACAAGCGCGAACTTGGCGACATCGTCCTGAGCCTGCCCAACGGGCTGACTGCCCGCAAAGGCGAGATTGTCGGTCTGGCCGGTCTTGCGGGCCACGGACAAGCCGAAGCATTGGCCAACAGCTATTTCGTCAATACGTCCACTTGGCGGTCCCGCCGAAAACCGGATGTCGTCTTTGTGGCAGGTGACCGCAGCCGGGATGGCATTATGCCAATCTGGTCGATCCTGCAAAATCTCAGTCTGTCCACCCTGACCGAATTCGGGCGTTATGGTCTTGTGGACAGACGCAAGGAACGAGAGCTGGGCGACACCTGGAAACAGAAGATTCAAATCAAGACACCGGATCTCGACAACCCCATCCTGTCCCTGTCGGGCGGCAACCAGCAAAAGGTTCTGTTCGCCAAGGCACTGGCATCGGGTGCGCCGATCGTGCTGATGGACGACCCCATGCGCGGCGTCGATATTGGCACCAAAAAGGAAGTCTACCGCATGATCCAGACGGAGGCCGAGGCTGGCCGGACCTTCCTTTGGTATTCGACCGAAACTGACGAAATTCTGGAATGTGACCGCGTCTTCGTGTTCCGGGACAAGGAAATCTCGGCGGAATTGACAGGCGAGGAGATCTCGGAAGAAAGCATCCTCAAGGCCTCGTTCACGATGCAGGAAACACCGTCATGACGCGCGATCAGATCAGGACGTTGTTGCCTGTTGTCTCCCTTTCCGTTCTGCTGGCTGCCGTGTTCTGGCTGCAGCCGCGGGCAATGAGTTATTTCGGCCTCAACCTGTTGTTCAATCTCGCCATCCCGCTGGCATTGGCTACCATGGCGCAGATGCTGATCATCATGGTCAACGACATCGACCTTTCCATCGGCACCTATGTCAGCTTTTGTGCCTGCGTAACCGCAACTCTGGTCCATGACACGCCGCTTATCGGTTATGCCGTGCTTGCCGTTTCCGTGCTGGCCTATGCCGGTATGGGTGCAGTCATTCATCTGCGCAGTCTGCCCGCCATTGTTGTAACACTGGGAGCGTCCTTCGTCTGGGCGGGCCTGGCAGTCCTGATCCTGCCTTCCCCCGGCGGTGCAGCGCCCGCCTGGGTGCGAACGCTCATGAGCATCAAGCCGCCCCTGGCCCCCCTGGCGATCATCGCTCCCTTCGTCGTCGCCTTTGTCATGCATCTGTTCATCAAGCGTTCTTCACTCGGCGTTGTGCTGCAGGGTGTTGGCGGCAATGAACGGGCTCTGGACAGATCCGGCTGGTCCATCCTGCGCCTGAAGGCATTGGCCTATGGTCTGGCGGGCCTGTTCGGCGCTATGGCGGGGATGGCGCTGGTTGGACTGACCACGTCGGCAGATGCCAATATCGCTCTGCGATACACACTTCTCTCGATCGCCGGCGTTATCCTCGGCGGTGGCGAATTCTCCGGTGGTCGCGTATCCCCCATTGGTGCCGTGATCGGCGCCCTGACATTGACATTGGCAGCAAGCTTCCTGTCGTTTCTCAGGCTATCTCCCGATTGGCAGATTGGTGCCCAAGGAGCGATTCTGATCCTGGTGCTGGCGGCACGCCTGCTCATTTCCTATCGGAGGACAGCATGACTGCGTCTGAGAGCCGTGGACTGGGTGCGAGGATATTTGAAAACCTTGCCCAGGCACCCTGGATCTGGTCCTTCCTGGCTGCCGCCTTGGCGTTCGGCGCTTCGATGGTCATTTCCAGTGGCCAGGGAACCGTATCGCTGCTTAGTGCTGCGCTGACCTTTGCCTCATTTTCGGTCGTGGTGGGCATCGGACAGATGTTCGTCATCACCCTCGGGCCGGGCAATGTTGACCTCTCCGTCCCGGCCAGCATGACCCTCGCCGGCACCCTGTCGCTCAAATTCATGGCCTCAGATGCCGGGCTGATCCTGCCGGGCCTGCTGATCGCGCTGGCTGTGGGACTGGCATGCGGCATATTCAATTACGGGCTCATTCTGGCGCTGCGCATTCCGCCCATCATCGCCACATTGTCCTCGTCGTTCATCTTCCAGTCGATCGCAATCTGGTCAAATCGCGGCCTGCGCATCAAACCGCCAGCACCCCTGTCCGACTTCGCAACCGGCAGTGTGACGGGAGTGCCCAATGTGGCCGTTCTCGTTATCCTGCTCGCTATAGTCGCCTGGTTCGTCCTTGAACGGACAATATTCGGGCGCTGGCTCCTGGCGACGGGCCAGAACATGCGGGCCGCCCAGCTGAGTGCTGTTCCTGTAAACCTGGTCCGCATCAGCGTCTATGTCGGATCGGCAACTCTCGCATCGCTGGCCGGCTTTCTGCTTGCAAGCTTCTCGGGCGGCGCCAATCTGAACATGGGCACCGAGTACATGCTGATGTCGATTGCCGTGGTGGTGATCGGTGGCACTTCGATCGCCGGTGGCAAGAGCAACGTGCCCGGCATCTGGGGCGCGGCGCTGTTCATGTTCCTGCTGGTCTCGATGCTCAACAGCCTTGGCCTCGGCGCGGGCGTCAGGCTCCTGCTCACCGGCACGATCATCGTGGCCGTCGTTATTTTCGCCAGCAAGAGGAGCTACTCGGCATGACGGGGCTCTATGATGTCATACGACCTGAATTCAACGCACTTGTGCTTCAAAATGTCGGACTGACGAAATTGTCCTCCGGCCACATGTGGACCGAAGGACCCGTCTGGGTTCCAGCCCACCAATGTCTTTATTTTTCGGACATTCCCAATGAGCGGATTCTGCGTTGGACGCCCGATGGCTCTGTCACCCCGCTGCGCAATTCGTCGAATTTCACCAACGGCAATACGCTGGATGCGCAGGGGAGATTGGTAAGCTGTCAGCACGGCACCCGGTCTGTGGTCCGAACCGAGCATGACGGGTCGATCTTGACGCTGGCCCATAGTTTCGATGGAAAGCGCCTGAATTCGCCCAATGACGTGGTTGTAAAGAGCGACGGTTCGATCTGGTTTACCGATCCGACCTACGGCATCATGGGCAACTATGAAGGCAACCGGGCGGTGCCGGAGCAACCCTTAAAAAACGTGTTCCGCCTTGACCCGGACAGCGGGGAATTGGACAGCGTCGTCAGCGACTTTTGTCAGCCGAACGGGTTGGCATTTTCACCCGATGAATCTGTTTTGTACGTTGCTGAGTCAGGCCGCAGCCACCAGGAGGATATTCCGGCTGTTGTGCGTGCCTTCGACGTTCAAGGCGGCAAGACCCTGGCCAATTCGCGCATCTTCGCAACCATTTCGGCCGGCCTGCCCGATGGCATCAGGGTCGATGCGCTCGGGAATCTTTGGGTATCGTCTGCCGACAGTGTGCGGTGTTTCAGTTCAGAGGGTGAGCTGTTGGGCCGCATTCTGGTGCCGGAGGTTGTCTCCAATCTGACCTTCGGCGGGCCTCGAAATACCCATCTCTTCATTACCGCAACGACCAGCGTGTATGCCATCCACGTCAATGTCGAAGCTCCGCGCTGGATCTAACTTCCAAATCAAGGGGCGCGGGCAAGGCCACGGCGAGACCTTCAGGGGCAAGGCTTTGGTGGCTCACAATCCGGACTGGTGCAAACCAACGCCCGGAACGTCAGAGCCTTGACGGCTAAGCCACTTCGTTCATCCGCCGAAACTACCAATCAACGATGGTGCCATCATCAAGAACCGCATTGGCGGTGTGATAGACTTCCGGGGCGAATGGATGCTTGGCGCATTCGCTTTCGTTCACCTCAATGCCCAGCCCCGGCGCCTCCGGTATCTGCCAGTGCCCGCCGGCCATCTCGATCGGTCCGCTGACCACGTCAAAATACCATGGCACGGCGCCGACCATTTCTTCCTGGATGATGTGGCTCGGCGTCGAAACCGCAAAATGCAGCGCCGCCGCGCCTGCAATCGGGCCCAGCGGATTGTGCGGCGCCACACCCATGCCCGCGGTTTCGGCCATGGCCGCGATCTTCTTGGCTTCCAGCAGCCCGCCGCAGTGGCAGATGTCGGGCTGGGCAATATCCATCGCCCGCAGATGGAAATGCTCCTCGAACTCGCAGCGTTCAACCAGCCGCTCTCCGGTGGCTATCGGCACGCGCGAGCGCTCGGTAATCTGTCGCATTCCCCTGGCGTCGCCCGGCTGGATAGGCTCTTCCACAAACATCGGCCCATAGGGCGCAACCGCCTCGATGAACGACAGCGCCGTTGCCACAGATCCCGGTTTGCCGTGAAAATCCAGCATGATCTCGGTATCCGGCCCTGCGGCCTCACGCAGCGCCGCCATCAGTCGCTCCACACGGGACACCGCCTTGCGCGGCGCATAGGCATGCACATAGGGCAGGATGACCACCTTGAACGCAGTATATCCCTTGGCCAGCACCTCATGCGCGCGCTCGACCAGCGGATCAACGCTGTCGGTCTCGTAAACCGCCCGCATGTCGCCGAACCCGAGATGCGTATAGACATGCACCTTCTCGCGCACCTTGCCGCCAAGCAATTGCCACACAGGCACGCCGAAATGCTTGCCGGCAATGTCCCACAAGGCGAGCTCGATGCCAGAGATGGCGCTCATGCCGATAGCGCCCAGGCGCCAGAACGACTGCTTGCGCATCGCCCGGACGGCCTGTTCGATATCAAGCGGGCTGCGGCCGAGGATCAACGGGGTGAGATCCTCGACAGCGCCGGCAACACTTCTGGTCTTCCATTCCAGTGTCGCCTCGCCCCAGCCATGCAGCCCGGGCACGTCGGTCTGAACCTTGACGAACACCCAGTTGCGCATTTCCGCGTTGACGACATGCGTGGTGACGGAAACGATCTTCATCGGTGGGGCTCTCCGCTACAACATCCAGGTCGCCAACGGCGGAAACAACAGCAGCGTGCCAAGTACCAACAACTGCAGCGCAATGAACGGCAGCATAGCGACGTAGATGTGCTTGAGCGTGATGTCGGGCGGCGCCACGCTCTTGAGATAAAATGCGGCCGGGCCGAATGGCGGCGTGAGGTAGGAAACCTGCATGTTGACCGCAAACAGGATGCCGAACCAGATCGGATCATAACCCAGTTCGCGGATGATCGGCACGAAAATCGGCAGGGTCAGAAGTGCGATCCCGATCCAGTCGAGGAACATGCCCAGCACGATCAGGATCAGCATCATCACCATGACGATAACGACAGGCGATGCGTCCAGCCCGAGGATGGCTGCCGAAACGAAACGGTTTCCCCCCATCAGATTGTAGACGCCGACCAGAACGGCGGCGGCGATGCCGATCCAGATGATCATGCCGCAGGTTTCCAGCGTGTGAACCAGGCTGTCCTGCATCATTTTCAGATTGAGTTCGCGGCGCAGAAGAGAGATGATCAGCACCGACGAGACGCCGAGAGCCGCAGCCTCCGTGATCGAAGCCACGCCGGCATAGATCGAGCCGAGCACAGCAGCGACGATGAACAGCGGCGCCACGAGCGCCCGCACTGCCGTACCCACGGATTCCTCGGCATGTTCTTCCTCTGTCATCGGCGGCCCGAGCGCCGGATTGCGCAGGCAAAGGACCAGCACATAGGCAATGTAGCAGCCAAGCAGCAGCAGCGCCGGGGTGATGGCGGCCACAAACAGATCGGCAATCGAAACCCCGGCGACGAGCCCGTAGATGATCAGAACAATCGACGGCGGCATCATCGTGCCGAGCGAGCCGCCCGCGCAAACCACGCCGATGGAAAGCGATCGGTCATAGCCCAGGCGCAGCATCTGCGGCAGCGCCAGAATGCCGAGCAGAACGATTTCGCCGCCGATGACGCCAGACATGGCCGCCATCAGGATCGCGACGATCAGCGTCTGCACAGCCACGCCGCCCGGCAAGCGACCGGCAAGCACCCGCATGCCGTTGAACAGATCCTTGGCGATGCCCGAGCGGTCCAGCAGCGCCGCCATCAGGATGAACATCGGGATGGCAACGAGTGAATACTCGGTGATGAAGCCGAAAATACGCGACGTCACCAGTGGCAGCGCATTGCCGCCGAACCATCCGTAGGTGAAGAACAGGGCAACAAGCCCCGTGACCCAGGCCAATGGTTGGCCGGTCATGAGAAGCATAAATATCAGGCCAACGAGGAGAAATGTGCCGTTTTCGATTCCGAGCGAAGCCAGTCCCATATCAATGATCCCCGTCTGTCTGCTCGGTGACGTCCCGGCGGATCGCCTTAACCAGATGGATGGCTGTCTGCACGAGCATCAACACCACGCAGATCAGGATGATGATCTTGAGCAGCGCCGGAGTTGGAGGGTTCCAGGCCGTGCCTGTTCCCTCGAAATGGATATCGCCCGTGGGCGTGTGGGTGGCCTTCCAGGCCAGGGTCCAGCCCGCAAAGCCGAGGCCGGCGAAGAAGATCATCGCGATGATGGAATTGACGATGTCGAGCCAGCGCCGCGCGGCCGGCGACACCGTATCGTAAATCATCCGGACGCGGATGTGCTTGTTGCGCGCGAGCGCCACAGGTCCGCCGATCAGAAAGGTGGCGGCAATCAGAAACGTGGTCGTTTCATGCACCCACATGGTGGGGCTGTCGAACACATAGCGGGCAAACACCTCGTAAACGCTGATAGCAAAGGCGATGAAGATGCCCCAGGAGAATATTTTGGCCGAGTTGGCGACTATGCGATCGAGACCGCTCCGGGTGTCCGATTCCGAAAAATCGACGGGCGCAGCGGGGTCAGGTTGTTCCGACATTCGTTTTCCTTTCGAAGCATAAAAGGGCCCGGCCGGCTTACGGCCGGACCCTTGCGCCTCACCAGTTCAAATCCCAGTCAAACAGCCGGGATCAAAGCTGGTTGCGGCCCTTCAGATAGGAGACGACGGCATCATAGTAACGCTGTGTCATGTCGGTCTTGCCGGCCCAGTTTTCCCATTCCTGCTGGGCAATCTGACGGAACTTGGTACGCTCGTCGCCCGACCAGTTGATGATTTCGATTTCCGGGTTTTCCTTGGCCTTCGCAACAGCTTCGGCGTCGAGCTTGCGGACCGAGAAGACGTGCTGGAAAATGAACTTGTCGACGGACGCGTTCAGGATTGCCTTCAGGTCTTCCGGCAACTCGTCCCAGATCGACTTGGTCATCGAGATATCGATCAGCGGCAACGAGTGGAAGCCGGGATACAGAGGGTAATGGGCAATGTCGTTCATGCCCTGGGACTGGTTCGTGGCAAACACGGTATAGTCAGCGGCATCCACGACGCCCTTGTCGAGCGCAGTAAAGACTTCCGAGCCCGGAAGCGCCACCGGAGAAGCGCCGGCTTTCGAGAAAATCTCGTAAACCATGCCTTCGGGTGCGCGCAGCTTCAGGCCCTTGAGATCCGCGACCGACCGCACCGGCTTGCTGGATACGAAGGCTTCCGGTTCGGTTGCCGCAGCGCCGATGAAGTGGACGCCATAGGGCTCGACCAGCTCCGAATAGAGCTCATGACCGCCACCGGACTGCATGAAGCCCAGCAGTTCGAAAGGATCGCTCCAAGCGCCAACCAGATTGCCCATCATGGCAAATGCCGGGTCCTTGCCCGCGAAATAGCTTGGATCTGTCAGATGACCCTGCAGGATGCCGGAGCCAACGGCGTCGAGCGTATCGGTGTGCGGAACCACTGCGGCGATTGGCAGGATTTCGATCTCGATGCGACCGCCGGACATCTGCTTGACGCTTTCTGCCCATTTCTGCTTGTTGATGAAGCCAGGCTCGCCGGCTGTTTCGGATGTCTGGAATGTCCAGTTGTAGTCCGCTGCCATGGCCGCGCCAGACACCATCATGGCCGATGCGGCGACAAGCGCCCGGCCGAGAATTTTCTTCAGCATTATCGTTCCCTCCCTGAGATCGATTAGGATTTGATCTGGGTCCTCCGACCCTCCCGGGAAAACCAACTCGCTTTCCCGGGCGGTAGACAATGCATGAAGCGCTCCGCCGATCAACACTCGGGATCATGAAAATGAATAAACGGCTGATAGTGTTGAACCATTTGCGGGAGCCCGCTGTAATATTTGCGGGACCCCGCTCCGGATTATGCGGGATCCCGCAGAGTTGGGACTGCCCAGACGCATGACACGGATGCGATAGGGCAAAAAGCCCCCCGGCTGACGCCCAATCGCTTGATAGATGAAGTGGTTGCCGCTCCACCAAACGCCCTAAATCAACCTCAGATGGGAGGCGCCCCATGATAGGCGCGATTTAGAAGATCCCTGATGGCTTCACGCTCTAAAGGTCGAGGGTTCCAATAGGCGTTTTTGACGGCCAGATCTGCCGCCTTTTCGATTCCATCTTCCGGCATACCGATTTGCGCAAGTGAGAGCGGAGCACCAAGCGACTTTGCAAGGTCGCGAAGCCCTGATGCCGCATTCTCGCTTCCAAGCGCTCGTTCGATTGCAGCCATGGCGTCGGGCGCAAACTCTGCCACATAGGCAGTGGCATACGGTAAGATCACCGTATGTGTCTCTGCATGTGGGAGGTTGAACGTCCCGCCCAGTGTATGGCAGAGCTTGTGGTGGATCGCCATGCTGACAGAGCCCAGGCAAATTCCTGCAAGCCAGGCACCATACTGGCAATTTTCGCGGGCAGGCAGATCAGCCGGCTTTTCTGCAACGACAGGCAAAGCGTGTGCGAGACTGGCAATAGCTTCCTCAGCCATCAGGGAAACAACCGGATTGCGATCCGGGGCATAGAGCGCTTCAACAGCATGGGCGATTGCATTGATGCCGCTTGTGACACTCATCGCTACCGGCAGCCCGATCGTCAGATCAACATCATAAAGCACGAGGGTTGGAAGAATGGCCGGATCCCGCCGCGTGGTCTTGAGCGCGTTTTCGGTTTCGCCCAGGATCGGCGTCATCTCGGAACCGGCATAAGTGGTTGGAATTGCAATATGCGGCAAATCACTGCGCAAAGACAGTGCCTTGCCAAGCCCGATTGTCGAGCCTCCGCCGATGGACACCAGACAATCCGCACCGGAGTCGCGAAGAATGACAAGTGCCTTTTCAGTGATCTCCACCGGCGTGTGCATGGTGGCGAGATCGCACGTGCCCGCACTCATCGGGCCAAGCATGCCGGAAATCCGGTTAGCGATGTCAGCCTGCTGCTTGGTCGACAAAACAAGTGCGCGACCGAGCCCGCGCAGCTTCATCTCTTCCGAAAGCTTGTTGCAGCTACCAGCTCCGAAGACGACCCTCCCCGGTCTGGTTTCATAGATAAATTCCCTGGTTGTCAGCATTATTCTGCCTCTGGATTGAGCACGAAATCATAATTCAGTGTCAAAAAGTCCCGATGACATGTGGACCCGTCAGGTGCGGTGCCAGCGTCATGCCGGCTGTAGTCGGTGATCAGCGAATTCTTGACGCCGAAGACAACATCGCTGTCGAGGTAGGGATCATTATCAATGAAGAGATGCGTCACGAGGGTCTGCTGGCCCGGTGCGGAAATCATGAAATGAACATGTTCCGGCCGGTACGGATGGCGTCCCTGTGCGGCCAACATGTCTCCCACCGGTCCGTCATTGGGGATCGGGTAGAAGGTCGGACGAACCGTCCAGAACCAGAAACGCCCCTCGGCGTCGGAGCGAAATAGCGCCCGCATGCGCAGATCGTCTCCAACCTGTACATCATAGTGACCGACCTCATCGGAATGCCAGGCATCGACCAAAGCGCCTGCAATCGGTTGCCCGTCCAAGGCACGCACAGTACCTGACACAAAGAGCGGTGTGCCCGTTTCATCCGGAGACATATTCGCGCCAAGAGGTAATTGCGGTCGGTTTTCCACATAGAAAGGTCCGAACACTGTCGTTTCCGTCGCGCCCTCGGATTGGCGATGATTGATCGCATCCACCAACATGGAGACGCCCAGCGTGTCAGAAAGCAAAATGAACTCTTGTCGTGTGTCGCTGCACTGCTTGCCCACGCGGGTCAGAAATTTGATCCCGTATTCCCATTCGGCCTGGCTCGGCTCAATCTCACGAATGAACGCGTGGAGATGCCGCACCAACGCCTCGCTCACCTGACTGATCCGCTTGTCACTACCTCCGGTGACCGCGCGTATGGTCTCGTTTGTCAACGTGCCTTCGTTTAAATCCCGCATGGCGATGCTCCTTCCCTCAATTCATGCAAGTCACGCCTCATGGCGCATCTCAGTTGCGATTATCCATCCGCTTGATGAAAGGGCGGATGGAAATCTGGTCCCAGAGATCTGCCTTGCGGAAGGGATCGTTTTGATTAAACGCCTCGACCGATTCCAGGGTCCCGGCCTCGATCAGAAAGCAGCTGCCGATCATGGTTTCCTCGTCGTCTGCGACAAGCGGTCCGGAAATGACAATGGTGACAGGCGCATTGGAAAGATACGCCTTGTGGGCATCATAATGCGCCAGCCGCTTTTCGACAGAATTGGGTTTGTCGAGACAATGGATGATGTAATGCATGAAGCTATCTCCTTAGCTGCAATGGTGTTCTCGCAACGCATTCAAGCCCGTGGCAGATGGTATACCCCTGCCAAATCGACGATCCGTCTCGCTCGTGTGCATTGATATAACGACTTACCAAAGCCAGCGCCGGCGATTGCCGGCCAATGCATCCAAAGTGGATGAAATCAGCAAATGCAATTCCGCGTGGACGTCTAATGTTTTGTTGTTGCTTTAGTTAGGGAGACAACCGCAATGAAGGCAGGACACGAGAGCAATAGGGCCCTTGGGTGGATCGGCGTGGGCAAGATGGGAAATCCCATGGCAACACGGTTGATGGAAGCCGGGCATGGAATGGTGATCTGCGATCCCATCCCCGAAAATCGCAGCAGTCTGGTAGCGCGGGGCGCGGTTGTTGCTGACACGGTGGGCAATCTGGCAAGCCAATGCGACACAATATTCATGACCATTCCCAACGATGATGCGTTAGGAGCCATAATTTTTAACTCCAGCGGCGCGGACAACGGTTTCATGGCGCAAATCCGTCCGGGCACGGTCGTCATCGAAATGAGTACAGTCTCACCGCAGCTGTCGGAGAAGATTGCTCATGAGCTTGCACGTCGTGAAGTCGGCTATCTGCGTTGCCCCGTTTCCGGTAGCACGGCTCTGGCAAGCAGTGGTCAGTTGACTGCACTCGCATCTGGTGATCTCCCATCATGGGAGCAAAGTGGTGCTCTTCTCGATGTTATCGCCAGCCGCAAATTCTATCTCGGGTCGGGCGAGGAAGCCCGCTACATGAAACTGGTTCTCAACACGCTGGTTGGGGCCACATCGTCCATTCTCGGCGAGGCCCTTGTTCTCGGAGCAAAGGGCGGTCTTGGCCCGGCTCAGATGATGGACGTCATTGCGGAAAGCGCCGTCGCATCCCCCCTTATCAAATACAAGAAAGACATGATGTCTAAAATGGATTTTGCGCCTGCATTCTCCATGACCCAGATGGCGAAGGACTTCATGTTGATCACCGACGCCGGACGTGCCAATCATGTTCCAATGGTGGTGGCCAACACGATCCTGCAGCAATATATAACGGCCTCCAACGTCGGATATGCCGATCAGGATTTCTTTGCGCTGTTTGGGTGGATGCGTGAAGGCAGCGGCCTAAACAATCCAGATTGATGGCGAACGCGGCCTCAAAGAGGACCTTTCTCGGCCTTGAGCATGAATATACAGGAAAGCAAACTATCCGATCACGAACTTTCCCGTGTCATCGGGTTTCTGCGCCGAATCCGCGGACCGTTTGATGAAACCATTCCCGGCGTAAAACCGGATGCCCACTGGAACATCGTTCTCGAGCTGGTAGACAGTCACATCCAGCAGCAGCCGATGGATGTGACGTCACTCATAGAGTTGTCCGGCGCCACTTATGGCACTGGCAACCGATTGATCACGAAAATGATTGCTGACGGGCAGATTGTAAAAGTGCCGCGCGGGCCAAAGCACAAGACAGCATTCCTGGCCCCCAGTGACGAGATGCGCAACGCCTTCGTATCCTATGCCATGCATGTGAAGGCGCATCTGGCCAAGACATTTGGCCTCAGGTCAGGCAGTGAAACAGAGGAATATTATTTTGGAGGTTCCTATTTCGCCTCCCACATTATTTCCCCACTTCAGGGTCACGACATCAATTCCGAAGCGCTCCGAAACCTCCGCTTTCTGCTGCACAACGACAATTACTTCGCCAGCATGCGCAATATGTGGTCCGATTTCCGCAATGATATTGGCCGCAAAAGCAGTTTCGATCTGGTGCCGCTGGCAGAGTTGTACGGGAAGGCGGAGCAGGCGCTGACGGCGTCCCCAAAAACCTATGATGTGGTTGCGCTGAATATTCCGTGGCTGGGGCGGTTTGCCGCGTCAGGCCTCATCGCAAGCCTTGATGATGTGCTCCCTGAAGCAGCCATCAACCCTTACGATTTTCACCCATCGGTATGGAGCACCGGTCGCTGGAACAACAAGCAATACGGGATTCCAATCTATTGCACCATCGAGATCCTGACCGCGCGCAAAGACCTGTTCGAGGCCGCACAGCTCCCCTATCCTAAAACTTTCGACGAGCTCATCAGTGCTGCCCGAACGCTGCATAAGCCGGATCAGCAAATGTACGGCGTGACATGGAGTGCCGCGCGCGGAATGACAATCGCGCATGATTTCATGCTTTTTGTCGCCTCTGCACAGGGATCGATCATCGATATTCCTCGCAAACACGAAAACTGGCGCGACAGTTTCAACGACAAGGACCTAAAACTCAGGATCAATTCCGACGAGGGCCTTGCGGCCATTGAATTCATGCGTCAACTGCGCGAGGTCTCTCCGCCCGATGTCCAGACATTCGGCTCCGAAGAGAGCATCCAATGCTTCATGTCCGGACAGGCCGCCATGAGCTTTTCATGGACAATGCGGGCGGCAAGGCTTGAACACGAATTGAGTTCAAAGGTAAAGCGTCGGGTCGCCTACCTGACGCCACCCGTACTTCGGGGGCGGCAACCAACGGCTCCGGTCGGGGGTTTCCTTCTGACCATCCCGGCCAATGTTGAACCCGAGCGGAAGCAGCAGATCGTCAACGCGATTGCATGGATGGCCTCACCGGAGGCAATGAAAGCGCATGTCCGCAATGGAGTCCCGGTAGCGCCACGCTTCTCTGTCTGTGCCGATCCCGAAGCCATGGCGTCGTCCCCCATCATCAGTTTTGTCGATCGCATGGCACGACGCAATGAACTCAACACCTGGTCACGCCCGCCTGTGCCGGAATATGTCGAAATCGAGCGGGTACTCGGCAACGAGATCTACGAAGCTGTCTTCGAAGACAAGCCGGCGAAAAAAGCCCTCGCCGACGCCGAGACGCAAATCTACCGGTATATCCGTGAGAATGCGTCCTAGCCCGGCGAGGGACTTGCTCTATTGCATTGGACAACTTTCGTAGTCCGCAAACGGCGAACTAGGCGTTCAGGCCCCCGTCGACATTGATCGTTGTCCCGGTGATGTACGAGGCGTCCGGACCGGCGAGGAATGCGACGACGCCAGCAATCTCGCCCGGTTCGGCATAGCGCGCCAGGGGAATGCGCTTGATCATCTCATGGTGATAGTCAGTGGTATCGGGGTTCATGTCAGTGTTGATATGGCCCGGCTGAATGCAATTGACTAAAATACCGCGCGGAGCGAGATCATGTGCCCAGCTGCGTGCCAAGCTGCTAACGCCTGATTTAGTGGCGTTGTAGACGGAAATAGCCGCTCCGCCGGCGCGGTCTGCAAGCGTACTGGAGATACTGATAATGCGGTCGCCTGCCTGCATGGTTTGCGACACTTCGCTTGTCAGATAATAGACTGAATCAAGATTGATCCGCATGGCCCGCTCGTAGTCTTCAAACGACATTTCCCCGATGATGCCGTTGGGGAATACTCCGGCACAATTGACAAGAATATTGATCCCGCCGAAATCGGCTGCGACCGAGGCCGCTATCGGCGGAAGGCTTTTGGGATCATTGAGGTCGGCTTGATACCCCTTGGCGCGAATACCCAAGGCGCTCAGCTCTGCCTCGGTTTCAACGGCAGCCTCTTTGGACGAGCCATAAATGAAGGCAATATCGGCACCCTCACGAGCCAGACGCCTCACCACTTCGCGTCCCACGCCACGCGCGCCGCCTGTAACCAGCGCCACTTTTGATGACAATTGAGCAGTCATGATTTCCTCCCAGTATGACTCATTCAAATTTCGTGTTCGAGGTTACCCAAGGTTGCCGTTTCTCCGGTGTTTTCGGCACAGGACTGCAGCAAAGATGAAATCTCATCCGCCGCCTGCTTGGCCTGCGCCGTCCCGATGATGACGAGACGGGTTTCGGGCTCGCTCTCCCACGACTTCAATCTAAGCGGGCGATGGAAATGACGATTGATCCCGTGAATGACCAAAGGACGCGGATCGCCTTTGGTGCTGATCAATCCCTTGGTTCGCAAGATTGCATCTCCATGCCGGTCGTAGATCTGACGCATCGACAATTCCGCCCTCGTCCAGTCGAGGACACCTGGGATCCGCAACGTCCATGTTCCGATTTCCTGAGGGTGTGTATCGCCGCTGGTCTCTACGGCCGGGCCCAACCAGGATTGGCTGCCCGCGGCACCGACTGGGCCTGTTTGCCCACTCAAAAAGGCGCGTGATTGATCACGTTCTTCGGTTACCACGGCCACCTCGTTGAGTGACCTCACTTTGGCCACCGCTTGCTTCTGGGCACCGGAGCTCGCCAGATCGCACTTTGTCAAAAGCACCATGTCGGCGAGCGCAATCTGCCGATAACCAACAGGGTCTCGGGTGAGAAGGTCCAGACCAAACATCGTGTCGAAGAGGCAAAGAACACCGCCATAGCGAAGGCTGGCCCGCAGTTCCGGGTCAAAACAGACCTGGTGGACGATCGGGGCAGGATCAGCAGCTCCGCTGGTTTCGATGAGGATCCGCTCAATCTTACGTCCGTCCTGCCTGGCGCTTGCGATGAGCTGACGCACAGCATTGGACAGATCCGTGCCACGCCCACAGCAAAGACAGCCATTGGAGAGCAAGACAACCTCACCCTGCTGCACATCGCCGATCACAGCCTGGTCGATTCCGATCTCCGCCAACTCGTTGACGATGACAGCGGTGCCAGCCATCTCAACGTCATGAAGAAGGTCGGCAATCAGGGTTGTCTTGCCACTTCCGAGATAGCCGGTGACGACATAAACCGGGATGCGAGCGGGCTTGGTTATCCCGCTCTCTCCTTCATCTCGCGATCGACTTTGAAACGACAGCACAATGCCAGCCGATCAAAATTCGGATTCTTCGGCCGCCTCATAGGGACGCGGCAGCCACGAACCATCAGTGGGAACCCCTGCCCGCTCGAAAAGACCGTCCCGCGCAGTATCGACCCGCTCGCGCAACGCTGCGATATCGACATCGAGCAGTTTGCCATGACGCTTGCGGGCCTTGCCGGCGACAAAAACGGAGTCGATATTGCCGACATGGGCCGCCTCGACCACTGCACCGGGTGCATGGTTGATCGGGAACATGTTGAGGCTGTTGGTATTGATCAGCACCAGGTCCGCCTGCTTGCCCTTGCTGAGCGAGCCTGTCTTGTCTCCGAGACCGGATGCTATCGCCCCGCGCAATGTGGCAAATTCCAGCACGTCACGCGTCATCAGCGGCAAGGGATCGACGCTACGCTTTTCTTCAAGCGCGGCGTTGTTGACGACCGAACGCGTCCCCGACAGCAGCGCCCGCATTGCATTGAACATGTCACCCGCAACCGTGGTG
The DNA here is from genome assembly GCA_963975635.1 of uncultured Hoeflea sp. Lineage (GTDB taxonomy): Bacteria > Pseudomonadota > Alphaproteobacteria > Rhizobiales > Rhizobiaceae > Hoeflea. The sequence continues at coordinate 4,041 of CAXBIE010000052.1, read as the reverse complement.
ACGATATCGATCGAGATCGATGGGCGAATGCCGTATTGCAAAAGCTTGAGAGTGGCGGGGAAACCATGGCCCATATTGAGTTCGAGATCGGGTGAGATCGATGCCGTGCCGCCGGTATCAGCCATCAGCTTGAAATCTTCATCATGCAGCGTCGTGCAGTGGACATAGGTCGTGTCATCAGCGAGCAGACCGCGATCGTTGAGCTGGACCAACGGCTTGCTCATCCCCCAAAGCCCATCGCCGACGTGAACCGTGATCCGCAGCCCAAGATCGCGGGCCTTGCGAAAATCCTCTTCGGTGATGTCAAGCGTGGCAAACTGGGGCCCGCGAGCAGCAAACGACATCGTCACGAGGCTGTCGTCGGACGCGAAATGCGTATCACGCACCCGCTTGACGTCATCGAAATCGGTGGGCTTGTCGCTGACCGGAAACCATTCCTGATTGGAATTGCCGTAGCCGAAAACCGCCCGCATACCGGCATCTTTCAGCCCCCTTACGGCAGCGTCAGAATGGTCGGGCGTGTTATTGTTGTGCGACCAATCATAAAGAGTGGTGATTCCTGCATCGAGCGCTTCCAGCGAGCCCAAAAGATTGGCCACATACATATCGTTGGGTGTGTAGAGATCTCCCATCACACCGCGAACGCCGGCAAAATACTGCGCGAGCGTCCAGTCGGCACCAGTAGAGCGCAGAAGCGATTGCCAGGTGTGGCGATGCGTATCGACGAAACCCGGAATCGCGATCATGCCCGCAGCATCGATGGTTTCATCAGCCGAGGCCTCCACAGACGGGCCAATCTCGGCAATCTTGTCGTCCTTGATAAGGATATCACCCTTGTGGAGTTCCCCGACATCAGGATCCATGCTGAGAATTGTGGCGTTCTTGATCAAGATCTTGGACATATGAAAAACTCCTCACCTATTTATCCGTGATTGCGGCTGGCGCCGCGAAGCTGAGAGAATACCGCTGCACCGGCGATGACGGCTGCGCCGATCAACCATTGCTGCCATGCGGTATCAATGTTGAGAAAGGTCGTGACATTAAGCGTGACCTGTACCAGTAGCGCTGCAACCAGTACCGAGAGCAGCGACAGGCGCCCACCGGAAATGCTGGCCCCGCTAATCACAAAGGCGGTAATCCCCATCAGGGTATATTCCGTACCCGTCGTCGCAGATCCCGTGCCGATCTGCGCGGCGAGCAGCAGGCCGGCTGCTCCCGAACAGAGCGCGCTCAGACCATAAGCTGCAAAAGTGACGCTTGATGCCCCGACACCCAGCCGGCTGGCGGCGGATGGATCTGAACCGAAGGCACGCATCTTGCGTCCAAGCCGCGTATACCCCAGGCTAAGTGCGAGAAGAGCGGTCGCGCCGAGCGCCACAACAAGACCAAGAGGGAGAAAAACGACCGGCGCAGCTACCTGATCCATATAGTCGTAATTGATCGTTCCCGCAGGTTCTGGACGCAGCAATAGTGATACTCCACCGATAGCCACATAGGTGGCCAATGTCACCACAATGGGAGGCAGGCGCAGAAGCAGGATTGTGGCTGCATGAAAGAGCCCGACGATCACAGCGACAGCGAGGCAACCCAAAATGCCCAGTGTGACGCTGCCCCCGCCATCATTGGCGATCAGGAAGGAGGCGAGAACCACCATCAGACCCGCCAGCGGACCGGATGACAAATCAATTCCCCCAATCGAAAAGACCGCCGCCTGTCCGATTGCCACGAAAATCAGGATTGCAAGAAGGCTTGCAAGGCCCATCAGATTGTATTCGGTGAGGTAATAGGGATTGACGAAGGCTGCAAATCCCATGATGGCGAGCGTGACCGCTCCGACCGGAAGGATGGGAGCCAGATCGCCCTTTAGAAAGCGCGAAAGACGGGTCGACTGCACAGTCTGATGGGTATCGTCGTTGCTCTCGCCGCCGGAAATCATCGCAGCGGCAATTTGGGTCTCGCTGACAGCATCGCCATCGAACGTGGCAACCACACCACCGCCTGAAAAGACATGGACCCGGTCACAAAGGCCCTGCAATTCAAGAGCATCGGAACACAGCACCAGAACCGCCGTGCCGTCAGCGGCAAGACTGCGCAACGCCTTGTAAATTTCAAAGCGGGCACCGACATCCACGCCCTTCGTCGGCTCGTCGACCAGCAGCACCTTCGGACGTGCCGCGAGTTCGCGCGATAAAAGCAGTTTCTGCTGGTTGCCACCGGAAAGCTGCGACGGCGTGGCATCGAGCCCGGCCGTCTTCACAGCAAAGCGCCCCAACATATCGCCGGCAAGCGTTGTCTCGCGGGCCGGTGAGATCAACCCGTTGCGAACGATCTGGCCTAGAACAGGGACGGTCAGGTTTTCGGCAAGTGACAATGTCTTGAACAGGCCTTCAGCATGGCGGTCGTCGGTAATGAATCCTATCCCGCGGGAAAGCGCCTGGCTGCGGTCGCCAGAGGGTACAATCCGGCCTTCACAGGTGATTGCTCCGCCCGTTGCCGGCTGCAGGCCGGCAAGCGCGCGGATGAATGCCCGCTGCCCCTGACCTTCGATACCGGCGAGGCCGATAATCATGCCGGACGGCAGATCCATGGAGACATTTGCGAAACCGGCACCTTCCAGGTTCTCAACAGCAAGCACTGTTGGCCCTGCGCACGGCGTCTTTTCCGGAAACAACCGATCCATCGTGCGACCGGCGATCATGGCGATAATCTCATCCTCACGCACATTCGCGCGCGGCATGGTGCCCACATGATTACCATCCCGGATGACTGTCACAACATCCGCAATATCGAGCACTTCGCGCAGACGATGCGAGATGTAGATGATCGCAACACCCTGTGCTGCACAGGAGCGCAGCAGTGAGAACAGGCGTTCCACTTCGCTTTTGCCGAAAGGTTCGGTCGGCTCATCCAGGATCAGCACCTTTGGCTTGAGCAGCAGCGCCTTGGCGATCTCTACTATGTGCCATTGAGCAATTGTCAGCTGGGACAGCCGATCATCGGGATGAATACCCATGCCGCCGTTTGCAATGTCGGCAAGCGCCGCTGTCACAGCAGCATGACCGGGCATGCCAGCATCAAGGCCAAGGGCAATATTCTCCCGGACTGTCAGATCCGGCGCAAGTGCGGGATGCTGATGAACGACGGCAACGCCGAGGCGGCGCATGGCCGCCGAGGAAGTGTCAGTAATGACCCTGCCCGCAAAGACGATTTCGCCGCCATTGGGGCGGACGACACCGGATGCTATGTTGATCAGGGTCGACTTGCCGGCACCATTTTCCCCGACAATGGCGTGAATCTCGCCAGGGACCAGCGAAATGCTCACGTTATCGAGCGCCGTGACCGGGCCGTAGCGCTTGGTGATACCACGCAATTGCATAACGGGATCAAGCATCATTTCGGCCCTTGCCGGATCGTGCATCATATTCATCGTCCCATCCACCTGGGTATAAGGGCATGCACGCTGGCGCCGATAATGACGATAATGCCCTGAAGCAGATATTGAACCGAGCGCTCCAGCCCGGCGGCAATCAGCATCTGCCCAAGCTGGGTCATGAAAAGTGCTCCGATCACGGTGGCCACAGGGCTCGCCCGCCCGCCGAGAAGGGAACTGCCGCCGATGACCACAGCGGCCACTGTGGCCAGAAGATAGCTTTGCCCCACATTGAGATTGGGGACATTGAGAAGCCCCGCCAGAAGTATTCCCGCGACGGCGTAGAGAGCACCCGCCATTACATAGGACCCGATCTCGTAACGGTCGGTGCGGATACCGGCGGCACGGGCTGCGGAACGGTTGGTGCCTGAGAGCACAAAGCGACGACCGGCTATGGTGCGGCTCAGGCTCAGCGCTACAATGCCGGTCACGATTGCTGCGACAATCACGGTGTGCGGAAGACCAATAACGCGCCCAAGCGCGAAATCATCAAGAAGATCGGGTGCATTGCCCGGAATGCCGTTCGACAACCACAAAACAAAGCCCATGAGAACGGCATTCATGCCGATCGTCGTGACAAGCGGGGCAATGCGCAGGCGAACGATCAGCAT
>CAXBIE010000051.1:0-35458 GCA_963975635.1 uncultured Hoeflea sp. | reverse complement strand
GAGGGGCGGCTGGGCCCTCTGACGGATATTCAGCCGCTTTATGGCGGGCTCAGTTCGCAAGATCAGGATGCGGCGATCAAGCCGGCGCCCGAGGGCCGGCGCAAGGTGGTGCTGGCCACCCCGGTGGCCGAAAGCTCGATCACCATCGATGGGGTCCGCATCGTCATAGACAGCGGACTGGTGCGCCAGCCGGTCTATGAGCCGTCAACCGGAATCACCCGGCTTGAAACCATCAAGGCCTCGCAGGCGTCTGCGGACCAGCGCGCCGGACGTGCCGGACGAACAGCACCGGGGATTGCCGTCAGGCTGTGGCGGGCGGAGCAGAGCAAGGCGCTGCCTGCCTTTTCGACCCCACAGGTGCTGGCAAGCGATCTCTCTGCCATGGTGCTCGACTGCCTGGCCTGGGGGGTGAAGGATCCGAGGGATTTGCGCTTTATCGATCCGCCACCCGAGGCGGCGATCACCGAAGCGCGGACACTGCTTGAAAGCCTTGGCGCAATTGACAGTAACGGCGGGTTGACCAGCCGGGGCAAACACATGCGCATGCTTGCGCTGCCGCCACGGCTGGCCTCGATGGTGGTATCGGGGCAGGAAGACGGGCATGGATATGCGGCGGCCGAGCTGGCGGTGCTGCTCACCGAACAGGGCCTTGGCGGGCAGGACGCCGATCTGGAAACGCGATTGTCGCGGTTTCGCTCTGACCGGACTCCGCGGGGCACCTCGGCACGGGCGCTGGCAGCGCGGCTGGCAGGCGGCAAGGGATCATCAGCCTCATCTTCGGCAGCGGCGCTGCTGGTGCACGCGTTTCCGGACCGGATTGCCCGGCAACGCGGCGCCAGGGGTAAATTCGTTCTGGCCAATGGCCGCGGCGCCATGATCGACGAGACGGACCGGCTGGCGGGCGCGGACTTCCTGGTGATCGCCGACATGAGCGGCAAGGCACAGGCCGCGCGCATTCTCGCGGCTGCGGAATTGTCGGGCGAAGCGCTGGACGAGGTTCTGGAAAGCCGCAATGTCCAGAGCGAGGAATGTGTGTTTGATGCGCAATCGGGCGCCGTGCGGGCGCGGCGGATCACGCGGCTGGGCGCCATTATCCTGGCCGAGACGCCGCTGCCCAGGCCCGACGATGCGGCGGCCATGGTTGTGCTGTGCGAAGCGATCCGCAAGACCGGCATCAAGGCACTGCCGTTTTCAGCCTCAGGCCTGCAACTGCGTGACCGGATCGGGTTCCTGCACAAGAGCCTCGGCGCGCCTTGGCCGGATGTGTCGGACCGGGCGCTGCTGGCGGAGCTGGAAACCTGGTTCGCCCCCTATCAACCCGGCGTGACATCGCTGAAAGCGATTGACCGGGATGGCTTGAACGAAGGCTTGCTGTCGCTTTGCGGACCCGGGGCCAGAGGTGAAATCACACGGCTGACCCCGTCGCATTATGAGGCACCAACGGGCTCTCGGGTGCCGATCCGCTATGACGAGGGCAGCCCTGTGGTTGCCATCCGCGTGCAGGAACTGTTTGGCGAAACCCGCCATCCGGCGATTGCCGGCGGGCGGCTGCCGCTGACGCTCGAGTTGCTGTCGCCGGCGCACCGGCCAATCCAGACCACGCGGGATCTTCCGGGGTTCTGGGCCGGCTCATGGGCCGATGTGCGGGCCGAAATGCGCGGGCGATATCCACGCCATCCCTGGCCCGAGAACCCGGCGGAAGCGGCGCCGACCCACCGGGCCAAACCGCGTGGAACATAAAGCGCCGGCCAAACCAATTGCGGATTGGCTTACTGATGCGTTAGATCAAAGCGCATGACCGTTTTTCCATCTTTCATTGAAGACCACTCGATCCGGCACCGGTTGCGGCTGCAGACGCTGACGCGGCTGAGATGGCTGGCGGTGATCGGCCAAAGCGTAACGGTTCTGATTATTGCGCATGGTTATGGATTTGAGGTTCCTGAACTTTTCTGTTTTTCACTGATTGCCTGTTCGGCCTGGATGAATATTTTCCTGTCCGTGCGGTTTCCGGCGGCTCACCGTCTGCCTCCACTCGGCGCGACGGCCGTATTGTCTTTCGATGTGCTGCAATTGTCCGGCCTTTTGTTCATGACCGGCGGGCTGGCCAATCCGTTTTCGGTGCTGCTGTGCGTTCCGGTGATCATCTCCTCGGCGTCACAGCCGGTCCGCCACACCTTGAGCCTGGGAATCCTGTCGGTGTCCGCCGGTACAATCCTGGCTTTTTTCTCGCTGCCGCTTCCCTGGTACCCCGGCAGCACTTTCGAGGTGCCGTTTCTGCTTATCGCCGGCGCCTGGATTGCCATCGTCTCGACCATGGCTTTTACGGCGTTCTATTCCTTCCAGGTCTCGGCGGAAGCCAATCAGCTGGCCGATGCATTGGCGGCAACCGAATTGGTGTTGCAACGCGAACAGCACATTTCGGCCCTGGATGGCCTGGCTGCGGCAGCGGCGCACGAGCTGGGCACGCCGCTGGCAACCATTCAACTGGTGGCGCGGGAAATGGAAAAGGCGCTGGTTGACGATCCGCGATTTACCGATGATCTGCTGCTGTTGCGCAGCCAGTCGGAACGATGCCGCGATATTCTCAGGCGCCTGACCACGCTGTCGGCAGAAGACGAGGCGCACATGATGCGGCTGCCGCTGGCCTCGTTGATCGAGGAAGTGATCGCGCCGCACCGGGAGTTCGGCATCGAAATCGAGGTCATTCATACCCAGTCCGACATGCGCGAAACCATCGGACGGCGCAATCCCGCCATTTTGTTCGGGCTGGGCAACCTGATTGAAAATGCCGTTGATTTCGCCGAGAGCCGGGTCACCGTGACAGTCAGCCATGACCGCGACCGGGTGGACATCTCGATTGATGATGATGGCCCGGGTTTCGCGCCCGACGCGCTTGCCCAGATCGGGGTGCCGTTCATGAACCGGCGCAACCGGCTGGACCGGGAAAAAGGCGGCGGACTGGGACTTGGCCTGTTCATTGCCAAAACCCTGCTTGAACGCTCCGGCGCGGCTTTGGAGTTTGCCAACAAAGCGCCACCGGCGACCGGTGCACATGTCAAAGTGAGCTGGCCAAGAGAAAAAATGGACCTGTTTGGCAACGACAAGGGTGTTTGATATGCGTTTGGAGCTGGATAATCTGGCAAAAGGCATTAAATCGGGTGTGCAAACCTGCATTGCCAGCACCGGTGAGGTGAATCATGACCGGCGATACCGCCCAAACTACAGAAGCCGAGGCGATCGGGGCAGACGCCACGCTGCTGCTTGTCGATGATGACGCTCCCTTCCTGCGCCGGCTCGCCCGCGCCATGGAAATGCGGGGGTTTGAGGTCGAGATTGCCGAAAGCGTGGCTGAAGGCCTCGCCAAGGCGCGTGCCAGAACACCCAAATACGCCGTGGTGGACATGCGGCTTCAGGACGGCAACGGACTGGATGTCATCGAGGCGATCCGCGAGCGCCGAAACGACACCCGCATCATCGTGCTCACCGGATACGGCAACATTGCCACAGCGGTTACCGCGGTGAAGCTTGGGGCGATCGATTATCTGGCAAAGCCGGCTGATGCCGACGAGGTGTTTGCCGCGCTGACCCGCAAGCCCGGCGAACGGGCAGAGGTTCCCGAAAACCCGATGTCGGCTGACCGGGTGCGCTGGGAACACATTCAGCGTGTCTACGAGATGTGCGAGCGCAACGTCTCCGAGACGGCACGGCGGCTCAACATGCACCGGCGGACCCTGCAGCGCATCCTGGCAAAACGCGCGCCGCGCTGAGCTCTGTCAGCCCCCTCAAGAGAACAGGACGTCAGCCCGCCGCCAGTTCGGCGAGCAGAAGACGGTCGGCTGCGGCGCGGGCAAACCGCAACAGCATTGCCTTGCGGGTTGCCGCCGCCAGCCGGTGTTCAGGGGCTTCGCGCAACAGATGGCCGGACCATTCGTCGGCAATGATCAAGCCGCAGTCCTGCGGGAAGATATCGGCGGGGACGCCTGCGTGCGTGGCGAAAAAGAGCCTGTCGCAGTGTTGGCGGTAATCGGGCCACTTGTTGTCGGAACGGTAGTCTTCGATTGAGGATTTGATCTCGACGATCCAGATTTCGCCGGTCGGGCCAAGCGCCACCAGATCGGCACGGCGGCCGGAGGCCAGCGGCAATTCAGGCACCATCGACAACCGCAAATCCGAAAACAGGCGCTGAACCCCACGGCGCACCATCAGCGCACGATCGGACTGGCGACCGTCGACAAGCGGATTGTCGGAATGTGGGGAGATGATCGGCATAAACTATAAGTGCCACTTCATTGATTCCATCGCAATATCAGGCGGCACTGATGTTGCAGAAAAACAATGCGGACCGACAAAGCTGGATGAGCGCCTCGATTTTTCATTCAAAACAGTTGCATAGTTCAGACTTAATTAAAATAAACAGCTTCACGTTGGCCGCGACTCAGACCCGGCGGTTACGCCTCGCTTTCGGAAGTTTTTCAAATGACACCTCGTTTTTCACTTACCATCGCCGGAATGATTGCGGCGCTTGCCCTTGCCGGCTGTTCTTCCAGCACTGGAGACGGCGGCACGTCGCAGATCTTCACGTCGGAATATGGCTCGGTGACCGATGCCGGCTATTCGATCCCGGCCGTTCCGATCAGCAAGGTCGACAAGCAGTTTCACCGCCAGATCGTTTCCTACAGCACCAAGGAAAAGCCGGGCACGATCATCGTCGATACACCCAATCGCTTTCTTTACCTGGTACTGCCGGGCCGTAAGGCCGTGCGGTACGGCATCGGCGTCGGCAAGGCCGGGTTTGCCTGGGAAGGTGAAGCCTATATCGCCTGGAAGCAGGAATGGCCAACATGGACTCCGCCCAAGGAGATGATCGGCCGCAAGCCGGAACTGGCCAAATATGGCAAGGATGGCATGAAGCCAGGTCTGCGCAACCCGCTCGGTGCGCGTGCGCTCTACCTGTTCAACCAGAAAGGCGAAGACACGCTGTTCCGGCTGCACGGTACGCCTGAATGGAATTCGATCGGCACTGCCGCATCCTCGGGCTGCATCCGTCTGATGAATCAGGACATCATTGACCTTTACGAGCGCGTCCGCCCCGGAAAGAGCGCCCGGGTAATCGTCAAACAGTAGTCCCTAGCGCAGTTTCAGAAATCAAAAGCCCGCCCGGTTGTTTGCCAGGCGGGCTTTTTTCATTGCCGGTCCGGGACGCAGAAAGCGCCCCGGTGATGTGACTGGCTCAGGCCCTAGCGGCCTTGAGCTCAAGGCGGCGGCGATGCAGCACCGGCTCGGTGTAGCCATTGGGCTGGGAACGGCCTTCCAGCACCAGCTCGACGGCTGCCTGAAACGCGATCGACTTGTCGTAGTCCGGCGCCATCGGATGATAGGCCGGGTCGCCGGCATTCTGGCCGTCAACGACGACCGCCATGCGCTTCAGGGTCTCGATGATCTGATCCCTGGTCACAACACCATGATGCAGCCAATTGGCCATATGCTGTGCGGAAATCCGCAACGTGGCGCGGTCTTCCATCAGGCCGACATTGTTGATGTCGGGCACCTTGGAGCAACCGACGCCCTGATCGACCCAGCGCACCACGTAGCCAAGGATGCCTTGCGCGTTGTTGTCGATTTCGTGCTGGATTTCCTCAGGGGTCCAGTTGGGATTCCTGGCCACCGGAATGGACAGGATGTCATCCAGTTTGGCACGGGGACGGGAACGCAAGCCGGCCTGAACGTCGGACACATTGACCTTGTGGTAATGGGTGGCATGCAGGGTGGCAGCGGTCGGCGAGGGCACCCAGGCGCAATTGGCGCCCGCCTTGGGATGACCGATCTTCTGCTCCAGCATCGCCTGCATAAGATCCGGCATGGCCCACATGCCCTTGCCGATCTGGGCGTGACCGGCAAGACCACATTCAAGCCCGATGTCGACATTCCAGTTCTCGTAGGCGGCGATCCAGGCGGCCTGTTTCATGTCGCCCTTGCGGATCATCGGGCCGGCTTCCATCGAGGTATGGATCTCGTCACCGGTCCGGTCGAGGAAGCCGGTGTTGATGAACACCACACGCTGGCTGGCAGCCCGGATGCACTCCTTGAGGTTGATGGTGGTCCGGCGCTCCTCGTCCATGATGCCCATCTTGATGGTGTTGGGCGCCATGCCGAGTGCCTTTTCGACACGTGAGAAGATTTCGACGGCGAAGGCGACTTCCTCGGGGCCGTGCATCTTCGGCTTGACCACATACATCGAGCCTTCCGCCGAATTGGCGCGGCGGCCGTCGGGACCGATATCGTGCAGAGCGATGAGGCCGGTCAGGAATGCATCCATGATGCCTTCCGGGATCTCGTTGCCTTCGGCATCCAGAATGGCCGGATTGGTCATCAGGTGGCCGACATTGCGGATCAGCATCAGCGAACGGCCCTTGAGCGACGCAGGCTTGCCGTCCGGGGTCGTGTACTCGACGTCGCCACTGAGTTTGCGGGTGAAGCTCCTGCCGCCCTTGTGCACTTCTTCGGTCAGATCGCCCTTCATCAGGCCAAGCCAGTTGCGGTAGACAAGCGTCTTGTCTTCGGCATCAACGGCGGCGATGGAATCCTCGCAGTCCATGATCGCAGTCACGGCGGATTCAAGCCCGATATCGCCAATGCCAGCCGGATCTGTCTTGCCAATCATGCTGTCGGGATCGACAAAAACCAGAGAATGCAATCCGTTCTTCTGGAAATAGAGCCGGAAGGCGTGATCGCTGTCCCGCTTGAAGCCGGTATATTGCGCCGGATCGGCGAGAGCCGTTTCGCCATCGGCGGTGCTGATCTTCAATTCACCGTTTTCAAAATCGAAACCGGTGACATCTGCCCATTTGGCACCAGCCAGCGGTACGCTGTCATCGAGAAAGGACTTGGCCCAGGAAATCACGCGGGCGCCGCGCTCTTCGTCATATCCGCCGGCCGTGGGCAGATCGCCCAGAGCGTCGGTTCCATAGAGGGCATCATAGAGCGAGCCCCAGCGGGCATTGGCAGCGTTGAGCGCAAAGCGGGCATTCATCACCGGAACAACCAGCTGCGGCCCGGCAATGAGGGCGATCTCGGGATCAACATTTTCGGTCGAGACCTGCACCGGGCCACCTTCTGGCAAAAGGTAGCCGATCGAGGTCAGGAAATCCTTGTAGACGTCCATATCCACCGGTGCGCCGTTTTCGCGGTGCCAGGCATCGATTTTCTCCTGCAATGCATCGCGCTTGGCCAGCAGAGCCCGGTTCTTCGGCGCAAGATCAGCAAGCGCATCAGCGAACGCCTGAAAAAAGCCGTCTGCCTCAACACCAGTGCCCGGCATCGCTTCGTTGACGATAAAATCGTGCAGGTCGGCGCTGATCTTCAGGCCATTTTTTTCGATTCTTGCCACTGTGATTCTCCGTTTTGCGGGCGCAATACCACGCATCCCAATTTTGATGCCGACCCTGCCGGGCGTCGCATTGCCTGTCAATTCATCTAAGGTGCAAATGATTTATTCCAAATCGGAACAAATCACTTGCCAGCTATGCGAGGCCTGCCCGAGGCCACAGCGATAAAACGGGCTTCGATGAACTTCTCCAGGCCCTCGATTACCGGCATGTCGATATGTTCGACAAGCTCGACGCCGGGATGATCAGCACCGCTGCGGGTTGCGGCCTGGCTGGCTTCGGAGCGAGCCAGCTCACGGGCCCGGGCGAAGGCTTGCCCGCGGTCCTTGAATATCTGGTGTTCGCCACCGCCGTTGACGGCATAGCGTCCTTCATCGGGTTCGCTGACAAAGACCGTCACCGTCTCCCGGACCTGACCGACCACAGCGCCAACCGCATTGGCGACGCCTGCATGGACCGGCACGAAACTCTCGATATCCAGCATGTCGGCAATTGCCGGATAATGCACCGGTGCAGATGCGCCCAGAGCAACCAGCGGCCGGTCAGGCTTCAGGCTGAAACGGACCAGACCGGCCTTGCGGCTAAGCGCGCGATCAATGAAGGCCGACCGGGATACGTCCATTCCGGTCATGTCGTCATCGGCAATCAGTGCGGTCAGCACGGCTTCGGCACTCTGACGGGTGAGCCGCGCGGAGACCATTCCGGCCAGTTCGGCGGGAGACTCCGCAACAACGCGGCCGGAGCCTGCCTTGCGCCGGCAAAAGATTTCGGCGCCGAGCCGTGCGGCGTCGGCGTTCCATTGATCCTGGCGTCGCAGAACATGCATCGCATCGGATGGGGTGAAGCCGGCGATCAGCACCAGACCACGGGCCACCAGGCGGTCGAGCGTGGCGCGTTGCGATGTTCCGGTCAGCACCACGTCAAGCGTCTGCGGTTCGAGCGTGATCCGCTCATAAAGCACGGCTTCCTGCGCCGTTAACCCGGCAGCGAGCGCGTCGGGAAGTCCGGTGCGAAGCGCAAATCTTCCATCGAACCGCCCGGCGAAAGACGACTGCGCCTGCTTTTCGAGGCCTGCCAGAACCGGTTTCGGCCAGAGATGGGCGGCGAGGCTCAAGGGCATCAACCGGCGTGGGCCCAAGGTTAAGCCGGCCTCGAAACCGCCTTCGTCAAGCCGCACCTCGGAATCACCGCCAAGACCGAATGTATGCATGGCCACGGCCTCGACCATGGTCCGGTAACGCCCGACGGTGGCCCCTTCGGTGTCGATGCGGGGCATGCCGCCATCAAGCACGGCCACGTCGGTCGTGGTGCCGCCGATATCGGACACGACAGCATTGTCCAGCCCGGTGAGATGACGCGCGCCAACCAGGCTTGCCGCCGGTCCGGACAGAATGGTTTCGATCGGCCGCATCAGCGCCTCAGCGGCTGAAATCAGCGCGCCGTCACCGCGCACCACCATCAAGGGCGCATCTATGCTGCGGCTTGAAAGATAGCCGCTGGTCGCATCGATCAGACGCGCAACCATGGAAATCAGCCGGGCATTGAGCAGCGTGGTCAGCGCCCGGCGCGGGCCGCCCAGGCGCGACGACAGGTCATGGCTGCAGGTGACCGGCAAGGATGTGCGTTCCCGTATGAGATCCCGGACCGCAATCTCGTGGGCGGGATTGCGGACCGCAAAATATCCGGCAATCGCCACGGCGGAGACTTCCTTGCTCAAACTGTCCAGTTGCGCTTCAAGCGGAGCCAGATCGAGCGGGGTCTCGTTTCCATGCACATTGTGACCACCGGCAAGGTAAATGACCGGATCGGTTCCCAGAGCTTCAGCCAGTCCGTCACGAGCCAGATCCTGCGGACCGAAACCGATCATCACCAGGCCGGCGCGGCCACCCTGGCCTTCGACCAGCGCGTTGGTGGCCAGCGTTGTCGAAAGCGAGACCAGGCGAATGCGTTTGTCGGCGCCACTGATTTCAGACAGGACGGTTTCAACCGCACCCGACACGCCGATTGCCAGATCGTGGCGGGTTGTCAGCGACTTGGCTGAGGCCAGCACACCTTCGGTCTCACTGTAGAGAACAGCGTCGGTATAGGTGCCACCGGTGTCGATGCCGAGAAACAGAGGTGAGGTCATGTCGCGCATTCCATTCCTGCGCTCCGCAGCGGATGGGAGCTGACTTCTCACTTATGACGGTTTTGTCCGGGACGCCACCACTTCCCACGGCATAGACCGCCGCCTCCCGGGCAAATGATCCCGCGGCCGGCCTCAGCGGCGGCTGACCCGCATCGGCAGCCCGCCTTGCGGCTGCGTCGTCAGTTTCTGCATTGGCCAGGGCTTGGTCTTGGCGGTGCAATCGAAGCGATAGCGCGACAGCAACACGCCAAGCGCGATCACTGCTTCCTGCAGCGCGAAGGTGGCGCCGATGCAGATGCGCGGACCAGCACCGAAGGGCAGATATTGAAAGCGATCGATCTTGTCGCGGTTTTCGGGCAGGAAGCGCGATGGAATATAGGCATTCGGCTGCTCCCAGAGTTTGGTGTGCCGGTGCAGGGTCCAGGGCATGACCAGCACCGTGGTGCCGGCCTCGATGGTAACCGTCTCGCCCTTGCCGTCATGCCATTCGTCATCCGCAATAGCAGCACGGTTGATCGAGGGGGCCGGCGGATAGAGCCGCATCGCCTCCTCGAAGGCTGCGCGGGTCCAGGGCATGGCATCGAGCCATTTGACGGGATCCGGTTCGCGGGTCAGCACCTCGTCGATTTCCGTCTCCACCATTTGGCGGTCTGACGGCGAGTTGGCCAAACAGTAGAGTGTCCAGCCCAGCGCCCGGGCGGTGGTTTCATGACCAGCGCCGACAAAGGTAATGATGTTGTCCTCGATCTCGTCCAGCGTCAGGCCATCGGACCCTTGAAGCCGCATCAGCAAGGTGAGGAAATCCTCCGGCACGCTCTGCGGATCAGTGCGCATCAATTGCTGCCGATTGGCCATTGTCTGTTCAACTATGCCACGGAATTTGGCGAGAACGGGCTTGCCCAGGATCCGCCGCAGGCGTGGCACCCAGGGCGGCGCCTTGATCAGATCCATCGGGTCGATCCGGCCCATGGTGGACAAGAGCCGCTCGATATCCCCGGCGAATTCCGCTTCGTTGCCGGCCACCTCGCCGGAAAACAGTGTGGCCGAGAGGATGTCGTAGGTCAGTTCGGTCATGTCGACGGCAATGTCACGCACCTCGCCGCTGTCCGCCGCGATCTCGTAGCGATCGGTAAATGCGCGGGACTGCTCGAGCATCTGAATGGCAAAGCCGCGGGCATGGCGCGGCGTGAACACCGGGGCTATCGCCTTGCGCGTGCGCTTCCAGACTTCGCCCTCCGCCGTCAGCAGTCCGTCACGCAGGATCGGGCGCAGAACCAGCTGGCGTATCACCGCCATCTCGTAGTTGCGGGCATTGTCGACCAGAACATGGCGAATCAGGCCAGGATGATTGACGATCAGTGTGCGCTCGCTGAACAGCTTGACCTTGATCCACTCCTTCCGGAAGGACGGTTCGCCCCACAATTCGAGCGGATTGCGCAACACCGTCCGGACAATCTGCAGGCGGGATGGCGGCGTGGTTCGCGGGACCGGCGCAGGCGGTACAAACGGGATGCAAGGGTCTGTCATTCGGCTTCCTTAGAGGTCCGGCACACGGGTCAATCGCGGCTCTTGCGGCCGCTGTTTACGGCAACCAGGAAGCAATCTTTGGATTCCGGTGCATTCATCCCCATATATGCAATCGAAAACAAACAATTCCATGGCGTCGCGGATTTGGTTTTCATCAGTCGCCCGCCTATACTGAAAGTTCGTATTCGCGGTGATTCGTCGCCGCATTTTCATTTATTCCGCCCGGCATCGCCGCTCTGGATTGAAAGACAGCATAATGAACGACACGCCTGAGACAAACCCGACCGCAGGTGCCGAATACGGTGCCGAATCGATCAAGGTTCTCAAGGGCCTGGACGCCGTGCGAAAACGGCCGGGCATGTATATCGGCGATACTGATGACGGCTCCGGCCTGCATCACATGGTCTACGAAGTCGTGGACAACGCGATTGACGAGGCGCTTGCAGGCCATGCGGACCGCGTTACCGTGACGCTCAATCCGGACGGTTCGGTGACGGTGACCGACAATGGCCGCGGCATTCCGACAGATATCCACAGCGGTGAAGGCATTTCGGCGGCCGAAGTCATCATGACGCAGCTGCATGCCGGCGGCAAATTCGACCAGAATTCCTACAAGGTGTCGGGTGGCTTGCACGGTGTGGGTGTTTCTTTGGTCAATGTCTTGTCGGTCTGGCTGAAACTGGTGGTGCGGCGCAAGGGCAAGATCCACCAGATCCGGTTCACGCATGGCGTTGCCGACGCACCGCTGGAGGTCATCGGTGACTGCGGCGACGAGACCGGCACCGAAGTGACCTTCATGCCGAGCAGCGAAACCTTCACGATGATCGACTTTGAATTCGGCACACTTGAGCATCGCCTGCGGGAACTGGCGTTTCTCAATTCCGGCGTGCGCATTCTCTTGGCCGACCGGCGCCATTCCGACGTCAAAGAGCTGGAATTGTACTATGAAGGCGGGCTTGAAGCCTATGTGCGCTATCTCGATCGCGTCAAGAAGCCTCTCGTCGTCGACCCGGTGACCCTCCTGGGCGAAAAGGACGGCATTGTTGTCGAGCTCGCCATGTGGTGGAACGACAGCTACCACGAGAATGTGC
Source organism: uncultured Hoeflea sp. (assembly GCA_963975635.1). Lineage (GTDB taxonomy): Bacteria > Pseudomonadota > Alphaproteobacteria > Rhizobiales > Rhizobiaceae > Hoeflea. The sequence goes on along the minus strand of CAXBIE010000051.1, from coordinate 23,327 downwards.
TGTGCTTTACCAACAACATTCCCCAGCGCGACGGCGGCACGCATATGGCAGGCTTCCGTGCGGCGCTGACCCGGCAGATGGTCTCCTATGCCGACAGCTCCGGCATGACCAAGAAGGAAAAAGTCTCGCTTACCGGCGATGATTGCCGCGAAGGACTGACAGCGGTCCTGTCGGTGAAGGTGCCCGATCCGAAATTCTCCTCGCAGACCAAGGACAAGCTGGTGTCGTCGGAAGTCCGGCCGGCCGTTGAAAACCTGGTCAACCTGACGCTCAGCGCCTGGCTTGAAGAACATCCGGCGGAATCAAAGGTTCTGGTCGGAAAGGTGATCGAAGCCGCAGCCGCGCGCGAAGCCGCCCGCAAGGCCCGCGAACTGACCCGCCGCAAGGGTGCGCTCGACATTTCCTCGCTGCCCGGCAAGCTTGCCGACTGTTCGGAAAAAGACCCAGCCAAGTCAGAACTGTTCCTGGTGGAGGGTGATTCCGCTGGCGGTTCGGCCAAACAGGGCCGGTCACGTGAAAACCAGGCAATTCTGCCGCTTCGAGGCAAGATCCTCAATGTCGAGCGGGCCCGTTTTGACAAGATGCTGTCGAGCCAGGAGATCGGAACGCTGATCATGGCGCTCGGAACCGGCATCGGCAAGGACGAGTTCAACGCAGACAAGCTGCGCTACCACAAGATCATCATCATGACCGATGCTGATGTCGACGGTGCGCATATTCGCACCCTGCTGCTGACCTTCTTCTTCCGGCAGATGCCGGAACTGATCGAACGCGGCCACCTGTATATCGCCCAGCCGCCGCTCTACAAGGTGTCGCGCGGCAAGTCCGGCCAGTATCTCAAGGACGAAAAGGCGATGGAGGATTATCTGATCACCACGGGGCTGGATGAAGCCTCGCTGGAGCTGTCGACCGGCGAAGTGCGTACCGGTGCCGACCTGAGGGATACCATCACCGATGCATTGCGGATGCGGGCACTGCTCGAAGGCCTGCATTCGCGCTATGACCATTCGGTTGTGGAGCAGGCGGCGATTGCCGGCGCCTTCAATCCCGAGCGGATTACCGATCCCGCCTCGTCGGAAGCAATGGTGGCGGAAGTCGCCCGGCGGCTTGACATGATTTCCGAGGAATCAGAGCGCGGATGGACCGGTGTCACCAGCGACAATGGCTACCGGTTTGAACGGGTGGTTCGCGGCGTCAAGGAAGCAGCCTATCTCGACTCCGGGCTTATCGGCAGCCAGGACGCGCGGATGATCGATCAGATGAACGCCAAGCTGCGTGATGTCTATACCGAGCCGCCGGTGCTGAGGCGCAAGGAAGGCGGGACCCAGGTTTCAGGACCACGGGAATTGCTGCAGGCTGTGTTCGCCGTTGGCCGCAAGGGCCTGACGCTGCAACGCTACAAGGGTCTTGGCGAGATGAACGCGGAACAGTTGTGGGAAACCACGCTCGATCCGCATGCCCGTTCGCTGCTGCAGGTGCGGGTCAATGACGCGGTGGACGCCGACAGCCTGTTCTCGCGCCTGATGGGCGACGAAGTCGAGCCGCGCCGCGAGTTCATTCAGGAAAACGCGCTTTCGGTGGCCAATCTCGACGCCTGACCGGACACCTTTTCAGACATAAAAATGACGCCGCCGCCCCGATCTGGAGCGGCGGCGTTTTTTATACAGCCAGACCTTGCTTCCGTCCGGATCAGCCGCGGCCCTTCCAGGGCACCAGCCAGTTTTCGGCCATCCGCATCAGGATATCGATGCCGTAGCCGATGATGCCGATCAGGATGATGCCGAGAATGACGATGTCTGTCAGCTGAAACTTCGAGGCATTGACGATCATCATGCCGGCGCCGCGATCAGCGGCCACCAGCTCTGCGGCGACCACGGTGCCCCAACACACGCCCATGGCAACCCGTGCGCCGGTGAAGATTTCCGGCAGCGAGTTTGGCACGATGACGTGCCGGAGGATCTGCCATTTCGAAGCCCCCAGCGAGTAGGCCGCATGCACCTTGGAGATCCGCACCCCGGAAACCCCGGCACGCGCCGCAATGGTCATGATCCAAAGGGCCGCCAGGAACAGCAGGATGATCTTGCCTTCCTCACCGATGCCGAACCAGATGATGATCAGCGGAATCAGCGCCAATGGCGGTACGGGACGCATGAACTCGACAATCGGATCGAACCAGCCACGAAACCAGTTGGACAGACCCATGGCGTAGCCCAGCGGAATGCCGATGATGCTGCCGATGACGAAGCCGACCAGGACGCGCCCGAGTGACGAGCCGAGATGTTCCCACAGCGAGAAGTTCTTGTAGCCCTGGCTGGCAATTTCACCCAGGCGGCTGAGAACAGCCTCCGGCGCCGGAAGCCAGATCGGCTCCATCTGCCAGCCCTTGTCCGGCTTGATCGACAGGCTGCCCTTGCTGGTCATGGTGACGTCGCCATCGGAGAACCGGACAGTCTCGCCCGGCGCGATGGGCTGGCCGTCAATGGCAATCAGGCTGTAGCCGTCTTCCTTGCCGCCAATGTCGTTTTCGTTGGGCCGGCTGAGCGACGACCTCCAGGCCCCGATCTTGACGGCATCGTCCACCGCAAAGCTGTGTGGCTTGTCAGAGACTTCCGGAAGAGCCACATCCTCACCAACACGGTAGACCCGCAGATGTGCAACCGCATCATCTGTCTCGCCGGCGGCATTGCGGGCCGTGTAGGTGAAGCTGGTGTCGCCGACAAAGGGGCCCGGCACGTGCAGAGGCGTGATGATCGAGCCGGTAAACGCGCCCCAGATCCCAAACAGCGCGATGATTGACACCACGGACGCAAAGCGATTTGGCGATACAGCACTTTCATCGCCGAATGTCACGGTTTTCAGGCTGTCGAAATCATGGATGTGATGACGCGAGCGCTCCCAGAACCGGTAGGCGAGATAGGCAAGCGCGAAAATGGTCAGATAGAGAAAAAAGACAATCATGCCGATTCCTCCTGGCGGCCCATGATTTCTTCTTCCATGTCCCAGATCATGGAGAGAATTTCTTCCCGTCGCTGGCCGAATTCGGGTTCTTTCTTGACCAGCCGCAGATCCTGGCCGACGCCCATTTCGGCAAACGGCAAGTGATACTCCTTGTGAATCCGGCCGGGCCTCGGCGCCATCACCAGCAGCCGTTCACCCAGAAGCAGAGCTTCCTCGACCGAATGGGTGATGAGAATGATGGTCTTTCCGGTTTCCTTCCAGAGCTTGAGCACCAGACCCTGCATCTTTTCGCGGGTCAGCGCATCAAGCGCACCAAGCGGCTCATCCATCAGGATCACATCGGGATCGTTGGCGAGACACCGCGCAAGTGCCACACGCTGCTGCATGCCGCCGGACAATTCGTAGATCATCTTGTCGCCGAAATCCTGCAAGCCGACAGTTCTGAGAAGGTTCTCGACGATGGGAGCGGTTTCCGATGCCGGCTTTCCGGCCATGTCCGGGCCGAAGGAGATGTTGCGGCGGACGCTCATCCATTCGAACAATGCGCCTTGCTGGAAAACCATGCCGCGCTCGGCGCCGGGTCCGGAGACCTTCTTGTCATTGAGTGTAACCTGGCCGCCGGTCGGGGCAAGAAAGCCTGCAACGATGTTGAGAAGGGTGGTCTTGCCGCAGCCCGAAGGGCCGAGAACAGCCAGAAGTTCGCCTTTTGCCAGTTCAAGCGAAACGTTTTTCAGTGCCTGCACCGATCCGCCATTGGGCAGATCAAAGCGCATGGAAAGGTCATCAATGACCAGGTTACCCATGGCTACTCCAATCATGGAAACAAACTGTGCCGTGGTCGCGCGGCCGGACGCAATCTGTCCGGCCGCGCGTTGATCTGGTTCTGACTTACATTTTTGCCGCCGCAGCAAGCGGGCCGGTGTTGACGGCACCGTCATAGGTGTCGCGCGATTCCGGGATGTTGCCCTGTTCCTTGAAGAAATCGCCCACACCCTTGAGGAATTCAGGGGTGGCCTTGCCGAGCCACTTGTCCGACAGCTGCGCTTCAACTGTCGGGAACTGGAATCCCTTGAGCGTATCGGCGGCATCGGCTTCGCTCATGCCGGCATCCTTGGCGATGACCGGCAGCATTTCCGCGGAATCGGTCAGCCATTTGGCGTTCATGTCGGCGGTTACCTTGAGGAACTTGGCAAGAACATCGGAATGTTCCGCCGCAAAGGAAGCCGGCACGGATGTGACGTCATAGACCGAGATGCCAATGGCGTCCTTCTCGGCGCCGGTCAGCAGCACGTTGCCATGCTCTTTCATGCGGCGCAGCGAACCACCCCAGCCACAAACCATGTCGAGGCTGCCCTGGGCAAAGGCTGCCGCGCCATCCGGCGGGGACATGTCGACCACTTCCATGGTCGAAACATCGACGCCGAAATGCGCCATCTGCTTGAGGAAGCCGTAGTGCGCGGCGGTGCCGATCGGCACGCCGGCCTTCTTGCCTTCCAGCTCCTTGGCGCTGTCCTTGTCGATTTCGAGTTCGGCCTTGACCACGCAGTTGTCATTGTCGTTGTAAACAACGGCGATGTCGGCGACCTGCAGGTCCTGCCCCGCAGAAGTCGCCACGACGAATGGCGGAACGCCCTGGCTCACCGAAATCTGGACATCGCCCGAAGCCATTGCCGCCGACATGGCGGTTCCGGCGTCAAACGATTTCCAGTTGACCTTCATGCCCAGAGCCTCGTCATACAGGCCCTCGACCTTGGCGAACTGGAACGGCATTGGCCATTCGAGGAAGTATCCGACCGTGATTTCGTCCGCCTTGGCCGCCGATGCGGTGGCAACCATGGCAATGCCGGCCAGCAATGCGGAAATTCTTGATGCAGCTTTCATGTGATGCTCCCTGTCCGGGCCAGCGTGATGCCGGCCTTTCGATTGCAATTCATTGCCGGGCAAACTCGAGGTTTCCGGCGCTGTTCCCGTTTTTTTGGCGTTCTTTTGAAATCTATCTTGCGCCTAGATGGACAAGTCGATCAAGTCAGCGGGCAAAGCCATAGCGCCAATTTACCCGACAACATTGTACCAGTTTTCTTTCTCCACTGCAGGCCATTGGTTTTACTAGACTTTTTCTGGCCATATGGTTTGAGAGCCTCTGGCCCTATTCTCTTGCCGGCGACTTCGGCGATGGTTTTGATACCGGAGAACCGGAGATAACCATTTTTCCCGGGAGGGACCGCTCATGAACATGCCCATTCAAACCAATGACATGAGTGCGATTGTCGAAGCTGATCGCGCCCATGTCTGGCATCATCTGATCCAGCACAAGCCGTTTGAAACCATCGATCCGCGGATCATGGTGGAGGGCCGTGGCATGCGGGTGTGGGATGCCGCCGGCAAAGAGCATCTCGATGCGGTGTCCGGTGGCGTCTGGACGGTCAATGTCGGCTATGGACGCGAGAGCATCGCCGATGCCGTGCGCGACCAGCTGGTCAAGATGAACTATTTCGCCAACAGTGCGGGATCGATTCCCGGCGCGATGTTCGCCAAGAAGCTGATCGAAAAAATGCCCGGCATGAGCCGGGTCTATTATTCGAACTCCGGATCGGAGGCCAATGAGAAGGCCTTCAAGATGATCCGGCAGATCTCGCACCGGCATTACGGCGGCCGGAAATACAAGATCCTTTACCGGGACCGCGACTACCATGGCACGACAATCGCCGCACTCTCGGCCGGCGGCCAGCCGCAGCGGGCGGACCAATATGGGCCGATGGTCCCGGGCTTCGTCATGGTTCCGCATTGCCTTGAGTACCGCAACCAGTATCCCGACGCGGAAAGCTATGGCCTGGCTGCTGCCAACGCGATTGAGGACGTCATCCTGCGCGAAGGCCCGGATACCGTCGGCGGGCTTTGCCTGGAACCGATTACCGCGGGTGGCGGCGTGATCACCCCGCCACCGGGCTATTGGGAGCGGGTTCAGGAAATCTGCAGCAAATACGACATTCTGCTGCATATCGATGAAGTGGTCTGCGGCGTCGGGCGCACCGGGGCATGGTTCGGTTACCAGCATTACGGCATCAAGCCGGATTTCGTGACCATGGCGAAGGGTGTGGCCTCGGGCTACGCGGCAATTTCCTGCACGGTGACCACCGAAGCCGTGTTCGAGCAGTTCAAGGACGATCCCTCCGATCCAATGTCCTATTTCCGTGACATCTCGACCTTTGGCGGCTGCGCCGCAGGCCCGGCGGCAGCCCTTGAAAACATGCGCATCGTCGAGGATGAAAACCTCATCGAGAACACCCAGGCGATGGGTGAGCGGATGGTGAACAATCTGCGGGTGCTGCAGGACAAGCATGGCGTGATCGGCGATGTGCGCGGCAAGGGCCTGTTTATCGGCGCTGAACTGGTCAGCGACCGCAAGACCCGCGACCCGATGGAGGAAAAACGGGTGCAGGCTGTTGTCGCCGACTGCATGGCGCAAGGCGTGATCATCGGCGCAACAAACCGGTCACTGCCGGGCTTCAATAACACATTGTGTTTCAGTCCGGCCCTGATCGCCACGGCTGATGATATCGACCGGATAACCGACAGCGTCGACCAAGCCTTGACGCGGGTATTCGGCTAGCCGCGGCGATAGGGCCGATCCATTGCAAGGGCGGCGGGACAAACATTCCCCCGCCCCTTCCGCTCAGCTAAGTCTGTCGATATGCTGGCAAAAACCGGCTGGGCGATTGAATGTCGATTCCGATAGACACGTTTTTCCTCGACCCCAAATTCGAGGGAACTCTGCAACAAAAGATCCAGAGAATGATCAGCGAAGGGGTTCTTTCGGGTCGCTTCATGCCGGGATCAAAACTGCCATCAAGCCGCAAACTGGCAACCCATCTGGGGATCAGCCGGATTACCGTGACGCTGGCCTACAGCGAACTGGTCTCGGATGACTACCTGATCGCCAAAGGACGCTCGGGATACTATGTCTCTCCGACCGCTCCGCAGCGTACGCGGTTCGAGCCGCCTCGTGGCGAAATGACGGATTCGGTCGACTGGAGCCGGGCAATCGGACAACGCTATTCCGGCCAGATGCTGGTCGAAAAGCCGGTTGACTGGCGCAGCTATCCCTATCCGTTCATTTACGGCCAGGCCGACGAGAAGATCTTCGATCACAGCAACTGGCGCCAATGTGCGCTTCAGGCGCTGGGCAGACGGGAATTCCTGACGGTAACGTCCGACAGCTACGAACGCGATGATGCCGAGCTGGTCAAATATATCGCGCTCAACACCCTGCCCCGACGCGGCATCCACGCCAAGCCGGAACAGATCCTGATCACCATGGGCGGACAGAATGCGCTGTGGCTGGCAGCCCAGGTGCTGCTCAACCAGCGGCGCACCGCAGTGATGGAGAACCCCGGCTATCCGGGTCTGAGAGTGGCGCTCAATCTGGCACGGTGCAATGTGATGAGCGTGCCGGTCGATCATGCCGGCATGCGGCTCGATGCGTTGCCGGCCGAAACCGACGTGGTGTTCACAACGCCAAGCCATCACTGCCCGACAAGCGTGACCATGCCGCTGGAGCGGCGGCAACAGCTTCTGGAAAAGGCCTCGCTGGACGATTTCATCATTGTCGAGGACGATTACGAATTCGAAATGTCGTTCCTCAATCCGCCGGCGCCAGCGCTGAAATCACTCGATGAAGAAGGCCGGGTGATCTATGTCGGCTCGTTTTCGAAATCGCTGTTTCCGGGCTTGCGGCTCGGATACATGGTCGGTTCGGAAACCTTTATCCGCGAAGCGCGGGCGCTTCGAATGGCGGTTGTCCGGCATCCGCCGGGGCATCTGCAGCGCACGGTGGCAAATTTCCTGTCTCTGGGCCACTTTGACGCTCTGGTGGCGCGCATGGGCCAGACCTACCGGCGCCGCCGCGAGGTGATGCAGGAGGCTATCGACCGGCGCGGACTGGATGTGGCCGGTTCGGATGTTTCGGGTGGCTCCAGCTTCTGGATGAAGACGCCGGATCATATCGATGCACGCGACCTGGCAAAGGCGGCCAGGCAACGCGGCGTGCTGCTTGAGCCCGGCCACTTCTTTTTCGAAAACCCGGAAGACGGCGCCCATTACTACCGCATCGCCTATTCGTCGATCGAAAGCGCCAAGATTTCGGACGGGATCGACATCATTGCCGACACGATTGCCGAGTTCTGAAACCGAAAAGGGCCACGCATCAGCGCGGCCCCTTTATCCTAACCCGGCTTGAGCGGTCAGGCAGCGCCCTGCTGCGGACGCATGTCATCGCGGCTGATCCCGGCGACAACAACCGGTTTTTTCATGGCGTCGCGGCGGAACGGTTCGCCCAGTTCCTGATTGAGAACGATTTCGATGAAAGTGGTCTCGCCGTTCTTCATCTGGCGTTCGACAGCCTTGCCCAGCTCTTCGGTCAGGCTTTGCTGATCCTTGACCACCACGCCATGCGCGCCGCAGGCCTGGGCGATCCTGGCGTAGGATGTATCGCGGTCGAGTTCGGTGCCGACGAAATTGTTGTCGTACCAGAGCGTCGTGTTGCGCTTTTCAGCGCCCCACTGGTAGTTGCGGAAGATCACCATGGTGATCGCCGGCCAGTTGTCACGTCCACAGGCGGTCATCTCGTTCATCGAAATGCCGAAAGCGCCATCACCGGCAAACCCGACAACCGGGACGTCGGGTTGACCGACCTTGGCGCCGAGGATCGACGGAAAGCCATAGCCGCACGGACCAAACAGGCCTGGGGCGAGGTATTTGCGGCCCTCTTCGAATGTCGGATAGGCATTGCCGATGGCACAGTTGTTGCCGATGTCAGACGAGATGATCGCGTTCTTGGGCAGAGCCGACTGAATGGCGCGCCAGGCCTGGCGTGGCGACATCAGATCAGCATCACGCTGGCGCGATTCCTCGTTCCAGACAGTGCCGGGATCATCGTCTTCATGGTCGAGCGAGGACAGTTCCTGGGCCCAGCGGGATTTGGTCAGCGACACGAGATTGCGGCGGTCTTCACGGCCCGCATCGCCGGCAGTGTCTGCAAGCTGGGCGAGGATGGCGCGGGCAACCTTGGTCGCATCGCCTTCAATGCCGACGGTGACCTTCTTGGTCAGGCCAATGCGGTCGGCATTGATGTCAACCTGGATGACTTCGGCATTCTTCGGCCAGTAATCGATGCCGTAGCCCGGCAGGGTCGAGAACGGGTTGAGCCTCGTGCCAAGCGCCAGCACGACATCGGCCTTGGCGATCAGTTCCATCGCGGCCTTGGAGCCGTTGTAGCCGAGCGGGCCAACCGCCAGCGGGTGCGAGCCGGGGAAGCTGTCATTGTGCTGGTAGTTCGAGCAGACCGGCGCATCGAGACGCTCAGCCAGTTTGGCAAGATCCGGGATCGCGCCCGACAGCACCACACCCGCGCCCGACAGGATCACCGGAAATTTTGCTTTCGATAGCAGATCAGCGGCTTGCGCAATCGCCTGCTCGCCACCTGATGGGCGTTCGAAGCGGACCATCTGCGGCAGTTCGACATCAATGACCTGGGTCCACATATCGCGCGGAATGTTCATCTGCGCCGGCGCCGATCCGCGCCAGGCCTTCATGATCACCCGGTTGAGCACTTCGGGAATACGTGAAGCATCGCGCACTTCTTCCTGGTAGCAGACACAATCGGCAAACAGGCGCATCTGCTCCATTTCCTGAAAACCGCCCTGACCGATGGTCTTGTTGGCCGCCTGCGGGGTAATCAGCAGCATCGGCGTGTGGTTCCAGTAGGCGGTCTTGACCGGCGTGACGAAGCCGGTGACGCCGGGGCCGTTCTGGGCAATGGCCATGGCCATCTTGCCGGTGGTGCGGATGTAGCCGTCGCACATCAGGCCGGCATTGGTTTCATGGGCGCAATCCCAGAAGGTGATTCCGGCTTTTGGAAAAAGATCCGAGACCGGCATCATGGCCGAACCGATAATGCCGAACGCATGTTCGATGCCATGCATCTGAAGAACTTTGACGAAAGCTTCCTCGGTGGTCATTTTGGGCATGGGACGTTTCTCCTTGTTCATGGCTAAGAACCACAACTGGCCCGATGAGCTCTAGTGCCAGATTGACGGCATCGCAACGCCAGATCAAATTGCCGCCGGCGCGTGTCCGGCAGCCATTCAGTTTCCGTAAAGATAACCCGGCAGCCACAGGGCCAGCCAGGGGAAGATGAAGACCAGGATCAGACCGAAGATCTGCACGGTCATGAACTGCATCATGCCGAGATAGATATCCTTCAGGTCCCAATCCGGCGCCACTCCCTTGAGGAAGTATGCCGAAAGCGCCACCGGCGGCGACAGCCAGGCGGTTTGCAGACACACGGCCACGAGGATGGCGAACCAGGTCATGTTGACGTTCATTTCCACCAGCACCGGCTGCAGGATCGGCAGAATGATCAGCACGATCGGCACCCATTCAAGCGGCCATCCCAGCAGGAACACCATGGCCAGGATCATGATGATGATCAGGCTCGGCGACAGGTCGAGCAGCAGCAACCAGTCGGTGATCAGGCCCGGCGTTCCGAGTCTCGAAAAGACAGCGCCGAAGAAATTCGAGGCAGCAACCAGAAACAGGATCAGAACCGATATCTCGAGGGTTTTGAGCAACGCGTCATAGGTGCGTTTCCAGGTGAACTTGCGGTAACCGATGGTCAGCAGAACCGAGCCGAACGCCCCCATGCCCGCACCTTCGGTTGGCGTCGCCCAGCCGAACAGGATCGATCCCATGGCAAAGGCAATGAGAATGGTCGGCGGCACCAGGCCAAGAATGAATTCGCGCCAGACATGGCTGCGGTCAGCCGGGATCTGATCGGCCCGCAAAGGCGGTCCGAGATTTGGGTTGAGCCAGCAGCGGCCCAGGGCATAGACGAGATAGAGAACCGCCATCATGACACCGGGCAGAATGGCCGCGGCAAACAGATCGGTGACCGGAACTTCAAGAACCGGGCCCATGACCACGAGCATGATCGACGGTGGAATAAGAATTCCGAGCGTCCCGCCAGCGGTGATGGTGCCGGCCGCAAGCCGCACATCATAGCCGGATTCACTCATGGTCTTGGCCGCCATGATACCGAGAATGGTAACGGAAGCCCCGACGATACCGGTGGCAGCGCCAAAGACGACCGAAACGAAGAGAACGGCGACAAACAGCGATCCGGTCATCCGGGCCAGTATCAGCTGCACGGCCTTGAACAAGCGCTCCATCAGCCCGGCCTGCTCCATCATGAAGCCCATGAACACAAACAAAGGCACGGCGGCCAGCGTCTGCTCCATCATCGAGCCGTAGAATTGCAGGGTCATCAGGAAGATTGTCAGCTTCAGGCCAAAACCCCAGGCGCCGAAGACAATGCCGAGGAAGATCAGCGTGAAGGAAATCGGGAAACCGATGAAGATGGCGAACAGCATCGCCCCGATCATCAGGAAGCCGATGATCTCCGGGGCTATCTCGAAAAAGCTCATGACGGCCACCTGCCGCGGGTCGCCGCGTACCATGATTTGAGAATTTCGGAGACGCCCTGAACCAGCAGAAGCGCCACGCCCACGGCCAGCGACACCTTGACCGGCCAGACCACCGGCGCCCAGGTGCTGTCACCGGCGCGTTCGCCCTGCATGACCGATTTGAGGGCAAACTCATAACCGGCGATCAGCAGGAAGATCATCGCCGGCATGAACAGCACGATATAGAGAATGAGGTCGATACGGCCCTGGGTCTTCACCGTGAAATTGCGGTAGAGAAAGTCCGCACGGATATGCAGGCCGTGCATCAGGGCATAGGCCGCGCCGAGCATGAACGACATGCCGTAAAGCATGCGTGAAACGTCGAACGCCCAGAGGGTCGGCGCGATGAAAAACTTGCGTGCAATCACCTCATAGACCATGGCCAGGATGATCGGCACCACCATCAAGGCCACAACGCGGCCAACCCATTCGGAGACCGTATCTATGGTGTGGATGGCAACGCGGGCGGCGGGATGCATGTCGCCGGGCATAAGGGTTCCCGGGCCGGCCCGGCGTTCGGCGAGCAGCTCGTCGCCGATCGGCAGCATGTCGTCTGATTCATTTCCGGCCATCACGCCCTCCCTTGCGATGTCTTTTTCAGCCCTTGCGGGATCATTGACCCGCCCCGCAGCGCGCGGGGCAGGTCATCAGCTCCATTATTATTGCTTTTTGAGCGTTTCGGCGTAGGCCGCACCGAGATTGGCGTTGGTGCGCTGGGCCTGAGCCCAGTAAGGAACCGCAGTCTTGGCAAACGCCTTCTGGCTGTCCCAGACTTCCTTGAAGAAGGCATTTTCCGACGCGTTCTTCTCGAGTGCAGCATTGGCTGCAGCCATGTACTCGGTGAAGTATTCCGCCGGAGTATCATGCAGCTGGACACCATCCTCATTGATCAGCTTGTCGAGCGCCTTGCCGTTTTCGTTGATGCGATAGGCCATGGCCTTCATCAGCGATGCATTGGCGGCCACCTCGATGGCCTTTTGCTGCAACGGGGTGAGCGAGTTGTAGACATCGCCATTGAGATAGAGGTCGGCATTGACCACCACCTGGTGCAGACCCTGCAGATAGTAATGCTTGAGCACCTTCTGGAAGCCGAACACCGAATCCGGCTTCGGGCAGCACCATTCGGCTGCATCGATGGTGCCCTTTTCCAGTGCCGGCAGAATGTCGCCACCGCCCATGGCGACCGAGGCCACGCCGATGTCCTTGTAGGTCTGGCCGGGAATGCCCGGAGGCGTGCGGAACCGGTATTTGCGGAAGTCCGCCATGGTCTCGATCGGCTCCTTGAACCAGCCGAGCGCTTCAGGACCGACCGGCTGAAGCATGAAGCCCTTCACATTGACGCCCATCTCCTTCCAGAGCTGGTCATAGAGTTCCTTGCCGCCGGCATTGAGATACCAGGACATGAAAGCAATGTTGTCGATGCCGATACCGGCACCGGCCACCGGCGAGCCGAACAGCATGGCGGCGGGATGCTTGCCGGACCAGTAATGGGTCCAGGCAAAGCCACCGTCGATCAGGCCCGCATCAACTGCATCGAGAATTTCCTGGACACCGACCACCGCCCCGGCGGGCAGGATTTCGAATTCGACCTCGCCATCGGTCAGTTCTTTGACGTCATTGGCAAAATCCTGAAGCATGACGACTTCGTCAGCCGTGTTGGGGATGACCGACTGGACCCGGATCGTCGTCGCTGCATTGGCTGACACGCCGAACAACGACGTTGCCGCCAGCAAAGCGACAGCTGCGGCACCCTTGGTTAGCTTGGTTAGTCTCAACATGAGGTTCTCCTCCCTTTTCATGTCTTGCCTCCGATTACACCTCAGACCAACCTGACCGGCGAAGGCTTCCCGGACAGCGTATTGGAATGCTTGAGCGGTCATCTCCGCTCACGATAAACCGCCTCCCAGCATCGTCAGAGTCCCGGTTTCGGGGTCAACAATGCCGCGATAGAACATGTCACCGGCGACATAGAGCAGGACCAGAAGCCCGAGCCAGGAAATGGCCGGGTAACGGGTCAGCATCTTCATGATCAGCGTCGCGGCAAAGGCCATCAGCAGGATTGCCAGCCCGAGACCGAACACCAGCATGCTGGTGTTGCCGTCAGCGATGGCCGCCACCGCAAGCACATTGTCGATCGACATGGAGAGATCGGCGATGGTGATGGAAATCAATGCCTGGACAAGCGTCTTGCGCGGCGGTCCGGTATAGCCCTCGTCATCATGGTCGGCTGTATCAAGCGCCTCTGCTGCTTCACGGTCGATATTGTCGCGAATTTCACCATAGAGCCGCCAGCAGACCCAGAAGAGCAGCAGGGCGCCCAGAAACAGAAGTCCGGGCACACCGAGGAGCTTTGTGGCCACCAATGCAAAAATGATGCGGAGGCAGGCAGCCACAATGATTCCAAACAAAATGGCGCGCTTGCGCATTTCCGGCGCCAGGGACGCCGCCGCCATGCCGATGATCAGCGCATTGTCTCCCGACAACACCAGATCTGCCAGAACAATGGCACCGAAATCGAATACCTGTTGCAACATCAGCGGACTCCCCGCAGGCTTGGCCGGACATTGGGTGTCATGAGCGCATATCCTCCCTGATCATGTCGGATGCCTTTTCGCCGATCATGATGGCCGGTGCATTGGTGTTGCCCGACACGATAACCGGCATGATCGAGGCATCCGCTACCCTGAGGCCATCAATCCCGCGCACCCGCAGCCGTTCATCAACCACCGCCATCGGGTCCGATCCCATCTTGCAGGTCCCGGTCGGGTGATAGATCGTCGTCGCGGTGTCGCGCGCCCATTTGAGCAAGCCGTCAAAATCCTCATCGGGAATCTGCTTGCCGGGGGCATGCTCTTGCGTAATCAGCTCCGCGACCGGGGCATGCCGGCAGATGCGCCGTGCCATGCGGATGCCCTCGACGATGGTTTGCTGATCAAGCGGCGTCGCCAGATAGTTGGGATGGATCAACGGATGATCCTCGATCCGGGCCGAGCGCAGCCTGATTTCGCCGGTGCTTTCAGGCCGAAGCTGCAGCACCGAGACGGTGAACGCATCGAAATCATCGGTGTCGGTGGTCGGATTGTTGGCGCTGAATGGCTGGATATGAAACTGGATGTCGGGTGTATCAAGATCCGGCCTGGTCTTGAGGAAGCCGGTGCCGAGGCTGGCAGCGAGTGTCAGCGGACCGGAGCGGTTGAGCATATATTCAAGCCCGATCCGGGTCTGGTTGAAGAGGCCACGGGTGCGGGTGTTGATGGACGGAGCCGTGCAACGGTAGACCGGCCGGGCCTGAAGGTGATCCTGCAGGTTCTGTCCGACCCCCGGGAGCGCGTGCCTGAGCGATATGCCGTGATCGGCAAGGTGCGCAGCCTCACCGATGCCCGACAACATCAGGATCTGCGGCGAGCCGATGGACCCGGCCGACAGAATGATCTCGCGTCTTGCGGCAATCCTCAACGGTGATCCGTGACGGCGGCCGCGGACAGACACAGCACGGCCTTCGGCAAGCTCGACATTGTCGACCTGCATATGGGTGAAGACCTTGAGGTTCTTCCGGGATCTCGCTGGTTTGAGGAAGGCCTTGGCAGAACTGCAGCGCAGCCCGTTTCGCGCCGTCAGCTGGAAATAGCCGACACCTTCCTGGCTGGCACCATTGTAATCGGGATTGAAGGCAAATCCGGCCGATTTGGCAGCCTCGATCCAGGCGTCGACCACCTGCCAGGACTGGCGCGACCGGGAGACCGACAACTCGCCCTTCGCGCCGCGCACAGGATCGGCCGCGCCTTCCCAGGCCTCGCTGCGCTTGAAAAGCGGCAGCAGATCATCCCATCCCCAGCCGGCATTGCCCATCTGCCGCCAGCCATCGTAATCCTGAGGTTGGCCGCGGACATAGAGCAGCCCATTGATCGAGCTGGAACCGCCCAGCGTCTTGCCGCGGGGCCAATTGAGCGAGCGCCCGTTGAGGCCCTTGTCGGGCTCGGTCCGGTACATCCAGTTGAGCGCCGGATCCTTGATGGTTTTGAAATAGCCGACCGGCACATGAATCCATGGCGACGCATCGCGGCCGCCGGCTTCAATCAATGCCACCGAGACCGACGGATCAGCCGAAAGCCGGTTGGCCAAAACGCAACCTGCTGATCCTGCTCCAACGATGACAAAGTCAAATTCCAATCAAATACACCTTTTTAAGCAAAAATTGAGACTTTACTTCTCGTTAATCATCGTATTCACTTCTTGGACCCGAGCGCAAGAGGGGGGCCAACTGGCCATAGTGATTTGTCAGGACTGGATTGAGAATGCCGAATTCGGAAGACCGCATCGCCACAAACCTGCGCACCCTGCTGATCCTTGAAGTGGTCGGCACAACCAACGAGCCGATGACTCCGACGGAAATCAACCACTCCATCGGTCTTCCGAAACAGACCATCCACCGGCTTTGCACGACGCTGGTGGAAGAGGGATTTCTGGTCTACGAGCCGAACGGCAAGCGCCTGCGTGCAGCGCGGCGGGCCCGCGCGCTCGGAGCGGGACTGCTGCATTCGTCGCGGGACCATATTCTGCGCCGGCAGATCCTGGTCGAGCTTGCCCAAAAGACCGGAGAAACAATCAATTACGTGGTTCCAGAGGATGACGGGATGAGCTATCTCGACCGGGTGGAAACCGGCTGGGCATTCCGGGTGCAGCTGCCGATCGGATCACACGTGCCGTTTCATTGCACGGCCAGCGGCAAGACCTTCCTGGCGAGCCTTGATTCACGGAAACGCAAGGCATTTGCCCACGGGCTGACGCTGGAGCGGAAAACACCAAAGACGATCACGGATCCCGATGCGCTGCTCAAGGAGCTCGCCGCTGTTTCAAAAGACGGTTTTGCCATCGACAATGAGGAATTCATGGATGGGATGGTGGCAATCGCGGTTCCGGTGATGGACGACGCAGGCCGGTTTCTGGCGGCGATTGCCTGCCACGGGCCGAACATCCGGCTGTCGACGGAGACGCTTCGCGGTTTTCTGGGCGACTTCAACTTAGCCGTCGAAAAGATGCACGGTGTGCTGAGCTGACGCTGCTGTCCGGCCCAGACACGCTTACAATGCCCTGCCCGGCGCCTTGGCGTGTTCTGCAGCACAATGGGCGATGATCGCGCCTATGTGGCGGCAGTCGCCAACAGAGAAGGTCAGCGGCAGCCGCATGTCAAACAGGCTTGCGAGAATGCGATCGGTTTCAGGCAGGCTTTGCTGCTCGACATAGCGCCAACTGTGATGGTTGGAGGTGAAGCCCACCGGATTTTCATCGCCAAACCATTTCAGCTCGACGCCCATAGCCTTGTTTGCCGACACGAAGGCCCGTGCCGCGGCCGGCGAAATACCGGGCAGGGAAAACTGGATGGAGCTTCCGACATAGCGCTCTTCATCCGGCCGGTTGCACAGCACAACGCCCGTTGCGCCGCGAAGCACGTCATCGACCACCCGGTAGCGCTGGTTCCAGCGTTCTATGCTGTCTTCCAGCCCGGCAAGCTGCGGCAGCAGGATTGCCGCGCGCAGATTGTCCATACGGCCCGACATGTTGGGGGTTTCAAGCCGGATTTGCTCGAAAACCTCGGTAGCGGGGGCTGCTCCATGGCGCTCATAGAGCATGTAGGAGCCCGAAAGGATGATGGCGCGCGCCATGAAATCGGGATCATCGGAGGTGAGCAAGCCGCCTTCACCGGAATTGAGATGCTTGTAGGTCTGGGTGGAAAAACACCCTGCCAGGCCGAAATTGCCGCTTTTCCTGCCGTTCCAAGATGCCCCCATGGTGTGGGCGCAATCCTCGATCAGGATTAGATCGTGTTTGCGGACGATCTCGTCCAGATGTTCCATGTCAGCCAGATGGCCGCGCATGTTCGACAGCAAAAGGAAACGCGCACCGGATGTCTTTGCCTTGCGCTCGAGATCCTCGATATTGATCACCATGTCTTCGGTGATTTCGACCAGCAGCGGCTTGCCGCCGGCGGCGGTGATGGCGCCGGGTACGGGTGCAAGCGTGAAGCCATTGGTGAGAACGGGTTCCCCCTGCCGAAGACCTGCCGCGCGCAGGGCGATCGCCATGGCATATCCGCCCGACGCGCAGGCCAGACAGTAGCGCGCGCCCTGATAGGCCGCATAGGCCTGTTCCAGTTCTGAGGCCTTCGACAGCTCACCCGGTTCGCTGTTGTAGCGATGCAGACGGCCTGATGTCAGGACCTCGGTGGCAGCGGCGACCACCGACTCATCAAGCGATTCCTGCTGGGTAAAATTGCCGGAAAACGGTTTCAAGGGACACCCTCCTGAGCCAGATGTTTGGCGTTACCCGGCATAGGACGAACGCGGCCCAAGTCTTACGACCAGTTCGGAGACATGCATAGGGACACTATCGATCGAAGCTGCGGTGGTCAGCACCGGTTCCACACTCAACAACAAGGCTCAAACGCTTGCCGTGGCTGTCGCCAGGCTTGCCTGTTCGACGAATGGCCCCCCAAATTGCAAGGGGTCGTTGTTGCAATGCAATAAATCCATGCTAGGCTCCCCCTCCGTTTGCGCGCTGCAACAAGTCAGACTCCGGTAAGGATATGATGTGCATGATGGCGCAAACCGGGCAGCCTTGCTGTCGCAACAAGAGGCATAGCATCATGTTTTACCAGATGTACGAACTCAACCATGCGGCCATCGCGCCGATGCGCGCCTACGCCGATGCCATGCGCCTGACATTTCAGAACCCGGTCAATCCGGTGTCGCACACCCAGTTTGGCCGCTCGGTCGCCGCCGGGTTCGAGCTGTTCGAACGGACAACGCGCCGCTACGGAAAGCCTTCATTCGGACTTGATGAGACAGCCCTGGACAGCGGAAAGGTGTCCGTCCATGAAAAGATCGTCTGGTCGCGGCCGTTTTGCAAGCTGATCCATTTCGAGCGCGCCTTGCCTTCCAACCACAAGGCTGACCCCAAGATCCTGGTCGTCGCACCGATGTCTGGCCATTATGCCACGCTGTTGCGCGGCACTGTCGAAACCTTGCTGCCCAAGGCCGAGGTGTACATCACCGACTGGACGGACGCGCGGACAGTGCCGGTATCCGAAGGGCGTTTCGATCTCGACGACTATATCGATTATGTCATTTCCATGCTGCACGCGCTTGGCCCCGACACACATGTGCTCGCCGTTTGCCAGCCGTCCGTACCGGTGCTGGCCGCGGTCGCGTTGATGGAAGAAAGCGGCGACACCTTCGCGCCGTCGACCATGACGCTGATGGGCGGCCCGATCGACACCCGCATCAACCCGACCGGCGTCAACGAGCTGGCCCAGGCCAAGCCGATCGAATGGTTCGAAGAGAATGTCACCATGCAGGTGCCCTGGCCGTTGCCGGGCTTTTCCCGCCAGGTCTATCCGGGCTTTCTGCAATTGTCCGGCTTCATGACGATGAACCTCGACCGCCACATGATCGCGCAGAAGGATTTCTACAATCATCTGGTCAAGAACGATGGCGATTCCGCCGAACGGCATCGTGACTTCTATGACGAATACCTCGCGGTCATGGATATGACTGCCGAATTCTACCTGCAGACCGTCGACACGGTGTTCATCAAGCATTCGCTTCCCAAGGGCGAAATGATGTATCGCGGCCGCAAGGTTGACACGACCGCCATTCGCAATGTTGCCCTGCTGACGGTGGAAGGCGAGAATGACGACATCTCGGGCCTTGGCCAAACCCAGGCGGCGCATACCATCTGCCCCAACATTCCCGATGACATGCGGCAGCATTACATGCAGCCGGATGTCGGCCATTACGGCGTCTTCAACGGTTCCCGTTTCCGCGCAGAAATCGCGCCGCGGATTCTTGATTTTGCCCGCACACACGCACAGGGCAAGAGCACCAAGAAGGCCGCACCGAAGGTCATAAAGGGCGGCCGGAGCGACTGAATTCTATTTGAACTGCATTTTAAGGATCCGATATTTCGCTTTTAAAACAACGAAATATCGGATTTCTGCGAGCATTTTCTTGAATAGGATCATGATTCATACCACATCAAATACACAAGGGAACGATCCCCGCTTCCCTTCACCAGATGAGGTTTTGACCTATGACACAGACCGCATTGATCCGTCCTGCCTGGACGCCGGCAACCATCGCCCTGATGGTTCTGGGCTTCATGGTATTCTGGCCGCTCGGCCTTGCCATGCTCGCCTATATTATCTGGGGTGATCGGCTTGACGGGTTCAAGGCAGACGTAAACCGCGCAACCGACGATTTCACAAGCGCATTTCGCAAGAACCGTCATTGCATGCGCTCCACCGGCAGCGGCAATGCCGCCTTTGACGAGTGGCGCGACTCCGAGCTGTCACGGCTCGATGAAGAGCGCAAGAAGCTCGACGAAATGCGCCGCGAATTCGACCAGCATATGCGTGATCTGCGCATGGCGCGGGATCGCGAGGAGTTCAATCGCTTCATGGCTGACCGCAAGGCCAGCCAGGCCAGAACGTCGGGTTCCGTGCCTGACTTCAACGCCTGAATTACCCTGTAAATGACCTCCCAGGGAGGGCGGCGTTGATAGCGCCGCCCTTTTTGTTGCGCCCTTGCCGAGCCCGGCTACAGCGTCGCTGAATATTTCAGTCCCTGTGTGACAACCGAATCGGATAAATGAGCATCATGTTCGGACTTGCTCGCCCTTCCCGTAAAACCCCAACGCCGCGGCCCGCTGCCGTCACCGTCAATGGCCGCGAGCTGCCATTGTCGATCCGCGAGAATGCGCGCGCCACCCGCATGACATTGCGCATCGAACCCGGTGGCCAGGCGCTGAAGCTGACGATTCCGAAGGGACTGCCCGGCCGCGAAATCGATGAATTCCTGACCCGCCACCACGGCTGGCTGATGACTCGTCTGGCGCGGGTGGAAGAGACCGGACCGCTGGCGGATCAGGGAATGATCAGCATTCGCGGCGTGGAGCACCGGATCAAGATGACCGGAAAACTGCGCGGACTGGCCGAGCAGACCGAGATCGACGGCGTGCCGACCTTGCTGCTGTCCTGCCTGCCCGAGCATGTGGGGCGCCGCGTCTCCGATCACCTGAAGCGGGTGGCGAAGGCCGAAATGGAGCGGCTTGTGAGGGAACACGCTGCAACACTGGGCAAACCGTTCCGGTCGATTTCCTACAAGGACACGAAAAGCCGCTGGGGATCGTGCACTTCGGAGGGCAATCTGTCGTTTTCCTGGCGGATTGCGATGGCGCCGGATTTTGTCATCGATTATCTGGCCGCGCATGAAGTGGCGCATCTGAAGGAAATGAACCACGGACCGGATTTCTGGGCGGCCTGCAAGGCGCTTTGCCCGCGCACCAAGGAAGCCAAGCGCTGGCTCAAGCAGAACGGCTCGCGCTTGTTCGCGGTGAGTTTCTGAAACCAGCCTTTCCGGCCACCGCGCAATGATTGTCGCCGCATAGATATCTCGACTCTCGGACGGATTTATGCGACGTCAGCCGCCATGACGATAGAGATCAAGATTTGTGGCCTGAGCACGCCTGAAGCAGTGGATCGCGCGGCCGATCTGAACGCTGATATGGCCGGGTTCATCTTTTTCGAGAAAAGCCCGCGCCACGTGGCGACCGATAGCGCTGCCGCCCTTGCCGAGCGGGCGCGGACCCGTGGATTGACCACGGTGGCAGTCACGGTCGACATGGATGATGCCGGGCTCGACGAAATCGTAGCCCGGATGAAGCCGGACTGGCTGCAGCTGCATGGCGGCGAAAGCCCCGAGCGTGCTGCAGAGATCAAGGCCCGCTACAAATTGCCGGTGATGAAGGCCTTTGCGATCCGCGAGGCTGCCGATCTTGAGCGCATTGCCCCCTATCAAGGCATTGCCGAGCGGTTCCTGTTCGACGCCAAACCACCGAAAGGCTCTGATCTGCCCGGCGGCAATGGCGTAAGCTTTGACTGGCAGCTTCTTGCCACGCTTGACGGGACCGCTAGTTACATGCTTTCCGGTGGGCTGACCAAAGACAATATCGGCGAGGCGCTTTCTATCAGCGGTGCAACCATGGTCGATGTGTCGTCCGGCGTCGAAAGCGCACCCGGTGTCAAAGACCTTGATATGATGGATGCATTTGTCCGCGCTGTGCAGGATGCGGACAAGAGACGGCTTCAGGAGTAGATGATGAACCAGACAAGCACCCCAAACTCATTCCGGACCGGCCCTGACGAACAGGGCATGTTTGGGATTTTCGGTGGCCGTTTCGTTGCCGAAACGCTTATGCCATTGATCCTGGAGCTGGAAGAGGAATGGACCAAGGCGAAAGCCGATCCGGCCTTCCGTGCCGAACTCGATCATCTCAACGCCCATTATATCGGCCGGCCATCGCCGCTCTATTTTGCCGAACGTCTGACCGAGCATCTGGGCGGCGCCAAGGTTTACTTCAAGCGCGACGAGCTCAACCATACCGGTTCGCACAAGATCAACAATTGCATCGGCCAGATCCTGCTCGCCAAGCGCATGGGCAAGACCCGGATCATCGCCGAAACCGGCGCCGGCCAGCATGGTGTGGCTTCCGCCACCGTGGCAGCGCGTTTCGGCTATCCGTGCGAAGTCTATATGGGCTCCACCGACGTGCAGCGTCAGGCGCCGAATGTGTTCCGGATGAAGCTGCTGGGCGCCAAGGTGCATCCGGTCACTTCCGGCCACGGCACGCTCAAAGACGCCATGAACGAGGCGCTGCGCGACTGGGTGACCAATGTCGACGACACCTATTACCTGATCGGAACAGCGGCCGGGCCGCATCCCTATCCGGAAATGGTCCGCACCTTCCAGTCGGTCATCGGTCAGGAAACCCGCGAACAGATGATGGCGGCCGAAGGCCGTTTGCCGGACATGCTGGTCGCAGCGGTCGGCGGCGGGTCCAACGCCATCGGCCTGTTCCACCCGTTCCTGGATGACAAGGACGTGCAGATTGTCGGCGTTGAAGCCGGCGGCAAGGGTCTTGACGGCGAAGAGCACTGCGCCTCGCTGACCGCCGGATCACCCGGCGTGCTGCACGGCAACCGCACCTATCTGCTGCAGGACGGCGACGGGCAGATCAAGGAAGGCCATTCGATTTCGGCCGGTCTCGATTATCCCGGCATCGGACCGGAGCATTCCTGGCTGAAGGAATCCAACCGGGTCGAATATGTGCCGATCATGGACACCGAAGCGCTGGAGGCCTTCCAGCTATTGACCAGGCTCGAAGGCATCATTCCTGCGCTGGAACCAAGCCACGCGCTGGCTGAAGTGATCAAGCGGGCGCCGAAAATGGACAAGGACCAGATCATCGTGATGAACCTGTGCGGCCGTGGCGACAAGGACATCTTTACTGTCGGCAAGATTCTCGGCGTGGAGCTCTGATCATGACCACTCGCATCGATACCCGTTTTGAAAAACTCAAGGCCGAGGGCCGGCCGGCGCTGGTGACCTATTTCATGGGCGGCGACCCCGACTATGACACTTCGCTGAAGATCATGCAGGCGCTTCCGGGCGCCGGCTCCGATGTGATCGAGCTCGGCATGCCGTTTTCCGATCCGATGGCCGATGGCCCGGCGATCCAGATGGCCGGACAGCGGGCGCTGAAGGGCGGACAATCGCTTCCCAAAACCCTCGATCTGGCGCGCGACTTCCGCAAGGGCGACAACGAAACGCCGATCGTGCTGATGGGCTATTACAATCCGATCTACATCTATGGCGTGGACCGGTTCCTGGCCGACGCCAAGGAAGCCGGCATTGACGGCCTGATCGTGGTCGACCTTCCGCCGGAAATGGACGAGGAATTGTGCCTGCCGGCGCTGAAAGCCGGAATCAATTTCATCCGTCTGGCAACACCGAC
>CAXBIE010000050.1:0-37706 GCA_963975635.1 uncultured Hoeflea sp. | reverse complement strand
CCACCTCGGCATGCTCGCCCGCGACATTGCGGGCCATGTCGGCGAAAACTGTAAAGGAGGTCAGAACCTTGATCTTCGCCAGCGCGGGTGTGGCAGAGGCCAGCCCGAGTGAAATGAAAAGTCCCAGAATTGCGATAAGGCGCATGATTTCTTCCTGCGAATGGTTTGCAAGAGGCAATCTATGCGCATTCGGCCGCTTGTCAATGCTTTTGCAAATCATTTGCAAAAGCCTGGCGGTCCTGCCTGCCGGCTGCGGGCGCAGGCAGCGAGTGCCTGTCTGAAGGGCAGCGCTTTCAAGTGGAAAGCCTTGGCTGGAGTCTTTAATGTGGTCTCAGGAGGCGAGTAGCCAATCTATCAGCAAGCCGGCCAGCAGGTGCTTCGATGCCAAGGTACATTTCATCGGAAGAAGCGGCGAACCTGCTCGCGGAGGCCAAGCGCATCTTGGTTGTCGGCTGTTCAGGTGGGGGCAAGACGACGCTTTCTGCAAGGATAGCGGTCTCCCGCGCCCTCGAATTCCAGTCGATCGACCGGGACGTGCGGTGGCTTCCGGGGTGGATCGAGCGTGAGCGAACCGAACAGCGTGCAATCATTGCGCAGTTGGCTCAAAGAGAACAATGGGTCATGGACGGCAGTGGAGCGTCGTCGTTTGATCTCAGACTTCCGCGAACCGAATTGGTCTTGTGGGTTCGAGTGCCTCGAAGGATCGCTCTTTTCGGTCTGTTCAAGCGAGTTTGCCGCTATTACGGGTCAGTTCGCCCGACAATGGCTGAAGGTTGCCCGGAACCTATTCCGAATCGGGATTTTCTCTCCTACATCTGGAACTTTGAAAAACGCCACGCACCTCTTTTTATCAAACAGATTGATCAACACGGGCCGAATGTTCCTGTGGCTGTGCTCCGCTCTCATCGCGAGGTGGATGCGCTTCTGCAGTCTGTTGCCAGGCGGCAATGATTGCTTCGGGTCGAATCCGGACGTCTTCATATCCAGCCATGAGAACGCTTGACGCCGACAGGCCGAATGGAAAGGCCCGGCCAGCGCCGAATGCCGGGAAGAGAAGTATGTTCAGGCCGTGCCGAGGCGTGTGTTGCGGTCAATCAGGAATTTGTCGAACAATGGCAGGCTGGCCGCGCCCAGTGCCCGGGCGAGATGGCCGACAGTTCCCGGAAGGATCTTCGGGACTTCAAGCCCGCGCAGGTCATAGGTGCTGATCTCCCGCCGGGTTGCTGCGACGATCTTGTCCCTGATTTCGGCAGGTACCCCGCCATCGATGATGACATGTTCGAAATCGATGATTGCGGCGGACGACACAATTGCCTGCGCCAGCCCGCGCGAAACGCTGCCGACCCACTCTTCGGCGAGGGCTTCAAAGCCGGTCCACTGGTCCGGGCTGTTCCAAAGCGGTGACGGATCACGGCCGGAAGCCCTGAGCATGCGCTCGAGCAACATGATGGACGCACGGTCGATGAGTTGCACCGTCTTGCCCTCCGGGCCGACGACCGGCAGAGGTCCGATAGCGCCGGCATTGCCTGTCCGGCCGGAGTAGATGCTGCCGTTAAGCACGACGCCGCCACCGATAAAGGTGCCGATGTAGAAATACAGATAATCGCTTAAATCCTGATGCTCACCGAAAATCAGCTCCGCGGCACAGGCCGCCGTCGCGTCATTTTGCAGGTAGACCGGCATATTGCAGAAGCTGGCGAGTTCGGCCCTGAGATCGCAATTCCGCCAAAGGTCCATTTCCTCGCGCGGCGCTCCGGCCTGCTCGGTCCAGTCCCACAACAGAAAGGGTGTGGCGATACCCAATCCGGCGACCCGGTCGCGCAGTTCCTCAGGAAGCAGCTGCATCATGTCTTCCAGACCGTCGCGGACAAAGGTGATGATCAGCGGCGGAGTCGGCCACGGGTAGCTCTTGCGCAAGGTGCCCTTAATTTCCCCCAGGAAATTGACGAGGATCAGTTCGGCGCTGCGCCGGCCGACTTTCAGTCCGATGAAAAAGGCGCCGTCCGGGTTGATCGACATGGGGACCGAGGGCTGGCCCACCTTGCCGCGCACCGGTTCACCCTTGATGATCAGGTCTTCGGCTTCCAGATCCCGCATGATGACCGAGCCGGTTTGCGCAGAAAGGCCGGTCATCCGCGCAATGTCTGTCTTGGCCAGGCTGCCATGGGTGTAGACGAGGCTAAGCACGAGTTTTTGGTTATAGGCCCGCAAGCCGCTCTGGTTGGAACCGCGCATGGACTGGTTGAATGTACCAGCACGGCCATCGTGGGCATTCCCGTCTTCCGGCACCTGTCAGTTTCCTCCCGGCATCATCAGCAATGGCATGTGCTGGCCAATATGATGGCTAGTTAGCAAAACAATGCGCGAATGACGAGCCTCAGTCAATTAGTAAATAAGAGTTATTTATTAATTGACAACCGCCGATGTTCGTGATGTTCTAAAGGTGACGCGGAAACAGGAGAGAGGATCTTGTTTCGGCGCGTATGCAGACTGAACTGCTTAGCCAATCCCGGGAGGATAACATGAATTCCATTTCCACACTAAAGACTGCTTTGTTCGCGGCCGCCGCATTTGGCGTGATGGCGTCTGCGCCTGCCTATGCCGCCAGCCACAGCATTGGCGCTTGCCTGATCACCAAGACCGATACCAACCCGTTCTTCGTCAAGATGAAGGAAGGCGCGGAAGCCAAGGCCGCAGAACTCGGCGTTTCGCTGAAGTCCTATGCCGGCAAGGTTGATGGCGACCACGAAACTCAGGTCGCAGCCATCGAGACCTGCATCGCCGATGGCGCCAAGGGGATCCTGATCACCGCCTCCGACACATCTTCAATCGTGTCCGCAGTCAAGCAGGCCCGCGACGCTGGCCTCGTGGTCATTGCGCTCGATACGCCGCTTGACCCGATCGACGCTGCTGATGCGACATTCGCCACTGACAATTTCCTCGCCGGCGAACTGATCGGAAAATGGGCTGCTGCTACGCTTGGCGCGGAAGCTGCCAATGCCAAGATCGGAATGCTCGATCTGGCCGTCAGCCAGCCCACCGTTGGCGTGCTGCGCGATCAGGGCTTCCTCACCGGCTTCGGCATCGACGTCAAGGACCCGGCCAAGTGGGGTGACGAAGATGATGCCCGCATCGTCGGCAATGACGTCACCGCCGGCAACGAGGAAGGTGGCCGCAAGGCGATGGAGAATCTCCTCGCCACGGATCCGATGATCAATGTGGTCTACACCATCAACGAACCAGCCGCCGCTGGCGCCTACGAGGCGCTCAAGGCGATCGGCCGTGAGAATGACGTGCTGATCGTTTCCGTCGACGGCGGCTGCCCGGGCGTGGCCAATGTCAAGGACGGGGTCATCGGCGCCACCTCGCAGCAATATCCACTGCTGATGGCTTCGAAGGGCATCGAGGCGATCGCCGCCTGGGCCAAGGACGGCACCAAGCCAGCCCCGACCGAAGGCAAGGATTTCTTTGACACCGGCGTGGCGCTTGTCACCGACAAGCCTGCCGAGGGCGTCGAGTCGATCTCGGTTGCCGAAGGCATGGATCGCTGCTGGGGTTGATAACCTGCTCTTGGAGGTAAACACTGCTGGGGCGGCCTTCGGGCCGCCTCATTGCAAAGTAGGCGCTACGCCGAACCGGCCTTCAGCCGGGTGCAAGGCGGCAAGTGCATGACGTGTGACGTTGGGGAGGAACCATGTCCAATACGCAGGATTTCGAAAAAGCCGCGGCCACAAGCCCGACTACAGTTGCCGCATTTGTGACCCATGACAAAAGTGCCGTAAAGCGGATCCAGCATACCTTGCATCAGACGCCGTGGATGGTGCCGTTGATCGTCTTGATCGGCTCTATTCTGGTCTTTGGTCTGCTGCTCGGGCAGAAATTCTTTTCGCCCTTCGCGCTGACGCTGATTTTGCAGCAGGTTCAGATCGTCGGCATTCTCGGCGCGGCCCAGTCGCTGGTCATTCTGACTGCCGGCATCGACCTGTCGGTCGGAGCGATCATGGTCTTGTCCTCGGTGGTCATGGGTTTGTTTTCGTTCCGCTATGGGTTGCCGACCGAAATCGCGGTTCTCGCCGGCATCGCCTGCGGCACCTTCTGCGGTTACATCAACGGCTTTCTCGTCGCCGTGATGAAGCTGCCGCCATTCATCGTGACGCTCGGTATGTGGCAGATCGTGCTGGCCACCAATTTTCTCTATTCCGCCAACGAGACCATTCGGGCTCAGGACATCGCCAATGATGCGCCGCTGCTGCAGTTCTTCGGCGAGAAATTCGCCATCGGCGGCGCCGTGTTCACCTATGGTGCGATTTTCATGGTGGTGCTGGTGCTGTTCCTCGCCTATGTGCTCAAGCAGACAGCCTGGGGACGACACGTCTATGCGGTCGGCGATGATCCGGAAGCGGCGGAGCTTTCAGGCGTGCAGGTCAAGCGCACGCTGATCTCGGTCTACATGCTGTCCGGCCTGATATGCGCCTTTGCCGGCTGGGCGCTGATTGGCCGCATCGGCTCGGTTTCGCCGACATCGGGACAGCTCGGCAATATTGAATCAATCACTGCGGTGGTGATCGGCGGCATCTCGCTGTTTGGCGGACGCGGCTCGATCATGGGCATGCTTTTCGGCGCGTTGATCGTCGGCGTGTTTTCGCTCGGCCTGAGACTGCTCGGCGCCGATGCGCAATGGACCTACCTGCTTATCGGTGTGCTCATCATTGCCGCCGTCACCGTCGACCAGTGGATCAGAAAGGTGTCAGTCTAATGGAACCTATCCTTAAAGGACGCAATCTCGTCAAACGTTATGGCCGTGTGGTCGCTCTCGACAACTGCGATTTCGATCTTCACCACGGTGAAATCCTTGCTGTTATCGGCGACAATGGCGCGGGCAAGTCCACTCTGATCAAGGCCGTTTCGGGCGCAGTTGTGCCCGACGAGGGCAAGATCTGGCTCGAAGGCAAGGAAATCAAATTCCATTCGCCTCTGGATGGGCGGCATGCCGGCATCGAGACCGTCTACCAGACGCTTGCCATGTCTCCGGCCCTGTCGATCACCGACAACATCTTCATGGGCCGCGAATTGCGCAAGCCCGGGTTCAGGGGATCGGTGCTGCGCCAGCTCGATCACAAGGCGATGGATGAGTTTGCCCGTGAAAAGCTCAATGAACTGGGGCTTATGACCATCCAGAACATCAATCAGGCTGTCGAAACCCTGTCCGGCGGTCAGCGCCAGGGCGTGGCGGTTGCGCGGGCCGCAGCATTCGGCTCCAAGGTCATTATCCTGGATGAGCCGACCGCGGCGCTCGGCGTCAAGGAAAGCCGCCGGGTTCTCGAACTGATCCTCGATGTGCGCTCGCGCGGCATCCCGATCATCCTGATCTCGCACAACATGCCCCATGTCTTCGAGGTTGCCGACCGGATCCATATCCACCGGCTTGGCAAACGGCTCTGCGTCATCAATCCGAAGGACTACACCATGTCAGACGCCGTCGCCTTCATGACCGGGGCCAAGGAGCCGCCGCAAGAAGCCATAGCGGCCTGAAACCGGCAATGAAGCTTGAAGAGAATGTCGCTGCACTGGTTGAAGCCGCCTGTGCCAGGGCAGGGGAGCGCAAGCGCTTTATCCTGGCGCTGGCCGGTCCGCCCGGCGTTGGCAAGTCAACGCTATCGGAAGCGCTGGTAGCCGAATTCGTCCGGCGCGGCCATGGTGCGGCAATCGTCCCGATGGACGGGTTTCATCTGGACAATGCGGTACTTGAAACGCGTGGAACATTGCCGCGCAAGGGGGCCCCGTTCACCTTCGACACCGGCGGTTATGCGGCGCTGCTTCACCGGCTGCGCACCGAACCGGAGTGCGACATCGCCATCCCGGTGTTCGACCGGGTGCTGGACCTGTCGCGTGCCGCTGCCCGCATCATCACCCCCGACCACCGGTTTCTCATCGCGGAAGGCAACTACCTGCTGCTCGATGAACCGCCTTGGGCGCAGATGCTGCTGCAGTTCGACTTGACTGTGATGCTCACTGCCAGCCTGGACGAGTTGCGCACACGGCTGGTTGACCGCTGGCTCGGCCACGGTCTCAATGCTGAACAAGCGCTGGCGCGCGCCCTGTCCAATGACATCCCCAATGCCGAATTGGTGGTCGGCCGATCGATCAAGGCTGACCTTGAGGTTTCCAGCGATAGCTGAAGCCGGGAACGGGTGATATCTGGCTGGGTGAAGTGCGAGACACGCAACGCATACCTGCTCGCTTCGCAGCATCGGTCGCTGCGCTGACTGCACAAGCAGACACAAAAAAGCCCCGGCGCTTTCACACCGGGGCTCCAATCAGTCAACTGAATCGAAGACTATTCGATTTCAGCATACTTGCCGTCTGACCAGCGGTAGAAGACGTAGCCCGGAAGCGAGACGTCGCCCTTTTCGTCAAACGAAAGGCTGCCAAGAACGGTGTCGAAGTCGCCTGCATTGAGGGCTTCGCGAACCGCATCATAGTCGGTCGAACCGGCAGCGGTGACAGCCTGCGCATAGGCCTGGATGGCCGCGTAGGTGTACATCACATAGCCTTCTGTGGTCTTGCCGGCATCCTTGAGAGCCTTGACGACTTCAGCAGCGTCCGGGCTCTTGGTCGGGTCCGGAGAGAAGGTCATCAGCGTGCCTTCGCCGGCATCACCGGTGATGGCCCAGTATTCGTCGGTGACCAGAGCGTCGCCCGAAACCAGAACAGTGGACATGCCCTGTTCCTTCATCTGGCGAGCCATCAGACCGGCTTCAGTGTGGTAACCGCCGACATAAAGAACGTCGATGCCTTCCTGCTTCATCTTCGAGACGAGAGCGGAATAGTCCTTCTCACCTGCAGTGTAGGCTTCGTACATCGCTGCAGTGCCGCCGCCGGCTTCAAACGAACCCTTGGTGGCGTCCGCAAGACCCTTGCCGTAGGCGGTCTTGTCGTGAACGAAGGCGATCTTCTTTCCAGCGAAGTTCTTCAGCAGATAAGCAGCTGCAGTTTCACCCTGCTGGTCATCACGACCGC
Organism: uncultured Hoeflea sp.; assembly: GCA_963975635.1. Classification (GTDB taxonomy): domain Bacteria; phylum Pseudomonadota; class Alphaproteobacteria; order Rhizobiales; family Rhizobiaceae; genus Hoeflea. Next base: position 30,686 of record CAXBIE010000050.1, on the reverse strand, counting down.
AGACGCGGTAGGTGCCGCCATCAGCGCCGCCTGGACGTTCGTCGGTGAAGGTCGGGTTGGTCGAGGCCGGCGAGATCTGGATGATGCCTTCATCGGAATAGACTGCCGATGCAGGAATCGAGGAGCCCGAGCAGAAGTGACCTGCAACGAAGGCCACGCCGCTGCCGGCAAACTGGTTGGCGACAGCAACGGCCTGCTTCGGATCGCAGGCGTCGTCACCGATTTCAAGCTTCAGCATTTCGCCGTTGACACCGCCAGCAGCGTTGATGTCTGCGACAGCCTGTTCGGCGCCGGTTTTCATCTGCTCCCCGAAGGATGCGTACTGACCTGTCATCGGACCTGCGGTTGCAATGACGATGTCAGCCGAGGCTGAAGACATTGCGAAGCCGAGTGCGGCTCCGGCCAAAAGAATCTTCTTCATATCAACTCCCAGCAACGCCTGTTCGTTTCCTGTCACCGGTGCCGCAGGCGCTGTCTGTGTCGGCGCCGGTGTGGGGGGCTTATGCCCCATGTACAACCATCTAATCCGATCTTCTCAAAGAAATACAGACCTTTTTAGATGGTGATTCAAACCATTTTTCTGGGCGGTTAATTGCTCTTCTGACGCCAGCCAAATGGTCCTGAACGGGTGAAAGCAAAACTGTATTGTGTTGCTATCTGACCGGCGCGCGTGAAGCGCATTCCGAGAAACGCGAAAAGCAGAATGACAATGAAATCGACCACGAAATAGTAGCCCGACAACAATGTCCCGCTGAACAGTGCGAAATGGATAAACCTGACGGCCAAGCCGAGGATCAGCATATAGCCGGCAAGCTGCAGCGGTGTTCGCCAGGTCTGGGCCACGGCCCGGCCGGTCATCCATGCCGTGCCGCCGCCCAGGATCATCGTGACGAAGATGAATTCCGCAATGGAGACTTCCCACAAGAGGCCGTTTTCCATGTCCTAGTTCCCTGTTGCTGCGTTAGGCATTAGTGAGCTCCGCCTTCGAGATAGGCCGCACGAACCTCGTCGCGTTTGAGCAATTCGGCACCGGTGCCCGACATGGTGATGTTGCCATTGACCATCACATAGCCGCGGTGAGCCAGCTTCAGCGCATGAAAGGCATTCTGCTCGACCAGGAACACGGTCAAGCCTTCGTTGGTGTTGAGTTCCTTGATGATCTCGAAGATCTGCTTGACGATCAGCGGCGCCAGCCCGAGCGACGGCTCGTCGAGCAGCAGCAGCTTTGGCCGGCTCATCAGCGCGCGGGCAATTGCCAGCATCTGCTGTTCGCCGCCCGAAAGCGTCCCACCGCGCTGAACCGCGCGCTCCTTCAGACGCGGAAACAGATCGAAGACACGCTTGATGTCGTCATCAAAATGCTTGTCGTCAACCAGCTGCGCGCCCATCTGAAGGTTTTCCATCACCGTCATGCGGCCAAAGATACGGCGGCCTTCAGGCGACTGGGCGATGCCCATCCGGATGATTTCATGTGTCGGGGTGCGGGAAATGTCCTGGCCGTCGAAAATGATCTCGCCGGTGCGGGCCCGGGGGCTGCCGCAGATGGTCATCATAAGGGTCGATTTGCCAGCGCCGTTGGCGCCAATCAGAGTGACGATCTCGCCCTTTTTAACGTCGACATCGACACCGCGAAGCGCAACGATCTTGCCGTAGTAGGTTTCCACGCCACGGATTGTCAGAAGGTTCTGGTCGTCACTCATGACTGGCCTCCTTCACCGTTCTCCGACGGTTTGGTCTTGCCGTGGATCACCGGCATGTCGATGCTTTCCTCGACTGCGGCGACTTCATCTTCATCAACGCCGAGATAGGCCGAGATCACTTTCGGATCATTCTTCACAAGTTCCGGGTTGCCGTCGGAAATCTTCTGACCGTAGTCGAGCACGACCACATGATCAGAGATCTGCATGACGACGCCCATGTCATGCTCAATCAGCAGGATCGAGGTGCCGTGATCGTTGCGGATATATTGCAGCAGATCATTGAGCTCGGTCGATTCCCGCGGGTTAAGACCGGCTGCCGGTTCGTCCAGGCACAACAGTTGCGGCCGTGTGCACATCGCGCGGGCAATCTCCAGCCGCCGCTGATCACCATAGGGCAGATCCGCCGCCGGATCGTCAGCCCGCTCGATCAGGCCGGTCTTCTCCAGCCAGTAGGCGGCAAATTCGATCGCTTCCGCACGGGCCTTCTTGTAGCCGGGCAGATTGAGGATGCCGCCAATGGTCATCGACGAGGCAATCATCAGCGGATTGTGCTGCGCCACCAGAAGATTTTCCAGCGCGGTCATGCCGCCAAACAGCCGGATGTTCTGGAATGTTCGCGCCACCTTGGCCCGCTTTGAAATTTCGAAATCAGGCATCCGTTCGAGCAGGAACACCCGGTTGTCGCCATCATCGTTGAACTGCCGTCCCGTGCGGGTCAGCGCTTCGATCTTGTCGGCCTGCAAGCCTTTGCCGTGACGCATGACAATGCGCCCCTCGGTGGGCTTGTAGAATCCGGTGACGCAGTTGAACACGGTTGTCTTGCCGGCGCCATTGGGGCCGATCAGAGCGGTGATGTCACCACGGCCGACATTGAAGCTCAGATCGTTGACAGCAACCAGGCCGCCGAACCGCATGGTCAGGTGCTCGACGGACAGAACGACATTGTCGTCCCAGCTCTGCGTGGAGGTCGTTTTCATCGCGGTTTCCATCAGTGGCCCTCACCTTGAGCGACCATGTCCGAGCCAATCTTCTTGCGTTCCTTGTAGACTGCGGAAGGGTTTCGGCTCGATATGATGCCGCGTGGTTTCCACACCATGATGAGAACCATGGCCAGGCCGAAAATCAGCATGCGGTATTGGGTTGGTTCGAAATCAGGCCCGAAGATTTCCTTCAGGAAGCCGAGATTTCTCAAAAGCTCGATCCCGCCAATCATCACCACCGAAGCGATGACAACCCCGATCTGGGAGCCGAGGCCGCCGAGCACAACGATCGCAAGAATGATTGCCGATTCAAGGAAGGTGAAGCTCTCGGGCGAGATGAAGCCCTGCCGTGTGGCAAAGAAGGATCCCGCAAACCCGCCGAACATCGCGCCGATCGAGAACGCGGTCAGCTTGGTGTTGGTGGTGTTGATGCCGAGCGAGCGGCAGGCGATCTCGTCTTCGCGCAGTGCTTCCCAGGCCCGGCCGATCGGCAGCTTGCGCAGCCGCAACGTCACGAAGTTGGTAATCAGCGCCAGCACCAGGATGATGTAGTAAAGGTAGATGAAGCGGTGGATCGAGTCGTAATCGAGATTGAAGAACTCGGCAAAGCCGCCGGTTCGCGAGAACTCAAGGCCAAAAAAGCTTGGCTTCGGAATGCCGGAGATGCCATCCGGGCCACCGGTGAACTCGTACCAGTTGAGCAGCACCACACGGATGATTTCACCAAAAGCCAGAGTCACGATGGCGAGGTAGTCGCCGCGCAGCCTTAGCACCGGGAAGCCCAGAATGATGCCCCAGGTCGCCGCCAGCAGGCCGGCCAGCGGCAGTGCCATCCAGAATCCGATGTCGAAATACTGCGCCAGCAATGCGAATGAATAGGCGCCGACAGCATAGAACGCCACATAGCCGAGGTCGAGCAGGCCCGCCAGACCGACCACGATGTTCAGCCCCCAGCCGAGCATGACATAGGTCATGATCAGGATCGCGAGATCGATGAACTGACGGTCACGGTCGGGATACACCGCCATCACGATAAACGGCAGTGTCAGCGCGATGAGCAGCAGCACCGGTCCGATTACCCGGCCAACGCCCGAAACCAGACCTGCGGGCAGCGAAATGCTGATGCCGCTGGTCACTGGCCTTGCTGCCTTGAACACGAACACGTTCAACACAAGCCGGACGCCGAAGGTGATTGCTATCGCGATGAACCAGAGACCCCACCGGTAGGTGAGTTCCAGGCCTCCTGTTGCGATGTCGGTGCGCAGGGCAAAGAAGAAAAAGCCCAGGACTGCGACAAGAAGTGCAGCTACCGCCGCATCCTTGACGGATTCGGCCATCAGGCCGGGTTTTGCAGCGGTTGCCATTAGACTTTCTCGACTTCAGGTTTGCCCAACAATCCCGACGGCATGAAGATCAGGACGATAACCAGGATGGAGAAGGCTGCGACGTCCTTGTACTCAACCGAGAAATAGCCCGACCAGAACACTTCGATCAGGCCGATCAGAAGCCCGCCGAGCATGGCGCCCGGCAGCGAGCCGATGCCGCCCAGCACGGCCGCGGTGAAGGCCTTCACCCCGGCCAGGAAGCCGATGTAGAAATCGATCACGCCGTAAAGCAGCAGGAACATGAAGCCCGCAACAGCTGCCAGGGCAGCACCCATGACAAAGGTCAGCGAGATGGTGCGGTCGACATTGACGCCGAGAAGCGCGGCCATCTTCTGGTCCTGTTCGCAAGCGCGCTGCGACCGGCCCAGCGATGTCTTGGAGATCAGCAGCGAAAAGCCGATCATCAATGCCAGCGTGGTGGCGATGATGATCATCTGCATGTAGGACAGCTGCACCGCGATGGTTCCGTTTTCGGTGACGCCCTCGATCAGCGTGACGCCGCCCTGGATCTGCGGCGGCAGCGGCTTGACCCGGGCGCCTTGCGTGATCTGGACAAAGTTCTGCAGGACGATCGACATGCCGATGGCTGTGATCAAAGGCGCAAGCCGGAACGATCCGCGCAAGGGCCTGTAGGCCAGCCGTTCCACCGTCCAGCCCCAGGCTGAGGTGAAAAGCATCGACACAAGAAGCGTGAGAAACAGGATCAGCGGCAACGCTGTTATTCCAAGGGCCACAAGGGCGAGGAACGTCGCGAGTGCGATGAACGATCCCACCATGAAGATGTCGCCATGGGCGAAATTGATCATGCCGATGATGCCATAGACCATGGTGTAGCCGATGGCGATGAGCCCATAAATGGAACCCAAGGTGAGCCCATTGATAAGCTGCTGAAGAAAATACTCCATGAGGCCGCTGTCCCTCTCGTCTTTTTTGGGGGGCGCTGTCATCGCGCCCTCTTACCCCTTGCTGCCTCTATAGCGTGTTTTGGGATGGCAAGAATAGAAAAAGTGGAGGGGAGGAAGGTTTTCAGTCTTTCAATCGATTAGATGTTTCATATTTAGTGAAATCAACTGAATTGGGGCTTTCTGATCGCGAAAACAGCGATTTTACCGCTTTGCGGCGCTCTGTCCCGGTGAATGTTCGCGCAAATCCCGGTATATCCGTGACTTAGCTGTTCTGTCAGGACCGTCCCGCCGCCTGAAATGCAGGCGTCACCAGATCTCTCGGGCCGTCATCTCAAACATCCAGGCGGACCCGGTCTGACTGACCGGGAAGTCCGTTGCTGCTCAGCAGAGGTCTTGCTTATTTGATCGGTTCAATCGGCCTCCGTTGCGGCCGATCAAGGTCCGTATAATACACCTTGAAATGCGCCAAGCTGCCTTTGGAAGCTGTCTGCGATGCCTTCGAGGTGTTGGCAGCAGCAGCCTGCTTCCCGCCATTGAGTGTATCATACCAGTCGCGTGGCGTAGCGCCCAAAGCAGGCGCAAAATCCGGGGTCCGTTTCGGCTTTTGCATGGCCTCGATCCAGAGAGCCTGAAAAGCGGCAATCGAGCGTTCAGGTGTTTTCAACGCGCATATTTCGGTGCGGGCATTGGCGCCGATGCGGCTTACTTCGTCCGGGTTGTCCAGCATCCAGCCCAACAGCTCGACGGCGTGATCGACAGAGCTGGCGACAAGACCGGTTTCGCCATCGCGCACGATGGCCTGTTCGCATGGGTTGGCAAACACCAGAGGCGCGCATCCCAGCGACATGGCTTCAATCAGCGCATTTTCCGCAGTGCCAAAATGAAACGGCTGCAACAGATACATAAAGACCGATGTCCGGGACAGCGCCCCGGCCGGATCCGCGCTGTGACCGCGCAGCCGAAACCGTTCGGGGTGCTTCATGGCGGCAATTTCCATGTGGACAGGGCTGTTGTCATGCACTCCGCCCCAGACATCAAGCGCCACATTGTCTGTTTCCAGCCTGTCGATGACCTGCATCATCGCCGGGCTCATTTTGGTGAAGTCCACAGTACCCAGATAGCTGATGCCGCCCTTGCCGCTTTCAAACGCACCATCTGTCACGGTTTCCGGGTGGCAGAACCCGCTGTTGATCACATCAGTGCGCCCGAGGCAGTCGACATCCGGTCCCGACAGATTGGGGGCAAGTTTAGAGCAGGCCGAGGTGAACACGAACCGGTCGGCCGCTTCAATCAGGGCGGCGGGTATGAAGGGCGCGCATACTCCGGAGACATGGCTCCAGAAGACGGAACGCATGGCGGGCAGCGGCGGCCCTGCCAGAAGCCCGCACATCAACGGATGGTTCCACCACTCAAATTGAACAATATCGGCGCCGGCCATGAGGTCGTGAAGCTGCTGCGGAGTTTCACCAAGCGTGACGCGCGCACCGGTCTCGCGGATCTGATCGACATAACGGTGATCGCGGGCTTCTTCCAGAAGCACGTAGTGGTGTTCGCAATCGGTGGGGCTTGCCGCACACAGGGAGGCGTGCGCTTTGCCGACGCCGCCTCCCAGGTGAGGTGTGATATGGACAATCTTCATTCCGCACCGGCAAAATTGGGCACGCCAACCACTGCGGAAGGGTCGCGCGGGTGGGGTTGGTGGGTGCCGAATTCGAGCAGGTCGCGCCGCCCGTACCGGTCAGCAACACTTTCGGCGAATTGGCGGATACTCACAGGCAAGCCGGAACAGATATTGATTGCGCCAACCTGGCCGGTGTCAATCACGTCGGCAATACGGGCGCCCGCTTCAGCGACATCCATATAATCCCGCAATTGGGTTCCTGCTCCCAGCCGTGCTGTTTCGCCCGCTTCAAGGCATCGCTTGAGATAGGGGTACAACCGTTTTTCGTTTTCTCCCTCCCCAAACAGGTAGAACAGCCGGCACCAGGAGAAGTCGACCTGCGTCGATCTCAGGAAATGATCGAGGATATCAAATGTCGCCAGTTTGCAGCCGCCGTAAACAGTGGAAGGACCAGTCGGGGCGTTGATATCCAGCCGTTCGGAAGGCAGTGCATATTCCATGCAGGTTCCAATGCCGACAAAATGGCCAACGCCTGCCCGTACAGCCCCCTGCGCCATTCTGAAGGTGCCGGAAACACAGGCGGCATTCTTTTCCGAATCGAGATAGTCGGCAGGGTCCACATACCAGGCGGCGTGAATGATGGCGTCGGCCCCCCTGCAACTCTCGGCCCAGTCGCCGGCGGACTGGGCAAACAGGTCTTCGCATTCCAGGATTGTTGCATCGGCAAATCTCGACGCAAGTCTCCGGGCGGACGGCGGACGGCATACCAGCCGCAGATCATGGCCCTTGTCGGCAAGCCGGTTGACGATCTGCGTGCCGACAAAACCACTGGCGCCGGTGACAAGCACCGTACTCAAGGCACGGACCGGAAGAGCACTGGAATGGTGTTTGCAGCCACTGGATATGTCCTGTCCCGAGAGCGTGATTCTTCCATGCAGTGTCGCACAGGGAAGACGGTCAAGACATGATGAAAAACCTTTGGTCAGCTCTCGGACCCGACCGGGCGGCGCTGGTCATTGGGTCGTGCCGGCACTTGCCCTGCGGTTTCTTCATTTCGATGCCGGTCGAGGGGCTGGATTTCGCCGCCGATACCTGATCACTTGCGCGCAAGTGAACTGAAGCTCCGGAGCGTGCGATGAAGATCAAGGATGTCCAGACATTTGTGGTTGCCAACCCGCCGCCGCAGACAGGTGGACGCTACTTCCTGTTTGTCAAGCTGGTCACCGATGGTGGCGTCATCGGGTATGGCGAAGCCTATGATGCCGCTTTCGATCCGCATCTGACCGCCAAACTGATGGAGGATGTCGCTGCGCGCTATCTGGTCGGCCGCGATCCGCATGACATCGAGAATTTCTTCCGGCTCTGTTACTCGTCCGGCTTCTCGCAACGCCCGGACATGACCATGATGGCCTGTTGTTCGGCGCTGGAAATGGCCTGCTGGGATATCATCGGCAAGGAAGCCGGTCAGCCGGTGCACAAACTGCTTGGCGGCCGGGTGCACGAGGGGCTTCGCTCCTATACCTATCTTTATCCGGCCAGCGGCAGCGCTGATCCTCTGGCCACGGACAGTCCGAAGAACGTCTACAATGATCCTGACCTTGCAGCGGAAGCGGCAATCGAGGCGGTGCGTCAGGGCTTCACCGCGGTCAAGTTTGACCCGGCGGGTCCCTATCGCGTCCAGGGCGGCCATCAGCCGTTGCTCACCGATATCGATCTCAGTGCCCGGATGGTTCGTGCGGTCCGGGAGGCTGTCGGCACCCGCGCTGACATCCTGTTCGGCACGCACGGCCAGTTCACCGCTGCCGGCGCCATCCGCATGGCACGTGCCATTGAGGCCGCCGATCCGCTGTGGTTTGAGGAACCGGTGCCGCCGGATCAATTGGGGGCCATGGCCGAAGTCGCCCGCGCCACTTCGATTCCCGTCGCCACCGGCGAGCGGCTGGTCACCAAACACGAGTTCGCGCGCGTGATCGAGACCCGCGCCGCGGCCATCCTGCAGCCCAATCTGGGCCGCTCGGGCGGCCTGCTCGAAACCAAGAAAATCGCTGGCATGGCCGAAGCCTTCGGCATCCAGATCGCGCCGCATTGCTATTGCGGACCGCTGGTCGCTGCTGCCAACATTCAGCTCGCGGCCACCCTGCCCAACTTCCTGGTGCTCGAATCGATCAAAACCTGGGACGGGTTTTACGCCGACGTTCTCAAGAAGAAGATCGAATGGCAGGACGGCTATGTCATCCCGTCCGACGAACCGGGCCTCGGTGTCGAGCTCAATGAGGCAGTCTGCGAAGCCAATCCGTGGAGCGGCGACATGCTGCATCTGGAGATGACCCGCGAACCGATCCGGTTCTGATATGCCGATGATGAGGGCAGGGCCGTGTCAGGCGATGCTGCCCTTGTCCCAGTCCGGGTCGTCAAAGCTCTGGATTTCAACCCGGTAGCCATCCGGCGAATGAAACAGCGAGCTGTAAACGCCGAACTCGTCACTGTGCTCAGGCCCGGAGACGTAAGCAACGCCCTTGGCTTCGAGAAAATCACGCCAGCCGTCGACATCCGGCGACACGATGGTCAGCGTCACGCCTGCCGTACCCTGCGGACGGTCAGGCAGATTGCAGACGCCGATATAACTCAGCGGCGTCAGCCGGTAGATGTGGCAGGCGCCCTGATCAACGACGAAATCAAGCTCCATCACCTCGCGCAGAAAGCGGGAGCCGCGTTCAAGATCGCTGGTATAGGTAAAAACGATCGAATGGCTGATCGGCGGTCTGGACATCAATGGCTCCTGTTGAGTGCCACTCAAACCTGCCCGCAGCGGCGTGATTCGGGCAAGAGGTCGCAGGGCTTTGCACAGGGTTGATCCAAAGCCGTCTTGACCTTTGCGCTTTGGATCGGGCAAACCGCTGTCCAACGGGCCGGGGCCAAGAGGTCCGGCCACTCCCAATCCGAGGTAAGCGCCATGTCCAAGCCCCTGTTGATCGCCCCATCCATTCTGTCTGCTGATTTTTCCCGCCTCGGCGATGACATCGAAGGTGTCATGCGCGCCGGTGCCGATTGGATCCATCTTGATGTGATGGATGGCCACTTCGTTCCCAACATCACCTTCGGCCCCGGGATCATCAAGGCGGTGCGCCCGCGCACCAAGGCGGTCTTCGACTGTCATTTGATGATCGAGCCCTGCGATCCCTATCTCGAAGCCTTCGCCGAGGCGGGCTGCGATATCATCACGGTCCACGCCGAAGCCACCAAACACCTCGACCGCTCGCTGCAGGCCATTCGGGCGCTTGGAAAAAAGGCCGGTGTGTCGCTGAACCCATCGACCCCGGAAAGCGTCATCAAATATGTGCTCGACCGGCTCGACCTGGTTCTGCTGATGACGGTCAACCCCGGCTTCGGCGGCCAGGCTTTCATTCCGTCCGTCGTCGACAAGGTGGCGCGGGTCAGGAAGATGATCGGTGACCGTCCGATCCACATCGAAATCGATGGCGGCGTCACACCTGCGACCGCTCCACTGGTCACCGCGGCCGGTGCTGATGTGCTGGTTGCCGGTTCAGCGGTGTTCAACGGTGCAGGCGAAGACGATTGGGCCAAAAACATCTCTGCCATCCGTCTGGCAGCCCAGGCTGCAAGCTGAAGCCGGGCGGCGAGCGCGCTACCAAAGCCAAACCGATCTGAACAAACAAAAAGCCCCCGGATCCGAAGGGAACCGGGGGCTTTTTGTTTAACGGAGCGAGCCGATCTCAGTCGTCGAGAGATTCAGGCAGAACCAGATTGAGCACGATCGAGATGACGGCCGCAGGCAGAAGTCCTGAAGTCATCAGGATCTTGGCCGTGTTGCCGAGAAAAGCCATCGCATCCGGTACCTGCTGCAGGCCGAGGCCAACAGAAAGGGACACCGCAAAGATAATCATGTTGCGCTTGTTCCAGTTCACGTCAGACAGCATGTTGACACCGGCCGCAGCGACCATCCCGAACATCACGATGACACCGCCACCAAGCACTGTGATCGGCACGGTATTGATGACTGCGCCAACCTTGGGAATGAAACCGCAGAAAATCAGGAACACCGCGCCGATGGTGACGACGTGGCGGCTCATCACGCCGGTCATGGCAATCAGACCGACATTCTGGCTGAAGGATGTGTTGGGCAGTCCGCCGAAGACACCGGCGACAGCAGTCCCCAGACCGTCGGCGAAGGTCGCACCTTCGACCTCCTTGTCGGTGGCTTCGCGTCCGGCGCCGCCTTTGGTAATCCCCGAAGTGTCTCCCACGGTTTCAATAGCCGAGATCACCGCCATGAGGCACATGCCGATGATGATGGCCCAGTTGAATTCAAATCCGAACTTGAACGGCATCGGAGCTGCAAACCACGATGCATTGCCGACATTGCCAAACGAGACATCACCCATGAAGAAGGCGACGATGTAGCCGGCGATAATGCCGATCAACACGGCTGCGACCGACATGAAGCCCTTGGTAAAGAACTTGATGCCGAGAGTTACCAGGATCACGACCAGTGCCTGGAACCAGTTGTTCAATCCGCCCCAGGTGGGTTTGGAGCGGTTGAAATCACCGGCGCCACCTGCGGCATATTCAATCCCGACCTTGATGAGGGCCAGGCCGATCATCAGCACGATCAGGCCGGTGACGAGAGGCGGCAGTGCAAAGCGGATGCGCCCGACAACGAAACCGAGGCAAAAGTGGAAGATGCCGCCGATGAACACACCGGTCATCAGCCCGGCAAGTCCCGCGGTTCCGGCGCCGACCACGGCCGGGATCATCACCGGCAGAAAGGCAAAGCTGGTTCCCTGAACGATCGGAAGCCGCGCACCCACCGGTCCTATGCCGATGGTCTGCAGCAGTGTGGCGATGCCGGCAAACAGGATCGACATCTGGATCATGTAGATCAGCGCCGGGATATCCGCTCCGGGAGCGCCGAAACCAAAACCGGCAGCACCGGCAACAATGATTGCCGGCGTTACATTGGAAACAAACATCGCCAGCACATGCTGAATCCCCAGCGGTATGGCCTTGGCGAGCGGCGGTGTGTAATTGGGATCCCGCAGCTGTTCTGCGGTCCCGATTGATGTGTCTGCCATTGGATAGTCCTTTGATCCCCAGGGGTTTATCCCAAGCCGGTTCGCCGCCCCCCATTGCTGCGAACCGGCTGATTTGCCGGTTGGTTCAACCTTGCAATGATCAGGCGGCACCTGTTGCCGCCGCCCCAACACTGTCCCGGTCTTCTCGTCGAAAACGCAAGAACTATGCCATGAGTCTCCGTTTTTGCAGCCTATGCAATCCGCCCTGTCAACTTCAGACGGCTGACCCCGCCATCGGGGAAAATGTTGAGCCGCACATGCGTGACAGGCCCGATATCCTGGATATGCGCGGAGAGATCATGCACATGATCGGCCTTGAGTTTCTGTTGACCGATCAGTTCGGGCCAGAACATCGAAGCGGTGATGATGGCATCACCCGCGTCGGTTCCGAATTCGCTCATGTCGGCGGCCTGTATCGAGCAGGTGTCGGGAAAATTGCCCTTGAAATAGGCAGTGTCGACCACAGCGCTTGAGAGAACGCCGCGAGCGCCCAGCGCAATGACGATCCATTCATTGCCGGGAACCCGCCGCCGGCTGGTCTCCCAGCCATCACCCATATTTTCGCCCCGGCCTGGAGCCAGCAAGCGGTGGTAGGATCCGTAATGCGCGTCAGAGAACCCGATGATGCGGCCGCCATTCAGCGCAGCTGACAATTCGATGTCGCCGTCGCCGACCCGCGAGCGGTCGAGGAATGGCTGGCCATAGACTCTGAGACGCGCCACTCCGCCGTCAGGATAGATATGCAGCCGCACATGCGTGAAAACGTCGGAGGACGCGGAGGCCAGGTAATGGTGGGCATTCGGCCCCAAAGGAGAGGTGCCGAGCACTTCGGTCCATTCTGTGGCGTCGTCCGGATCGCCCGAGACATTGCAGGCTTCGATCCGGGCTGCAGGCGGGTAATTGCCGGTGAAATGCGATGTATCGACGTCAAAGCCGTCGATGCGGCCAGCCGTCGCCAGGCGGATCACCGAGAAATCATGCCCGAGGACGCGTTTGCGGCGGCTTTCCCAGCCGTCCATCCACTTGCCGTTGTCATCAAACTTGTCTTCGATGAACACCGCAGGCTGATCGGCGAGCATGCGTTCCAGCGGGGCAAAAAACTCGTCGGTGACGTAAATGCCTTTCGCGCCAAGTCCCGCTGAAGCAAGGTTGACGGAATTGCGTGCAAAACCCGGAAGCTGCGCCGGCACGTGGTCACTCATCATGTCTCTCCTGAACGAATAGGTCCGGATAGGACTACCCGGATGCCAGCACCATAGTATGCAAGGAAAATGCAGTCCGGTTTCAAATTTTTCCTGAAGATGTTAAAGCCGCTGCCCGGTCTATCTCGCTGCGGATCCCCTTGATGACGTGATCGATGAACAGCTTGACCTTCGGATCCTGCAGCCTCTTGTGCGGGTAAAGGCACGAGAAGGGTTGCTGTGTCTGTGGCGTGGCGCTTGCCACTTCCACCAGTCTGCCGGCATCAAGCTCGGCGGCAACATCGTAACGGGTCTTGCTGGCAATGCCGCAATCGGCAAGGGCCCAGGCGGTGAGCACATCGCCGTCATCGCTTTCCAGCGATCCCTCGGGATGAAAGCCGCGGACTTCACCGTCGACCAGCAGGTTCCAGTAAAACTCGGTGGCGCCGGGATAGCGCAACAGCAGGCATTTGTGCTTTTCCGAAATGATCTCGTCACCGCTGTTGGGCATGCCGTGCTTTTTGACGTAGCCGGGTGAGGCGACAAGCAGGCGCTCGAAATCGTGGATTGCCCGCACTCTGAGATCGGAATCGGGTAGCGGACCGAGCACGAAGGCTGCATCGAGACCTTCCTGGGCGATGTCGACCTTGCGGTCTGACAGCCTGAGCCGGACATTGATGTCCGGGTACTCCGCCTTGAAGGCCGGGATCAGTGGCGCCACCAGCTTCTTGCCGAGCGCCAGCGGCGCCGAAATGAACAATGTTCCCTTCGGTTGCGCGGTAATTTCGGCAATGCCGCCCTCAACCTCGCGGATGGTGTCGAGGATCTTGATTGCGCCCTTGTAGAACAGTTCGCCATGCGCGGTCGCACGCAAGCTGCGGGTGGTGCGGTTGAACAGCCGCACGCCGAGGCTTTTTTCCAGATCTGAAATGCGGCTTGAAGAGACGGCGGCCGAAACCCGCAAATCCCGTGCGGCGGCAGACATGCTGCCCAGCTCGTAAACGCGCACAAAAGTCTTGAGCATGTCCACATAGGCCATGAATTCTATCCCCGGCAGGTCAATGCATGCGGCGTCCCGCTTTGAAATGCATGCGGGCGCAGCGTCGGCTCAATTGAACGCCTGCGCTGACGATTGTCCAGAAGAAATGGAAAACAATGCTGATTGTCTTGCATCATGCGAAAATGAGCTGAACGTCGTGGTGTCTCAACCGTGCCGCTTCAGCCGCACGATGGCCAGGTCCAGCGCCGAGAGGAAACGGGAACGGTCCTGGCGGGAAAACGGCGCAGGCCCGCCCATTTGCGCGCCCCCGGCCCTGAGGTCAGCCATAATCGAGCGCGTCGCCACTGCCATGCCGATGGAATCATGGGTGAATGGCTTGCCGGTATGGCTCATGACGGCGGCTGCCTCGGCCTGCAGGCAACGTTCGGCCAGCAGGATGTCGGCAGTGACAACCACGGCCCGTTTCGTCACATGTTCGACGATGCGGTCATCGGCGGCGTCAAAATTGCCCGGCACGATTTCACGCTCCACCAGCGGATCACTCTCGATCCGGAAGAAACTGTTGGACACAAACGTCACCTTGATGCCGTGGCGCAGCGCCACCTTGACCGCTTCCTCGCGCACCGGGCAGGCGTCGGCATCAACAAGCAGGTGAATGGGGGGCGTTTCGGAGTCTGGAGCTGTCATGTCTGTTCATTACCCGCTGTCACCCGCTTCGCCAAGGCGTTTGGCGCAGCAGCCATTGCAGGCCGGGATCGGTGGAACCAAACACTGGCAGCAGCATTGATGAAGACAAGCGGCTTCGGCCGAATTTCAGTCCTGTAAACGAGAAGAGGATGAGTGCAATGGCCCATCAGAACGTGAAAAACGAAATACAGTCTATTCTCGACGACGCAGAACTTCCCACATCGGAAAAAATTTCCCAGCTTCAATACATGCGCGAAGGCACTCGTCAGGAAATGCGGGCAGCCACGGAAAGCGCAATGGTCACGGACAGCGACGTCGGCGACGATCTCAAGCTTCTCGACCAGGTGCTAGAGGATCTGGCAGCGGAACCGGCATCCATCGAAGATGGCGGCGGCGCTACGTTGTAGAACGAGGAGGCCCGGCCGCCATCGGCTGCAAGTCTGGTTTTGATTGAAAAGGCCTTGCTCTGTTGAGCGGCTGGCGCCGGGTCTTAAAAACCGATATCGAAGCGGCGCACGATGCCGAACGAGGCGCTGTACTGGTTCTTCGACCCCTGCGCAGTGATCGGGGATTTGGCTGCGTCACCGGTAAGCCGTGACCAGCCGGCTTCGGCCTCGATCGCCCAGTTTGTGTCGACCTGAAAGCGCATTCCGGCTCCCAGGCCGGCACTGTAAAGTCCACCGGAAGCCGTTGTTGCCGGATAAAGTGCAGATGCTTCCGCAGCGGTCACGCCGAAATAGGTATTGGTGAACTTGCTGCTGCCGAAGTTCAGCCGCGGGCCGCCATAGAAGGTCAACTGGTCGTCCGGCTTGATGATGATGTCCGCGCCAAGCTCGGCACGAATGCCCTTGTGGCCACCAAATCCTTGCCGCACGGCGCCCATGACCCGAAAATTGCCCGTCTGATATTTCGCCGCGACACCGAGTTCGACGGCGGTCTTAATGGTGTTGAGACCTGTCAGTTCAGGGGAATCCGAAACCGAGCGCTTGCCAATCACGTCAATCGACGGGCTGAGCGAGAAGCCTTCATCCGAGCCGCCACCAATGGTGAAGCCATTGGGAAGCTCCAGTCGCTTGAGCCGAATCAGCGGAACCGGTGACAGAACCAGCTTGCTGGCGCCGAAATAGCGCGGCGTCACCTTGCCGGCGACGCCCAGCTCAAACGAGATCCCCGGACCGCTCGCATCCTGTGCGCTGGCCTGCGGGATGAAGGCAGCAACGCTGGCGGCTACAAGGGGGGCAACGGTAAAACGAAGGGCTTTGATCATCGGTTGAGTCCAGGCTGACGGAGTGCAGTTTTGTGTCAGTCACCATAATTCGCCCGGGTTAACAACCCTGCACCGGGGAACAAATACTGGCCGGTTTGGCCGGTATCCCGTTCAAATGATCCCGTTATGCGATTTTGTCCCGACCATCTGATCATGACTGATTTGATGTGTAAGTGCTTTACGCAGCCGCGCCTCTATCAGATCAGCAAAAGCCAGGGACAAGGTTCTGCCTCTTGCCACGATAATCCATATGTGAATATATTATTCAAATAGGAATTCTGGGAGGGGTTATGGGATCTTCGTTCGAACCCACAGTGGGAATTGCGAGCACGCGTCCGCGGAACATGCCTCAAGAGCATGCGGAGCTTCCGGTCTGGAACGCCGAGAACTGGTTCTATGAGGACTGGCAGCCGGGGCACCGTATCCGGTCGCTGCGGAGGACCATTGCCGAGGGGGAAAGCCACATGTTCAACACCCTCGTGGTCGACATCCACCCTTATGTGCAGGATCAGATGTTTGCCGAAAGCGAAGGCATGTTCGGCCGCCGCCTGGTTGCCGGCGCCTTCGTGTTTTCTGCGGGGCTTGGACTGGTGGCGACCAATTGCGTCAACGCATTTTCCTATGGCTATGACAAGCTGCGTTTCATCAAGCCCGTCTTCATCGGCGAGACCATCTATACGGTGCGCACAAATCTCGACAAGAAACCACGCTATGAGGACATGGGGCTGATCCGCGCCAGCTATGAAGTGTTCAAGGGCGAAGGCGAGCTCGTTCTTTACTGCGAGCATCTGCAGACCGTGAAATACAAAAATCCGGCCGAGTTTGCCGGCAGGACCGAAAAGACATCATGACAACAGATACCGATTTGCCACTCGCCGGCCTTGTCATACTCGATATGAGCCAGTTTCTGTCCGGGCCCTATGCGACATTGCGGCTTCAGGATCTTGGCGCCCGTGTGATCAAGATCGAGCGGCCGGGAGCAGGGGACCTGTCGCGCACTCTCTATCTCAGCGATATTGAAATCGGCGGCGATTCAACCATCTTTCATGCCATCAATCGCGGCAAGGAGAGCCTCGCCATTGATCTCAAGAATGAGGCGGATCTCGCGATGTTGCGCAGCCTGCTTGGCAAGGTTGATGTGCTGGTGCAGAACTTCCGCCCCGGCGTGATTGAACGCCTTGGCCTCGATTACCAGACCGTGCGCGCCATCAATCCGAAACTGGTCTACGCATCGATCAGCGGCTATGGCGAGGAGGGGCCCTGGGTCAAGCGGCCGGGGCAGGATCTTCTCGCCCAGGCACGTTCGGGCGTGATGTGGCTCAGTGGCAATGACGGCGACGGCCCGGTGCCCATGGGATTGGCGGTCGGCGATATGCTGGCCGGTGCCGCCACCGCGCAGGGAATTCTGGCAGCGCTGGTCAAGCGCGGCATTTCCGGGCGCGGCAGTCATGTCGAGACCAGTCTGCTTGAAGTGCTGGTCGACTTCCAGTTCGAGGTTCTCACCACCTATCTCAACGATGGAAAGCGGATGCCCAAACGCTCGGGCTTCCGTAGCGCCCACGCCTATCTGTCCGCCCCCTATGGTGTCTATGAGGCGAGCGACGGCTTTCTCGCCATCGCCATGACGCCAATTCCGCGCCTGCAGCAGCTCTTGCAGATGGAGGAGCTGGCGCCATACAGCGGCGATCCCAAATCGTGGTTCAGCGCCCGTGACGCGATCAAGCGCCTGATCGCCGACAGGATCAAGACCGGAACCGTCGATGAATGGCTGGCGATTCTGGAACCGGCAGACATCTGGTGTTCACGTGTCCTCGACTGGGACGATCTGATGGCCAGTGAAGGCTTCGAAGTGCTCGATATGCTGCAGCGGGTTGAGCGCGACGACGACGTGTCGATCATGACGACCCGATCCCCGATCCGCGTCAACGGAAAACGGCCGACAACCAGCCGCGCGGCGCCGCGGGTTGGAGAGCACACCACAGCGATCAGGACCGAGTTCGGGGTCTAGGCCCCCGGTCCAGCCAAGTCTCATCGAGACCAGCTTGCTGGTCTGGCCGCAAGAAAAGCGTCCTAAAGGCTCCAGATGCGTTTGGCGTTGCCGGAAAGCAGTTTCCGCTTCTCCTCAGGGCTGGCGCCGTCAAGCAGAGCGTGGGTCGCCGCAACCCAGGCCAGAAGCCCGCCGCCCAGCGTGCAGACGGGCCAGTCGCTGCCCCAGACCACCCGATCCCAGCCGAAGCTTTGAACCGTGTGCTCGACCCAGGGCCGCAACGTCTCGGCGATCCAGCTCTCCGGATCGGCATAGGCGACAACGCCCGAAATCTTGGCAACCACATTGGGGCGCTTGGCGAGTTCGGTGATGCTGTCCTGCCAGGGCTGCCGTTCATCGCCCTTGATGTCGGGTACGCCGCAATGATCGAGAATGAAGCTGACGTCAGGCGCCAGATCCGCCAGCGCCATCGCCTGGGGCAATTGCCGCGGCAGTACACAGAGGTCGAACGTCAGGCCGGAACCGGACAGGCGCGCGATGTTCTCTCTGAACAGCGGCTGCGTGGACAGCTCGTCCGGCATAACATGAAGCACGCGGCGGAAGCCCTTGATCAACGGATTGTGGCGCTGACGCTCAAGATACGCCGCGAAACCTTCATCCTCCGGCCGGCAGGAAGCAATGGCGCCGCAAATCAGGCTGCCGGGCCGCTCGGCAAGCGTTTTGACATAGTTGCTTTCGTCTTCGATCCGCTCAGGTGCGACATCGACTTCCATGTGCAATGTTTGCGAAATGCCTGAACGGCGGGCTTCCAGCTCATAGGCGGCATAGGGCCAGGCCTGGTTGAGCGCCGGGACGCCGGAAAGCCACGGGTAGTCCAGCGTCCATGGATCGACAACATGCAGATGGGTATCGATAATCATGCTGTTTCCTCCTCCTGGTGCGTTGGCTTTCCCGCACCGCCATCGACTGAATGATTCCACAGGGAAATAAATTATTCAAATAAGAATTCAGGTCGGTATTTCGAAATCCGCGCCTGCAAGCTTCGATAGCTGCCGGGACGTCTTGGTCAGCAGCCTCTGCGTTTCGGCCATATCGGGTGCCTGGGCCGCGTTGACGAGGTTGATATAGGGCACCGTCAGCGCGGCAAGAGCGCGGCCATCCGGTCCCAGCACAGGGGCGGAGAGGTTGAACACACCGGCGGTCTGCGCGCTCGGCATGATCTCATAGCCCCGTTCCCGAATCTGGTCGAGACGTTCGAAGAATTCGGTCTCCATGGTCGTCTCTTCGCCGCTGGCCGAATACTCGTTGATCATCATCAGCCGCTCTTCCTGGGAGCGGAAGGCCAGCAGCACATGGCCTGATCCGGTGTCATAGAGACTGATATGTGATCCGACCCGGATGGAAATACCCCAGTAACCGGGCGCTTCCTGCTGCGCCACAACCACAACCGAACCCCGGTCGAAGACGGCGAGCTGGTTGGCCTGGCGGGTGTCTTCGGCAAGCTCGCGCATGAACGGTGTCGCATAGGAAACCAGCCGGCGAACCGGAACGTGCAATTGCGCCAGACCGAACAGCTTCAATGTCAGCGAATACCGGTCGCCGTCCAGCCGCGTCACGTATCCGCGCCGCACCAGACGATCCAGCATCCGGTAGAATTCATTCGGGCTGCGGCCCAACCGCTTGGCGATTTCCGCTTGCGTCAGCCCGCCATCGATTTCAGCAAGCAGCTCGAGAATGTCGAGCCCCTTGTCGAGCGCCGGTGCCCTGTAGCGGTCATCTTCGGTTTCCATGTGTTTCTCCGTGAATTTCGAAATTCATATACGCATGATCCGTTCAAATAACAATCAAACAGTCTCTTGACCGCTGGTGAAGATGATGTTTGTATATGAATGAACCTCTCATCTGTGAGGGTTCGAGGGGGGAGCCCCAAAAGTTTAAACGTCTCGGGAGGAGGCTCATGAACAAGCTATTGACCGGCGTATCGGCCGGTGTTGTCCTATTGATGGTCGGCGGATCTGCATTTGCCCAGGAATTGCCAGGCAAGTTCGAAGGTGTGACCATTGATGCAAAGCTCATCGGCGGTCAGCAATATGAGAACCTCTATTCGCGCATCGGCGAATGGGAAGCGGCGACTGGCGCCACTGTCAACGTCATCTCGAAGAAGAACCACTTCGAGCTCGACAAGGAAATCAAGTCCGACATTGCGGTTGGCGCGATCAGCTGGTGCGTGGGGTCGAACCACTCGTCCTTCGCTCCGCAATATCCCGGCATCTATACCGATCTGAATGCACTTCTTCCGGCTGCGGAAATCGAAGCCTTCGTCGATGCCAATATTGGCGCGTCCACGCTCGACGGCAAGCTCGTTATGCTGCCGCGCGCCCAGTTCGACGTCTCGGCGATGTACTACCAGAAGAGCCTCTATGCGGATGAGGACAACAAGGCCAGGTTCAAGGAAAAATACGGCTATGATCTGACACCGCCCGACACCTGGGAACAGGTGACGGACCAGGCTGAATTCTTCGCCAATCCGCCGGATTTCTACGGCACCCAATACGCAGGCAAGGAAGAAGCCATCAACGGCCGCTTCTACGAAATGCTGCGTGCTGAAGGCGGCGAATACATTGATGCCGACGGCAAGCCGGCGTTCAATTCGGAGGCCGGTGTGCGGGCTCTCGACTGGTTCGTCAACCTCTATAAGGCCAAGGCTGTTCCGGCCGGAACCACCAACTATCTCTGGGACGATCTGGGTCAGGGGTTTGCCTCCGGCACGGTAGCGCTCAATCTTGACTGGCCGGGCTGGGCCGGGTTCTTCAACGATCCTGAAGCATCCAAGGTGGCCGGCAATGTAGGTGTCGTGGCTCCGCCCAAGGGTTCGTCCGGTGCGCGCACCGGCTGGTCGGGCCATCACGGCTTCTCTGTGACCGAAAACTGCGAAAACAAGGAGGCTGCGGCCTCTCTGGTCTGGTTCCTCACCAACGAGGAAAACCAGAAGCTGGAAGCCGGCGCAGGCCCGCTGCCAACACGTGACGCGGTGTGGACCTGGGTCATCGATCAGGCCAAGGATGATCCATATCGCAAGGAAGTGCTCGAAGCCTTCCAGGAAGCTGCGAAGGGCGCTTATCCCGTTCCCCAGTCGCCATCCTGGATCGAGATCTCCAACGCGGTCTATCCTGAACTGCAGGCCGCCATCCTGGGCGACAAGACCTCGCAACAGGCGCTTGATGATGCTGCGGCCAAGGCCACGGCCATCCTTGAGGACGCCGGAGAGCTTTAACAGCCTCCTCCCGGAAGGGGCGCGGCTAGGTTCGCGCCCTTTTTCCGACTTGATGCAAAGCATCCGCACTGCGGGTGCGATAAGACCGACCCCAACGCCCGTTTTGATATGAGGACACGATGAAAGGCTGGAAGCCTGCACCGCATATTCTGCTGCTCATGCCGGCCTTCATTGTGCTGGCGGCGGTTGTCGTCGTGCCTTTGTTGTTGTCGCTCTATTCGAGTTTCACGCCGTTCCGGCTGACTCGGCCTGACACGATCTACAATTTCATCGGCTTCCGCAATTATCAGCGGCTGTTTGCTGATCGCGAGTTCTGGGTGGCCTTCGGCCGCACGGTGCTGCTGTTGACGGTTGCGCTCAATCTGGAAATGGTGCTGGGCCTGTTTCTGGCGCTGCTGGTTGAAAAAGCCACGCGCGGTCAGCGTCTGCTGCGCACCATCATGATGTTTCCGATGATGTTTTCGCCGATCCTGGTCGGCTTCCAGTTCAAGTTCATGTTCAACGACAACATCGGACTGGTCAACAATGCGCTGCAGTCACTGGGATTGACCGATCAGGCGATCCCCTGGCTGATCGACGGCAAACTTGCCTTCATCTCGATCTCGATCGCCGAGATCTGGTCGTCGACCTCGGTGTTTGCGATCTTTATCCTGGCCGGGCTGATGGCCATGCCGAAGGAACCTCTGGAGGCAGCCAAGGTCGACGGTTGCACGCCGATGCAAAGCTTCCGCTATGTCACCTGGCCCTTCATCATGCCGTTTGCCTATATCGCCATGACCATCCGGTCGCTCGACATTGCCCGCGCCTATGACATCGTCAAGATCATGACCGACGGCGGTCCGGCCAAGCGCACCGAGATCCTCTGGACCCTGATTTCACGCACTGCCTATTCCGACGCGCGCATGGGGCTTGCCAATGCGATGGCCTATGTCGCCATCTTTTTGTCGATCCTGTTTACGGTTCTGTTCTTCCGGCAGCTTGCAAAAGCCCGCCAGCAAATCGGCGCGGAGTGGTGATCATGAACGAGAATCAGGCAAACCACCTCAAGCAGCTGCTGCTCAAGACCGGACATCTGATCGGGCTGTTCATTGCCATGGCAATCATCTGCCTGCCGGGGTTCTGGATCGTCTTGTCATCGCTTCGGCCAACTGTCGAGATCATGGCCAAGCCGCCGGTCTGGATCCCGCAGAGCCTGTCGTTTGATGCCTATGTCGCCATGTTTTCCGGCGTCGGGCAGGGCGGTATTCCCGTGCTGGATTATTTCCGCAACTCGATCATCATCTCG
Source organism: uncultured Hoeflea sp. (assembly GCA_963975635.1). Classification (GTDB taxonomy): domain Bacteria; phylum Pseudomonadota; class Alphaproteobacteria; order Rhizobiales; family Rhizobiaceae; genus Hoeflea. The sequence continues at coordinate 8,321 of CAXBIE010000050.1, read as the reverse complement.
GTCACGTCGACCGTAATCGCGCTGGCGATCGGCCTGGCCGGCGGCTACGCCTTTGCCCGCTATCGTTTCCGCGGCAAGACCGCGATCTTTCTCGGCTTCATGCTGACCCGAACCGTGCCTGGCATCGCGCTCTCGCTGCCGCTGTTCTTTGTCTTCGCCCGGCTCGGCATTATCGACACCCATTTCGGTCTGATCATTGCCTATGTCGCGCTCAATGTGCCGTTCACGGTCTGGCTGATCGACGGCTTCTTCCGTCAGGTGCCGCGCGATCTCGCCGAGGCCGCCCAGATCGACGGCTGCACCCGCTGGCAGGCGTTCTGGCAGGTGGAGTTTCCGCTGGCCCGTTCAGGCATCGCCTCGGCCGGTATCTTCGCCTTCCTGATTTCCTGGAACGAGTTCGCACTGGCGTCCCAGCTGACCCGGTCGACCAACTCCAAGACATTGCCGGTCGGCCTTCTCGATTACACGTCCGAATTCACCATCGACTGGCGCGGCATGTGTGCGCTTGCCGTGGTGATGATCATTCCGGCGCTCACTCTCACCTTTATCGTCCAGAAACACCTCGTGTCCGGCCTGACGTCCGGCGCTGTCAAGGGATAGTCATGGCTACCGTTTCGCTTAAAAACCTGGTCAAGAAATACGGCAGCCTCGAAGTCGTTCACTCGATCAATCTCGATGTTGAAGACCGCGAGTTCGTGGCCCTCGTCGGCCCCTCCGGATGCGGCAAGTCGACCACGCTGCGAATGATCGCGGGGCTTGAGGCCATCAGCGGTGGCCACATTCACATCGGCGACCGCGAGGTCAACAACCTGCCGCCGCGCCAGCGCAACATCTCCATGGTGTTCCAGTCCTATGCGCTTTACCCGCACATGACTGTCGCGGAGAACATGGGCTTCTCGCTGAAGATCGCCGGCCGGTCGCAGGCAGACATAGCCAGTGCGGTTGCCGATGCGGCAAAAACGCTGGGTCTTGAAGATCTGCTTGAACGCCGTCCGTCGCAACTCTCGGGCGGACAGCGTCAGCGCGTGGCCATGGGCCGCGCCATCGTCCGCCATCCCGATGTGTTCCTGTTTGACGAACCGTTGTCCAACCTCGACGCCAAGCTGCGCATGCAGATGCGCACCGAGATCAAGAAACTGCATGCCAAGGTGCAGTCGACAGTCATCTATGTGACCCATGACCAGGTCGAGGCGATGACGCTGGCCGACCGGATCGTGATCATGCGCGACGGTCATATCGAGCAGGTCGGTCCGCCCGAAGAGGTGTTCCGCAGGCCGGCGACGCGGTTTGTCGCGGGCTTCATCGGCTCGCCGACCATGAATTTGCGTGACGCGACCGTCGATGACGGTAAGCTCAGATTTGCCAATGGCGACACCCTGCCACTCCCCGGCCAATTCCGTGACCGGGTGAGTCCCGGGCAGAAAGTGGTCTTCGGTCTGCGTCCGGATGATCTCTACCCCACCGGCCATGGTCTTCATTCCGGTGAAGCGGCCGAAGTCCATTCCGTCGAGGTGCCCGTATCCCTGACCGAACCGCTGGGCAACGAAACGCTGGTGTTTGCCGAGTTCGCCGGCGAGGACTGGATTTCGCGGATGCTCAATCCGAAGACGCTGCGAATGGGAGACCGGATCAATCTGAGCTTTGACCTGAGCCAGTCGCATCTCTTCGATGCGGCGACTGAGAAGAGTCTGAGGGGGTAGAGCCGTGGCGCGCATCGAAAAAGTCGAACTGCGCATGGTTGACCTGGTCCCCAAGGTCAAACGCACCGACGCAATCCAGAGCTTCGTCAGCCAGGAAACCCCGATTGTCACCATCACCGATTCCGATGGCGCCACCGGAACCGGCTACAGCTACACGATCGGCACCGGTGGCTCGTCTGTGATGCGGCTTCTGGCCGACCATCTGGCGCCGCGGTTGATCGGCCGTGATGCCGATATGATCGAGGCGATCTGGCATGAGCTCGAATTCGCCACCCACGCGACAACCATAGGTGCGATCACCTCTATCGCGCTTGCCGCCATCGACACGGCGCTGTGGGACCTGCGTGCCCGCAAACAAGCGCTGCCGCTTTGGAAGCTGGCCGGTGGCGCCAAGGAAAAATGCCCGCTCTACACCACCGAAGGGGGCTGGCTGCACATCGAGACCGAAGCATTGGTCGATGATGCCTTGCAGGCAAAGGCGCAAGGGTTCCTCGGCTCCAAGGTCAAGATCGGCCGCCCGCATGGATCTGAGGACTTCGCCCGGCTTGCAGCGGTACGGGCTGCAGTCGGCGATGGCTACGAGATCATGACCGATTGCAATCAGGGATTTACGGTCGATGAAGCCATCCGGCGCGCCGACAGGTTGCGTGAACTGGATCTCGCCTGGATCGAGGAACCACTTCCCGCAGATGACATCGACGGCCACGTGCGTCTGTCGCGTTCGACCTCGACGCCGATAGCAGTCGGGGAATCCATGTACTCGATCCGGCATTTCCGCGAATACATGCAGAAGGGCGGCTGCTCGATCGTTCAGGTCGATGTCGGCCGTATTGGTGGCATCACCCCTTGGCTCAAGGTGGCGCACGCTGCCGAAGCTTTCGATATTCCCGTCTGCCCGCATTTTCTGATGGAGCTTCATGTCAGCCTGACCTGCGCGGTGCCGAACGGCAGGTATGTCGAATATATTCCGCAGCTCGATGAGTTGACGGCAAGCCGCATGCGGATCGAAAATGGCCACGCTTACGCGCCGTCGCAGCCCGGCATCGGCATCGATTGGGACTGGGATGCGGTGCGTGCAAAAAGCATTGAGGAATTCACGACCGAGATCACGGAAGGTGGGGACTGAGCCATGCAGCGAATGGGAATGGTCATTGGCCTGAAGCCGGAAAAGATCGCCGAATACAAGCGCCTGCATGCGGCCGTCTGGCCGGAGATTCTCGACATGATTTCGAAGTGCAACATTCGCAACTATTCGATCTTTCTCAAGGAACCGGAAAACCTGCTGTTTGGCTATTGGGAGTACCACGGTGCGGATTTTGAGGCTGACGCTGCAAAAATGGCTGCCGACCCCAAGACGCAGGAATGGTGGGAAATTTGCATGCCCTGTCAGGAACCGCTCGAAACACGCAAAGATGGAGAGTGGTGGGCGATGATGGAGGAAGTCTTTCATCATGATTGAGCGCTTTGATCCCGAAACGCTGAGCCAGTCATGGCCGCTGCCGTCAGACCCCAGGCCCATTGTCACTTTCGGAGCCGGTTCGATTGTCAGCGATGCGCATTTTCCGGCGTATCGTAAGGCAGGATTTCCGATCGCCGGAGTGTTTGATCCGGAACGGGAAAAGGCCGAAAAACTTGCCGGTGAGTGGGGTGTGACAGCCTATGCCTCGGCGGAGGAGGCGGCAGCCGTGCCCGGCGCGGTTTTCGATCTTGCCACGCCGCCCGGGACCCATGCCGGCGTGTTGCGCCTGTTACCCGACGGCGCTGCTGTTCTGATCCAGAAGCCGATGGGCAGTGACCTTGAGGCCGCGACCGAGATTCTGAAAATCTGCCGGGAAAAGAACCTCAAGGCGGCGGTCAATTTCCAACTCCGCTTCGCACCGATGATGCTGGCGCTGAAAGATGCAATCGCCAAAGGCTGGCTCGGCGAGGTTGTTGATTTCGACGCCTGGCTGGCATTGGCGACGCCATGGCAGCTGTGGCCGTTCCTCAAGGGATTGCCGCGCATCGAGATTGCCATGCATTCGATCCACTATCTCGACCTGATCCGCCAATTGCTCGGCGATCCGCAGGGCGTCCACGCCAAAACCATTGGCCATCCGGGCCACGACGTTGCCCAGACCCGCACCAGCGCCATTCTCGATTACGGAGACACGGTCCGCTGTGCGCTGTCGGTCAATCATGATCATGACTTCGGCCGCAAGCATCAGGCCTGCGAATTTCGCATCTGCGGCACTGAGGGCGCAGCCTACCTGCAGCTTGGCGTCAATCTGGATTATCCGCGCGGTGAGCCGGATATTCTGGAGATCCGCCACAAGGGAGGCGATGGCTGGATCACAGTCCCGTTGAAAGGGGCGTGGTTCCCCGATGCCTTTGTTGGCCGCATGGCCAATCTGCAACGTTATGCCGCTGGCGAAGATGAGGAACTGGTGAGTTCCGTGGAAGATGCCTGGAACACCATGGCGCTTGTCGAGGCGGCCTACCAGTCATCGGCCGCTCCGGCGACACCGCTGCAGGAGAGACCCTGAGTATGGAACAGACGACCTATTTCGAAGACTATGAAATCGGCCGCAGCCGCACCACCTATGGCCGCACCATTACCGAGACCGATTTCGTCGTGCATGCCGGGCACACGGGTGATTTCTTTCCCCACCACATGGACGCCGAGTTCATGAAGACGCAAGCCTTCGGCCAGCGCATCGCGCATGGCACCATGGTGTTTTCCATCGGCGTGGGATTGACCGCCAGCATCATCAACCCGGTGGCGTTTTCCTATGGCTACGACCGGCTGCGTTTCGTCAGGCCGGTGTTCATTGGTGATACCATTCACACGCGCGCCACCATATTATCCAAGGAAGATGATCCCAAACGCAGCGCGATGGGGCGGGTGTCCGAACGCACTGAGGTCATCAACCAGAATGACGAGGTCGTGCTGGTCGCCGACCACATCTATATTGTAGAACGCAAGCCCGCCTGAGCGGCAACCGACGGAGACAACATGGCAGACTGGGTCAAGGACAAGACGGTGCTGGTGACAGCCGCCGGACAGGGCATCGGACGAGCAACGGCGTTGGCCTTTGCGGCAGCGGGCGCCCGCGTCATCGCCACCGACATCAATGAGGCAACGCTGTCCGAGCTGGCAGGCGAGACCGGGATTGAAACGCGTAAGCTTGATGTGCTCAGCGCCGCAGATATTGCCGCCGCAGTGGCAGACATCGGCCCGGTGGATGTGCTCTTCAATGGCGCAGGCTTCGTCCATGCCGGCTCGATTCTCGAGATGTCGGACGAGGATTTCGATTTCGCGCTTGATCTCAACGTCCGCTCGATGATCCGCACCATCCGCGCGGTCCTTCCGTCGATGCTGGAACGCAAGGACGGGGCGATCATCAACATGTCGTCGGTGGCAAGCTCGATCAAGGGCGTGCCAAACCGCTTTGCCTATTCCACCACCAAGGCGGCCGTCGTCGGCCTGACCAAATCGGTTGCTGCCGATTATGTCGGCCAGGGCATCCGCTGCAACGCGATCTGCCCGGGCACCGTTGAAAGCCCGTCGCTGCAGGAGCGTATGCGTGCCCAAGGCGATTACGACACTGCACGCGCCGCCTTCATCGCGCGCCAACCGATGGGTCGTCTCGGAACACCCGAAGAGATTGCCGATCTTGCGGTGTATCTCGCCAATGCGACCTACACATCGGGTCAGGCCTATGCCATCGACGGTGGCTGGACCATCTGACCCAACAAGCAGGACCATGCACCGTGACGAAAATCACCGGTCTGACCACTCACGATCTCCGGTTCCCGACATCTCAGAGCCTTGATGGCTCCGATGCGATGAATCCCGACCCGGATTATTCGGCGGCCTATGTCGTTTTGCACACCGATGGCGAAGGGCTCGAAGGGCATGGCCTGACTTTCACCATCGGCCGCGGCAACGATATCTGCTGCGCCGCCATTGAAGCCATGAGTCACCTCGTTGTCGGTCTGGACCTTGACTGGATCCGCGAGAACCCCGGCCGTTTCTGGCGGCACGTGACGTCCGACAGCCAGTTGCGCTGGATTGGCCCGGACAAGGGCGCCATTCATCTTGCCACCGGAGCGGTGGTCAATGCGGTCTGGGATCTGCTGGCCAAGCAGGCCGGCAAGCCGGTCTGGCGGCTGGTTGCGGATATGAGCCCGGAGGAGATCGTCGATATTGTCGATTTCCGCTATCTCACAGATGCGATCACCCGCGATGAAGCGCTCGAGATGCTCAAGCGCGCCGAGCCCGGCAAGGCCGAGCGGATCGCCAGGCTGGAGCAATCCGGGTACCCTTGTTACACGACGTCGGCGGGATGGCTCGGCTATCCCGACGACAAGTTGCGCCGGCTCTGCCGGGAGGCGGTTGATGCCGGGTACTCTTACGTCAAGCTCAAGGTTGGCCGCAATCTTAAGGACGATATCCGCCGCCTGCGGATTGCCCGCGAGGAGCTAGGGCCCGACCGTGTCTTGATGATTGATGCCAACCAGGTCTGGGAGGTCGGCGAGGCCATCCACTGGATCCAGGAACTGGCATTCGCAAGGCCCTATTTCATTGAGGAACCGACCAGCCCGGATGACATCGCCGGCCACAAGCGCATTCGCGAGGCAATCTCGCCGGTCAAGGTCGCGACCGGCGAAATGTGCCAGAATCGTATCGTCTTCAAGCAGATGATTGCCGGCGGCGCTATCGACGTGGTGCAGATTGATGCCTGCCGCATGGGCGGACTGAACGAGGTCCTCGCGGTTTTGCTGATGGCGGCCAAATACGGGCTGCCGGTCTGGCCGCATGCCGGCGGTGTGGGCCTATGCGAATATGTCCAGCATCTCTCGATGATAGACTTCGTAGCTGTTTCCGGCACGATGGACGGACGTGTCATCGAGTATGTCGATCATCTGCATGAGCATTTCGTCGATCCCTGCATCATTCGCAACGCGGTTTACATGCCGCCTGACGTGCCGGGTTTCTCAATCGAGATGAAACCGCTATCAATAGAGCAGCACATCTTCACGCCGTCGAAAACGGCAGCTGCCTGACCGGCCAGTTCAGACATCCAGTTCACAAATAAGGAAAAGACCTCATGAAACTGCTTCGCGTTGGCGCCTCAGGACAGGAAAAGCCTGCCATTCTCGATGCCGAAGGCAAAACCCGCGACCTGTCGTCGGTTGTCGGCGATATCGCCGGTGATGTGTTGCTGCCCGAATCCCTGGCAAAGATCGCTGCGATCGACCCGGCAACATTGCCTGAGCTTGCGGTGGACCGCATCGGGCCGTGCGTCGGTCAGGTTGGCAAGTTTATCTGCATCGGTCTCAACTATTCTGACCATGCGGCCGAAAGTGGCCTGGATGTGCCCAAGGAGCCGGTTATCTTCATGAAGGCCACCAGCGCCGTCTGCGGTCCGAATGATACGGTCTTGATCCCGCGCAACTCGGTCAAGACCGATTGGGAAGTCGAGCTCGGGGTCGTTATCGGAAAGGGCGGCGTCTATATCGATGAGGCAGATGCACTCGATCATGTCGCCGGCTATTGCGTTATCAACGATGTTTCGGAACGCGAGTTTCAGATCGAACGCAGCGGTACCTGGGACAAGGGCAAGGGTTGCGACACCTTCGGCCCGATCGGCCCCTGGCTGGTAACCAGCGACGAGGTTGCAGATCCACAAAACCTCAAGCTGTGGCTGGAGGTGGACGGCCATCGCCATCAGGACGGTACAACCAGCACAATGGTTTTCGGCGTGCAGCATATCGTCAGCTATGTCAGCCAGTTCATGAGCCTGCAGCCCGGAGACGTGATCTCAACCGGCACGCCTCCCGGCGTCGGCATGGGCTACAAGCCGCCGCGCTACCTCAAGGGTGGCGAGGTTATGGAGCTTGGTATTGAAGGTCTGGGTCAGCAGCGGCAAATGGTCGGCAAGGCCTGACATAAACCGAAGGCCTCCGGCTGCCAGCGCGGCAGCGCTGAGCGGAATGATATCAGTGGCGCCGGGAACTTTCTGGCGCCATTTTCTTGTCCGCGGGGTTGCGGACCGGGCCAAACTGCCCGAAACATGATCCCGATTTTTTGCTTCTGGGGGATATTTACTATGACTGACTTCAACCTGCCTGCCGATGGTGTTTTCATCGGCCGCATCTGGTCCCCGGAAGCGGGCGGGCCGTCCGTTGTGACGATCCGCGACGGCTTGGTCGTCGACATTACATCCAAACAGGCGCCGACCGTCCGCGATATCTGCGAGATGGACGATCCGGCCGGCTATGTGCGTGATGCGAGCGCCAGGAATGTGGGACAACTTGCTGAGATTGCCGGCAACACAGGCAATATGGATAAACCGCATTTTCTTGCGCCCTGCGATCTGCAGGCGGTCAAAGCCTGCGGCGTCACATTCGCATCATCCATGGTCGAACGGGTGATCGAGGAACAGGCTGCCGGTGATCCGAAGAAGGCGCTGGATATTCGAGCCCGTGTAGGTGAAGTCATCGGTGGTTCGCTGCGCAACATCAAGGCGGGTTCGCCCGAGGCGGCAAAGGTCAAGGCGGCGCTGATAGCCGAGGGGCTCTGGAGCCAGTATCTGGAAGTGGGTATCGGCCCGGATGCCGAGGTGTTTTCCAAGG
>CAXBIE010000049.1:0-37880 GCA_963975635.1 uncultured Hoeflea sp. | reverse complement strand
AAGAACCGGGTGCCATCGAAATGATCGCTGACCGGGCCCGAGTGATAACGGTTGGAGTTGCGTGCAACAGCCATAGCAGTCCCCGATGCGCCAAGCCCGAACAGGGCGGCGAGTGCAGTGAATTTGAGAAAGGAGCGACGTTTCATGAAGTGAGATATGGGCGCGCGGTGGAGAGGATCAAGAAAAAGGGTTACCGGGCGGACCCGGTGGCCGGCCACATTCTGTGGCGCATGGCAAAGCTTCATTAGGAAAATCTGCGTATTGCTGAAGCTGGCGTGCCTTGGCAGGGCACGGTAAGCCCGCTTTGCCGGATTGCTTGAAGGACTGACAATGAGCTTTTCCACCCCGGCCCTCCTGGTGATCGCGATGCTCGCGATCCTTGTGGTCGGACGAATCATCAAATCGCCGGAAGCGCCGGGGCGAATCGCCTTCGGCCTGGCAGCCGTGGCGTCGATCTGGTGGATTGCCATGGTCGCGCTTCGCCTCAACAGTGTGGAGCTGTCGGACAAGATTCTGTTCAGCAGGCTCGCCTGGTTCGGGATCATTGCCACACCGCTGTTCTGGTCGGCAGGCTTTCTTGACCATGCGGGCTTCAGTCAGGTCACCAGACGCCTGCCCATCACCATCATTCTCTCGGTCAGTGCGCTCGCGGGCTTCGCCGCCCTGACGGACGGCTATCATGGCTGGATCTATACCGGCGTCCTCAATGAGGAACGGCCGAGTTTCTCCCACGGATGGCTGTTTTATGCGCTGTTGGGGGGGATGTATCTGTGCATGCTGCTTGCCTGCCTGATGTCGATCTCCCAATTGAAGCGGGCTGCTCGTCTGCACAGGCGTCAAATGGTTGCGCTGCTGGTCGCAACATGTGTGCCCTGGGGCTGCAACGCCGCTTTCAACCTGTTCGGGTTCCGCCTCTTTGACGATGACCCGACGCCCTTCGCCTTCAGTGCGACTGTGCTGGCGGTGCTTTTCGCGCAACATCGCGGAAAGCTGTTCATCGCACCGCCCATCGCCCGGGACATCATCTTTTCGATTCTGCCTGATCCAATCGTGGTGCTGGAGCCGAGCGGCCTGGTTCTCGAGACCAATCCCGCGGCAGAGAGGCTGACAGGGTTCAGTGCCGAAACCGTCGGGACGAAACTCCCGCCTTCCCATCCGCTGATGGCCTTTGTCGCAGCAGATGCGCAGATGGACACCGGAAAGCCGATCGTTCGCTTCGACGCCATGCAGAAGATTTTTGAAGTGTCCACCCAACCACTGGAGCAATGGGGCCGGCGCGGCAGCGTGATGATCGTCTTGCGCGACGTCACTGCCCGTGAAGCAGCACAGAAAAGTCTCTCGGATGCCGGGCAATCGCTGAAACTGCGGCTTGAGGAAAACCTGCGCCTGCAGGAACAGCTGAAGCAGCAGGCATATCACGACCATCTGACCGGGCTTTTCAATCGCCGCCACGCCAGCACCGTCATCCCGCCGCTGATTTCCGGTGCGAGCGAAAGCGCGCCGGTTTCGTTGATCATCGTGGATCTTGATCATTTCAAGCAGGTCAACGACCGATACGGGCACGATGTCGGGGACAAGGTCCTGTCGTCTTTCGCCGTGATCCTGGGCGACAGCCTGAAAGGCGCAGAAATGGCGTTCCGCTATGGTGGTGAGGAATTCCTGGTCGTGTTGCCGGCCACAACCCGCGATCAGGCGCTCGAACATTGCGCGCGGTGGCGGCGCGAGCTTGCCAGCCACGCAATTGCCGAACTGAAGGACGTCGCATTGTCGTTTTCGGCCGGCATTGCGCTCGCACCGCACGCCGGAACCTCGTTGGCAGCGTGCACAAAGGCGGCGGATGTTGCGCTTTACCGGGCCAAGATTTCCGGACGCAACATGGACATCGTCTGGGGTGAACATCTTGGCGGCATGGTCCCGGAAAGGCCTGCCGGGCAAAGCACTGCCGATGATCACAACAGCTGCACGGTCAAGTCAGGCTAACCCCGGGACCTGCAGTTACCCTCCTCTTCGGGCAGACCTCGCTGCCGGCGGCATCGGCTACAATGGTGCGGCTGGTCCGGGCGCCGTCGAGTGCGACGGCAGGCACGAAGATGGTCAGGAGGCAGATGAGGCTTTTCACGATGCCGGTCTGCGCCATCCGGTCATGGTCTTGCTCAGTTGCCGTGGCGATGGTGGAAAGGGCGGTCTCATGAACCGCTCATGAATGGTGGCTTCAGAACCGGTTCAACCGGCAAGGCTCAAGGTGACGTTACTGAAACACACCACCCGGAGCCACACCATGTTCAAGAAATCCATTCTCACCCTTACCGCCGCCACTTTGACAACTTTGCTGATCCAGACCCCGGTTCAGGCCGGCGATTCATCGGCCAAGATCCGCGATCACCGGACCACCGTTGAGCACAAGATTCGTGACCACCGCACGGCGAAACAGACAAAGGTCCGCGATCACCGCGCCCCGGCTCAGGTCCAGACCCGCGACCACCGCAATCCGCGCAAGAATGAAGTCGTGAAGGTGGCGCGCAAGGATTGCCGTCTGGGTTACGAACATCTGCGCCGCAGCGGTTACAAGCGGATCTCGATCCTTGACTGCAAGGGCGCTGAATACTCCTACCTGGCACAGAAAAACCACGGCATTTTCGGCGCCCGTATGAATGCCTATTCGGGCAAGGTGAAGGTCTCCTTCATCGGCGTCGTCCGGTAGCATTGAAGTGATCGATGCGTAAGCCTGCACCCCCGATGACCACTTCCATGGTTGTGCCCCCTGGCCGCCGCGGGGAAACCGGAATGCGGCGTCCCTGCCAACCATCATCCATCTGACAGGCGCGGCATCAGCTTTGCCACACACGGCCAGATGGTCAGCCTTCGAGAGGATTTGTCATGAAACGCATTATGTTTGCCGCAGCCACAGGCCTTGTCCTGACATTGGCCGTTTCGCTTCCACCGGCATTTGCCAAGAAAGTCAGCAACCACAAAGCCGCCGGCCTTATGTCGATGTGCCTGCTGGACGGTGGCAAGACCTCCGAGCCAAATAACGGGCTCTACATCCGGTGCTGCACCAGTGAAGGCGCGTACTGCATCATCTGCAAGCAGGATGGCAGCGGCCAGTGCAGCAAGACCGCTTATTCCGCGCGCGGCAATGTGAGCCGCCCGGCAGCCGCCGAACCCGGGGGTTTGGCGCCCGGACGATCGACAGGCGCTTCGCGAGCACCGAACCTCAAGTCGCGCCTTAACAGCGCATTCGGCGGCTTCGCCGGCCAGCGGACACTTCCCTGAAACTTCGCCCGAATTGTCGAACAAAACCCTTGCATTTGCATCTAAATCCTGTTGAATGCGCCCTACCACAGGGGTGCCGCGTAGAGCCGCGGCTGAGATGTGGGCGCCAAGCCCACGTACCCTCGAAGCTGATCTGGATAATGCCAGCGTAGCAAGGAGGAACCAGGATGTTCGCAGGCGCGCAAGTTTCCCTTTATCCCATGACCGACGGGTTCGTCGACGTGATCATGTCGTCTCTTTCGGCGCTTGATCCGTACCGCGAGCGGCTCAGGATCGAGACCGATGATATCTCGACGCTGATTGTCGGTCCGCCGGAAGTGCTGTTCCCGGCTCTGCGCGATCTCTATGTCGCAGCCGCTGCATCGCGGCAGCATGTCGTGCTGCGCGCCACCCTGTCGCGCGGATGCCCCGGCGAGCCGGATGATCCGATCTGCCAGACCGGGGCATTGGCCAATCCGTCGGAACCGCTTGAAAGCCGTCAGGCCGGAGCGCTGGCCGCTCTGGCTGAAGCGCCGGACACCGGCGAGATCGCCCGGGCGCAGTTCTCGCTCTATGTGATGGGCGCCGGCGATCACATGGCCGAGATCATGGGCTGCATCGATTTTCTCAAGCAGAGCGGCTGCTTCGACCGGTCAAAGAATTTCTGCACCAGGTTGACCGGTGATTCAGGCGCGGTGTTTGCCACTCTGCAGCAAGCCTTTTGCCGGTTCGGTCCGCCGGCCGGCCATGTCACCATCGATCTGACGGTTTCCGCCAACAGTCCTTCGATCAGCTGATCCCATGGCTCGTTTACCGTCCGGTGCGCCGGCGGCAAGGCTTGTTCGCGGCCTTCCCGCGGTGCTCAGTGTGCTCACCGCTCTTGCAATCTGGGAACTTTATGTCCGGCTTTCGGGCATCTCGCCGCTGGTGCTGCCGGCGCCTTCGCGGGTGGCCGGGCAGATCGCCGTCAACCGCGACATGCTGTGGGCCAATACGCTGCCGACCCTGCAGGCGACGCTTACCGGCTTCGCGTTTTCGGTGTCGGTGGCGTTTGTGCTGTCGCTGCTGATCGATTTCATTCCAAGGCTGCGCCGGGCGCTGTTTCCGGTGTTCGTCATCAGCCAGACCCTGCCGCTGGTGGCGATCGCGCCGCTGGTGGTGCTGTGGTTCGGCTTCGGGCTGACACCGAAGATCCTGCTGGTGGCGCTGGTCACCTTCTTCCCGATGCTTGTGGCGCTGGTTGACGGTTACGAATCCACCGAGCCCGACATCGAGGCGCTGCTCGGCTCGATGGGCGCCTCGCGTGTCAGCATCTTCCGCCGCGCCCGGTTCCCCTCCGCCATGCCCTATTTCTTCGCCGGGTTGCGGATCTCGATCACCTATGCGGTGGTGGCTGCGATCTTTGCCGAATATGTCGGCGCCCGCGCCGGCCTCGGCATTGTCATTCTCAACGCCAAGAACAGTTTCCGGCCCGATCTGATGCTCGCCGCCGTGGTCATCAGCTCGCTTCTGACGCTGGTGCTGTTTGGCGCAACGGCTCTGCTGCAGCGCTTTGTTCTGGGTTGGCGTCATGCGGGCGTGTCGCCATGAGCGCGCTCGACATCGCCAATGTGAGCCTGACGCTCGGCGGTACGCCGGTGCTCGACGATGTCTCGCTGCATGTCGCGGCAGGTGAGTTCGTGTCGATCCTCGGCCCATCGGGTTGCGGCAAATCCAGCCTGTTCCGGCTGCTCACCGGCGCGGTGTCGCCGGATTGCGGCAGGATCAAGGTTGACGGGGTGCCGCTTTCTCCCAAATCGCAGGCCTTTGCCTTCATGCCGCAACGTGATGCGCTGATGCCCTGGCGGCGGATCATCGACAACGTCATTCTCGGGCTGGAAGTGCAGGGCATGGACCGGGCCGCGGCGCGCGCGCAGGTGGCGCCGCTGTTTGCCGCTTTCGGTCTTAGAGGCTTTGAACGGCATTATCCCGCGCAGCTCTCCGGCGGCATGCGCCAGCGCGCCGCACTGCTGCGCACCATCGTGCAGGACCGCGCCGTGCAGCTGCTCGATGAGCCGTTCGGGGCGCTCGATGCGCTGACCCGTGCAGAGATGCAGGGCTGGCTCGAACAGCGCTGGCTGGGCGGACACTGGACCACTGTGCTGGTTACCCATGACGTGCGCGAGGCGGTGGCGCTGTCGGACCGGATCTATGTGTTGTCGCGCCGGCCGGCTCGGATCATCGCCGAATTCGCCGTGCCCGGCCCGCGTCCGCGGCTTGGCCGTGCGCCCTTGGCCGAGGCGGTCGAGCTCGAGGCCCAACTGCTCGATACCCTTCTTACTCAAACCGGAGACTGACCATGAAACATCTTCTGACTGCCCTGGCGCTGCTGATTGCCGTTCCGGCACAGGCCGCGGAAAAGCTCACCGTGGCGCTCGACTGGACGCCCAACACCAACCATGTCGGGCTGTATGTCGCCCAGGCCAAGGGCTGGTTCACCGATGCCGGACTCGACGTCGAGATCCTGCCCTATACCGACACCTCGTCGGGTACGCTGGTTGCCACCGGTGTTGCGCAGTTCGGAATCCTCAGCGCCGTCGGTTTTCACAGCCAGCGCTCGATGGGCGCCGACATGACCGCTGTGATGGCGGTGGTGCAGCACGAGACCGGGCGGCTGGTGTTCAACGGCGAGCGCGAGGACATCCAGCGCCCCGCCGATCTCGACGGAAAGATCTACGCCGGCTTCGGCAGCGCCTGGGAAAACGCCCTGATCTCGTCCATCATCAAGCATGATGGCGGTGAAGGCCGCTTCGATACGGTGACGCTGGGCACTTCGGCCTATGAGGCGCTGGCCAATGGCTCGGTCGATTTCACGCTGGAAGTCAGCACCTGGGAGGGTGTGAATTCGGAGTTGCTGGGCCGGCCGCAGCGGGCGTTCAGCTATGCCGATTACGGTGTGCCCGACCAGCACACCACGTTTCTCGGCGGCAATTCCACCTGGCTCGCCGCCAATGCCGACACTGCAAGCGCGTTCGTGCAGGCAGCGCAGCGCGGCTATGCCTTTGCGGCCGACAATCCTGATGCGGCCGCCGATATTCTGATCGCGGAAACCGGCGGCATGCTGTCGAACCGGGATCTGGTTCACGCTTCGATGCAGGCACTGGTCGAGGGCGGGTTTCTGCGCGATCCGGGCGAACCGGTGGGTCTGATCGATGACAGCCTTGTCGCTGGCATCACCGGGTTCCTGTTCGACGCCGGTATCCTGCGTGATGCCAATGGTGATGTGCTTCAGACAATGCCGGATGTCTCCGGCTGGACCACCAATGCCTATCTGGCACAGTAAGGTCTGACGTGACCGGAGCCGTCCTGGCGGCTCCGGTTAAGCTCTTCCGCAGCCTTCCGGAAAAAGGTTGACCGGCAATTGTGGCCATGTAACCCAAGTCGCACACGTGCATATCGCACATCGCGCAACGGGACCTGCACCATGTCGACCGACCAGATCATGCTTTTCGGAATTCTGCTGGTGCTGTTCGCATTGCTGGTCTGGGGCCGTTTCCGCTATGATCTCGTCGCCTTCGTGGCGCTGCTGGTCACGGTAATGGCCGGGCTGATTGCGCCGGAAGACGCGTTTCACGGATTTGGCCATCCCGCCGTGGTCATCATTGCGCTGGTGCTGATCGTCTCGCGCGGGCTGATGAATTCCGGCGCGGTCGAGTTCATCGCCCGTTTCGTCACCAGCCCCGACCGGGGGCTGCCGACCCATATCGGCATCATGGCGATCGTTGGCGCGGTGCTGTCGGCGATCATCAACAATGTGGCGGCGCTGGCGCTGCTGATGTCGCTCGACATGGACGCGGCGCGCAAGGCCAAGCGGGCAGTGTCGCTGACCCTGATGCCCTTGTCCTTCGGCACCATCTTGGGCGGCATGATCACGCTGATCGGCACGCCGCCCAACATTGTCATCGCGCAATACCGCCAGGACGTGCTGGGTCAGCCGTTCTCGATGTTCGATTTCGCGCCGGTCGGGCTTGCGGTGGCAGCCGCTGGCATCGCCTATGTCGCCTTCATCGGCTGGCGGCTGATTCCGGCCCGCGCCGACGCCATCTCGCTGGAAGGTGACGCCGGGCTTTATGTCGCCGAGGCCCGGGCCAAGGAAGGATCCAAATCGATCGGCCAGGCAGTGGGCGAGCTCTATCCGCTTGCCGACGAGAACGACGTTTCGATTCTGGGGCTGGCGCGGGACGGCAAGCGGCTGCACGGCTTTTCGCAGATCCGTGAAATCCGCGAGGGCGATTTTCTGGTGCTGGAGGGTGATCCGAAACAGATAGAAGCCTTCATGGGGGCTGCCGAACTCGATGCCATCGGCACCGAGGAGCATGGCGGCTTGATGGGCAAGTCGCTCAGCCTGGTCGAGGCCATCGTCCCCGAAGAGGCCAATGTCGTTGGCCGCACCATGCTCGGCTTGCGGCTGATCCAGCGTCACGGCGTCACGTTGCTGGGCATCTCGCGTCAGGGAAAGCGGTTTCGCGAACGGGTCAGTCACCTGCCGATCAAGGCCGGCGATCTGCTGCTGCTGATCGGGCCGGACAAGAACATTGCCGCCGCCAGCCAGTGGCTAGGCGTGCTGCCGCTTGAAAACCGCCGGCTCGAGGTGCTGCAGCGGACCAAGGCGTTTCTGGCCATCGGCATCTTTGCCGCGGCAATCGCTCTGTCGGTCATGGGGATCACCTCGCTGGCCATCGCGCTGGGGATGTGCGTTGTTGCCTATCTGCTGCTCGGCATCATCAGCGGCCGCGATTTCTATACGCTGATCCAGTGGAAGGTGATCGTGCTGTTGGCCTGCCTGATCCCGGTGGCCGCGGCGCTGGAGGAAACCGGCGGCAGCCAGCTGATTGCCAATCTGATCGTCACCCAGACCGCCAATCTGCCGGCCTGGGGTGTGCTGGCGGTGCTGATGATCATCACCATGACGCTGTCGGATTTCCTCAACAATGTCGCCACCGCGCTGATCGCCGCCCCGATCGGCGTCTCGGTCGCCAATTCCATCGGCGCCAGTCCCGACCCGTTCCTGATGGGCGTGGCGGTGGCCGCCTCCTGCGCCTTCCTCACGCCCATCGGTCACAAGAACAACACCATCATCATGGGACCCGGAAACTACAAATTCGGCGACTACTGGCGCATGGGTCTGATGCTGGAAGTGCTGGTGATCGTGGTCGGCGTGCCGATGATCGCCTGGGTCTGGCCGTTTTAGAGGGAGATGGCCTCCGGTGTTCCGGGCTCCAAAGCCCTAAACGCAGTTTATCCGCCATCGTGATCCGGCAGCGATGTGTCCGGATTTTCTCTGCCAAGAATGCGGACGATCAGGACGAAATCCCGGTCAATCCGGTAGTAGATCGAATGCGCCCGATAGACGCTGCGACGGTAGCCCTGGCGTATGTGGTCAACGGACTGATAGAGTTTCGGCTGTGTCGCCAGTTGCTCGAAGCGTCGTTTCATGCCGTTCTGGTAGTCGAGCGCCTGTACAAGCCCGAACTGGTCGATACCGAACTCAAAAATCCTCTCGAAATCGCGGTCGGCAGCTTTGCTGAGCCTATAGCGTTCCATTCTCACGCCGCTTCTGGATCACGGCGCTGATGATCTCATCGGGACTACGCACGCTGATGCCGCTTGTTTCCCCCTCAATGAGCGCGGCTTGTAACGTGCTCACTGCGGTTTCGCGCTCTTCGAGAAGCCGGAGTCCGGCCCGAATGACCTCGCTGGTCGAGCCATATTTCCCACTTCCGACCTGCGCGCCGACAAATTTCTCATAGTGATTGCCGAGGATGACAGATGTGTTCTTGCCCATGGCCACTCCTTTTATCGATATGATTAAATCATATTTACTGGTATTTGATTGATCAAGGGCAGGCACTCTGTGGTGCCTTATTCACGGCCGGTGAAACCCGGCGAACCGGCTACGCCTCCAATCGGCTCCAGCCCGGATACAATTACAACAAGCCCGGTTGCGTCACGGCAAATGTGATCGCCGCGAAGAAACAGGCGGAGGCGGCGATGACAAATCCGTGCCAGATCGCATTGGCGAATTTCATCGTCTCCGCGGCATGGAAAACCACGCCAACGGTGTAGAGCAGCCCGCCGGCGAGAATATAGCCGAATGGCAATTCCTCCCATGACGACCAGATCAGAATGAGGCTCATCCAGCCCATGACCAAATAAAGCACCGGTCCATAACGTCCGGGCTTTCTCCAGAACGCCAGCTTCAGCGTCATGCCGACGATCGCCATGGCCCAGACGACGGCAAGCACGACATAGGCCAGGCCGCTGCCGATCATCACCACCAGCGGCGTGTAGGTCCCTGCGATTTTCAGATAGATCGCCGCATGATCGATCCGGCGCAGAACCGGCCGCAGGCTCTCCCACGGGGTCATGTGATAAAAGGCGGAGGCCGTGAATGTGGCAATCAGCGTGATGGCATAGACCGTTATTGCGGCGATTTCCCAGGGCGAGGCGACAGGGGTCGACCACATCAGCAACAGAATGGCGCCAAGCATCGACCCGGTGACGCCGATGGCGTGCATGCTGCCATCAGCAACGCGTTCCGATCGTGTATAGGCGGGATACATTCTGGGCTTTCAAACTCCGTGTTGACATCTGAAGATTGCCGCACCAACGGGCAAATTCAAGGTGGACGGGGCTGAAATTCTTGCCGGCCGGTGGGCTGGAGGGGATGGCAAATCGTCACGGAGCGCCGTCAGGCCTACCGGTAACGAGCTCAAGACAAGAGCGATGCCCATTTCCTGCGCGTCAGCTCGTACCAGACCTCTCCTTGCTCGCTACCTGGAATGGATTGGGAAAGTCGACAGGGACCGTGCGGGTGTAGTTCATGCCGATTTTCTCCATCACCCGGCGCGAAGCCTGGTTCGCCGCCATCGTGGTCGCCGTGATGCTGTTGTAGCCGGCGCTTCCGAATCCCCTGTTGACCGAGGCAAAATTCCGTTTCGCACTGGAATTAAACACCACATGCCCAATGGTTTGAACCTTGATAGTTCATTATGGTTCACATACAATCATTGCGAACTAAGGAAGTCACGACGATGTCAGCCTTTACTGTCCGCATATCCGACGACACAGCCGAGCGTCTCGACCAACTGGCGGCGAAGCAGGAGCGGTCCCGCTCCTACATGGCCGCCAAGGCGATTGAGGACTTTGTCGCCCGTGAAGAGTGGCAGCTTGCCGAAATCGAAGCGGGACTTGGTGAAGCCGAAACCGGTGAGTTCGCAAGCTCTGATGATGTTGCGCGGGTGATTGCCAAATATGTCCAGCCTGCCACCGGGTCATGACCCCTAGGACGATCAGATGGACACGCCGCGCTCTGGGGCGGCTTGATCAGATCGGTACCCACATTGCGCAGGACAATCCGGAAGCCGCGGCGCGTGTCGTTTCCCGCATTGTGACTGCCGTGGACGCCCTCGCCCGCCGGCCAGCCATGGGCCGTCCCGGCAGGCTCAAGACCACGCGCGAACTGGTGCTGGCGGATGTGCCCTACATCATTGCCTATCGCGTCATGGATAGGCACGTGGATATCCTGACCGTGATGCATTCAGCCCAGAAATGGCCGGAGACGCTATAGTAGCGCATGTCGATAATGCGCCGTGAAGCCGGTCAATTCCCGCAAACCTTGACTCCGCGGCGCTTTTCCTGTTTATCCCGCTCAAATCTGCGACGAGCATGACTCCGAGCCGCCGACCGGGACGCTTTCTGTCGCGCTTAATTCCTGTCTTCAGACCGCAATTGGTCTGAAGGGTTAAGCGCCAAAGCTATAAATCGATCCCGGAGGTCACCACCCGACAGCGCGATGCGCCCTCGGGTGTTGTTTGGCTTTGTCTGATGTTCTTCCCATATGGGCTGGAGACCTCTTCAGCAAAAACAGGACGACGTAATGTTTGACACTCTCCAGGACCGGCTTGGCTCCATCCTCAACAATCTGACCGGGCGTGGCGCCCTGTCGGAGAAGGATGTGTCGGAAGCCATGCGCGAGGTTCGCCGCGCGCTGCTGGAGGCCGACGTGGCGCTGGAAGTGGTGCGCGGGTTCACCGACCGGGTGCGCGAAAAGGCCGTCGGCGCCGAGATCGTCAAGTCGATCAAGCCGGGCCAGATGGTGGTCAAGCTGGTTCATGACGAGCTGGTGGCGCTGCTTGGCGAAGAAGGCGTGGCCATCGATCTCAATGCGGCAGCACCCGTCGTCATCATGATGGTCGGTCTGCAGGGTTCGGGTAAAACCACCACATCTGCGAAGATTGCCGCGCGGATGGAAAAGCGCGACCGCAAGAAGGTGTTGATGGCCTCGCTCGACACGCGCCGTCCGGCCGCGCAGGAGCAGTTGCGCCAGCTCGGTGAGCAGACCGGTGTCGCCACTCTGCCGATCATCGCCGGGCAACAGCCTGCCGATATCGCCGCGCGCGCCGTGCAGGCAGCCAAGCTCGGCGGCCATGACGTGGTGATTCTCGACACCGCCGGCCGTACCCATATCGACGAGCCGCTGATGGCCGAAATGGCCGAGATCAAGAAGCGCGCCAATCCGCATGAAATCCTGCTGGTCGCCGATGCGCTGACCGGCCAGGACGCGGTCAATCTGGCGCGCAATTTCGATGAGCGCGTCGGCATTTCCGGCCTGGTGCTGACCCGCATGGACGGCGATGGCCGCGGCGGTGCGGCGCTTTCGATGCGGGCTGTCACCGGCAAGCCGATCAAGCTGATCGGTACCGGCGAAAAGATGGACGCGCTGGAGGAATTCCATCCCCGCCGCGTCGCCGACCGCATTCTGGGTATGGGCGACATTGTCAGCCTGGTCGAGAAGGCGGCGGAAAATTTCGACGCCGACAAGGCGCAGGCCATGGCCGCCCGGATGAAATCCGGCAAGTTCGATCTCAACGACATGGCCGACCAGCTGGGCCAGATGCAGAAGCTCGGCGGCATGGGCGGCATCATGGGCATGATGCCCGGCATGGGCAAGATGAAGGACCAGATGTCGGCGGCCGGCATGGACGACAAGACATTCGCCCGCCAGCTCGCCATCATCGGCTCGATGACCAAGGCCGAGCGCGCCAATCCGGACCTGCTCAAGCACAGCCGCAAGAAGCGCATCGCCAAGGGCTCGGGCACTGATGCCGCGGCGATCAACAAGCTTTTGAAGATGCACCGGCAGATGGCCGACATGATGAAAGCCATGGGCGGCAAGGGCAAGGGCGGCGGAATGATGCGCGCGGCCATGGGCGGCCTTGCCTCGAAGATGGGCCTTCCCGGTGGAATGGGCGGCATGCCGGATCTGTCGAAGATGGATCCCAAGCAGCTCGAAGCGCTGCAGAAGCAGGCTGAAGCCGCGGGCCTGGGCGGAGCCGGTGGCATGCCCGGTGGATTGCCTGGCATGGGTGGCGGCAAGTTGCCAGGCCTGGGCGGCCCGAAACTGCCGGGCCTTGGCGGCGGTCTTCCCGGCCTGCCGAAGAAGAAGTGAGGGGGCGGGACATGAGCACGGACATGGACGCGATTGCCAAGCTGTATGACTATCGCAAGTCGATCGACAATTTCGACGCGGCGCTGATTCACATCCTTGCCGAACGGTTCCGGGTGACCAAGGCGGTCGGCGTGCTGAAAGCCTCGGCTGATCTGCCGCCGTCGGATCCGAACCGCGAAGCCGAGCAGGTTGCCCGGCTGCGCGAGCTGGCAAAAACCGCCGATCTCGATCCGGATTTCGCCGAGAAATTTCTCGAATTCGTCATTCGCGAAGTGATCCAGCATCACAAGCAGGCAGCGGCGAAGTAACCAATCTGACGCTCTCCGGCGTCCGACCAAGACCAACCAAACAGTCAACAAAACTGCACAATCGAAGGAAAAGAAAATGGCATTGAAAATTCGTCTGGCCCGTGGCGGCTCCAAAAAGCGTCCTTACTACCACGTTGTCGTTGCTGACGTGCGCAGCCCGCGCGACGGCCGCTTCATCGAGCGTCTGGGCTACTGGAACCCGATGCTGGCCAAGGACGACGCAGCCCGCGTCAGCCTCAACAACGAGCGCATCCAGCATTGGCTCGACCACGGCGCGCTGCCGACCGACCGCGTTGCCCGCTTCATGGCTGAAGCCGGCATGATGACCCGCGACGCGCGCAACAACCCGAACAAGGCGCAGCCTGGCAAGAAGGCGCAGGAACGCGCTGCCGAGAAGAAGCAGAAGGAAGAGGATGCAGCCGCTGCTGCCGCCGAAGCCGCTGCTGCTCCTGCCGAAGAAGCTGCTGCCGAATAAGGTCTTTTCGGTTCAACATATTCGACTTGAACCCGGGATGCCCGGCCTCGGGCCAGTTTCGGTTCCTGTCGCGTGTTCGAGGCGCAATCCGACACCCCCGCATCTTTGCGGGGGTGTTTTGTTTTAAACTGCGGAAGAAACGGGAAGTGAAGACAAATGCGCTTATCGATAAATATTTACACTCCAGGGTAGAGTAATCTTCATAGCGGTGCTGCATCCAGGGGGAGATACAGATTTCAAGTTCTGGAAAGGGGTCACGATTATGGCTCGATCGCTGTTTGGCACTTCCCGATGCGGACGGCTTCCCTATGCACTGATTGTTCTGGCGATTCTTGCCGCCGACTTCATCAAGCCGCCTTTGGAAGCCTTCATTGGCCGGGTGTATAATTCCCAGATGCAAGCCCTTATTTCCGAGCAGCAACAGCCGGTTGAACCTGCAGAACACATGCAGGGTCAGGCGCTGCGGCCGGAGATGGAAGCGCGCCGCCTTCTTGAAAAACACTTCGGTGATTCCAGCGATTTACGTCTGCTCGGCAAGACCAGTTCCGCAAATTCCGGGATCGCTGCGTCCGGCATGTCTGACCATGCGGCCTTCCGCCCGGGATTGTCGCGGCAGTCAGACATGCCGCTGATGATAACGGATGATTTTCTCCGGAAAAGTGAAGCATTCTCGGCCAGGATGAAGGCCATCAATTCGTTTCATGTCATTGCAATCGGCATGGTGGGGTTGGCTTCTCTGGTGGCAATTGCATGGGCTGTTCTGGCCAGAACCCGGGACATAGGGTGGCCTGCCTGGACGGCTCTGGGCATTCTTGGCGTTTTCCTGATCAAGATGTGGACCATGCAAGCCGTGCCCCATGTCGTCACCGCGTTCCTGCATTACGGGTTTTTCTTGCTGCTCCTGGTGCTGGCCTTCATTCCCGCGGATTTCAATGGCCGGTGGGCGCTTCTCCTTGAGCAGCCTGAAGATGCAGATCCGGTCGTGAACGCGTCTTCATCAGGCAAACGATCGCACTTTGGTCAGCGGGTCCGTTGAAACACCAATTTATCCTGTCGCTGCCATCCGTCCCTGCTTTGGCTTTTGGTTTCGGGCGCAACCGTCTATAAGCCCTTCAATTCCTGTCCTTCAAGCGACCGTGGACCTTGTCCAGCTGGCGCTGAATGGCTTCAAAGCAAACTGTCGGAAATAGGACGCTGCAAGATGCCGGCTGACCAAACCAAGCTTACCCACCCCATTCTGATCGGCGTTGTCGGCGCGGCGCAAGGCCTGCGCGGCGAAGTCCGGGTCAAGCCGTTCACCGATGATCCGATGGCGATTGCCGAATATGGCGCGCTCTACACCAGCGATGGCCGCCGCTTCGAGATCCTCGATCACCGCTTTGCCAAGACCGTCGTCGTGGTGCGGTTTCGCGGCATCAACGACCGCAACGCGGCGGAAGCGCTCAAGGGCCTGGATCTGTTTATCGACCGCTCCAGCCTCGATGACGAGGATCTGGAAGAGGGCGAATATTTCCACGCCGATCTCGAGGGGCTGGAAGCCTGGGATGCCGACGGCCAGTTCTGGGGAACAGTGTCGGGCGTGCTGGATTTTGGCGGCGGCGACCTGCTGGAGCTGCGCGACGAGGGCAGGAAGCCGGTGGTGATCCCGTTCACGCTGGCTGCGGTGCCGAATGTCGATCTGGACGCGGGGCGCATTCTGGTGGATCCGCTGGCCGCCGGGTTGCTCGATACCGGTGATGATGACGGCGCCGAGGGTGAAGACCTTTCCGGTGAAGACGAACCGAAATGAGTTTTCGCGCCACCATACTAACGCTCTATCCGGAGATGTTTCCCGGCCATCTGGGTATCTCCCTGTCGGGCCGGGCGCTGGAACGCGGCGACGCGTCGGTCGAGCCGGTCAATATAAGGGATTTCGCCACTGACAAACACCGCTCGGTCGATGACACGCCGGCAGGTGGCGGCGCCGGCATGGTGCTCAGGCCGGATGTGCTGGCCGCGGCCATCGATGCCGTCAGCCCCGAAGGCGATCCGCGGCCGCGGCTGCTGATGAGCCCGCGGGGCAAACCGCTGACGCAGGCCCGGGTGCGCGAGCTGGCCGGAGGCCCCGGTGCGGTGATTGTCTGCGGCCGCTTCGAAGGTGTCGACCAGCGGGTGATCGAGGCGCGTGATCTCGAAGAGATTTCTATCGGCGACTATGTGCTGTCAGGCGGCGAGCCGGCGGCGCTGATCCTGCTCGATGCGGTGATCCGGGTGCTGCCCGGCGTCATGGGCAATGCGGCGTCCGGCACCCATGAAAGCTTCGAGACCGGTATGCTGGAGCATCCGCAGTACACCCGGCCGCAGGTTTTCGAAGAACGCGAAATTCCTGCTGTGCTGACGTCGGGCAATCACAAGGCGGTGGACGCGTGGCGCGAGGCGGAATCGCTCAGGCTGACGCGGGCGCGGCGGCCCGATCTGCTGCCCGATGACGAGACCTAGAGCCGATCATCTTTAGATGGAATCGTTTGAACGCCGGAATTTCGTGATCTGGCTAGAAGCGTGCGGCGACGCGGCGCGAGCGCCGTTAGCCTCACGCGACGATGTCCAGAGCGCGAAAGACTAAGTTCAGACGATTACAATGGATGGTTATTGGATGAGCACACCATTTTGCCAGGCTTGGACGTCTTTTCCGCGCCAGCTTCGTCAAAATCCTCGCACGATGCGCTGCATCGCGCTTGCGGTTTTTCCTCGCTTACACCAAAAATCCTGTCCATCAAATCGCTTCCAGCTAAAGATGATCGGCTCTAGCTGGTGAAATAATACCATGTCAGCACCAGGCCGACGCCGACAACGATGGCGCGGATGACCGCCTGTGGCACGCGGCGCGCCAGCCAGACCCCGGCATAGCCGCCCAGTGCCCCGCCCGGAATCATGATCAGCGCCGGCAGCCAGGCGACGACGCCGCCGGTCGAAAACACCACGACCGCGATCGAGGCGATCACCACAGCGATGAAATTCTTCAGCGCGTTGAGCTTGTGGTAGTCGCCGCCCTTGGTAATCCCGAGCACGGCCAGCATCATGATGCCCATGCCTGCGCCGAAGAATCCGCCATAGATCGAGGTGATGAACTGCCCCGCCATCCCCAGCCGGGAGACCGGTTGTTCGGCGTGCAGGTGCTTGGGACGCAGATAGGGGCCCGCGGCGAAGATCATGGTGGCCGCCAGCAGCAGCCAGGGCACCAGCTGCCGGAACGAGGGGTTGGACATCGACACCAGGATCAGCGCCCCGGCGAGGCTGCCCGCCAGCGACAGGCCGGCCAGCACCCAGGCTTCGCGGCCGGCTTCGCGGATTTCCTTGCGGTAGGCCAGCGCCGAGGTGACGTAGCCGGGAAACTGGGTGACCGAGGAGGTGGCGTTGGCCATGATCGGCGGAACACCGACCAGCGTCATGGCGCCGAAGGTGAGGAATGTGCCGCCACCGGCGATGGCGTTGACAGCACTCGACAGAAAGCCGGCACTGAACAGAAGAACGATATCGAAAAGGGACATGATGCGCCGGCACAAAGAGACAATCGGACCGGTTTTAGAGCATCGCCTGCCCGTCATCACAAGAGCTGCAACAAAATTGGCCCGGCAGGCGTGACAAAACAGTGGGGATGGTGTATCTGGCCCGCGATCGGCAAAGTCCGACAGCCGCGTCAACAGCGGCGCCTGCCAAACAATGAATGGTGAACCCGCTCCTGCCGTCACCGGCACAGCCCCGAGAATGATCCCGAAAGCGGGACATGTCAAAGTGGCCAGATGAGAGCGCTCTGACCGTTTGAGAAAAACGAAAGGTCAAGGACCATGAACATTATTGCCCAGCTGGAGGCCGAACAGGCTGCCAAGATCGAAGCTGTCCGGAAGTTTCCTGAATTTTCCGCCGGTGACACCCTGCGTGTCCAGGTGCGTGTGACGGAAGGCAAGCGGACCCGTCTGCAGGCTTTCGAAGGCGTTTGCATTGCGCGCTCCGGCGCCGGTCTCAACGAGAACTTCACTGTTCGCAAGATTTCCTACGGCGAAGGCGTGGAACGCGTGTTCCCGATGTATGCGCCGATCGTTGAAGCGGTTGAAGTCGTCCGCCGCGGCAAGGTGCGCCGCGCCAAGCTCTATTACATGCGCGACCGTCGCGGTAAGTCGGCCCGTATCGTCGAGGACACCGGCACCCGCGCCCGCAAGCTCAACGATGCCGAGCGCCAGGCTGTGGCCGAAGAGAAGGCACGCGTCGAGGCCGAGAAGATTGCAGCAGCACAGGCTCTGGCCGCCGAAAAGGCAGCAGCAGAAGCCGCTGAAGCCGCAGCCGCAAAGGCAGCCGCTGACGAGGCAGCCGCAGCAGAAGCCGCTGCACCGGCTGAAGAAGCCAAGAGCGAATAAGCCGTTCCACCACGAATTGATGATCCTTCGGGGTCAGATGAAAAAGCGCCGGGCAACCGGCGCTTTTTTGTTGCGTGCAACCCGGCCTGCGCCCGAGGGCATCGTCCTTGCCAGCCCAGTCTTTTGCAAACCGTTCAAAACCGCGCGACCGGCTTAAGGATCTGCTAAGACGGATGCGCGACACTGTGCTTTCACACGCGTGCATGTCGCGCAAAACCGTGCAGCGGTTTTGCGGCACCGGTATGCTCGAACAAGCGGCTGAAGCGCGTCACCCGGAACCGGATTGATGCGGCGTGCCCAGGGCAGGACCGATGACGATTTCTTCCATCATGACCACCGCACTCTCGGGCATGCAGACCCAGCAGAACCGCCTGACGGAAGCCGCCGCCAACATCGCCGGCTCCGGCCCGGGCGCCGCCACCCGGACCGACGCGGAAATCAGCCTCGCCAACGAGATGCTCGACGTGATGTCGGCGGAAACCGGCTTCAAGGCCAACGCCACGGTGTTCGAAACCGGCGCCGACCTCTGGGACGTGCTGATGAGCATCAAGCGGGACTGAGGCGAATTGAATTTGCAGCATCCTCCCTCTACCCTTGCGGGGGAGGCTTGGAAGCGATTGCCATGGGAAGAAATCAACGAAGTTGATTTCAGCGCACGAAGGCCTGAGCGCGACGCCGCGCGAAAGCTATTCACGGTCTTAGCTTCAGCCAGGTCATGGATTTTTCAGGTGAGGGGGAATTCCGGGCACTGACACCCGCCCCCTCTCTTGCAAAATCTATGACTTAGCTAAGGCTAAGGTCATGATTTTGCTTTCTCCCCCACCGAGGGGGAGAGAGGGTATGCAGCGCCATCCCCGACCCCGCTGTCGTCATCCGATGGCTCCAACCATAGGATCCATTCCGCGATTTCTCCCAGTTCTGTAGTACGCGGATGAATCCCCGGCCCGCCGCCGGGTCTGACGATCACCAAACACATCTTCTGCGCCGATAAGGGCGATTTCTATGAGATCACCGATGGCTTGCCGCAATACGAAAAAGGCTCTGCCGGGTTGCTGGTGGCGGAGTGAAGGGGTGACGGGGCGGTCCTCCCTTCTCCCCTCCGAGGGGAGAAGGTGGATCCGGGCGGTCCGTGAACGCCCGGAGACGGATGAGGGGATGCTCCCATCGCGGCATGCCCCCTCATCCGCCGGCTTCGCCGGCACCTTCTCCCAGCGGGGAGAAGGGAGGTGCCCCGTTCCCCATCCCCCGAAAGCCGTCAATGGCGTGGACAATTGCCGACCCCGGTTCCAGCAATCTCAATCCCCTAGCGCAAAATCCCCCCCATTTTCGTCCACACCCTCCAAACCTCATGTCATCATTTTTGCACTCCCGCTGCCGGATGGTTCGCGAACGTTTCGACCAAGCGGGAGGAAGGCCTTTCGGGATCTGGCGTAACGTGCGGCAGGTCGCGCAAGGAGGCGGTGGCCATCGGGGTTCCGCTGGCGGGCGGGTCTCTTTCGAGACGCGTGCAAAGCCAGCCACCGGGCCGGGATTGATTTCGCGCCAGCCGAAAGGTTGTGTGCGGACTGCAAGACCGGTGCGGGCCTGTGGCGGACATGACGCGTGATGCGCGTCAGGGTCCGTGCCGGAATTTCGAAACCCACATCCGCGGTCTGTCCGGATCGCGGCCGGAGCAATCCGGGCGGAGAGCCCTGAAGAGGGGCGGGTGGATAAGCCGGCTCCGTGTGCTGCAAGGCACCGCCTGTCGGATGCGGACATCATCCGGCGAAATTCGGGCCGTGCGCGCGCTGCGCCACCCCATTTACTATCTTTCCAGAGGCAAAGCCCGCGTGCGGCCCTCCGGACTTTCATTTGCCAAACTCCGGCGTCCCAGGCGCGCGGAGCTGTTCCCGCATGCTTCCCCCTTGCGGCGCACCGGGCCGCATTGCAAAGTGCAAAGCAAGTGCCGGACCGCGTCGTCGCAGGGCACGCCTCGTTTCAATCCCGAGACCTCATCAGGGAGAGTGTCATGTCATTCGCGAAATTTACCGTGGCCGCCGCCGCAGCCTTCATCGGCCTGGGCCTTGCCGCCGCGCAGGCAGAAGGCCTGCCGGATCTGGGCGGTGAGACCGTCGTTGTCGTCACCGAAAATGCCTATCCGCCGTTGCAGTTCATTGATCCCAAGACCGGAGAGCAGATCGGCTGGGAATATGATGCGATGAACGAGATCGCCAAGCGGCTGAATTTCACTGTCGAGTACCAGAACACCTCCTGGGATGCGATGATCCAGGCGGTGTCCGATGGCCAGTACGAGATCGGCATGACCGGAATCTCGATCAAGGAAGAGCGCAAGGAAAAAGTGGATTTTTCCGACCCCTATCTGCGCTCGGAAATGTTCATGCTGGTGCGCGGCGACGAGGACCGGTTTGACGATGCCCCCTCCTTTGCGGCGTTCGAGGATGGACTGGTCGGGGCGCAGCCCGGCACCACGCCATTCTATGTGGCGGTCTATGACGTGCTCGATGGCGACGAAGCCAATCCGCGCATCAAGCTGATGGAAACATTCGGCGCCACCGTGCAGGCGCTGAAGACCGGTGATGTCGACATGGTGCTCACCGACGGGGTCGCCGGCAAGGGCTATGTCGAGGCCTCGGATGGCGGGCTCAAACTGGTCGGCGGTCCGCTCGGGTCCGATGATTTCGGCTTTATCTTTCCCAAGGGTTCGGAGCTGGTGGCGCCGGTCAATGCGGCGATCGCGGCGATGAAGGCCGACGGCACCATCGATGCGCTCAACACAAAATGGTTTCTCGATTACAAGCTGGGCGGTTGAACCATCATGCCGGTGATTTTTGAAGGCTACAGGTCCGGCGCGCTTGCGGGCGTGCTCGGCCTGCACATGGATTATTATGGGCGGCAGTGGGGGCTCGGACGAAAGTTCGAGACCAAATTCGCCCTGGATCTGGCCGAATTCCTCTACCGTTTCGATACTGGGCGGGATCTGTTCCTGACCGCCTGGCGCGACGAAAAGCTGTTGGGCTCGATCTCCATTGATGTGTCGGGTGGCGGGCTTGAGGGCGCGCGTTTGCGCTGGTTCGGGGTCGCAGAGGGGGCACGCGGAACCGGACTTGGCAAGCAGTTGATGGCGCGCGCCATCTCTCATGCCGACACTGTCACCGCCGGTCCGGTCTGGCTCACGACATTTGAAGGTCTTGATGCAGCGCGGGCGCTTTACGAACGCTTCGGCTTCCAGTTTCAGGCGTACCGCGATGAAGATCAAGGGCAGGGCGACATCAGGGAGCTGGTCTTCGAGCGTCCCGCGCCCTCTCTCCCTGTGTCCGGGACTGTCGGTCTTTGACGACGGTACCCGACAGTCCCGGCAAAGCCGACTTTCCCTGGTGGCTGCTGGCGGCGGGAGGCATCGCGCTGTTTCTCGCGGTGCAGATCGTCCTCAACGATCTCTACAGCCAGATTTTCTCGATTGTCTCGAAGGGTGTCTGGATCACCATCTTCGTCACGCTGGTCGGCTTTGCGCTGGCCACCGCATTCGGGTTGCTGCTGGCGGTGATGGGGCTGTCGAAATCGCTGGCGCTGAGGCAGATCGCCCGCTTCTATGTCGAGATCATCCGCGGCATTCCGATTCTCGTGCTGTTGTTCTACATCGCCTTTGTCGGCGCGCCGGGGTTTGTCGCGGCCTGGAACGGGCTGATGAGCCCGCTGATCGAGGTGGGTGTCGTCGACGAGATGAAAGTGCGCGATGTCTCGCTGTTGTGGCGGGCGATCATCGCGCTGACCATCGGCTATTCGGCCTTCATCTCGGAGGTGTTCCGCGCCGGCATCCTGTCGGTCGACGAAGGGCAGATCGAGGCCGCCAAGGCGCTCGGCCTGTCTCCGCTGCAGCGCTTCCGCTTCATCGTGCTGCCGCAGGCGATCCGCACCATCCTGCCACCGCTGGGCAATGATTTCATCGCCATGATCAAGGATTCCTCGCTGGTTTCGGTGCTGGGCGTCGCCGACCTGACCCAGATGGGCAAGGTCTACGCCTCGGGCTCGTTCCGCTTCTTCGAGACCTATTCGATCGTCGCCTACGTCTATCTGCTGCTGACCGTCGGCCTGTCGCTGGCGCTCAGAGCCCTGGAAAAACGCTTGCGGCGTGCCGATGAGGAACGCGGCGCGAATGGCTGAGCCGGAACGGATGGGCGGACGGATTGTCCCCCTCGCCAAACCCCTCAGATCCCCGGGGGAATTAGCCCAAAGCCTTGGAAAACATCGATACTGATAAAACTCTAAGAACCTGGTTAAGATCTTGTTAAGCTTTGAAGGTGCACCTGCGGGTTGTATTCAACCCAAGGATGACATGTGCTTTCCAAGCTGACGGCCAGACCATTTTCCCTGTGGCTTCTTGCATTTGCCGGACTGCTTGCGCTGGGCACGGTGTTCTTCAGCCTGACGCTGTGGCTGACGGTTCCGGTGATTGCCGGGCAGGGCTGCATCTCCGGAGGGTTTTGCGGACCGATGGCGCCGGTGCTGGGCCTGTGGCTGCAACCCGGGCTGCTGCTTGCGGCGGGCTTTACCGGGGCGCTGGCGTTTTACCGGCGGGGGATGGCGATCGGATCGCGGATCTGGGCGCTGATGCCGCTGGCGCTGCTGTTGCCGAACCTGCCGCCGCTGTTCATGCTCGGCAATCTCTGGGGTGCGGATCTCGGCTCTGCCTTGCTGTTCTTTCCGCGCTGGAGCCTGTTCGACCTGGCCCCGCTGCTGGCGCTCGGCCTGCTGTTGTGTTGCGAGGTCGAATACATGCCCGGCTTCCCCGGATCGATTGCCCGGGCCCGGCTTTACGGCAGCATCCCGATCGGGCTGATCTACGCGCTCAGTTGTGTCTGGGTCTGTTCCGACCTGGTGCTGTCGCTGGTGCCGCATCTGGGCATTCCCGTTGCGGCGGTGCACAGCCTTCGCGATCTCCTGCATTTCCCGCTTTCGCTCGCCGGGGGGAAGGTCTTTGCCGGATTTCCGCCTCAAGGCGCGCGGCCCGATCTGGTTGTTGCGCTGGCCACGGTGGTCAATCTGATCGTCTTCGCGCTGCTGGTCTTTGCCCTTGCCTTCGACGGTTCGGGCCGGCTTCGCCGCGCCGGCGCGCAGATCTTCATGGTCGAAAGCGATGACGGCAATGCCAAGCCGCTGTTCCGGTCGCGCGGCGGCTTCAGGGACTGATTGGCAGGCACTGCTGCCTAGGCAGTGGTTCCGAATGAGCTGCGGCAGGCCCGGATCGGGATGGTGCGGAGTCCACGAATCCGGCGGCATTGTTTGCAGATGCAACTCGACAACAGCCGGTCAATTTTGCCAGTGTCGCGGCATTGACCGCAGACGGGTGAAGAGGGGAACAGGCAATGGCGAAACGCAGCAATGAAGAGCTCGAGAAGGTCTATGCCGCAGACACGCCGGAAGAGCTGAACGCGGCCTATGCCGGATGGGCCGCGGGCTATGACCGCGACACGCTGGCGGCCGGTTACTGTCTGCCGTTCCAGGTGCTGGCCTGGGTTGCGCGCTACGTCAAGCCGGATGCCGGCCCGCTGCTCGACGCGGGCTGCGGCAGCGGCCTGTCCGGCCCCTATCTCAAGGCGCTGGGCTACGAGCATATCGAAGGGCTGGATTTCTCTGAGGAAATGCTGCGGCTGGCCGGGTCGCGCGGCGCTTACACCGTCCTCAAGCGCGCCACTCTGGGCGAGGGGCTGCCGTGGGACGACAATTATTTCGCGGCGTTCCTGTCGACAGGCGTGTTCACCGAAGGCCATGCGCCGGCCTCAAGCCTGGGGGAATTGTGCCGGATCACCCGGCCGGGCGGGACGGCGATCTTCACGGTGCGTGACACGATTTTCCACAGTGGCGGATTCTCTGCGACAATCGCGGATCTCGCCGAATGCGGCCTCTGGCGGCGGCTGGAGCAGAGCCCGCCTTTCCGCGCCTTTGCGCTCGACGAGCCGGATGTGCTGGTGAGCGCCCATGTGTTCGAGGTTCTGGGCTGAGCTGTCAGGCCCCGGGCCTCAACTGCCGCTTGCCGGAGGGGCTGCGGGCTCGGTTCGGTGCATGTCGGCTGACACCGCGCCCAGGGTCCATTCGCGGAAAGCCTTGATTTTCGGGATGTTGCGGCGGTTTTGCGGATGCACCAGCCAGATGCCGATATCGTCGCTGCACCGCTGGTTGAAGGGGGCAATCAACCGGCCGCTGGCCAGATCTTCGGCGTAAAAGACATGGTTGAGGATGGCGACACCCTGGCCGGCCAGCGCGGCATTGCCGCACAGGTCCTGCTCGACATAATTGTGCCGGGTGTGGCCCGACAGGTCAGGTGCTGTTTCACCCATGGCGGCAAACCATTTGAGCCAGGAATCCTGCTGGGCGCCGATGATCGGCAGCTTCAGCAGATCAGCGGGCTTTTCGATGCCGCCGATGCTTTCGGCCAGTGCCGGGCTCAGCATCGGCGCATAGGTGAACCGGCCAACCAAATGACAGTCGTGATCGGGCCAGGGGCCGACGCCCCATCTGACGCTGATATCGGCCGGATCGCGGTTGAAGTCGGTGATCTTGCTGACGCGCAGAAGCCGCACGGCAATGTGGGGATGGGCAAGCTGGAAGCCGCCAAGATTGCGCGCCAGCCAGTGCGAGGCGAAGGTTGGCGAGGAATGGATTTCCAGAGTCTGGTTGGAGACCTGGCGGGCCGAGGCCACCGCCTCGTTCAAAAGCTCGAAGGCCTTGGCGACCGGGGGCAGCATGCGTTCCGCGGTCTCGGTGTTGACGATCTGGCGCGGCTGGCGAAGAAACAGCTGCTCCCCGACATGCTCCTCCAGCAGCTTGATCTGATAGCTGACAGCGGTCTGGGTCATGCCCAGTTCTTCCGCCGCACGGGAAAAACCGCGATGCCGGGCGACGGCTTCAAACACCCGCAGCGCGTTGAGCGGAACTTTCCTCGACAGTTTCATGCATAAGTTCTCTTTATAGCGCCAGACAGGAATTCCGTTGGAATTTCAGCCTTTCGGGCTGCAATCTACCCTCAACACATATCAAAAGGAAAGAGCGATGAGCGCGCATACCCGCATGTCGCAAAGCCGGTTTGCGCGGCTTTGCGACAGGATCAGCCTATGGTGCAGCCGGACGGGCCTGGTCCGCCCCGGCCAGACCACGCCTGCTGACGAGCTGGATGAACGGCTCAAGCGTGACGCCGGGTTTGATGGCCGTGCGCGGCCCGACCCGCGTGGTGACCACTACCGGCGCCTGCTCAAGCCCGGCTATCCGCTCTGGTGAGCGCCGGGCGCGTGCCGGTATCGCGCAAAACAATTGCCCGAACCTGCTAAAATTGGTATGAGCCCGGCCATGGGATCGAAATTCAGATGTCTCGCGCCTCAAATATTTGTGCTGCAGGATCACAAACGCCTGCCGGCACGGTTCTTTGCGCGCATATCCGGTGCGCTAAACAGCTACGGCGTCTGAGGCCTGCGCCTCACCGGACGCCATGCCGGCTTCTATCTGAACCACATTCATTTTCATTGCATACGGACCACCATCATGACCGCACCTCGCACACTCTACGACAAGATCTGGGACGACCATCTGGTCGATCAGCAGGATGACGGCACCTGCCTGCTCTATATCGACCGGCATCTGGTGCACGAAGTCACCAGCCCGCAGGCGTTCGAAGGTCTGCGCACCATGCACCGCAGGGTGCGGGCGCCTGAAAAGACCCTGGCCGTGGTCGACCACAATGTGCCGACCTCACCGGACCGGGCGCTCGGCATCAAGAACGAGGAAAGCCGCATTCAGGTCGAGGCGCTGGCCAACAACTCGGCCGAATTCGGCGTTGAATATCTCAACGAGAACGACAAGCGCCAGGGCATCGTCCATATCGTCGGCCCGGAGCAGGGCTTCACGCTGCCCGGTACCACGATCGTTTGCGGCGACAGCCACACCTCGACACACGGCGCTTTCGGCGCGCTGGCGCACGGCATCGGCACCTCGGAGGTCGAGCATGTGCTCGCCACCCAGACGCTGATCCAGAAAAAAGCCAAGAACATGCTGGTCGAGGTCAATGGCGAGCTGCCCGAAGGCGTCACCGCCAAGGACATCATCCTTGCCATCATCGGGGAGATCGGCACCGCCGGCGGCACCGGCTATGTGATCGAATTTGCCGGCGAAGCCATCCGCGCTTTGTCGATGGAAGGCCGCATGACGGTCTGCAACATGACCATCGAGGGCGGTGCCCGCGCCGGCCTGATTGCACCGGACGAGAAGACCTATGCCTATTTCAAGGACCGCCCACGGGCGCCCAAGGGCAAGGCCTGGGACATGGCTGTCGAGTACTGGAAGTCGCTGCCGTCCGACGAGGGTGCGCATTACGACAAGATCGTCCGGCTCGACGCCGCGTCACTGCCGCCGATCGTCTCCTGGGGCTCGTCGCCCGAAGACGTGATCGCGGTGACCGGCGTGGTGCCGAACCCCGACGACATCAAGGATGAATCCAAGCGGACGTCGAAATGGCGGGCGCTGGATTACATGGGCCTTAAGCCCGGCACCAAGATCACCGACATTGCCATCGACCGGGTGTTCATCGGTTCGTGCACCAATGGCCGCATCGAGGATCTGCGCGCCGCAGCCGCAGTGGTTGAGGGCAAGACCGTCAGCCCTACGGTCGACGCGATGATCGTTCCGGGCTCGGGCCTGGTCAAGGAGCAGGCGGAAGCCGAAGGCCTCGACAAGATCTTCAAGGATGCGGGTTTTGACTGGCGCGAGCCTGGCTGCTCGATGTGCCTGGCGATGAACGACGACCGGCTGAAGCCAGGCGAGCGTTGCGCCTCGACCTCGAACCGCAATTTCGAAGGCCGTCAGGGCTTCAAGGGCCGTACCCATCTGGTCTCGCCGGCAATGGCGGCTGCGGCTGCGGTTGCCGGCCACTTCGTCGATATCCGCGACTGGAAATAGTCCGCAGCGATCATCTGCACTGCTCCCCGCCCTCCCTTGTTCAAGGGGCAGGGCGGGGCCAGGACATCTGGCAGCCTGACAGCCCCAGCCTGCAGGTCAGGCCGGGCGCTTGAGTTTTCAAGCCGGCACGCCGGATGCGCTGCTGCCGTTCAGACATTGTCAACCTTGTTGCAAATCAGCCCATGACAAGCGCAGATCAATTCCGATCCGGTGTCTTATATTCCGTTTTCCTTAAGTAAAGTCGTGCTTCATGCGAGGCATTGAAGACTGAAGGAAAGGCGCATCATGGTCGGGACCAAACCCAGGTTTATCTTCGGATACCTGTTTCTGCTGGGCATGATTGCCGTGGGAATGATCCTCGGCAGCGTGTTCTGGCTGACGGCCCGTCTCGATCAGCTGGAGCGGCAAGGTGTCGAAAACATTGTCGAATTGATGGTGACTGAAAAGGTCGAACGCGTGAAAGTGTCCACCGCCGACTATGCGCATTGGAATCTTGCCTATGAACTGGTCCTCGCCAATGACAGCGATGGGCTTTACGACAATCTGGGGTCGGGTGCGATGGAGAGCGATCTGTTTGACCAGATCATCATTCTCGACGGCAACGGCAAGGTGGCGCATGTCTATGACAGCACCGGCGCCCTCGGTTCGCCCGGGGAATTCGACTTGCAAAGCATCCGGCCGTTCCTGGCAAGACTGAAGGAAACCGCTCCCGCCGATCTTGTCACGGTCTCCGGGATCGGCCAGGTCAACGGGACCTATGGCGCAATCGCCGCGACAAGAATCACGCCCGACTATCTTGTAAACTCCGGAAGCGCGCCGCTTCCCGTGATGCTGGGCGTCAAGCTGTTCAACGAGGATGCCTTGCAGGCAATTTCCCGGTTAACCCACGGAACCGGCTATGCGATCACGCCTGTAGGCCATCCTCCGGCAGACCCCGGGATCGAGCTGGTGGGCCCTTATGGCGCGCCGGTCGCCCAGCTTGTCTGGACGCATAAGCAGGTCGGAACCGCCCTGCGCATGGAGATCATGCCGGGCCTGCTGCTGGTCTGTTTCGGCATTTTCGGAATTTGCCTGTTCGCCGCGCGTTATTTCCATCAGCAGAGCAAAGCGCTCGAACGCGCCATGGTGGTGGCGTCCACCGACCAGCTGACAGGGCTTCTCAACCGGTCGGGGCTTGATGAAGCGCTCAGGGCACCGAAG
The DNA here is from genome assembly GCA_963975635.1 of uncultured Hoeflea sp. GTDB lineage: Bacteria > Pseudomonadota > Alphaproteobacteria > Rhizobiales > Rhizobiaceae > Hoeflea. The sequence continues at coordinate 9,821 of CAXBIE010000049.1, read as the reverse complement.
GTAAGGGCACGGGTCGATGCGGGGCACGTTGCGGTCATTTATCTCGATCTGAACGGGTTCAAACAGCTCAATGACGCCTATGGGCACGAGGACGGCGACCATGCGCTGCGGGTCACGGCAGAACGGCTGCGGAATGCGGTGCGTCCGCACGATCTCGTCGTTCGCCTGGGCGGAGATGAATTCATCTGCATGGTGTTTGATCAGGCCCCGGGCGCTGCCGCGCGCGCCGTCTCGGACAGGATTTTGATCAACCACATCGGGCCGATCCAATTTGCAGCCCACGAACAGGTCGTCACCGCCTCGCTCGGAGTGGCCCTGGGCGAGCCGGGTCTTGCCTGGGAAACGCTGCTGGCGCGGGCGGACAAGGCGATGTACGAGGCAAAACGCCAGAAACTGGGCACTGCCGTGTTTCACGAGTCGGGAAACCGGGCCACCGGGCGGACGGAAAAGACCGGAGCGACATTCGCGGCCTAGGGCGCTACATGCTCATGCTCATCCGGAAGCCGGGCGCTGTCTCGGCCAGGCACTTGCGCCTGCCAAACAGGGCACCGGTCCCGGGCCTCCGGCGTTTCGCCGGGCTCGCGCTGCCGGCCCTGTATCGGTGACAGCGGTCCGCTCAGCTCAGGTGCAGATGCGCCTCGATGGCCGCGGCGATGAAGGCGTGACGGGCCTTGCGGGGAAGCGCTTGGCCGTGGATCACCTCTTCACAGGCCTGCTCGGCATCGTGGTAACGGCTGCCGTGGGTGTCGGGCCAGTTCTTGTGAAGCGCCTTTTGCGCCTGACGGGCGGTCTTGACCGTCCGGTGAAGCCCTGTCTCGGGGTCATCGATGGTAATTGGAGTATTCCAGGCTGTCGATCGCATGATACTACCTCCTTGGACTTGAAAGACCAGTGTCTGCCCAATCGGGCCGGAGGTCACGCTGAACCCTCTTGCATGGTTACGAACTGGTTGAGGTGGAAGCTGACTTTGCCTGATTCCGTGCCAGTGCGGGACAGAAGCGGCGCGGGCTGGCCAGCCAATGGCGGTCCGGCCTCAACAAGGCCCCGCCTCTTGTCGCGCGTCAGGCAGGGTTTACAACCGGACCTGAATCTGGCTCGCTTGAACGAAAAGGCGAGGAGGGGTTTGAGCATGGGCATTCTCAACCGGATATCGGCGGTTTCAGCAGCGCTCACAGTTTGTATCGCGCTCTCGGGGCTTGCCGCCGCTTCTGCGGAAGACCAGTTTCCCGCCAGCCAGTTTGGCAAAGCACGTCTGAGCTACAACCAATCGCTGGGCGGCAATGATGATTATATCCGGTCGCAGCAGAACGGTGTTTTCGAGCCGCTGGCCGAGTTCAACGAGACCGATGCGTTCCGCGCCCGCTCCAGACCTGTCGGCAGATTGTCGATGCTGATTGAAAATTCCGATGGGTCGGAGGGTGTCGGGACCTGTACGGCAAGCCTGATCGATCCTAGCCACCTGATCACCAACTATCATTGCATACCGGGCCATGACGGTACTGTTCTCAAGGCTGTCATCCACATGGGATATCTGCGCGAGGACCAGGAGCCGGTTGATTCCTATGAGGTTGACATCGATCCGGTCCATGCGGATCCGGACCTCGATTTTGCAGTCCTTGCCGTTCGCGGAGAGCCGGGAAAGAAATACGGATTTGTTGAGTTGAACCCTGTCAAAGTCCAGCCCAATGCCTCGCTTGTCATCTATCACCACCCTGCAGGATTGCCGCTCCGGCTGACCCGTTTCCGGTGCAAGGCCTATGCCGGAAACCATTATCGGGGAACCGAGTTCCGCCACCGTTGCGATACTCTCGGCGGAAGCTCCGGTTCGCTTATTTTCAACAATGACCACAAGGTGGTGGCCTTGCACCATTCCGGCGGGCTGACCGGTGATGCCAACTCGTCGTTCAACAGTGGCACGGCAATCGCTGCAATCCTGGCCCGGCTTGGATCGCCTGCGGCCCCCGCCTTATCTGCAGACCGGCCGGTCGTTCAGAACAGGCCTGCGTCTTTGCAAGCCGGGGCGTCAACCGCCAGGCGTTATGTCATCGCATCGGTCCCCCGCGCGATTTCCGAGAGTAAGCTGAATGTGCGTTCCAACGCCGGCCTGAGTTACCAGGTCATCGGATCAATTCCCGCAGCCGCTGATGATGTGGTTGTTTTTCCTGACACTTGTCATCAGGCTGCTGATGGCCGGACCAGGAAACCGTGGTGCCAGATCGATTGGCGCGGGCTGCAGGGATGGGCATCAATCAGCGGATTGCGGTGGTAGAGCCGCCAATCCGGGCGGGCTTTGTGCGCCGGCTTCTCAAGGCCGGATGATGCAGACGCCGTCGCCGTTGCAGCCGCTCGTGTTCTTGTCGACGATGATGACTTTCGAACCGGACCGGACGATGGTGCCGCCATTGGAGCTGTTGCGTTTGATGCGGATGGTCACGTCGTCGTCACGCTTGATCTTCGTCGCCGGCTGACGCGGCGCCGATGATAGCGGCTGGCCCGATGCCCCGCCCTGCGAGCTTGAGCGATCGTCATCCTTGTCGATGATGATGATCGTGACATCCTTGTCGCGCAAGAGCTTCGATTTGGATGCCGGCGATTTCAGCTCGGTGGCAAGTGCCGTGCTGCCAATTCCAAGCGCAAGCACGAGGGCAATAGCTGCCTGAACCGGCTTGCGGAGCCGGGTGTACGAAAAAAGCTTGGCGGTCATTGCAGTATCCTTCTCAGCAGGCTGGCTTGCGGGGCTGGCGTGTTTATCCAGCTGCGGCCGCAAACAACCGTCGCAGACAATCTGGACCACATTGTGCACGAGGCTGAAATGGCTGTCACGCGGAGGCGCGGGCAATCGCCGGTTAACGTTAAAATGTGCGGACCGGGCTGGCGGTGGCCCCCCGATGTTCCTGCGACTTTTGACAGGCTTGACCGTGATGCGGGTTTGAACCAAACATGCCGCCCATGGATACGCCCAAGAACATCGACATTTCGCTGCTGCGCCTGAAAGATGCGCATCATTTCTCGCCGCTGCTGGCCGCCTATGTTCAGTCGCTCAAACGCGGTGCGCCGCGCAGGCCGGATGATTACTACGCTGAGACGCTGCTGCAGGACCGTGCCGCCCAGATTTTCGGGGCGCGGCTGGATGGCGAGCTGGTCGGCTTCGTGATTTTCTATGATCTGCCGGATCCGGTGACCGGTATGCGGCTGGGCCAGGTGGACCATCTTTATGTCAGCCATCTGCACCGCAAGATGGGCATTGCCCAGGCGATGATCGACATGCTGGCGGAAGAAAGCGACGCGCATGGCTGGTCGCGAATCATCCTCAATGCCCCGCGGCAGCCTGAGGAAGGCCGCAAGCTGTACGAAAAACTCGCCACCAAGGCGGATTTTTCCAGCTGGGAAATGCGATTCGACCATTCGAACTGATTGTTTCGGGGCAAAGCAAAAGGCCTTGCGGGTCCGGTTTGACGGCTCGATGGTCCTGATCTGATCGTTGTTAAGCAATTTGAATCGTTTGAAGCGCTATGCAGGGCGACAGCCGGTTTGCTCTTTGGACGAAAGATGCGCCGTCGGCGGCAATCCGGGCTTTGACGCGGTGCACATAACGCACTAAAACCTCCCCACAGCCGCCGCGGAGTGCTTCGCGGATTTGCAAACGGCGCTCCTTGAGGGAACAAAGGACAAGGTCCCTATGACCAATGTGACGCAGAACCGGCCATTGTCGCCGCACCTGAGCATCTACAAACAAATTCCGACAATGGTGATGTCGATCGTGCACCGGTTTACCGGCATGGCGCTTTACGCCGGTACGCTGCTGGTGGCCTGGTGGCTGGTGGCCGCCGCTTCGGGCGAAGCCTATTTCGACTGGGTCAACGGCATTTTCGGCTCTATCCTGGGACGGCTGGTACTGCTGGGCTACACTTGGGCGCTGGTGCATCACATGCTTGGCGGCATCCGCCATTTCATCTGGGATACAGGGCGCGGATTTGATCCGCAGACCTCGACCAAGATGGCCTGGGCGACGCTTGCCGGCTCCATCATCCTGACGGTCCTGATCTGGATCGCCGGCTACGCAACCCGTTTCTAGGAGAGAGACATGGAACCCAAAAACATGCGTACGCCGCTCTCCCGGGTCCGCGGGCTCGGCTCGGCCAAGGAAGGCACCGATCATTTCTGGCGCCAGCGGCTGACAGCGCTCGCCAATGTGCCGCTGCTGATCTTCTTCGTGCTGTTCATCGTCGCCTATAATGGCGAACCCTACGAGGTGGTGGCCGGCGCGCTGTCCAATCCGCTGGTCGCTGTGCTGATGGGGCTGGTGGTGATTTCGGGCATCATTCACATGAAGCTCGGTATGCAAGTGATCATCGAGGACTATATTCATGCCGAGGGCATGAAGGTGAGCCTGCTGATCCTCAATACTTTCTTTGCAATCGCTGTGGGCGCCGTGTCGCTGTTCGCGGTTCTCAAACTCGGCTTCGGAGGCTGACAGACCATGGTAATGACGTCGAGCGTCAACATTGGCGGACGCGACTATTCGATTGTTGATCACTCCTATGACGTGGTTGTCGTCGGCGCCGGTGGCGCAGGACTTCGCGCCACGCTGGGCATGGCCGAACAGGGTTTTCGCACCGCCTGCATCTCCAAGGTGTTCCCGACCCGGTCGCACACCGTTGCAGCCCAGGGCGGCATTGCCGCCTCGCTGACCAACATGACGCCCGACAGCTGGCAGTGGCACATGTATGACACGGTCAAGGGTTCGGACTGGCTCGGCGATGTCGATGCCATGCAGTACCTGACCATGGAAGCGCCGAAGGCGGTCTATGAGCTCGAGCATTACGGCGTGCCGTTCTCGCGCACCGAGGATGGCCGCATCTACCAGCGGCCGTTCGGCGGCCACATGCAGAATTACGGCGAAGGCCCTCCGGTGCAGCGCACCTGTGCGGCTGCCGACCGCACCGGCCATGCCATCCTGCACACGCTCTATGGCCAGTCACTGAAGAACAATGCCGAATTCTTCATCGAGTATTTCGCGCTCGATCTGCTGATGGAAGATGACGGCCGCTGCACCGGCGTGGTGGCCTGGAACCTCGATGACGGCACCATTCACCGCTTCTCCGCCAAGATGGTGGTTCTCGCCACCGGCGGTTACGGCCGGGCCTATTTCTCGGCGACGAGCGCGCATACCTGCACCGGCGACGGCAACGGCATGATCGCGCGGGCCGGGCTGCCGCTTCAGGACATGGAGTTCGTGCAGTTCCACCCGACCGGGATCTACGGCGCAGGCTGCCTGATCACCGAGGGCGCGCGCGGCGAAGGCGGCTATCTGGTCAATTCCGAGGGCGAGCGCTTCATGGAGCGCTACGCGCCATCGGCCAAGGATCTGGCCTCGCGTGACGTTGTCTCGCGCTGCATGACCATGGAAATCCGCGAAGGCCGCGGCGTCGGCAAGGCCAAGGACCACATCTATCTGCATCTCGATCACCTTGATCCGGCGGTGCTCAACGAGCGGCTTCCGGGTATTTCGGAAAGTGCCAAGATCTTCGCCGGTGTCGATGTGACCCGCGAGCCGATCCCGGTGCTGCCGACGGTGCATTACAATATGGGCGGCATTCCCACCAATTACTGGGGCGAAGTGCTGAACCCGACAACGGAAGAACCCGACCGGGTCACGCCCGGCCTGATGGCCGTCGGCGAAGCCGGCTGTGCCTCGGTGCACGGCGCCAACCGTCTGGGCTCCAACTCGCTGATCGACCTGGTGGTGTTTGGCCGTGCGGCGGCGATCCGCGCCGGCGAAGTGATCGACCGGGCATCCGCGATCCCTCAGGTCAATGAAGCCTCGTTCGAGAAGATCATGACCCGCTTCGACCGGCTGCGTCACGCAGACGGCTCGCAGCCGACCGCGGATCTGCGTGAAAAGATGCAGCGCGCCATGCAGGAAGACGCCGCCGTGTTCCGCACCCAGGAATCGCTGGAATCGGGCTGCAAGCGGATGAGCGCCATCTGGGCCGAACTTCCCGATGTGAAGGTGACCGACCGGTCACTGATCTGGAATTCGGATCTGATGGAGACGCTGGAGCTGGAAAACCTGATGGCCTGCGCGATTGCCACGGTCTATGGCGCGGAAGCCCGCAAGGAAAGCCGCGGCAGCCACGCCCGCGAGGATTATGTCGACGGGCCCTATGGCGGCCGCGACGACGTCAACTGGCGCAAGCACACGCTGGCCTGGGTCAACGACAAGGGTGCAGTCAAGCTCGACTACCGCCCGGTTCACACCGAGCTGATCGCCGACGGCATCGACATCGCCAAGATCGCCCCCAAAGCCCGCGTGTATTAAGAGGGAACAGAGACAATGGTTGAACTCACACTCCCGAAAAATTCGCAGCCGAAGCCGGGCAAGACCTGGCCGAAGCCGGAAGGCGCCAGGAACACCCGCGAATTCAAGATTTACCGCTGGTCGCCGGATGATGCCGAGAATCCGCGCATCGACACGTTTCACATCGACACCGACGATTGCGGTCCGATGGTGCTCGACGGCCTGTTGTGGATCAAGAACAAGATCGACGCGACGCTGACGCTGCGCCGCTCCTGCCGCGAGGGCATCTGCGGCTCCTGCGCCATGAACATCGACGGCACCAACACGCTGGCCTGCACCAAGGGTCTCGACGAGATCGACGGCGCGGTGAAAGTCTATCCGCTGCCGCATCTGCCGGTGGTCAAGGATCTGGTGCCGGACCTGACCAATTTCTACGCCCAGCACCGCTCGATCGAGCCCTGGCTGAAGACCGTGTCGCCGACGCCGGCCAAGGAATGGAAGCAGAGCCATGAAGACCGGGCCAAGCTGGACGGACTCTATGAGTGCATCCTGTGCGCCTGCTGCTCGACCTCGTGCCCGAGCTACTGGTGGAACGGCGACCGTTATCTCGGCCCTGCCGTGCTGCTGCAGGCCTATCGCTGGCTGATCGATTCCCGCGACGAAGCCACCGGCGAACGTCTCGATGATCTCGAGGATCCGTTCCGGCTCTACCGCTGCCACACCATCATGAACTGCGCGCAAACCTGCCCCAAGGGCCTCAATCCCGCCAAGGCGATTGCCGAGATCAAGAAGATGATGGTCGAACGCCGGGTGTAGTCCGGCAATCGATTTTTCGTCTGGCGCGTCCTCACCGCTTGCAGCGGTTGCGGGCGGCGCGGGTTGCCGAAATCAAGAAGATGATGGTCGAGCGCCGGGTGTAGTCCGGATCCCGATGGAATCAACCTGCTGAAATCGAAAAGGCCATCCGCGAGGGTGGCCTTTTTCGTTCGGGGGCGGAGATGCTGTCCTTCTGGCCGGACTTTACCCGCCGCCGCCCCGGTATGAACTTCAGTCTGCCCCGAAGTTTCCCTTTTCGCACCGCCTGACGGCCATGATTCCGGTGAAAGCTGCGCCTCTCGAATTGTTTCAAGGGGCAATATCATGTCAACGCAACCGCCATCCGCCTTGCAGGGCGCGCTTCGCAGCCCGGGTGCGAAATTCTTTGTCATCGGGCTGATCGGATTCTTTCTTCTGATCCCCGCCTCCATGGTCTGGATGCTGGTCACCGAGCGGCAGGATCGTGCTGCCGGGGCGCAAGCCGAGGTGGCGCAAAGCTGGGGCGGGGCGCAGACGCTGGGCGGGGTGTTCATTTCCGTGCCCTATGAGACGCAGCAGGAGATGCACAGCGCCAACGGCGTTGTGATCCAGCAGGTCCGAAAGACCGCAATCTTTCTGCCCGAAGAGATCATCTACAATGTCGGATCCCGGTCAGAGGAACGCAAGCGCGGCATCTTCACCGTGCCGGTTTATGATGCGACGGTTGTGGTTTCGGGCCGGTTCAAACGCCCGGCTCCCGGCGATATCGGCAATCTGGTTGATGCCGATATGAGCTGGAGCGAGGCCGTTCTGGTCATGCCGGTGTCCGATCCCCGCGCCATTCGCGCCGGCGCAAAGGTTGAGATCGATGGCCGGTCCAGGATCATCGAGCCGGGAACCGCGTTGCCCAACCACATCGCGCAAAAAGGCATTCACATCGGCAAGCTGTTTGACAGCACGCCATCCGGTTTCAGCTTCCGGCTGGAATTCGGCCTGAAAGGCTCCTCCGCCTTCGCCATCGTGCCGGGCGCCCGCACCACGCGTGTCGAGCTTGCTTCGGACTGGGCCCATCCCAGCTTCAGCGGGGCGTCGCTGCCGGACAATTCGCAGATTTCCGAAGACGGATTTGTGGCTGACTGGACGGTGCCGCATCTGGCCCTGTCGATGCCTCTGGCCTTCGATGCGGACAGGGATACACGGTTCGGGCTGAACTCCGGTCAGGGGCTGGGCGTGCGATTCTACCAGCCGGTCGATCAATACGCGCTGGTGGACCGGGCAATCAAATATGCGGTGCTGTTCATCGGGTCGGTCTTTATCACGGTGTTCGTGCTTGAAAGCCGGTCGGGCCGGGCTGTGCACAGCGCGCAATATGCCTTGATGGGACTGGCGCTGGTGCTGTTTTACGTGCTGCTGCTGGCGCTGGCCGAGCATATCGGCTTCATGCTGGCCTATGGCGTGGCCGGGCTGGCAACCACGGCTCTGGTCTCAACCTATTGCGCGCGGCTGCTGGCCAGCCGGTGGCTCGGCGCCCTGGTTGCGGGTTTGCTCGCTACGGTGTTCGGCCTGCTCTATCTGTTTCTGCAAATGCAGGACTTCGCCTTGCTGGCAGGCGCTATCTTCGCCTTTGTGGTGCTGGCGGCGGTGATGTTCTCCACCGCCTCGCTCGACTGGTCGGGCCGCGGCACTGCCACGCCTGTAGCGGCGCCATCCCCGGATGGCGCGGCCTAGACCCCGCGGCTCCGGCCCGTTCGCCTCAGCCCAGGGCCTGGGTGAGATCGGCGATCAGGTCGTTCACATCCTCGATGCCGACGGAGACGCGGATCAGGCTTTCGGGAATGCCGGTGTGCGGTTCGATGGTGTGGCGGTGCTCGACCAGACTTTCGACGCCGCCGAGCGAGGTGGCGCGGTGAAACAGTTTGAGCTTGCCAACCACGGCCAGCGCCTCCCTGGCGCCGCCCTTGACCAGGAACGAGAACAGGCAGCCGAAGCCACCCTGCATCTGCCGCACGGCGATGTCGTGGCCGGGGTGGCTGGCCAGGCCGGGATAGTAGACATCCGCCACCTTCGGGTGCCGGCTCAGATAGTCCGCGATGGTTTGCGTCGTGCGGCACATGCGTTCGACCCGGAGCGGCAGGGTGCGCATGCCGCGCAGCAAGAGCCAGGCTTCGAACGGTCCGATCACCGCGCCGGCATCGTGGCGGTCGGCCTTGATGTCGGTCCAGATCCTCGCCGCCGGGGCGGATGTGGCGAGCACGCCGGCCAGCACGTCGGAATGGCCGTTGATTGCCTTGGTGGCCGAATGCATGACGATGTCGGCGCCGTGCTCCAGCGGCCGCTGCAGCACCGGTGTGGCGGCGGTGGAATCAACGGCGAGCAGCCCGCCGGCGCTGTGCGCGCATTTGGCGGCATGGGCGATGTCGACGGTCTTGAGCCAGGGGTTGGACGGCGTTTCGATAAAGACAATACCCGGAGTATGGGTGGCGCAGGCAGCTTGCAGAGCCTCCGGATCGGAGGCATCCACCTCGTGCAGGGTGATCTGGCGGCGGGCGGAGAAATCGCGGAGCCATTTTGTGGTGCCCCAGTAGATGCCGGATTGCACGACAATGGTGGCGCCGTTTGGCAAGGTGCGGAACAGGGCCGCAATGGCTGCCATGCCCGAGGGGAACAGCAGCGCTTCCTCGGCACCTTCAAGCCGTGCCAGCACATCTTCAGCGATGCGGACGAT
>CAXBIE010000048.1:0-39451 GCA_963975635.1 uncultured Hoeflea sp. | reverse complement strand
GAATGGCCGAAATCCTGCGGCGTCATCCCGGCCCAGGCCTTGATGTCGCCACCGGCCGAGAACGCCTTGCCGGTGCCGGTGAGGATGGCTACGCGGACCGCCGGATCGGCGTCGATCTCGTCGCAGGCGCAGGCCAAGAGTTTCAGCATCTCGATGTCGAGCGCATTGGCCTTGTCGGTCCGGTTGATCGACAGGATCGCGACCGGGCCTTCGATGCTGATGGTGAGCCGCGGGTCAGTCATGCACCGCTCCCGGCAATGTACGGCGCGGCCTGGCCGGCAGGTTGAGCCCGATCGGCGCCTCGGCAAACAGCGCCGCATCCATGGTCTTGAGGCTTTCGGAGACCAGAAGCGGGAAATCCGCCTGGTCGAGCACGTCGCGCTCAAGATCGATGCCCGGCGCGATTTCGGTGACCGTCACGCCGTCCGCCGTCAGCCGCATCACGCAGCGCTCGGTGACATAGGTGATGTCCTGTCCCTGGGCCACCGCACGCGGGCCCGAGAAGGTGACATGTTCCACTTCGGCGACCAGCTTTTTCAGCTTGCCTTCCTTATCGATTGAAAGCTTGCCATCGGCGATGGCCAGCTTGGCGCCGGCATTGAACATGCCGGAAAAGACGATTTTTCTCGCCCGCGCAGTGATATCGACAAAGCCGCCCGCTCCCGCCGTGACATGCGGCCGGAACGACAGTTTCGAGACATTGACCGATCCGTCGGCGCCGATCTCGAGGAACGACAGAAGCGAGGCGTCGAAGCCACCGCCCTGGAAATAGGTGAACTGGTAGGGCGACGGCATGAAGGCGTCGGCGTTCGACGCACAGCCGAAAGCGAAGTCCAAGAGCGGAACGCCGCCGACTGCGCCCTGCTCGATCACCCATGTGACGGTTCCATGCAGGCCTTCCTCGATCAGGATCCGCGGCACATTGGCCGAGATGCCGAAACCTAGATTGACGGCACTTCCCGATTCCAGCTCCTGCGCTACGCGGCGGGCAATCACCTTCTGCACGTTGAATTCCGGCACCCGGAAACTGTCGAGCGGTCGGAAGATCTCTCCGGAGATCGCCGGGTCGTATTGCGTCTGCGTCGTCTGCTTCTGCTCCGGATCGACGATGACATAATCGACCAGCATGCCCGGCACCCGCACATCGTGCGGCTTCAGCGAGCCCGACTTGGTCACGCGCTTGACCTGAGCAATGACGATGCCGCCATTGTTGCGCGCCGCCAGCGCCTGGTCGAGACCGCCGAGATAGGCGCCCTCATGCTCATAGGTGAGATTGCCCTCCTCGTCGGCGGTGGTGGCGCGGATGATCGCCACCTGGGGAATGATCGACTTGAAATAGAGCCAGGTCTCGCCTTCGAACTCGACCTTCTTGACCAGCGGCACTTCGGAGGCAAGCCCGTTCATGGCGCAGCCCTGTCGGTCCGGATCAACAAAGGTTTCGAGCCCCACTTTGGTCAGCACGCCCGGCCTTTTGGCTGCGGCCTCCCGATGCATGTCAAACAGGATTCCCGACGGCACATTGTAGGCCGCGATCTCGTTGGCCCCGATCATCTGCCAGATCAGCGGTGGCTCCGATGACGACGGACCTGACGGATAGGAGCCGCCGATGATGCGCTTGAGCAGGCCGGCCCTGGCGATATGGTCGATGCCCTTTATACCGCTCATGTCGCCCGCGGCGATCGGGTGCAATGTTGTCAGATCGCGGGGATGGCCACTGGCCTCGAAGCGCTCGCCGATGGCCTTCAGCATCAAATCGGGGCAGCCGAGCCCACTCGACGACGACACCGAAACAACGGCGTTGTCGGGGATCAGCAGGGCAGCGTCAGCGGGTGAAAGAACCTTGCTCATACAGACAACCCCGGTTCGATCCCAATGGTTCTGCCGCTGCGCGCCGCTTCGGCCACGGCGAGACCTGTGGCCAGCGACCAGACGCCATCCTCGCCGCTGGCTGCCGGCTTGCCGTTGCCGGCGATTGCCGCATGGAATTTTTCAAGCGCAGTCTCGTAGAGATTGCGATCCGAAAACGTGAGTTGGCGCTCGCCATCAGCGTTGCGCAGCACGACGCTACCTACCGGCTTCTGGGTCATGACATTGCGGGCGATTAGCGAGCCCTCGGTGCCATGCACTTCAAAGCCGGTCTCGGCATATTTGGTGCTGAAGGCATCGTGGAATTGGGCGATCACGCCCGACTTGAAGCGCATCACACCCATCACACCGTCCTCGAGCCCGGACTGGCCCATACCCGCCGACTGGCTCATGGCGATGGCCTCAACCGGATCATCGCCGAGCACGAAGCGCAGCGTGTCGGCATCATGCACGGTGATGTCGAGAATGACGCCGCCGCCCGCATCCGGCTTGTCGAGCCGCCAGCCCTGCAGATGCGGCGGCAGATAGACAGCGTGGAAGACGCGCGCCGCCAGCGGCTTGCCGATGGCGCCCGACGCTATCGCGTCACGCATGGCGCCATGGCTGCCGGCATTGCGCAGATGATGGTTGGTGCCGAACTGCACGCCCTTGGCCCGCGCCGCATCGACCATGGCCCGCGCATCGGCGAGCGACAGCGCCAACGGCTTTTCGCAATAGACATGCTTGCCTGCCGCAATCGCCGCAAGCGCCTGGTCCCGGTGCAGTTCGTTGGTGGTGGAGATATAGACCGCGTCGATATCCGGATCGCCAACCAGCGCCTCAAGCGATGTCAACGGCTTGGGAATGCCGTTGGCCTCGGCATAGGAATTGGCGCGCTCGGCATTGCTGCTCATCACCGACACCACTTCACCACCGGTGGCGCGGATGGCGCCAATGACCCATTCCCTGGCGATCGTGCTTGCCCCGATCAAACCCCAATTTGTCATGACGCCATTTCCTGTCCTGTATTGATTGCCTTGCCCGAACTCTCCCGGACCACCAACCGCACCGCGGTGATCACAGCCTCACCGTCGCTGGAATTGGAATTGATCTGCTTGAGCAGCAGCGTCGCCGCCCGCCGGCCCATGCCCTGCGGATCCACGGAAACCGTGGTCAGCGCCGGCACGGCGGTCTTGGCCTCGATCACGTCATCGAAGCCAACCACCGCGAAATCCGTACCCGGCTCCAGTTTGCGTGACCGCAAGCCGTCGCACACACCGAAAGCTACCGCGTCGTTGAGGCAGACAGCGGCAGACGGCGGCTCAGCGAGCGACAGCGCCCGGCCGATGGCCTCGACACCGCCGGCGCGCGAAGATGGCGCATTGACGACCAATTGCTCATCGAAAAGGATACCGGCGTCGCGCAGCGCATCGCGATAGCCGCTGACGCGCTCATCCAGCACTGCCATGTCGGAAAAGCCGCCGAGAAAGGCGATGCGCCGATGCCCGAGCGACAGCAGGTGTTCGGTTGCGGCCCGGGTCCCTTCCGCATTGGCCGACATCAGCGTCGAAGCCTTGGTGCCGGGCAGGTTGCGTACGGCCACAACGACGGGAATGCTGCTGCCTTCCAGCGCCTTGAAATCCGAGACCTGAGTGCCGCGCGCCGGGCAAATGATCAGCCCCGACACGCCGTGCTCGCGCATCGAACCGATCAGTTCCTGCTGCCGGTCGGGATTCTCGGCGCAGCTGGAGAGAAACTGCACATAGCCCGCCGATTGCACAACCATGTCGATGCCGACGGCGAGCTCGGCGAAAAAGCTGTTGGTCAAATCGTTGACGATGACGCCGATGATCTTCGAGCGCGAGCCGGTCTGGCGTAGCGTCGCCGCACCGCGATTGTAGACATAACCGAGATCGCGGATAGCCGCATTGACCCTGGCGCGGGTCTCGGACTTCACCGAGGCGCTGCCCTGCAGGACAAGCGAAACCGTCGACTTGGACACGCCGGCCGCTTTCGCAATGTCAATGACTGTAACGCGCCCTTCGGCCATGATCCGGATATCTCGCTCCCTGTTGCCGACAAACATAATTGGAACGTTCCAATTTTGTCAACGATGCAAAGCAGCATTTTTGCAAACAGATGGGGAGGTCGACACTTATTGCATCTGCAAAGCCCCTCCCAAAATCCATGCTTTAGCGCCACATTACGGTCTATCTTAGGAGTTTTGAGCCTTCCGCTCACTAGAAAACAGACTCACTCCACTATGGTTTTCGGCCGGACTCATCTTGAAAATTGGAACGTTCCACTGTATTCGAACAAAATTCCGAGGAGATTTCCGATGCATCCGTCCCTATCCCTGCCTGGCTACGACCGCTCCCTGAGCCGCTATGTGTTGACAGGAATGCCACCGGCGTTGCCGGCAAATCCGCCACGGTTTAACCGCCAGGCCTATGCGGCGGCCCATGTCGTCTCCGATCCCTTTGCCGAGCGCACGCCCTGGGGAACCGCCGCCATCGATTGGGACGCCACGCTCGCCTTCCGGCATCACCTCTGGAGCCTTGGCTTCTCAATCGCCGAGGCCATGGACACCGCGCAGCGCGGCATGGGGGTGAGTTGGGACCAGGCCGCCGAACTGATCCGCCGCTCGGTCGCCGAAGCGAAAACCGTCCCCGGCGCGGGCATCGCCTGCGGCGCCGGCACCGACCATCTCGACCCGGCGTTAGCCCGCTCGCTTGATGATGTGATTGGCGCCTACGAGACCCAGTTCGAGGTCGTGGAATCCTGCGGAGGCAGCGCGATTCTGATGGCCAGCCGCGCGCTGGCCCGCCTCGCCCGTTCCGCCGACGATTATCGCACTGTCTATGGGCGCATCCTCAGCCAGGCGCGCCAGCCGGTGATCCTGCACTGGCTCGGCGACATGTTCGACCCGCAACTGGCCGGCTATTGGGGCCCAGACCGCTTTGACGACGCGCTAGAGACCGTGCTGTCAATCATAAACGACCATCAGGGCAAGGTCGTCGGCATAAAGATTTCGCTACTCGAGGCTGACAAGGAGATTGCCCTGCGCAACCGGCTGCCCGATGGGGTCGTCTGCTTCACCGGGGACGATTTCAACTATGCCGAAATGATCGAGGGTGATGCCAAGGGCCACAGCCATGCACTGCTCGGCATTTTCGACGCCATTGCGCCAAATGCCTCTGACGCGCTGGCGGCACTGGCGCGCGACGATACCGCGGCCTTCCGCACCATCCTAGCGCCCACGGTGCCGTTGTCGCGCAAGATTTTCGAGGCGCCGACGCAATACTACAAGGCGGGAATCGTCTTTCTCGCCTGGCTGAACGGCCACCAGAGCCATTTCACCATGCCGGCGGGCATGCAGTCGGCGCGCGGGATCGTCCACTACAGCGAGATCGTCAAACTTGCCGACCAGGCCAATGTCCTGACAAGGCCGGAGCTGGCGGCGCAACGCATGACCGCACTGCTGGCAACAGCTGGCATAAGCTGAACAACAGCCCATCCTGCCAAGAAAGTGCATGGCGACCCAAGAAATCAGAACCAGCCGAAATGCCTATTTCATTGGCTACAACCTAACGATCCACAATGCACTTCAATCGGCGTGTGCGGATTCAATACCTATTCGCGACTGGAGCTATGGATGACGGCGCTTCTGTCACCAGAAGCCGGGCAAAACCATTATCGCTATTGTCTGCGCCCATCCGTTCGATCACCAGTTTCGCAAACGTTGCTCCGGGTTACATCAGCTGCGCCGGTTCACCAGTCACCCGCTCGAAACATCGGATGACGGTGTCATATCAGGCGGCTTTCTCGTCGCTTGCGACGATGCCGGAGATTGCCTGGATAAGGCTGTCTTCTGTGACTTCCTCGGCAGTGAACTCGCGCATGATACTGCCGCTGTACATCGCCACTATACGGTCGGAAACATGCAGCACTTCCGGCATTTCGGATGAAATCACGACAACGGCGTAGCCTTGCGAAGCGAGGTCACGGATGAGTTTGTGGATTTCCGACTTGGATCCCACGTCAATCCCGCGCGTCGGTTCATCGACGATGAGCACCTTCGGATGCATGGACAGCCATTTGCCGATCACGATCTTCTGCTGATTGCCTCCGGAAAGATTGCCCGCCTGCTGCTTCCAGCTTGGCGTCTTGATTTCCAGCTTGTCGTGGTAGAGGTCGAAGATCGCTATCTCCGCGCCGTCCGAGACAAATGGACCAGCGGTCAAATCACTCACCTGCGGCAGGGTCATGTTGTCACGGCAATTCATGCCAAGGACAAGTCCCTGCTCTTTCCGGTTTTCCGGCACCAGCGAAATGCCAAGATTGATGGCATCCATTGGAGAGGTGATTTCCACTTCCTGACCTTGCAGCAGGATGCTGCCGCCGGTCGGCGTTCGCAGGCCAAACAGGGTTTCGGCAATCTCGGTCCTACCGGCACCGACAAGGCCATAGAATCCGACCACTTCTCCGGCGCGCACATTGAAACTGATATTCTGGTAGAGAGCCCCACAGGAAAGTCCTTTCACTTCCAGCGCAACATCACCGAATTCATGGTCATTGATGTGCCGCGTCAGATCAAGCTTGCGGCCAATCATCAGCTGGGTGACGTCTTCCTCAGTTGTCTTTGCGGTTTCCAGCGTACCGCGGTACTGCCCATCGCGCAGGACCGAAATGCGGTCGGTGATCTTGAAAATTTCTTCCATCCGGTGCGAGATGTAGATGATGCCGACACCGTGGGATTTCAGATCCTCAACCACCTCGAACAGAACCACTTTTTCAGCATCAGTGAGTGAAGCTGTCGGTTCATCGAAGATCACCGCCTTGGCTTCGTGGGTCAGCGCCCGAGCGATCTCCACCATCTGCTGGTTGGCAATCGACAGGTCCCCCACCTGGGTCCTGGCATCGAAACCAACCTTCAGGCGCTGCAATATCTTGTTGGTCTTGTCGAACAGCGCTTGCCAATCCACCAGACCAAAGCGCTGACGCGGCAGTTCGCCCAGATAAATATTCTCGGCCACCGTCAGTTCCTTGGCGAGGCTGAGCTCCTGATGAATGAAGACAATGCCCTTGTGCTTGGCCTCGAGCGGCGAGCCCATCTTCACAGGGATTTCATTGACTATGATGCGGCCGCTGTCAGGCTGATGGATGCCGCCGAGGACCTTCATCAGCGTCGACTTGCCCGCGCCGTTCTCCCCCATCAGGGCATGCACCTCGCCGGGCATGACGTCGAACGAAACGCCGTCGAGCGCGCGCACGCCCGGGAAGGTCTTGACGATAGCTTCAAGCCGAAGTGCCGGTGCCTTTGCAGCAGACTGATTGCTCATATCTTCAACTCCCCCTTGGCTTTGATGTTGAGTTGGCGATCGAGGAACAACACCGCGATCAGAATCAGGCCGATGACCAGATTGACCGTCTCGGTGCCAGCGCCGATATAGCCCAGCCCCTTGCGCAGCAGTTGAATGGCGATCACGCCCCCAAGCGTGGAGATGATCGACCCGGCTCCGCCTGTCAGCTTGGTGCCGCCAAGCACCACGGCAGTGATGGCCCAGAGTTCGAACAGCGAACCATCATTGGGATTGACCGAGCCGCTTTCGGAATAGAATACCGCCGAAGAGAGCGCCGCCAGGAACCCGATCAGCATGAAATTGATCATCATGTGCGGTCCGACACGAATGCCCGCATTGACCGCAGCCTCCCGATTGTCGCCGATGGCATAGGCATTGCGCCCGTGAACGGTGCGGTTCATCAGGAACCACAGACCCGCAGCAACGGCCAGCAGAAACCAGGTTGCCGTGTGCAGACCGAGGAACTGCGCTTCGGCGAAATCAACAAGGGTCCAGTTGAGCTGCGACGTCGGCTGTTCGCCATTGTACATGAACACCAACCCACGGTAGCCGAGCATCGACCCGAGGGTGACGATGAAGGCATCAACGCCGGTTTTCCAGACAATCAGCCCATTGACTGCGCCAAGCACAAGACCGGTAAAGAGAGCCAGCATCCATGACACCGGGATCACCCAGTCACCCAACCCGGCAAAGACCGGCCAGGTCATGCTGTCCAGCATCACGATTGCAGCGAGCGCATAGGTTGCCCCAACGCTCAGGTCGATGTTGCCGTTGATCATGACAATGGTCATGCCCAGCGCGATAATGCCGATGGGCGCCGATTGCTTGAGCAACAGCAACATGTTGTCGACATCCATGAAGGCGCTTTCCGACAGCGAGAGGTAACTCCCGGCGATCGAGAAGAAGACGAGCTCGAACAGGATGAAGCCCCATATGGCGCCCTTTTTGATCAGTCTGGTGCGAGTTTCGTTTTGCATCAATCCGTCCTCACGCGATGGGTGACAACAAGCGGCCGCGCTTGGCCGCAATGTCGAGCCAAACGGCCAGAATGATGATGACCCAAGTGACCACATACTGCGCGTAAAACTGAAGGCCTACGAGCAGCAGACCGTTCTGAATGAAGCCAAGTATCAACACGCCAATAATTGTCTTGAAGATCGTGCCGGAGCCGCCCAGCAACGATGCACCGCCGAGAATGACAGCAGCGAGGACCTCGAGCTCCAGCCCTTGGCCCACGGTGTTCTGGCTCCCCATGCTTCGGCTGGCCTGAATAAGGCCGGCAGTGGCAACACACAATGAGGACAGCAGATAACAGGTAAACACGACCCTGGCCCTGGGAATGCCGGAGAAGGTTGCAGCGACACCGTTGCCACCCACGGCATAGACCTTTCGTCCGAAAGGAGTTTTGCCCAGCACCATGCCGAGCAGCGCCGCCATCAATCCGAAAAGCAGGATCGGCACCGGAATCCCCAAGAAACTGCCCTGCCCGAAGACCGCAAACCAGGTTTCGCCCTTGTCGGCAATGTCCATGTTCTTGCCGCCGGAATAGGTCAGCGTGAGCCCGTGAATGGCAGACAGCATTCCAAGCGTGACAATCAGCGAATTGAGCTTGAGGTAACCAACCAGGAAGCCGATGAAGGCACCCAGGCAAAGGGTCATCGCAAACATGGCAGGAATAGCGAGCTCGGGGCCAATCTTGTCATGCAGATCCAGCACGACAATGGTCGAGAACGACATCATTGATCCGACTGACAGATCCAGGTTGCCGCTGATCACCACAAAGGTCACGCCGAGCGCCATGACACCAAGAATTGCAGAGGAGCGCACAACGCCCATGACGTTTTCAGGCGCCAGGAAACGCTCGTTGGCGATCGTGAAACCGATCATGAAAATGACGAAGGCAATCAAAATGCCCTGTTTGGCAAGAAGCCCGCCAATATCCGATTTGGTGATACCACCAGCCATCGTTTCCTGCCTCCCATTCAAAATGTGCTCAGCGTAAAAAACACGCTGCTACCGATCTGAACCTTTGCTCAGACCAGAACCATCCCACCATCGATCATGACGATCTGGCCGGTCATGTAGTCGCTGTCAGCCGAAGCCAGAAACGTCGTGGTTCCGGTAATGTCGCGCGGCGTGGCTACGCGGCCCTTGAGGATCCCGGCGGCAAAATCCTCCATTGCCTGGCCCGGGCGCTCTGCAGCGCCGATCTCCATCAGGTCCTGATCGACCTGCTCCCACATTTCAGTCGCGACCACACCCGGAGCAAATCCGGTCACCGTAATGTTGTGCTTTGCCAGATCTCGCGCGCCCGACTGGGTCAGCGATACAACCGCAAATTTGCTGGCACAATAGGGCGCTACATTGTCAAAACCCTGGCGGGAAGCAATGGATGCGGTGTTGATAATCTTACCACCACTGCCCTGGGCGATCATCTGGCGCGCGGTCTCCTGCATCCCGATCATGCAGCCCAGACCATTCACCCCCATGATAAAGTTCCAGTTATCTTCCGTAACGTCGAGAAAATTCATTGGCCGGTTTACGCCGGCATTGTTGAATTTGACATCGATCTTTCCGAAGACCGATACC
Source organism: uncultured Hoeflea sp. (assembly GCA_963975635.1). Taxonomy (GTDB): domain Bacteria; phylum Pseudomonadota; class Alphaproteobacteria; order Rhizobiales; family Rhizobiaceae; genus Hoeflea. The sequence continues at coordinate 29,654 of CAXBIE010000048.1, read as the reverse complement.
GCATGCGCAATCATTGCACGGACCTGCATCCGATCAGTTACATCAACCGAGGCATGCGTCACCTTGCCGCCCGCGGTTTCGGCAACTGCATTGCTCAAAGCCGCGACCTCAGCGACCTTGTCACCATCAATGTCGGAAAAGCAAACATCGGCTCCCTCACTCAGAAGCGCTTCGCCGATGGCTCGGCCAATACCGCGCGCTGCTCCTGTAACGATGCAGGAGCGTCCAGATAACCGGCCCATGCTCACCTCCCCGATCACATGGTAAACAACAGGAATGATCCGGACGCGACATGTACCGCGTCCGGAAGGAGAAACTTCACCAGCCTCAGAATACCGGCTTGGTGAAATTCGACATGTTGTCCTGAGTGATCTTCGGTGTGTCGAAGTAGTTGAGGAACGGCACATCCTTGCCATCCAGCACATCAATGGCGGTTTTCAGCGCCGCCTTGGCATCATCTACCGGAGACTGGTAGATTGAACCCCAGTACTCGCCCTTTTCCATCGCCTCGTAGCCGACGGCGAAATTGGTCGCACCGACAAAGATGATACCCTCGCGACCGGCGGCCTTGGCCGCGTTGAGTGCGCCGACACCCATGTTGTCATCACCGGCATAGACGCCATCGATCTTGTCGTACTTGACGAGGAACGCTTCCATCACCTTCTGGGACTTCTCGCGGTTCCAGTCACCAGGCTGGGTTTCGACAACAGTCACATCCGGGCAGACCTCCGGAAGGCGGTCATCGAAGCCCTTCTGCCGTTCGATCGCAGTGGTGTAGCCAGGCTGACCCGAGATCTGCACCACCTGAGCGGTGGTCTCGATGCCCATCTCCTTGAACTTGTCGCACATGATTTCCGCCGAGCGGGAGCCCTGTGTGATGTTGTCCGGACCGGAGAAAGACTTGACAAAATCAAAGCCCGCTTCGGCGATATTGGAATTGGTCACGATGACCGGAATGCCTGCATTGTGGGCCTTGCGAACGGCCGGAATGACCGCCTCGCCATTGGTTGGCCAGATGATGATGGCCTGCACCTGCTGCTGGATCAGATCCTCGATCTGGGCGATCTGGCGGGCAACGTCACCGCCGGCATCAAGAACGACCGCTTCCACCGCGTCGTTCGCCTCAACGGCTTCCTTGAACGCCTTGTCATAAGTCGTCTGGTAGCTGTCGACACCGACATTGTTCTGCGTGATGCCGATCCGGTACTCAGCAGCACCGGCTGCATTTGCAAAGACCAGACCCGCCACCGCGGTCGACAGGGTTAGCATAGTACGAAGTTTCATTTGGTTTCCTCCCGAAATCTCTTGCTCACATCAAAGTGGGTTTTGCTTTTCCGCTGCCCTGTGAGCATCGCAACAAGAAGCGGCCTCCATCCGCAATCATGCAAAACACAGCCTTAGGGTGCCGACAAGCGCGAAGCAAAAGAGCCCAAATTATATCCATTTTGGACATTTTGATATCCAATATGGGGTTTTTGCTCGTATCCTGAAATCCCCAAATTGAACATCTTACCAGAGGTAGCCATGAAAAACGGCAAACAGCAGTTCAGGGCCGAACGTCGTCTGATCGGTAAAGACGACGCTGGCGGTCAGGCGGGAGCCAGAACAATGCTTTCGATCAACAAGGGGGGGCCTGATGCGCGAAGATCGCCTGATCCACAATTCGAGAAAACAGAATTGCTCGACGTGGTGGCGTTCCTCGAGGACTTTGAGCACGAGCTGTCCGATGCTCTGCATGTTTTCGCGCCCGATCCTTATGTTCGCATGACAGTTCATCTCATTCGCAGCCATCTCGAAGCCAAGACCGTCACGCCAACGTCGTTGATCGGCGCCTCAGGCGTGCCCTATGCCACGGCAACCCGCCGGATTGGCGAGATGGTTGACAATGGCCTGATAGACCAACGTCCGCGCACCCGCAGCGGCAAGACATTTTCCATGCACCCGAGCGAGAAACTGCTCGAATCCTGGATGCAATTGTCAGGGCGTTTACGGCGTCTCGCCGAGACCCGTCTGACGAAATCATCCGATGGGTCCGCTGGCCAGGAATACTATTTTGGCGGCTCCTACATGGCGGCCCAGTCTATCCCACCCCTGCAGGTGCTGACGGAACCATTGCGGCTTGCAGGCGGTGTGCGGGTACTTGTGCATGGCGACCCGACCTTCATGGTGATGGACAACCTCAAACGGCAATTCGAGCAGGTTGTGGGAGCAGACATACACCAACGGGTGTTTTCCATCGACCGGCTGCATCAGGAGGCGCTGAAAAACGCTGAACGCAAGGCAAGCCGCTACGACATCATTGCCGTCGACCTGCCCTGGATCGGCGAATTCGCGGAGAAGAATGTGCTGATGCCGCTGGACGAGGCATTTGATGTCGCACGTCTGGATCCCGCCGATTTTCACACTGCCGGGTGGAAGGCTGCCCATTGGGGAGGACGGCCTTATGGCGTACCCGCCCAGACAACACCCGAACTTCTGTTCTATCGCAAGGACATCTTTGCAGATGCCGGCATTGAGCCTCCGGCGACAACAGCCGATGTCATCAAGGCGGCGAAAGAGCTCCATGATCCCGCCAAGGGCTTCTACGGAATAGCGTGGAATGCAGCGCGCGGTACCGCACTTGGTCACACTTTCCTTATGACGCTGGCTGATTTTGGCCAGCCGGTGATCGACATCCCGCCAGCGGCCGGAGGCTTCAACACTGACCGGCTCAAGGAAGACGCGCACCGTCTTATGATCGACTGCGATGCGGGAATGGCTGCAGCAGAATACCTGATGGAACTGCTGAAGTATTCACCGCCCTACATCCTTTCCATGTCGTGGTACGAGCGAATCCGTCCCTATGCTGCCGGGGAAGTCGCAATGGCCTATGGCTACACTCTGCTCGCGCCCTATTTCGAACTCGACCCAACATCACCGGCCCATGGCCAGACCGGTTTTCTGCCGCATCCGGCCGGCCCGGAAGCCACACCGGTGGCGCCGGTTGGCGGATATGTCATGGGGATCCCGCACAATATCGCACCAGAGCGGATCGAGGCTGCAGCGGAGGCCCTGATCGTCTTCACCTCACCGGGAGCCCAAAAACTCTATGTTCAGAACGGCAGCCGTACCAATCCGCGTTACTCGGTGAGCGCCGACCCCGAAGTGCGTCACGCATCACCAATCTTCGAGGCCGTTGATCAGATGTCCTGGCGCGATGAGCTCCAGTTCTGGCCACGTCCGCCAATTCCCGAAATCGGCGAGATCTTCCAGATCTGCGGCGAGGAATTGCACGACATGCTTCGCGGAATAATTCCGCCGAAAACCGCATTGCAAAACGCCCAAAAACGGGCGGACCAAGTGATGCAGGAGCAACGCAAGACTTGAAAATGGAGGAGTGAAATGGATCCCAATCGGCTCAAAGGAAAAAACATTCTCATCACCGGAGCGGCACGGGGCATGGGCGCGGCGAATGCCGAGGTCTTTGCCCAGCAGGGCGCCAATGTCTGCCTGGGCGATTTGGATCTCGATGAAGCGCAATCGGTCGCCGACCGCATCAATGCCGCCGGAAACGGCAAGGCCATTGCGGTGAAGATGGATGTGACAAAACGGGAGGACAATGTTGCGGCTGTGGCGGCGACCGTAGATGCCTTCGGGTCAATCAATATCGGCGTGTTCAACGCAGGCCTGAACAAGCCCCGTTTCTTCATGGATATCGATGAAGACAACTGGGACATGATCATGAATGTCAACACAAAGGCAATGTGGCTCGGCATGCAGGAGACCGCGCGGCAGATGATCGCGCAAGGGCCAATGGACGAGCCCTACAAGATCATCAATGTCGGCTCCATTGCGTCGAGAAAACCACTTGTCGATGTCACCGTCTACTGCACCTCAAAATATGGCTGCCTCGCACTCACCCATTGCGGAGCCGTGGCGCTGGCCGAGCACAACATCACCGTCAACGGCTATGCGCCGGGTGTCGTGGTGACCCCGCTTTGGGAACAGCTCGACAAGGATCTTGTCGAGATCGGCTTCAAGGAAAAGGCCGGCCAGGCCTATGAGGACATTGCCCGCGACCAGCTGCAGATCAAGCGGGTCTCCTATCCCGAAGACATTGTCGGCACGGCCTCGTTCCTTGCCAGCCCGGACAGCGATTACATGACCGGCCAGATGATCCATATCGATGGCGGCTGGTGCATCCAGTAACGGCGTAAACCCAGGTTTCAACAAATGAAACGGACACGTGAAGGCGGGTCCGGAGGAGAAAGTCATGTCGCGAGCCCTGACACCGAATATCCTGACAGCCCAGGATCTCGAACCCCAGTGGAAATGGGAAAACCGGCTGCCCGCATGGGGACACACATCTGTCGATTTCGAACGCAGGATCGATCACGACCGGTTGCGGCGCTACCGTTTGAGCCGGACCCGGCAGGCGCTGCAGAACTCCCCTGCCGGAACGCTTCTGCTGTTTGATGTCAACAACATCCGCTACGTTTCAGCGACCAAGATCGGCGAGTGGGAGCGCGACAAGATGTGCCGCTTCTGCCTGCTGACAGGCGACGATTCCCCCTATGTCTGGGACTTCGGTTCAGCTGCCATGCACCACAAGAAGTTTTCGGACTGGCTGGAGCCGGACCATTGCCGGGCCGGTGTCGTCGGCATGCGCGGCACGATCCCACCGGATTTTGGCCTAATGCGCAAATACGCAAAGGAAATTGCCGGCCTGATCAAGGACGCCGGAATGGCTGACATGCCGGTCGGTGTCGATTACGCCGAGACAGCCATGTTCCATGCGCTGCAGGCAGAAGGCCTCAACGTTATCGATGGCCAGCAGATCATGCTCGCGGCGCGCGAGATCAAGAACTGGGACGAGATTCAGCTGCTCACCCAGGCGGCCTCGATGGTCGATGGCGTCTACCACATGATCTATGAGCAGCTGAAACCCGGCATCCGCGAAAACGACATCGTCGCCCTATCAAACAAGATGCTCTACGAAATGGGGTCGGATGACGTGGAAGCGATCAACGCCATTTCCGGCGAGCGTTGCAACCCGCATCCGCACAATTTCACCGACCGCTATTTCCGGCCTGGTGATCAGGCGTTCTTTGATATTCTGCAATCCTACCAGGGCTATCGCACCTGTTACTACCGGACCTTCAACATCGGCCGGGCGACACCCTCCCAGAATGATGCCTACGTCAAGGCGCGGGAGTGGATCGACGCATCGATTGCGATGATCAGGCCCGGGGTCAGCACCGACAAGGTGGCAGAGGTCTGGCCAAAGGCCGAGGAATTCGGCTTCCCGAGCGAGGAGGCTGCCTTCGGCTTGCAGTTCGGCCACGGTCTGGGCCTGGCGCTTCACGAGCGCCCGATCATCAGCCGTGCGGTTTCACTGGATCATCCGATGGAGATCCAGACCGGCATGGTGTTCGCGCTCGAAACCTATTGTCCGGCAAGCGACGGCTACTCAGCGGCGCGGATCGAGGAAGAAGTGGTGGTGACCGACACGGGTTGCGAGGTCATCTCGCTGTTCCCTGCCGAGGAACTGCCGATCGCCAATCGTTATTGAGCTCCTCCCTGGAAGGCCCGGTTCGCACACGGTGCGGGCGGGCCCAAGCAGGAGACCGGGAACCAGAAAATGAGCACCAGCAAGACCAAGAAAACCGCCCAGGCTTCGGCCAAGCACAATGCCGAGGATTTTCTGCGCATGTACCGCCAGATGGTTCGAATCCGGACCTTCGAGGACAATGCCAACCAGCTTTACCTGTCGGCAAAGATGCCGGGGCTGACCCACATGTATTCGGGTGAAGAAGCGGTTGCCGTGGGCATCTGCGAGGCGCTGAAGGTGACGGACAAGATCACCTCGACGCATCGCGGCCACGGGCATTGCGTCGCCAAGGGCGCCGAATTCAAGGAAATGTTCTGCGAATTGCTAGGCAAGGAAGAAGGCTATTGCCGGGGCAAGGGCGGCTCCATGCACATTGCCGACCAGTCCAACGGCAATCTTGGCGCCAACGCCATTGTCGGTGGCTCGATGGGGATTGCGACCGGCGCGGCCTTTACCGCCAAACTGCTGGGCAAGGATGATGTTACCGTCTGTTTCTTTGGCGATGGCGCGACCGCCCAGGGCCTCATGTACGAGGTCATGAACATGGCCGCTCTGTGGAGCCTGCCGATCATCTACGCCTGCGAGAACAACGGCTATTCCGAATACACCAAGACTGCCGAGATCGCGGCCGGGTCAATCACGGGCCGGGCCGAGGCATTCGGCATCGAGGCGCAGACCGTCGATGGCCAGGATGTGCTTGCGGTAAATTCGCTGACCGAACAGCTGGTGGAGCGTTGCCGCAAGGGCGAAGGCCCGTTCTTCATGGAGTTGATGACCTACCGCTATCACGGTCACCATGTCGGCGACATCAACCGCGAATACTACCGTTCCAAGGACGAGGAAAAGGACTGGCGCGAGAACAAGGACCCGATCACCCAATTCGCCCGCCATCTTACCAGCGAAGGCATTGCCACCGAAGAGGAGCTCGAGGCCATGCAGGCCGAGATCAAGGCCGATGCCACTGCCGCCGTCGAATACGCGCTGAAGGCGAAATACCCTGATGCGTCGGAAGTCGACATGCATGTCTATGCGGCCTGAGGAGAAAACCCATGCGTGAAATCACCCTTTCCCAGGCCGTCAACGAGGCTCTTGCCGAGGAAATGCGCCGCGATGAAACCGTGTTTATTATCGGCGAGGACGTGGCCGAGGCGGGAACCCCCTTCAAGGTGCTCTCCGGCCTTGTCGAGGAATTCGGAACGGCGCGGGTTGTCGATACACCGATTGCAGAACCCGGCTTCATGGGGATTGCCGTCGGAGCCGCGATGACCGGTTCGCGTCCCGTCGTCGATCTGATGTTCGGCGATTTCATTTTCCTGATCATGGATCAGCTCTGCAATCAGGCGGCCAAGACCCATTACATGTCGGGCGGCAAGCTGAGCGTTCCGCTGGTGCTGCGGACCAATCTCGGCGCCACACGCCGGTCGGCCGCCCAGCATTCACAGTCGCTGCATGCTCTGGTCGCGCACATTCCAGGTCTCAAGGTCGCCCTGCCGTCTTCGGCCTACGAGGCCAAGGGGCTGATGAAGACGGCAATCCGCGACAACAATCCGGTCGTCATCTTCGAAGACAAGCTGATGTACCAGGAAAAAGCCGGCGTACCGGACGAGGAGTATCTGATCCCGTTCGGTGTCGCCAATGTGAAGCGCGAAGGCACCGACATCACCCTGATCGCCACCTCGTCGATGGTTCAGGTCGCTGAAAAGGCTGCCGACATTCTTGCCACTGAGGGCATCAGCGCAGAAGTGATCGATCCCCGCACGATCGTTCCTCTCGACGAGACTGCGCTGATCAAGTCGGTGAAAAAGACATCGCGTGCCATTGTCATCGATGAAGGGCACCAAAGCTACGGGGTGACCTCGGAGATCGCCTCACGGCTCAATGAGAAGGCTTTCTATCATCTCGACGCTCCGGTGCTGCGCATGGGCGCTATGGATGTGCCAATTCCCTTCAGCCCGGCACTGGAAGACCTGACCGTACCGACGCCGGAGGGCGTGGCAGCCAATGCCCGCAAGCTCGTGGCCGGAGAGTTGATCGCCAGGGAGATGATCGATGCCGCATGATGTCATCATGCCGGCACTGGGCATGGCACAGGACACCGGCCTGATCGTGTCGTGGCTGAAAAAGCCCGGCGATGCGGTGAAGACCGGCGACGGGGTGATGGAGGTCGAAACCGACAAGGCGGTGATGGAGGTCGAGGCCCCGGCCAACGGGTTTCTTGCCGCGGTCAGCGCCGAAGCCGGGGATCACGTGCCTGTCGGCCAGGTTGTCGCCGTGATTGCGGAAACAGCGAACGCCGCCAGGAACGCAAGTCCTGTCTCACAATCAGACACATCGCAACAGGACGAAGAGCCGACCTCGCAAGAGATTTCCGAACAGGACACGCTGCCGCCCGGCGCGAAAATCATCATGCCGGCGCTTGGCATGGCGCAGGATACCGGTCTGATCGTTGCCTGGCGCAAGAAACTCGGCGATCCCGTGGCCGCAAGTGACATTCTGCTCGAAGTGGAAACCGACAAATCCGTCATGGAAGTCGAAGCCGGTCATGACGGTTTCGTGGCCGCCATCTTGGCAGAAGCCGAGCAAGCGGTCCCGGTCGGATCGGTGATCGCGGTCATCAGCGCGGAGAAGCCGGAAAATACGGTTGCCAGCAGCCGCAAGAACGCCCCGGTTCACGACAAAAAGGCATCTGGCGGAGTCGCAGCCAGTGCGCTGCCGGCGGCTCCCGAAAAGCCGAGAGCGACAGGCGACACCCATTCGGGCGGTCGCATACTGGTGTCGCCCAAGGCACGCCGCCTGGCAATGGAGAAAGGCCTCGACCTGAATTTGCTTGTCGAGAATGGTGTGGCGCAGCCTTACCATGTTTCAGATCTGGGGCTTCTGGAGACCCTCGCCCCGCCCACGAAAGCGGCTGGTGCAATCCCCTCGTCCGCACCTTCGGGCGCGTGGCCGGTGCACATTGGTGCGCGAGTGGCTGCAAGCGGCTGCGACGAGTTCATCGCCTGGCTCGCCAATGACGGCGATATCCAGCTCGAGCCGCGCCAGGCATGGCTCAGATTTGCCGCGGCTGCGTTTCGCCGAGCGACGGACCTCGGAGACGAGCGACTTGTCGTGGAATGCCGGACGCATCGCAAGACGGAAGGACGTTTCGCCGATGCGGACCGCTCACCGCTGTCCAAGCCACTAAGTGACGCGGCAGACCAGGTTCCGTCCATCGTGCTGCGTGATCTTTCCGGATCTACGATTACCGTTGCCACGGGTACTCCCCCCCATACCCCAGTGCTGACGGTTTGCCGCGAACGGGACAACTATGCCGTTTCCCTCGACTACCAGGCCGGCCAACTCGACGAGGAACAGGCGATCGAATTCGTCACCGGATTCATGGAGCGCCTCGGCGAACCTCTGAGACACCTTCTTTGACTGGAGCAAACCGGATGCAACACACCAATCTCTATATCAATGGCCAATGGCGCGATGCTGCAAGTGGCGACCGCTTTGATGTCATCAATCCCGCAACAGAAGAAACGATCGCATCGGTCGCCTCAGCAGACCTCGCCGACGCCGATGCGGCACTCGACGCAGCGCAGGCCGCCTTCGGGCTCTGGGCGGCCAAGAAACCCCGCGAACGCTCGGAAATCCTGCGCAAGGCGTGGGAGCTGATGACCGCACGGCTGGATGAATTCGCGCGGCTGATCACGCTTGAAAACGGCAAGGCGCGGGCCGATGCGATGGGTGAAGCAACCTACGCGGCCGAATTCTTCCGCTGGTTCGCCGAAGAGGCCGTTCGCGCCGACGGCATGATCACCCACGCACCATCATCGGGCGCACGCATCATTGTTCAGCACAAGCCTGCCGGCATTGCCGTGCTGGTTACGCCCTGGAATTATCCGGCGGCGATGGGCACCCGCAAAATCGCGCCTGCTCTTGCCGCAGGATGCCCGGTCATCATCAAGCCGGCATCGGAAACGCCGTTGACGATGCTGGCGCTGATGCCATTGCTGGAAGAAGCGGGTGTGCCGAAGGGGCTGGTCAACGTGCTGCCTTCGAAGAAATCTGGCAAGCTTGTAGACCACATGCTGCACGATCCGCGGGTGCGCGTCATTTCCTTTACCGGGTCCACCGAGGTGGGCCGCAAACTGCTCCATTCGGCGGCCGATCAGGTGCTCAAACCGGCGATGGAACTGGGGGGCAACGCTCCGCTCATCGTGTTCGAGGATGCCGATATCGACAAGGCCGTGGCCGGAGCGATGCTTGCCAAGATGCGCAATCTCGGCGAAGCCTGCACTGCCGCAAACCGGTTCTATGTCCACGAAGCGGTCAACCAGGAGTTCACCAGCAAGTTCAGTGGCGCCATGGCTGCCCTGAAAATGGGTGACGGCCTGGAAGACGGGATTGATGTCGGCCCTCTGGTCAATGCCGATACCCGTGACAAGGTGGCAGCCTTTGTGGCGGATGCCGTGGCCAAGGGTGCCAAGCTGGAGCTTGGCGGCACATTGCCGAACGGCAAGGGCTATTTCTATCCGCCGACGGTTCTCTCCAACGTGCCGGAAACGGCCGACTGTGTTAACGACGAGATCTTCGGACCCGTTGCCGCCATTCAGTCCTTCACCGATGAAGACGACGTGATCCGCCGGGCCAACAACACGGAATACGGTCTGGTCGCCTATGTTTTTTCGGAGAACATGAAACACGCCATGCAGGTTTGCGAGCGCCTGGAATACGGCATGGTCGGCCTCAATCGCGGCCTGGTTTCAGATCCCGCGGCCCCCTTCGGTGGCGTCAAGCAATCGGGCCTTGGCCGCGAAGGCGGGCACGAGGGCATGCTGGAATTCATGGAAACCCAATATATTTCGGCGGAATGGTAAGATGGGTCAGGCCGATTTCATCGCCAGCCCCTCGGTAGTTGCCCTGGCCGGACGTTTGGGCGTCGACCTTGCCGATGTTGCCCGGACCGCGGGCCGCACCAATATCGCGCGGGAGGACGTCGAACGCCATGCCAGCGGCGATACCAAGCGGAGCTCTTCCGACGCCGATGCCTCTGTCGCGGGCTCCGGGGACAGCAGCTATTGGGACGTGGATCACTCGGCTTATGGACCTGTGACGCACGAGCCGTTGTCGCGTTTCGCACGCATTGCTGCGGCCAACTTGTCTGCTGCGAACCGCATCATCCCGCAAGTCACGCATCATGATCGCGCCGACATGCGCGCCGTGGAAGCCTTTCGCGCGAAGCTGAAACCGGAAGCTGCGGATCGCGGCGTGCGCCTCACCGCGCTGGCCTTTCATGTGAAGGCGCTTGCCATATGCCTCGCGGAATTCCCCCGTTTCAATGCATCGCTGACGGCTGACGGCGAAACCCTGGTTCTCAAGCAATTCTGCCATATCGGCATTGCGGTGGACACGCCGCATGGTCTGATGGTGCCGGTGGTCCGCAATGCCGATCGCAAGGGGTTGTGGCAGATCGCCAGCGAGATCTCCGATCTGGCCGGGCGCGCGGCGCAGCGCAAGATAAAGCCCGATGAGATGGGCGGAGCGTCGATGTCGATCTCCAATCTTGGCGGCATCGGCGGCACCGCGTTCACGCCGATCGTCAATCCACCCGAACTGGCTATTCTGGGCATCACCCGCACAGAAACAGTCCCGGTCTGGGAGAATGAAAATTGGACACCGGTACCCATGACCCCTTTGGATCTATCCTACGATCATAGGGTCATCAATGGCGCGGAGGCCGCCCGATTCATGGCGCACTACGCGCAGCAGATGACCGATCCTCGCAGAATGATGGTGTGACCCCATGGGCCTGACAATCGATCTTTCCGGTCAGACCGCCCTCGTGACCGGTTGCAAGCGTGGCATCGGCCTGGCGATCTGCAAGACCCTGGCAGAAGCAGGTGCAGACATCATCGGGGTTAGCGCATCGCTGGAAGCGCAAGGCAGTGAAGCGGAGAAAACCGTGCGGTCCGCTGGGCGGAGCTTCATGGCTTACCAGTGTGATTTATCCAACAGGAACGCCACAATGGCGTTTGCCAACGATATGGAAAAACGCGGAGACGTCTCCATTCTGGTCAACAATGCGGGCACCATCAGGCGCGCGCCGGCGGCGGAACACTCACTTGAGGACTGGGATCATGTTCAGGCTGTCAACACCGATGCACCGTTTATCCTGACCCAGGCACTGGGGCGTTCCATGCTAAAGCAAGGGGCCGGAAAGATTGTGTTTGTTGCCTCGGTACTGAGTTTTCAAGGCGGCATCAACGTCCCTGGCTATGCAGCCAGCAAGGGTGCCATTGCTCAATTGGTTCGCGCTTTTTCCAACGAATGGGCGGACAAAGGCATTAATGTGAACGGCATAGCGCCGGGTTACATCGCCACCGACAACACTGCCGCGCTTCAAACTGACCCGGACCGCACGCGTTCGCTTATGGAACGCATTCCGGTTGGCCGGTGGGGAACACCGGAAGAAATCGTCGAGCCGATTGCCTTTCTGTGCAGCGACCTGGCGCGGTTTGTTCATGGCGCAATCCTTCCGGCTGATGGCGGCTGGATGTCGAGATAGAGGGTTTGGAGCTGTGAGGCGCTGCCGGCTGTTTCCTCGGCTGGCACGTCGGTCGCTGCCAGGTGCGAGCGTCGGACAATCGCTCGTCGAGCACCGATTGGAGCAGGAAGTCGTCACGCATCATCACCCGACGCTGTGCTGCTTCAAAGGACAGGCGCAGCACATGAACGATGTGCAACGCCGGTCAAAACAGCCATTCCGCTTGCCGGGACCTCCAAGCGGCACTCATTCCCACAGAGCAATTGTTCTCAAACCCCAATGGTCCACCGCCGTCTGACCCGGCTGAACCGTGCTGTCATCAACAAACTGAACTTGATCTTTCAGTTCCCGGATAAGGTCTTACGGAAACATTCCGTTGAGCACGCTGACCAGATGCTGGTGCATGGCTTCCTGGGCGCCATTGGTGTTGCGGTTGGCAATATTTGTCACGATCTCGGCATGCTGCCGGCAATAGTGCTGCCGCCGCGCAACTGTCACATGGGCATGCTTTATGCGCAGCCATTGCGGGCGTTTGCGGATGACGTCGAGGATCTCCTCAAGGCTCATGAGCAAGTCATTGCGTGTTGCGCTGTAGATCAGCCGGTGGAACTCTCCGTCCCAATGCTCAAACCCGTCCAGATCATCCTGCGCTTCGGCCATGTCATGGGCATGGCGGATGGCGTCGATATCGGCCCCCGTTGCATTAGAGACTGCCGCAGCCGCAGCCTGCGGCTCGATGATCAGCCGCACATTCATCACATCCATCGGGCTTGCGCCGGTCAGCCGCTGCAGGATGACGCCGACATCGGTTGTACCCGCGGCAGCCCCGACCGACTGAAGGATTTTTGAAACGCTCATGCTCTCACCTATTGGCCGAAATAGTTTTTGCGCCGCGCCAGCAAATGATCGCGCATGGCTATTTTCGCAGCTTCCGAATCCCAGTTTTCCAGTGCGGTCATGATGCCGTCGTGATCATCGCAATAGGCTTGACGGCGTTCCTCGGTAAACCACAATTTGCGGATCTCCATCATCGGTGCGGCGTAGCGGATTACCGTCATCAGGCTGAAAAACTCCGATATGAACTCGTTGCCCGACGCCAGGCTGATCCGCCTGTGAAATTCATTGTCCCAGTATTCATAGGTTTCCAGATCACTGTGCTGCTCCGCCATCGCCTTGGCCTGCTGAATAGACTGCAAGGCGCTTTCGCTTACGTTGCGCGCCGCCGCCGCCGCTGCATGCGGTTCGATGAAAAGGCGCAAATTTAGGATATCGAGCGGACTTGCACCCTGGAAGCGCTTGAGAATGCCGGACGCATGCTGATTGGGTTTTTCGCGGACAACCGTTCCCCGTCCTACCTGACGGGTGATCAACCCTTCATTCTCAAGCGAGCTGAAGGCCCGGCGCACAGTGTTGCGGGCAACCTTGTAATGGATGGCAAGCGAGCGCTCATCGGGCAGGCGTTCATTGGCGGCCCACTCGTTGCGTTCGAGCCGCAGACGCAGATCAGCCTCGATCCGGTTCGACTTTCCTTTCGGCATTCAACCCTCAAAATTTGTATACCACTCTGTTTTTGGTATACTAATAATAGACCATTGTTCAAGATAATTCGTATATTGGTATATTAAAAACCGAATATTTGATCTTGATTGACGTCAAAATCCCTCATAGGCTTTCAATCAAGTAATCCAATCAAAGAATTGGTTCACTTGGGAGGAAGCATGAAATTCGTTACTTTCCGCCTCGGAGGCGAGCGCAGGATCGGTGTGTATGAGGCGGCAGATCAGTCCGTTCGTCCGATCAGCATGTCATCAGCCGAGGCAACCGTCGGTGTTGGCGCCGTTCTGGGCCGGGATCCCGCGTCGCTTGAATTGCTATCCGCCATTCCACTCGACTCGGTCGTGCTCGACGCCCCCTTCCCCCGGCCCTCGCGAAACATTTTTTGTGTCGGCAAGAATTATCGCGAGCATGCCAGGGAGTTCTCCAGAAGCGGCTTCGATTCGAGCGCCACGATGGGCGAAGTACCCAAGGCGCCGATCATCTTCTCCAAGGTTCCGGAATGCGTGATCGCCGACGGCGATGATGTGATCATCGACCCTTCGGTTTCGGATGCCATCGACTATGAAGCGGAGCTCGCCGTAATCATCGGCAAGGGCGGGCGCAACATCAAGACCGAAGACGCCATGGACCACGTCTGGGGATACACCATCGTCAATGACGTGACCGCCCGTGACCTGCAAGGGCGTTACAGCCAGTGGCTGATCGGTAAGTCGCAGGATACGTTTTGCCCGATGGGCCCCATCGCGGTCACCGCTGATGAAATTGACGTGGCAAACACAAAGATGCGGTGCCTGGTCAATGGTGAAATCCGCCAGCAGGCAAATACGCAGGATCTGATATTCGATATCCCGACGATCATTGCCACCATATCCGCAGGTGTGACCCTTGTCCCCGGCGACATTATCGCGACAGGGACACCCGCTGGTGTCGGTATTGGCTTCAAGCCGCCGAAATATCTCCGCGACGGAGATGTTGTCCGGATCGAGATTGACGGCATCGGGGCGCTGGAAAACCGGTTTGTGGAGCGCCGCTCATGACCAGCAGCTTGCATGCGGGCATGATGGTCGAGACCGAAGGCGATGGCCAGGCTGTCATGCTGGTGCATGGCCTTGGAGGAACCTCAAACACCTGGCAGCCGCTGATGCCAGCATTGGCCGGTATGCGCATCGTCCGGCCTGACCTTCCCGGCGCGGGACGTTCTGCGACACCTGATGGCGCCATGGACGTGGTCTATCTGGCCAAGACCTTGATCCGGCTCGCTTCGGAGCTTGGCATCGAAACCATGCATCTGGCCGGCCATTCCTTCGGGACCCTGATTGCCCAGCATGTGGCTGCAACACGGCCCGCATTGGTGCAGACATTGACCCTGTTCGGTCCGATTATCGAGCCGGCGGATGCGGCACGGGAACGGCTGCGGGCACGGGCAAACGCGGTTCGTCACAGTGGCATGGCCGATGTCGCCGATCAGGTGTCGATTGCCGGACTGGCAACATCGGCGGCACAGGACAATCCAGTGGCTCTCGCCTTCGTTCGCGAAAGCCATATGCGTCAGGACGCCGAAGGGTTCGCCAAATCCTGCGAAGCCCTGGCCGGCGCCAGCCGCGCTGCCGCATCGGCGATCAAGTGCCCGGTTCTGGCTGTCGCGGGAGATGAAGACGCCGTCTCGCCTCCGGGCAACGCCTACCAGCTCGCAGATGAGATCAGGGATGCCAAGGCGCAGATCCTGTCGGGATGCGGGCATTGGGCGCCAGTTGAAAGACCGGATGAATGCAGACGGCTATTGGGTGAGTTTATACGCGGCTGATCAAGCCGGAGGGACCTCGGGAGGAGTTCAAAATCATGGATAACGCGAATGGCTACGGTGCCAATGGGTCGACCCTGTTTACAAATGTCCGGATTCTGGATGCAACGGGTGAAAACCCATTCACCGGCGAAGTACTGGTTCAGGGCAACCGCATCAAGTCGGTAACCCGCGGCTCGTCCCGGTACGGGGCCAGTGCCGCAAGCGGCGCCACCGTGATCGACGGCATGGGTGCAACCCTGATGCCCGGCATGATCGATGCTCACCTCCATCTCTCCTGGAACAATGCGCCCGGCATCGACCCGATCCAGATGATGGAGCTTGAGGAGCACATGCTGGTCACCATGGAGATGGCCAAGCTGGTGCTTGACGCCGGGTTCACCGGCGGACGCGGCGCGGCTGCAGCCAAGCCGCGGCTTGACGTCGTCGCCAAGCGCTTCATCAATGAAGGCCGTTTCCCCGGCCCGCGCTATCTGTCGGCGGGCCCCGAAATCACCACCGTGGGCGGTCTGGGTGATGCGGCCCCGAGCCACATTCCCCATGAAGGCCTCAATCTCGGTCTGGTTGTCTCCGGTCCTGAGGAAGTCCGCCGCACAGTGCGGCAATTGATCAAGTACGGAGTCGATTCCATCAAGCTGAACCTGTCGGGCGAAGCAATCACCGGAATGGGCGCCGAGGAAACGCCTATGGCCGAAGAAGAAGTGGCAATGGCGGTCAAGGAAGCCAGGTGCCGCAACAAGGTAGTGTCCGCGCATGCCCGCTCTTCCGGCTCGGTCAAGCAATGTGTGCGCCACGGCATCGAAAACATCTATCACGCGTCCTTCGCCGACGAGGAAAGCCTCGACCTGCTGGAAGCGGCCAAGGACAAGCATTTTGTTGCGCCCGGCGTGGCCTGGCTGATCAATACCGCCCGCCATGCCGGCGAATGGGGCATCAAGCCCGGCTCGCCGGTGACGATGGAGTATGAGCGCGAACTCGAAATGTGCATCGAGACAATGAAGAAGATGCACCGGCGCGGCATCCGTGTCTGTATTGGTGGCGACTACGGCTTTGCATGGACACCGCAGGGCACCAACGCCAAGGATCTGCAGTATTTCGTCGAGCTGTTTGGCTTCTCGCCGATGGAAGCCATTCTCGCCGGCACCAAATATGGCGGCCAGATCATGTGCATGGGCGACGAGCTTGGCATGATCAAGGAAGGCTATCTGGCTGACATCCTGCTGGTCGACGGCGACCCGCTCGCCGACATTCGCATTTTGCAGGACAAGAACCGGTTGCTGGCGATCATGAAGGACGGCAAGTTCCACAAAGCGCCCCGCATGAACGACGCGCGCCGCCGGCTGACGGCTTGAGCCATCCATGAGCACTCCCGGCAACACAAACAGCGATCCCCTGGCCACCAGCCCCGGCATGACACGCCGCCAGGGCTGGAGCGTTGTCGCCCTGCTTGCCGCTGCACTTCTGGTCTGGTTGTTTTTTGCCCAGTGGCCGGACTGGCTCAACGCCATTCTGATTTCCAAGAAGGCCTTTCTCAGCGCGGTGCTGAACGGCTTGACGCTGGCCGGCCTCTATTTCCTGGTGGCCAGTGGCTTCACGCTTGTGTTCGGACTGATGCGAAACGTCAATCTGGCTCATGGGTCACTCTATCTGCTGGGCGCCTATATCGGCTACGAAGTCGCCAACTGGACCGGCTACTGGTTGCTCGGCGTTGCCGCCGGGTTTGTCGTGCTGGCTGTTGTCGGTCTTGTCATGCAGGTACTGGTCTTCCGCAGGCTGGAAGGAGACGACCTGCGACAGACGCTGGTCACAATCGGCATTTCCATCGTCGCAGCCGACCTGATGCTCGCAGCCTGGACCGGCACAACCTACCAGATCCTGGTGCCGGACTGGCTCGATGGAGCAGTCAAGACGCCGTTTGTGACGGCCTACCGGTCAAATGGTGCAGCCGTGTTTCTGACCTACCCGTTCTACCGGCTGGTGGTGCTGCTCGTCGCGATTGTCATCGGCATCGGGCTCTGGCTGATGCTCAACAAGACACGTATCGGCATGATGATCCGTGCAGGCGTCGATGACCGTGAAATGCTCTCGGCTTCGGGCGCCAATGTGCACGCAATCTTTGCCTTTGTCTTCGCGCTCGGCGCCGGACTGGCAGGCCTTGCCGGCGTGGTTGGTGGCTCGGCGCTGTCGGTGTCACCGGGCGAAGACGTCCGCTATTTGCTGGCCTCGCTGGTGGTCGTCATCGTTGGCGGCATGGGCTCGATCACCGGCGCTGCCATCGGCGCTCTGATCATAGGTTTGGCCGAGCAGATCGGCCTGGTATACTTCCCGACCTACGGCGTCGTGCTGACCTTCCTGATCATGGTCGGTGTGCTTGCCGTGCGGCCGCAGGGCATCATGGGGAGAAGCCTGTGACGCTCGCAAGTTTCCACCAGCCTCAAACCGCGCGCAAGAACTGGCTCGAACGGCTTGGCATTGGCCACATCCTGCTGGGGCTGTTTCTGCTCATCTACCCACTGATTGCGTCGGACTTTTTTCTGACCACCATCGGCGGCTACTCAATGATCCTCGGCATGATCGCCCTGTCTTTGATGCTGCTGGCGGGCTATGGCGGCATGGTCAGCCTGGCGCAGATCACCATTGCAGGTATCGCCGCCTACGTCATCGCCATATTCGGCGAGAACAATTCCAACATTCATGGCTTTGGCTGGCCCTGGTGGGTCATCTCGCCGCTGGCCATTCTCTTTGCCGCGATCTTCTCGGCCCTCTTCGGCTGGATCGCGGTCAGGACGGAGGGCATTTATACCATCATGATCACGCTGGCGATCGCCACCGCATCGTTCTATTTCGCTCAGCAAAACTATACCTTGTTCAATGGCTTCCCCGGCTATAGCGGCCTGCGCGCACCGGAAGCCTTCGGCCTCTACTGGCGCGAGCCGGTGCCGTTTTACTATCTCTGCCTGGCTTGCGCCGTTCTTGCCTATGCCGCCGTTCTTTATGGATCGCGCTCCACCTTCGGCCTGACGCTGCAGGCCATCCGTGACAATCCACGGCGCATGCGCGCGATCGGCTACGACGTCACCGCCCACAAGGTGTTTGCCTGGTTTCTCGCAGGCATCATCGCCGGCACGGCAGGCGTTCTGCTCGCCTGGTTCAACGGCCGCATATCGCCCGGAACCATCTCGGTCGGACCGGCCATCAACATTCTCATCATTGCGATCATTGGCGGTCTTCGCCATCCGATCGGCCCGTTTGTCGGCGCTGTCGTGGTTGTGCTGATGCAGACTTTCGCCATCGATATTGTTGGAGCCGAGCGTTTCAACACTTTGATTGGCCTGTTTTTTCTGGTGATCGTTTTTGTCTCGCCAGATGGAATTCTCGGCCTCTGGGACCGGTTCAAGCCGGCTCCGGATCGGGATAGCTGGCACTCGCGGCCGGACGGTACGGGAGTGTAACCGTTGAAGATCTTAGGGAGGAATACCATGAGCATTACAAGACGGACCATGCTGGCGCTGGCGCTGGCGCTGGCAACGGGACTGGTCGCCCCATCCATTACCATGGCCCAGGCTGAAACCGTGAAAATTGGCCTGCTCGCCACCTTCGAAGGTGCATTTACTGTTTTGGGAGAAGACAGTGAACGTGGCGCAATGCCAGCCGTCGACGAGTTTGGCGACAAGGCTGCCGGAATGGACATCGAGATCGTCAAGGGGTCGTCCGACGCCTCCCCTGACAGTGCTGTTCGCGCCGCCCGCAAGCTGGTCGAACAGGATGGCGTCAAGATCCTGGTTGGCCCGCTTTCGGGTGATGAAGGTATCGCCGTCAAGGAATATGCCAAGACCCAGCCGGACGTGACTTTCATCAATGGCTCGTCGGCGGCACAGGACACCACCTTCCGCGAGCCGGCGGAAAACTTCTTCCGCTTCTCTACCGATGGCGCGCAGTGGATGGCCGGTCTGGGCACCTACGCCTACAATGACAAGGGCTACCGCTCTGTCGCGACCGTGGCGGAAGACTATTCCTTCCCCTACACGCAGGTGTTCGGCTTCATGGCCGAGTTCTGCAAGGCCGGCGGCACTGTGCCGTCGAAATCCTGGGTGCCGATCGGCAACAAGGACTATTCCTCGGTGATCGCCGCCATTCCTGATGAAGTCGATGCCATCTATGTGGCGCTCGGCGGTGCTGATGCCGTCAACTTCCTGAGCCAGTACCAGCAGTCGGGTGGCCAGGCGCCGCTGATTGGCGGATCGATCACGGTCGACCAGACCGTTCTGACATCGAAGGGCAAACTGCGCGACGTTCTGATCGGCACGCCCGCGGCAGGTCCGACCGCCGACACCAATGACTCGCAGGCCTGGAAAGACTTCGTCGACGCCTACAAGAAGCAGCCCGGCGCGTTCCCGTCGCCATCGCTGTTCGCCCATGCCTACTACATCGGCATGAAGGCAGCTATCCTGGCGCTGGACGAAGTGGGTGGCGATCTGTCGGATGGTGGAGCGAAATACCGTGAGGCCCTGGCCAAGCTGTCCTTCGACACCCCGACCGGCAAGGTGTCACTTGATGCCAACCGCAACGCCATCGCCGACATCTATCTGACTGAAGTTACGGAAGACGCAGACGGCAATCTGGTCAACAAGATGATCCAGACTGTCGAACAGGTGAACCAGACGCTCGGCATTGACGAGGCTGAATTCCGTGCACTCGGTGCGGTCAGTCGCGAAAACCCAAGCTGCCCGTAACCCAACCTGTCAGGACCAAGACCAGTGGAACACAATGTTGCGGCCTCACGTTTGCAGGGAACCGGCGCTCACGCGCTGGAGCTCGAAGGCGTGGCTCGTCATTTTGGCGCGCTGGTCGCCCTGACCGGTATCAACATGAGGATCGCGCCCGGTGAACGGCGCGCGGTCCTCGGCTCCAACGGCGCGGGCAAGACCACGCTCTTCAACGCCGTCACCGGCGACTTTCTGCCCACCGCCGGGCGTATCCGGTTTTTCGGCGAGGACATCACCGAACTTGCGCCACACGAGCGCATCCGGCGTGGTTTGCGCCGCACCTATCAGATCTCGCAATTGTTCACCAATCTCTCAGTTCTGGATTCCATTTATCTCGCCTGCCGCGGCGTGTCCCGCCGGCGCTTTTCGCTGCTGCGTCCATCGCCATCGGACAGCAACATGGCGCAAGCCGAATCCATCATGCATGCGGTGCATCTCGATGATGACAGGGACAAGCTGGTGGGCACCCTGTCTCATGGCCAGCAGCGCCAGCTGGAAATCGCTTTGGCGCTGGCCGGTGCGCCGCGTTTCATCCTGTTTGACGAACCTGCCGCAGGATTGTCGCCGACCGAACGTCGGGATCTGGTCGCAATTCTCAACGCCCTGCCGAAATATATCGGCTACATCATCATCGAACATGATCTGGACGTGGCGCTGCGCGTCTCCGAATATGTCTCGATGATGCACAACGGCAAACTGTTCAAGGAAGGCACGCCCGAAGAGATCGAAAACGATCCCATGGTGCAGGAAATCTATCTGGGAGGCGGTCATGGCTGAGCGCAAACCGGGCTCTCCCAAAGCCGCCCTGACAATTGATGATCTGCACGTCTATTACGGCGAAGCCCATGTCGTTCAGGGCGTATCGCTCCGGCTCGAAACCGGCGTGATGAGCGTTGTCGGCCGCAACGGCATGGGCAAGACAACACTGTGCAACACCATCACCGGCCTCAAGCAGGCCCGGTCCGGCTCGATCCGGGTTCACGGCCGCGAGATCTCCCGGCTGGAACCGCACAGGATCCATGCGGCCGGCATTTCCTATGTGCCACAGGGCCGCCGGGTCTGGCCAAGCCTGTCCGTCGACGAACATCTGCGTCTTGTCGCAGCGAGCAATCAGGAAGCCGCCTGGACCATCGACCGTGTCTATCAAACCTTCCCGCGCCTTGCCGAACGGCGGAACAATGGCGGATCGCAGCTATCCGGCGGTGAGCAGCAGATGCTGGCCATCTCACGCGCGCTGCTAGCCAATCCCAAGCTCTTGATCATGGACGAGCCGACAGAGGGCCTTGCGCCGGTCATTGTCGATCAGGTTGCCGAGATGCTGTCGCTGCTTGGGCACGAAGGCGACATGGCGATTCTGGTGATCGAACAGAATATCGGTGTTGCGACCGCGGTGTCTGACACCGTGGCGATCATGGTCAATGGCCGCATCAATCGCATTATGGAATCCTCGGTTCTTGCTGCTGACCGCGATCTGCAGCAGCGCCTGCTCGGCGTCGGCCGTCACAGTGACGATATTGAGCCTGAACAAACAGACGACGGGCCGGACGCGAGCGAACTTCTGGCCCAGGTTTATTCGGTCGAGCGTGGCGGGAGCCAGCAAGATCCGCAGTCCCTGACCAGCGGAAATTACCGCACGTTGGATGCGCTTCCCAACCGCTGGAACCTCTCGCCCTCCAGCCTTCGCGACACGGCTTTTCATGAAAAACAACCCGAAAAGGCGCTGGAGAAGGTCTTCTCGCTTCCGTTCTCGGAGCGGATCGGCAAGACCGCGCTGATCGCGGGAACCTTCGACACCAAGGGCGAAGAGTTGCGCTTTGTCCGGGATTGCCTCAAATCGGCCGGCATCCCGGTCAAGACGGTCGACCTGTCCACTTCCGGCAAACCCTCACGCTGTGATGTCACGCCGATGCAAGTGGCATCGATGCATCCGCAGGGCACCAGTGCCGTCTTTACCAATGATCGCGGCCAGTCGGTGACTGCCATGGGAGAGGCGTTTGCCCGCTGGATCACCCTCGAAAAGGGCATTGGCGGGGTCATATCGGCGGGCGGCTCCGGCGGCACATCGCTGGCGACTGCCGGCATGCGCGCCTTGGCCGTCGGCATCCCCAAGGTCATGGTGTCCACGGTTGCCTCCGGGGATACCGCACCCTTTGTCGGTTCAACGGACATCAACATGTTCCACTCCGTCGCCGATGTGCAGGGGCTCAACCAGATTACCGAACGGGTGCTCGCCAATGCCGCCCATGCGCTCGCAGGCATGATTGCTCGTCTGCCGAGCGGAACGGAGATGATGGCAAAGCGCGCGGCGGCGCGGCCCGCGGTCGGCATGACCATGTTCGGCGTCACCACGACCGGTGTACAGGCTGTCCAGAAGATCCTCGAGCCGGACTATGACTGCCTGGTTTTCCATGCAACAGGAACCGGCGGCCGCGCCATGGAGGCGCTCGGCCAGTCCGGCATGCTGGCGGGCTTTGTCGACATCACCACCACCGAGGTCGCTGACATGCTGGTCGGTGGCGTGTTCCCGGCGGACGAAAACCGCTTTGGGGCGGCCATTGAAACCGGATTGCCCTGGGTTGGCTCCGCCGGTGCGCTGGACATGTGCAATTTTGGTGCAAGAGCCACCGTCCCGGAACGCTTCAATGGACGCAATTTGATCGTCCACAATCCGGCTGTCACGCTGATGCGCACGACGGCAGAAGAAAACCGGGCCATGGGCGAATGGATCGGCAAACGCATGAATCTGATGGAGGGTCCGGCGATCTTCCTCATTCCGGAGGGTGGCGTGTCCATCCTCGACAGGCCCGGCGGCCCCTTCCACGATCCAGCCGCAGACAAGGCACTGTTTGACGCTTTGGAGGGCACTGTGCGTCAGACCGCGCGGCGCAAGATCGTCCGGATTAACGCCAACATCAATGACGAGGCGTTTTCCACCGCTGTGGCAAGCGCTTTCAAATCAATTTCGAACCCGCTTAGGAGAACTGCGTAGTGGCCAGATTTGAGCGCAAGGCAATAGTCGACCGGTTGCAGCAGATGAAGCGCGACCGCATCCCGATCATCGGAGGTGGCGCGGGCACGGGGCTGTCGGCCAAATGCGAGGAGCAGGGCGGCATCGACCTGATCGTCATATACAATTCAGGGCGTTACCGCATGGCCGGTCGCGGCTCGCTGTCGGGCCTGATGGCCTATGGCAATGCCAATGACGTGGTTGTCGAGATGGCCCGCGAAATCCTTCCGGTGGTCAAGAACACGCCGGTTCTGGCGGGCGTCAACGGCACCGACCCATTCTGCATTTTCGACCAGTTCCTCGCCCAACTTAAGGATCTCGGATTCGCCGGTGTTCAGAACTTCCCCACGGTCGGTTTAATCGACGGCACGTTTCGAGCCAATCTCGAAGAGACCGGCATGTCCTACGGGCTCGAGGTGGACATGATCGCCGCGGCGCATGATCTGGACATGCTGACCACGCCCTATGTGTTCTGCGAGGACGACGCCGTCGCCATGGCCAAAGCCGGTGCGGACATCATCGTCTGCCATCTGGGCCTGACCACCGGCGGTTCGATCGGCGCGGAAACGTCGCTGAAGCTGGAAGACTGTCCGGCAATGGTCGACGCCTGGGCGGAAGCGGCACTGAAGGTCAACAAGGATGCGATCGTGCTGGTCCATGGCGGACCGGTGTCTTCGCCCGACGACGCAAGTTTCGTGCTGAACCGCACAACGAATTGCCACGGTTTTTATGGCGCATCATCGATGGAGCGCCTGCCAACCGAGCAGGCGCTGACAGAACAAACGCGCAAGTTCAAGGCGGTCACTTTCTAGGTGATCCGTCTGAAATGAAGGCCTGAATACAGGGAGGAATGAATATGTCTGGCGAAATGCTTGGAACAGCGTTGCTGTGGCTGATCGGCATCGCAATCGTGATTGTCATCGCGGTCTACATCCTGCGGTGGCTCTACCGCCGGTCGACCAAGGAGATAGCGTTCGTACGTACAGGCTTCCTCGGCGAGAAAGTGGTGGTCAATGGTGGTGCATTCGTCATCCCCGTGCTGCACGAAATCACCCCGGTGAACATGAATGTCATCCGCATCGAGGTGAAACGCGAAAACGACCATGCGCTGATCACCAAAAACCGCATGCGCGTCGACATCTCCGCCGAGTTCTTCGTCCGTGTCGGTTCCTCCCGCGAAGCTGTTGCTTCCGCCGCCCAGACACTTGGCCGCCGTACCATGCAGGAAGATGGCCTGCGCACATTGCTGGAAGGCAAGTTTGCGTCATCGATGCGCACCGTCGCCGCACGCATGGCGCTGGAATACATGCATGAACAGCGCGGCGAGTTTGCCACCGCGGTGCGCGATCTCGCAGCGGAATCGCTGGCTCAGAACGGTCTTGATCTTGAATCCGTGGCCGTGGTCGATCTCGACCAGACCGGACTTGAATATTTTGATCCCTCCAACGCCTTTGATGCCGATGGTCTGACCCAGATCACCGAATCCATCGAGGCGCGCCGCAAGATGCGAAACGAGATTGAACAGCGCACGCTGGTGGAAATCCGCAACCAGAACCTGATTGCACAGAAGCAGGTCTACGATATTGACCGTGATCAGGAATATGCCCGCCTCGAACAGGAACGCGAGCTGGAAACCCGCCGCGCCTTTCAGCGCACGGAACTGGTTCGCGAGCGCGCCCTGCGGGATCAGGAATCCGAGCAGGCACAACTGGCGTCGCGCGAAGCGATCGAAAAATCACGCCTCGCTCAGGAACGTTCGATTACAGACGAACGCATCAAGTCCGAAGAGGACACGCAGCGCCGCGAAATCGCTCGCCGTCGGACCATTGACGAAGCCGAGATGAAAAGCCGCGAAAAGACCGAGCGCGAGGAAATTGCGCTTGAGCTGGAACTTGAAAAGGCCCGGATCAAGCGGGATCTCGAACAGCGGGAACTGGAGATTGCCCGGGAAAAATCGGTCGAGATCTATGCGCTTGAGCGCCAGATTGCGGTGGCCGCCAAGGCTGTCGAGCTCGCCGAGGCCGAGGCCGAGAAAAAGCGCAGCGAAATAAGGCAGTCACAGCTCACCGAGGCCGAGCGGGTTGCCCAGGATCGTGCGCTTGACGAGGTTCGCATCGAACGCGAACGCCGCCTGGATGCATTGCAGATCGCCAAGCGCCAGGCCTTCGAGGAAGCCGAAATCGCCATGGCCGAAGAGGTCGAACGGGCGCGACTGGCAACCGACCGTGCAGTCGCGGAAGCGACCATTCTCAACGAGCGCGAAATCCGCTCCGCCCGGGTCGACCGTGACCGCATTGTCGAAATCGCTGAAATGGAGAAGGCTATCGAACTGGCGAAGAAATCCCAGGAACGCTCTTCCGCCCTGGCAGCCGCTTCGGCGGTGCGCGCCAAGGCCATCCAGGCCGAAGAGCAGACACTTACAGCCCGTGAAAAGGAGATCTCCGAGCGCCGCAAGCTGACTGAAATCATCGCCACCCAGCGCGAAACGGAAACCCAGGCCCTGCGCGTCACGGCGAAGGCCGATGCCGAGATGAAGGCAGCCAAGAGCCTGGCCGAGGCGCAAAAGATCGCAGCGATGGCCAATGCGGAAGCCGAGAAGATCTCGGCACTGGCGGCTGCCGAGCGTTACCAGGTGGATGCCACCGGTCAGCGCGCGCTCAACGAGTCCGAAAACGCGCTGTCAGAACCGGCGCGCCAGGCCCGTATCCGCGAGAAGCTGCTCGACAAGATCGAAGGCATCGTCCGTGAAAGCGTCAAGCCGATGGAAAAGATCGAAGGGATCAAAATCCTCCATGTCGACGGCATGCATGGCGGCAATGAAGGCGGTCGCAAGAATGTCACCGACGAGGTGATCGATTCAGCCCTGCGCTACCGCGTACAGGCGCCGATGATCGACAACCTGATGAAGGATATTGGCATCGAAGGCGGTTCGATGGGGCGGATGACCGACGTGTTGCGCGACGCCAAGGACATGACGTCACTGGTCCAGAAGGCCGAGGGCAAGAAGCTGGACAAATCGTCCGATGATGATGACCGGGATCGCTGAGGCAGGACCATGACGACTGTTTATGTCTCCGCCGTGATCCCGGCGCCAGCCTCCACCGTCTGGGGATGGGTGCGCGATTTCAACGCGCTCCCGCGCTGGACCCCGTTTGTCGCCGACAGCCGGATCGAGCAGAACCTTCCGTCAGACAAGGTCGGCTGCATCCGCAACTTTGTCCTCAAAGATGGCGGCAGGATCCGCGAGCAACTCCTGGGCCTCTCCGACTACGAGATGAGTTGCACATATTCAATCATTGAGAGCCCAATGGCGGTAGAGAACTATATCGCCAAGCTGTCGCTCACCCCGATAACGGACTCCAATACCACCTTTGCTGAATGGCGGGCGGATTTTGATTGTCTGCCGGACCGGGAAGCAGAACTCACCCAGCAGATCGGCCTGAACGTGTTCAAGGCGGCATTCGATGCGCTCAAGCTGAAAGTGGCCGAACGGTGACCCTGCTCGTGGCATCCGCAGTGCCGATCTCCGTAATGCGGGGCATCTGAGCGCCATGGTTCGCGTGGTCCAATCCGCTGTCATCGACGTTCCGATTGATGACGTCTGGCGTGTGCTGCGTGATTTCAACAGCCATGACCAGTGGCATCCGGCGATCGCCGAAAGCCGCATCGAGGACGGACATCCGGCTGACATGGTCGGCGCGGTCCGGGCATTCTCGCTCACCGATGGCGGCCGCCTGCGTGAACAGTTGCTGCGGCTCAATGACCATGATCATGAACTCAGCTACTGCTTGCTTGAGGCACCACTGCCGCTCTACGGCTATGTCGCAAATATCAGGTTGCGGCCTGTAACCGATACCGGGCAGACCTTCTGGCAATGGGAGTCCACCTTCTCCACCCCGGCAGACCAGCTGGAAACACTTGCCGATCTGGTTGCAAACGGCATTTACAAGGCGGGCATGCGCGCGCTCGCGGCCTATCTGCGGGGCCCTGTCCCGCGGCCAGCAAAACAGCCGCCACCAGCAAGACCCCGGGAAAAGGACATGGCCAAACCGGATGCCGGAAACGCCGATTGGCGAAGCGATGCGCCTCCGGTGATTTCCAGCGCCGGCAAAATGATAACCGCCCGAGCCATCGTGATGGACCGTCATGGCGGCCCGGACGTGCTGCAGCTACGCGACAGGGAGGTTGCCCCGCCGGGCCCTGGCGAGGTCCGCATCCGCCAGTCCTTCGCAGGGGTCAATTTCATCGATGTCTACTGCCGGACCGGGTATTTCGACTTGCTCAAACCGCCCGGCGTTCCGGGCATGGAAGCAGCGGGAGAAGTCGAGTCTGTTGGGCCAGGCGTTGCCCATCTTTCTCCTGGCGACAGGGTTGCCTATGCCTGTGGACCAGTCGGCGCCTATGCGAGCTATCGCACCATGGAAGCGGAACTTGTGGTTCGCATTCCCGACCGGTTCACGGATGAGATGGCCGCTGCAGGCCTGCTCAAGGGCATCAGCGCCGGTTTCCTGCTGCATGATGTGCACACAGTCCAACCAGGTCAGCATGTCGTCATCCATGCTGCCGCGGGCGGCGTCGGTTCGCTGCTGGTCCAATGGGCCAGTGCCATCGGCGCTCATGTGATTGCCACCGTCTCAACCCATGACAAGGCGCAACGCGCCCGCCATTTGGGCGCTCATGAGGTGATCATTGGACGCGGGCCGGAATTTGTCGAAGCCGTGATGGAGATCACTGCAGGCAAAGGTGCAGACGTGATCTACGACGCCATCGGCCGCGACAGCTTTGACTGGTCGGTCGCAGCCCTTGCCATTCGTGGCCATCTGGTCAGCTTCGGTCAGGCATCCGGTCCGATCGGCGAGAGGGACATAGGTGCACTGGCATCGAAATCCGTGACCCTGTCACGTCCCAATTATGGCCACTACACTGGCACACGCGCCGAGATGCAAATGCAGAGCGACCGGCTGTTTGCCGCGCTTGAGCAGGGCTACCTTAGAATTGATGCGCCGACGGTCTATCCTTTGATCGATGCCAGCCGCGCCCATGACGATCTTGAAAACAGCCGAACCACCGGATCAATTGTTCTGAAACTGTGACCGCACTCCATGGTGATCCGTTAGAGCGTTTCGTGGCGAGATCGAACGCTCCAGGATCTCCATTCCAGACGTTCTACGCCTTGTCGTCGTCAGCCGCGCGCTCGTTGTGGTCTCCGGGGTCGAACTCATTCGGGTCGTATCCATCCTCGTACTCGGCGATCCCGGTCACATGGGTCGTCCCGGTCTCTTCATCGTAGACAAGACCGTATTTCGCCCGTCCCTCGGACTTGTAGCGCTGGAATTCCTGCACGCCCAAATAGATGAATAACAGCGCAAAGGGTGCCAACATTGTAAGGGCTATCAGTCGGGCTTCCATGGGAGAGGTTCCTTTGCGAGATAACTGTTGATGGCCCGGGTTGCCGGGGCCAGCGGATCGAGCTCGCGGTTGGACCGTGATATAACCTGTGGCGGTGAATGCCTTCGGTCTTATTGCTTTGCCAGATGCTCGAGTACTCGCACAACTTGACACATAACTGACCTGTTCGAGAGTGTCGATCAACCTCTTTATGCAGAAAAGCCCGGAATGGGGTCACCGGTGCGCGGTATTGCGCGCAAGCGAGGTCACCATCTGTGAAGAAGCAGACGTCCTTTCACCCTGCAACCTTGGCCAGGAAGAACCCGGTCGACTGTGACAGGGAACTCTTACCTCAAAGGCTTGAGACAAAGGCACGCAAATTGAGCTCGGCAAATTCAAGGATGGCTTGGTCGGCAAGATGACCGTCGTCTATCTTGGCGTTGGCCTGCGGGATGACGATTTCCTGGCAGGCAAATGGTCTGGCAAGCATACCGTTGAGAATGTATTTGAGATCCGCCTGGGCACGCACGCCGCCGAGTGCTCCGCCGGAAACACTGACGATGAAACAGGGCTTGTCCTTGAACACAGAGTTGTAAGCGGGGCGCGATGCCCAGTCGATGGCGTTCTTGAGAACACCAGGGATGCTGTAGTTGTATTCGGGAGTGACAAAGACAACACCGTCAGCCGCTGCCACCTCTGCATTGAAGGCCTCCACTACCGGATCGTTGGCGACATCCGCATTGTAATGCGGAAGCAGCCCGGGATCCGCAACACGGCATGTGATATCGGGTTCCAGACGCTTGACAAGCGCCCGCACCGTGGCACGAGAGGAAGACGCCTGACGTAAGCTGCCCGGGATGAAAAGAACCTGTGTCATGAAGTCACCTGATTAAAGATGTGCCAGCCATGTGGCGATTTGCGGAAATACGATGATGAGCGCGATCGAGACCAGCATGCCACCGATCAGATAGGCCGCCGGCACCCGCAACCGGTGCAGCAGAAGCCCCGCAAGCCAG
>CAXBIE010000047.1:0-40608 GCA_963975635.1 uncultured Hoeflea sp. | reverse complement strand
ATGATCGGCTTATCGGCGATCGTCTGATAGAGTTCGCGTGCGATTCCGCGCGTCTGCGGGTCTACCGGAAACAATCTGTCAGGGATCAACATTGTCACCCAATTCCTCCCAAATCCGTCTAGTTTGACGGGCCTTCCCATTTGCCTGGTAATGTAATATGCTAGTATGCACATCAAGTCAACGGAGTTTAACATGTCCGTAACATCCCCCTTGCGGGCACTGGAGCCCCTGAACCGCCCGTCCGTGGCCGACACCGTGTTTGACGAATTGCACAGCCAGATCCTGCTGCTCGAATTGCCGCCCGGAACCAGGATGTCGGAAGTTGAAGTGGCCAAGGCACTCGGCGTATCGCGCCAGCCGGTGCGGGACGCGTTCTATCGTCTTTCCAAGCTCGGCTTTCTGTCGATCCGTCCGCAGCGTGCAACGCTCGTCTCGCAGATATCCCAGACCGCCGTACTCCAGGCACGCTTTGTCCGGAACGCCATCGAGGCGGAAACCGTGCGTACCGCCTGCAAGGTCCTGACTGACGACGACCTGGCGGCGCTGGACCAGATTCTGGAAAAACAGCGGCAGGCAGTCGAAGCCAGGGACGCCGTCAGCTTCCACGGTTTTGACGACCAGTTTCACAAGGAAATCTGCGAACGCGCCGGGCTTGCATTTGCCTGGGACATCATCCGCGAAAACAAGGCGCACATGGACAGGGTACGGTTCCTCTCGTTGTCATTCGCCTCGCAGGACGCTTTCGGCGATCACCTGGAAATCATGGAAGCGATACGGGCGCGCGACGAAGAAAAGGCCATGCAGCAAATGCGCAAGCATCTCTCCCGGATCCAGGAGCAGATCGTCCGTATCCGGGCTGATCATCAACAGTACTTTGCCGATGAGATAGACGCATGACCCAGACGTTCCTCTCGATCGGCGAATGCATGGTTGAAATGGCGCCGACCGCAGTGGGCGACTACAGCCTCGGCTTCGCTGGTGACACGCTCAATACCGCCTGGTACGCACGCCAGCTCCTTGCTCAGGAGTGGAACGTGTCCCACCTCACCGCCGTGGGCGAAGACGCCATATCCAACCGGATGGTCGAGTTTATCGCTGGCGCCGGAATCAGGACGGATCTTGTTCAAAGGCGCCCGGACTGCACGGTTGGCCTGTATCTGATCCAGCTGGACAACGGTGAACGCAGTTTTGCCTATTGGCGCTCGGATTCGGCGGCACGCCGATTGGCCGACGACCCTGCCCGGCTCGATGCCGCTTTCGCCACCGCAAATGTGATTTATTTGTCCGGCATCACCCTGGCGATCCTGCCGCTCCAACATCGGCTGACCCTGTTTGACGCCCTTGCCAGCGCACGGCAAAGAGGTGCCACTGTGGTGTTCGACACCAATCTGCGTCCCCGGTTGTGGGACAGCCACGAGACAATGCGGCAAACCATCATGACAGCCGCAGGCGTCAGCGACATCCTGCTCCCCTCCTTTGACGACGAAGCAACATTCTTTGGAGATGCGACACCGGATGACACCGCCCGGCGTTACGCCGATGCAGGCGCCCCGCTCGTTGTCGTCAAGAACGGCGGAAACGAAGCCACATGTCTTCGCAACGCTCACCTAAGCCACTTCACACCGCCTGAGGTGGCAAAGATCGTTGACACGACGGCTGCCGGCGACAGCTTCAATGCAGGGTTTCTGGCGACCTATCTCGATACCGGGAATCTGGACGATTCGATGGCCGCTGGCGCGGCGCTGGCCGCCCGTGTGATTGGCGAACGCGGTGCTCTGATAAGGTTGTAAGGCGTCAGGCCAGAAGCCAAACCGTTGCTGCCGGTTTGGCTTCAGAGCAGCTTTGTCGATATCCTGTCGAAGCCGTCATTGATGACCTGCTCCATCGCAGCCGATGCCGCGTCGGCATCCCTGCGTTCAATCGCCTCGACAATAAGCCTGTGCTTGTTGGCGGTGACGACATGCCTGCCGGATTCACCATAGGGCGAGCTCATCTTGAAGCTTGTCACCAGCGCTGCCTCAATCAGATTGCCGACCGACAGCATGAACGGGTTGCCGGATGCAGCGTGCAGGGCCAGGTGAAATTTCAAGTCCGCCAGGGCGAAGCTCTCGTCAGAATCGGCCTTGCTCATTTCGTCAGCGCAGCGGTAGAGCCCCTCGATCTCCTCCTTGCTGGCGCGCTGTGAGGCCAGCCGGGCAGCAAAGGGCTCGATTGCAAAGCGCATGTCGGACAGATGCTTGAGAAAGGTGATGTCCACACCAGTTTCAATGTGCCAGACCAGGACATCCGCATCAAACAGGTTCCAGTTCGAGCGCTCGGTGATGCGGGTTCCGATCCGCGCCTTGGGCACGATCATGCCCTTCGCAGTCAGGGTTTTCATCGCCTCGCGAAGCACGGTCCGCGAAACGTCGAATTTCTCCACCAGCTCTGCATCCCCGGGCAGCAGCGAACCGCTTGGGTAAAGGCCGCTCACGATCTCCTTGCCAAGTTCATTGACAACGAACGAGTGCTGGCTGCGATTTGCGCGTTCGGAAAAGCTGGTATTGAGCAAATAATCTCTCCCTGGCCGTTATCCTCCGGCCACTCGTCTCTTGCCTGTCGTCCAGACCAGACCCTTTTGCAGCACAATGAAGGCAAACAAAAGCATACCAATCAGTATCTTGGTCCACCAGCTCGACAATGTGCCATCGAAGATGATGTAGGTTTGAATGAGTCCCATTATCAGAACCCCGATCAATGTTCCTGCGACAAATCCGCTTCCACCGGTCAGCAATGTGCCGCCGATCACCACCGCGGCGATGGCATCGAGCTCCACACCCACTGTTGCGAGCGAATAGCCGGCAGAGGTGTAGATGGAAAAAACGATTCCGGCCAGTCCGGCGAGAAAGCCCGAAAGCGCATAGATGCCGATGGTTGTCGGCCCGACC
The DNA here is from genome assembly GCA_963975635.1 of uncultured Hoeflea sp. Classification (GTDB taxonomy): domain Bacteria; phylum Pseudomonadota; class Alphaproteobacteria; order Rhizobiales; family Rhizobiaceae; genus Hoeflea. The sequence continues at coordinate 37,681 of CAXBIE010000047.1, read as the reverse complement.
GGAACGCCCATCAGACGCGCGGTCTGGACGCCCCCGCCGACCGCATACACATTGGTACCGAACTTTGTGCGCTGAGCCAGAATGATCCCGGCAATGAAGACAATCAGCATCAGGCCGCCGATCAGCGTCAACCTGCCCTTTCCCGGCATAAGCCAGTAGCTCCTCTGCAGGAACTCATAGAAATCATGGGTAATCGGAACCGCATCGATGGAAAGCACATAGGCCATGCCGCGCGCCAGGAACATGCCCGCCAGCGTGACGATGAAGGGCGGCATTTCAAGAAAATGGATGACCCCGCCCATCGCCGCGCCAAACAGCGTTGTCAGCGCCAGCAGCAAAGCGAACACCACCAGCGGATGCAGGCCTGTATCGCGCAGCATCACCGCAATGAAGACGCCTGAAAAGGCGATCACCGAGCCGACCGAAAGATCGATCCCGCCGGAAATGATGACGAAGGTCATGCCCACCGCGACAATCCCCAGAAAGGCATTGTCGGTCAGCAGATTGCCGATGACCCGCGTCGACAGCATCGCCGGGTACTGCGCGTAGCAGATCGCATAGGCCACGAGGAAGATGACAAGTGTCGCCAGCAGCGGCAGAAGACGAGCATTCATGAGCTTACCGCCTGTTTCTCAGTGTCGGGTGCACTCGCCTGAACCGGAGAAAGGTAAGCCACCATGGTTCGTATTGTCGGCGATTGCAGCACAAGGATGATCAGGATGATCACCGCCTTGATGATCAGATTGAACTCCGGCGGAAAACCCGACAGCAGGATGCCGGTGTTGATTGCTTGAATGATCAGCGCACCGATCAGCGACGCAATCAGTGAAAACCGCCCGCCCAGCAGCGATGTGCCGCCGATCACCACCGCCAGAATGGCGTCAAGCTCAAGCCAGAGACCGGCATTGTTTGCATCCGCGCCGCGGATATCGGCCGCTGCGATGACCCCGGCAAGCGCCGCACACAATCCCGATGCCATATACACGGCAATCAGCAGCACGCGCGTGTTGACGCCGGCGAGCGTGCTGGCGCGCAGATTGATGCCGATCGCCTCGATCAGCATGCCAAGCGCCGACCGGCGAACGATGAATGTCACCAGTGCCCCAGCCGCAACAGCGATGATGATGGGTGTGGGGATTGTGAACAGCGACCCGGACCCGAAGAAAATCAGCCCTTCATGATTGAAGGTCAGGATCGCGCCTTCGGTGATCAATTGCGCAACACCCCGCCCTGCCACCATCAGGATCAGGGTCGCCACGATCGGCTGGATGCCAAGCACCGCCACAAGCACCCCGTTCCACAAACCGCAGGCCAGGCCAGCGGCCAGCGCCATGATCAGCGTCATACCGAGACCATAGCCTTCGGTAATGCCCCAGGCGGCCATCGCACCACAGATTGCCATGACCGCGCCGACGGAAAGGTCGATCCCGCCCGTGGCGATGACCAGCGTCATCCCGATTGCCAGCAAGGCCACCGGCGCACCGCGATTGAGTATATCAATCGGGCTTCCATACAGCCGGCCATTGGCAACCGATATCTCGAAAAAACCCGGGAACATGATCGAAATCAGCCCCACGACAACCGCCAGCGTCAGCAGTTGCGGCAGAATTCTACGCGAAAAAAGCTTCAGCCCGGTCAATTGACGGCCTCCCTTTCCGGCGCCGCAATGGCACGAACCATGTTGTCGGTGGTGATCTCGTCGCCGGCAAGTTCGGCCACATGGTGCCGGTCCCGCACGACGATGACCCGGTGGCTGTAGGCGACAAGCTCATCAAGCTCGGATGAGATCACCAACAGCGACATGCCCTGTTCACAAAGCTCTTCGATCAGCCGGATGATTTCGGCATGCGCGCCGACATCGATGCCGCGTGTCGGTTCATCGAGAATAAGAAAGGACGGATTGGTCGCCAGCCAGCGTGCCAGCATGACCTTCTGCTGATTGCCCCCCGACAGCAGCCCGACCGGTTTCTCCGCATCCGGTGTGCGGATGTCGAGTTTGCGAATGTAGTCATTCGCCATGGCTTTCTGCTCCCGGTCCGGAATGCGCCGCATCCAGCCGATGCGCGCCTGCAGTGCCAGCGCGATATTCTCGCGCACCGTCAGATCGGCAATCACGCCATCGGTCTTGCGGTCTTCGGGACAAAAGCCAAACCCGGCCTGTATCGCCTGGCGCGAGGACGTCAAAGGCAGAATGGTCCCGTCCTGCCTTGCCTCGCCGCTGTCATGCGGGGCCACGCCGAACAGCACTTCCGCGGTCTCGGTCCGCCCCGATCCCAGGAGGCCGGCGACACCAACCACTTCCCCGGCATGGATGGACAGATCAAACGGCTCGATGCTGCCTTTCCGGCCAAAACCACTGAAATTAAGCCGCGGCTTACCGGTAACCGCATGATGCTTGCCGTGCGAGCGCACTTCCTGCTCCAGTTCACGTCCCAGCATCATGTTGATCAGCCGTACCCTGTCGATGTCACCGGTGACTTCGGTGCCCACCATTTGCCCGTTGCGCAATACGGTAAGCCGGTCGGAAATCTCGAAGATCTGGTCGAGGAAATGCGAAATGAACACGATGCCCAGGCCGCGCTGCTTGAGCGAGCGAATGACATCAAACAGCATCTTCACCTCGTGCGCATCGAGACTGGCCGTCGGCTCGTCGAGGATCAGAACCTTACCCGAGAGCGTCACCGCGCGTGCAATGGCAATGACCTGCTGCACCGCCACCGAGTAGCTTCCCAGATTGCGCGTCACATCAATGTCGAGACCATATTGCCCGAGAACCTGCCGTGCCGCAGCGTTCATGCGGCGTCCCGAGATCATGCCGAACCGCGTCGGCTGGTGACCCAGCGACAGGTTTTCAGCCACGCTCAGATTGGGCAGGAGATTGACTTCCTGATAGACCGTACCGATGCCGTAAGCCTGCGCATCGAGTGTCCCTTTGGGATCAATGCTTGCGCCCTCGAGCACAATATCCCCGCCATCGCGCCGGTAAGCGCCGGTCAGGCATTTGATCAGCGTTGATTTCCCTGCCCCGTTCTCTCCGAGAAGAGCATGGACTTCCCCTGCCTCAAGTGAAAAATCGACCCCGTCCAGGGCAATCGTGCCCGGAAAGGTCTTGCGCACACCCCGCGCGCGAAGAAGCGGCTGCCTGGCATCGCTCTGCGGCATCTGGGCCTCCCGATTTGATAGACGTCATCATCCCCATGGGCAGATTATGCCACATCAGGTCCAGAGCCAAAAAGACGGCCGGAGAATATCCCCGGCCGCCAATTGACTGATCTCAGTATCCGAGATCTTTTTTCTGCTCATAGACGGCCTGCGGGTCGTCTTCCATTGTGTAGAGCTTGGACTCTGTCTGGATGAACTTGGGCGGCATGGTGCCGTCCTTCATATAGGCAGCCAGGGCATCAAACGCCGGACCGGCCATGTTCGGGGTCAGCTCAACGGTTGCGTTGGCTTCGCCAGCGGCCATCGCCTGGAAGATATCCGGCACGGCGTCGATCGACACCACCAGAATGTCTTCGCCCGGCTTCAGGCCGGCTTCCTTGATCGCCTGAATGGCGCCGACGGCCATGTCATCATTGTGGGCATAAAGCGCACAGATGTTCTTGCCGCCGTCTTCCGCCTTGAGGAAGCTTTCCATGACTTCCTTGCCCTTGGTGCGGGTGAAGTCACCGGTCTGGCTGCGGATCAGCTTGACATTGTCATGGCCGCTGATTGCCTGCTCGAAGCCGTTCTTGCGGTCGATCGCGGGTGACGAACCGGTCGTGCCCTGCAACTCGACAACATTGCAATCCTTGCCGGCAAGCGTATCGACCAGCCACTGGCCGGCAACGCTGCCCTCATGAACCAGGTCGGAACCGACTGCTGTCAGGTACAGGTCGTCGGATGAATCGACCATGCGGTCGAGCAGGATCACCGGAATTTCGGCTTCCTTGGCTTCTTCAAGAACCGAGTCCCAGCCTGTTGCGACCACGGGTGCAATCAGGATGGCATCGACGCCCTGAGCGATGAACGAGCGCAACGCCTTGATCTGGTTTTCCTGCTTCTGCTGCGCATCGGCAAATTTCAGATCGATGCCGCGGTCCTTGGCCTGCTGAAGCGTCAGCGTGGTTTCAGCCGCGCGCCAACCCGACTCGGATCCGATCTGCGAAAATCCGACAGTCTGCGCCAGAACACTCGACGACATCATAAGCATGGACGCGAGTACACCCGCTCCAACTAGAGCTTTCTTCGAAATCATATTTTCCTCCCAAAAATTCGGGCTCCTGCCCAATAGCTAAAAAATCATACTATATTATTTTTGTAAACAGACATTACGCATCGACGCAGCCGCACCCATGCCGGTGACGTGCGGATCGAATATTTTCAAAGGCTTGAGACTATTGCTGCCGCCCTCTATCCGGGGCACAGCAGCTGCCGCCCGGCCTCCCGGATGCCGCTCGGCACCCGGCCATCTGCGCTGCCGAAACCAGAGACAGGCGGAGTTGTCCCCTCCAGAATGGCCGCGCTGCCATCCTCTACACTTGTCTGCTGTTGGCTTGTTAAAGCCGTCGCTCAGACATTCCTCGGGCGCCTGAATAGGCGCCGCTGCACCCGCAGCCGCGGGGCCAGAAGCCACGCGACAGGAACGGATGCCAAAAGCCCCGCCACGATTACCGCGGGCAGCAAATACTTCGCGTTTTCAGCCAGTGCCGGGATCGACAACACGGTGATCGCACCGGCGCCAAAAAGCACGGCGTTCACAGGCAGGGCAACAAGGCCGGTGATGAAGGTACGGGTTCGCATGGCTTTCTCCTTGGACAGAAAGTTTTCAGCTGGGAAGTAAAACGCCAAGCGCGCAGCTTTGTTCCGGCCGGGTTTGATGCGGCCGGGATCCGGGGCTCTGAAGTGACCCCGCCTCGCCGGCCCAAGCGGCGCTGGACAGAGTCCGGTGCAGCTGTTGGCGAGAGATGTGGAAGCTGTCAAAAAACATGGACCGGTTCCCGTCCCCTTGATTGACTGGGAAAAGTGCCATGTTACCTATTGTGTCTGGGATATGGCGCTTGGCGAAGGCACGATTGCCATTCCCTACACAGCGCATGAATTTTCCGGGCCAGCGACATTCCCGTTTGGCCCGGGGACTAAAAAATCAGCGCACCGGGAAACACTGATGCCGAGGCGAGAAAATCATCGTGACCTATTCTGAGAAGTTTTCGGGCGCCAGCGTGCTGATCGTGGAGGACGAGTTTCTTCTCGCCGAGGAGACCCGCCGGAAGCTGGAAACATTGGGCGCCACTGTGATCGGGCCCACCCCGCAGGTCGATGAGGCGCTGGACTATCTCGATACGACGCGCGTCGATGCCGCCATCCTTGACATTTATCTGGCCGGAGAACTGGTGTTTCCCGTCGCCGAGAGATTGCAGGACATGGGCATCCCCTTTGTGTTCGCAACCGCCTACGACGCGAAAGTCATTCCACCTCGCTTCAAAGGGTTCGTGCTTTGCGACAAACCGCTCGAACTCGAAAAGATTGCCGAGGCGCTTTTCAGTGGGGCGCGGCGGGATCACTGACACGAAATCTGCTTTCGCACCCCCCGGGCAATGCTGCGTTGTGTTCCAGGCATGAGGCAGACCGCAACCCAATCCAGTTCTCTGCACGGCCTGGCACGGTCCTGACGCCACGGTTGCATTTGCGAAAGCTTGCAGGCCAGCTCCGCCTCTCTTAAGGTCACCGACACTGTGGCTGCGGCCACCCAGCTACAGAGAAATCACCGCCATGCCCAAAGTCCCACATCGTTTCCCAATTGTGGGGATAGGAGCCTCGGCGGGAGGCGTCGCCGCAATGGAGCTTCTGTTCAAGGGGCTTCCTGACAAACCGGGTATGGCGTTCATCATCGTGACCCATCTCAATCCGGAACGCGAAAGCATCCTTCACGAGGTGCTGCAGCGGTACACAGGCATGAAGGTTGAAGTCGCCCAAGACGAGCAGCGTCTTAAACCGGACCACATCTATGTCATGCCGCAAGGCACGGTTCTGCACATCAGCAAAGGCATCTTGCGAAGCCATCCGACCTCGGGCAAACGGGAGCCGAAGCCGATAGATGTGTTTTTCAGTTCACTGGCAATCGATCAGGATGAATATGCAGTCGGAGTCATCCTTTCAGGCGGGGATTCGGATGGAACGCTGGGTGCAAAGGCAATCAAGGAGCGCGGCGGCTTGACGATCGCGCAGGTGGCGGATGGAACTGCCCCTCTCAATCCGGACATGCCGCAGAGCGCCATCAGAGCCGGGCTGATCGATATCGCCGTCTCCGCCGAGGATATGGGGGAAAAGCTTGTCGGCTTTGCCAGGAGTCTGGAACTTCATCGTGAAGTGGAAAGCGGCAATGAACTGAAATCCGGCGCGCTCGACAAAATATTCGCGCTGTTGCGGACCCACGCGCGACACGATTTCTCGGGCTACAAACCCAAGACTTTCCTCAGGCGCGTCAACCGGCGGATGCAGGTGCGCCAGATCGCCGCCATCGAGGACTACATCTCTCTGCTCGAAAGCGAACCGGACGAAGTCCATAATCTGTTCCGCGACCTGCTGATCAACGTCACCAACTTCTTCCGGGACGCCGAGGCGTTTCAAAAACTGGAAGCGGAGGTGTTGCCGCAGTTGTTCAAGCCGGACAGCGCCATTCCCGACATGGTGCGGGCCTGGGTTCCGGGCTGCTCGACCGGCGAGGAAGTCTATTCGCTGGCAATCCTGCTCCGGGAATACATGGACGCACATAATACGACACAGCGGGTGCAGATCTTTGCCACGGACATTGATGAAGCCGCGCTCAACGTAGCCCGTGCGGGACGCTATCCGGAAGCCTTGATGGAAGGTGTTTCGCCCGAGCGCCGCGAGAGGTTCTTCAACAAGGAAGGCACGACCTATGTGATCACCAACGAGGTGCGGGAACTCTGCATTTTTTCGCCGCACAACCTGATCAAGGATCCGCCGTTTTCCCGGATGGATTTTGTCTCCTGCAGGAACCTGTTGATCTATCTCGGAGCAGAGCTGCAGGATCAGGTGATCCCCGCCTTCCATTACGCGCTCAAGCCCGGCGGCTTCCTTTTCCTTGGAAGCTCGGAAAGCATTGGCCAGCACCAGGACCTTTTCGTCACCGTTGACAAGAAGCACCGGCTTTTCCGGACACAGCCCTATAGCGGATCCCCCTATCGGTTTTCCGTACCCGTAAAGAGCGAGATTGTTCCGTCCGGCGTCCCCTCCACCCGCGCGGACAACCATCGGCTTTCCGCCTCGCTGCTCAAACAGGCTGTCGATTCCCAGGTCCTGGAGCGTTTTGCACCGGCTCATGTTCTGGTCAGCGAAGACGGGGATATCGTCTATTACTCGGCTCATACCGGCCGGTATCTCGAGCCCCAGCAAGGCGCTCCAAGCCGTCAGATTCTCGGCATGGCACGAAAGAGCCTCCGGCTCGACCTTCGCGCTGCCATGCGCGAGTCTGTCGCAACCGGAAAGACCGCCATACGCGACAACGTGATTGTCGATGACGATACGACCGAGCGCCGTTTGGCCAGGATCGTGGTGGAACCCTTGGCCGACAGGCGCATTGCCGAGCCCCTTTATGTCGTGCTTTTCGAACCCGTTGCTGCCTATGATGGAACCGCGTCGCAAGCGCCGGAATGGACCGCGCTGGATGCGACAGCGGATCTTGAGCGCGAGTTGCGCGAAAACCGTGAACGCCTGCAATCAACCGTCGAAGAGTATGAGACGGCGCTGGAAGAGCTCAAGTCGTCAAACGAGGAGCTTGTCTCTGTCAATGAGGAAGCCCAGTCGACCAATGAGGAACTGGAAGCCTCGAAGGAGGAGATGCAGTCTCTCAACGAAGAGCTCAACACGATAAACTCTGAACTCAGCAGCAAGGTGGAAGAGCTCGACAGGGCCAACAACGACCTCAAGAACCTGTTTTCCAGCACCGAGATCGCCACCATCTTCCTTGACCGCGACCGGGTCATCCGCAACTTCACGCCTGCCGCATGCGCCTTTTTCAATCTGCGCCAACACGATATCGGGCGTCCGCTGACGGACCTGTCGAGTGTCTTCAGTTATCCCGAGATGAAAGCCCACATTGATGCGGTTTTCGACACAGGCGAAAACATTGAGCATCATCTGCCACGCAATGACCGGGGTCGCTCATATCTTGCGCGGCTGATTCCCTATCGCGGAGACAATGAAAAGGCAGACGGTGTTATCTTCACGCTGATTGATATCACGACACTCGCCGAAGCCGAGGAACATCAAAGAGTCCTGATTTCCGAGCTGAACCATCGGGTCAAGAACATGCTTGCGGTGGCCATCGCACTGGCCGGGCAGACGCTCGATTCGAACATAACCCTGGAGCAGTATCATGCTGCCCTGGTAGGACGGCTTCAGGCCATGTCGCGCGCTTACACGCTTTTGTCGAGCGAGCAGTGGAAGCGCGCCTCAATTGATGTCGTTGTCTCGAAAGCGCTGACTCCCTACCCCGCGAAATCGTTCCGGTTTGACGGTCCGAACGTGCTTCTTCCGCCACATACCTGTCTGGCGTTGAGCATGGTCATCCACGAGCTGGCGACCAATGCCGCAAAATACGGGGCTCTCAGCACCAGGAAGGGAAAAGTCGACATCACATGGACGGTTGCCGGCGAAACCCTGTCGGTGGACTGGCGCGAACGCGGAGGGCCTGCGGTCACGGAGCCTGAGCAGGCCGGCTTCGGAAGCTCCCTGATCAAGGGAGAAATCGAGTACCGGCTGCGCGGCACGGTCAAGACCCTCTTCGCTCCCGATGGGCTGGAGGTTCATCTCGAATTCCCCTTCGGCAACAAGACCGCCGCGGACGCCGAGGCAAAGTGATGCTCGCAACCACATGAACGAAACGACCCAGCTCGTCACTGTGACTGGAGGCTGCAGGTCAGGCACGACCAAACAGCGGCTTCAAAGCCGGAAAGGCCTCAAGACAGCTTCTGGTTTCCGCATGCAGCTCGGGGTGCAAACGGCCCTGGCTCCAAAGCGCGACACCATCGACACGGACGGCAGGATTGGCCAGCATCCAGCAGATTTCGCCCGGGGCATAGGCGCCGCAGGTATGAAAATGCAGAAAACCGGGGCTGGTGAACATGGTGTTGGACCAGCGGTCGGGATCTTCCGCCACAGCCCTGTCATAGGTGACCCCGGGATGAATGCCGGCATGCCAGGAATGCACCGCATCCGGGTCAATGCCGAAGAGGCCGGACACGTTCTGATAGTGATTGCGCACGGCCGAGACAGTTTCCTCCTCACCGGAAAAACCGGTTATGCGGCCATTTTCGATCTCCGCATAGATCGTCTTGTCCAGCGCCAGCCAGGCCGGAGCATAACTCCGGTTCCCGGTCGGCGTGAGATAGCCCGAAAGGGCAACACGGCCGGAAAACCGTTCTGCTGAAACGGGAGCCGGCACGCCCATCGGGAAACGCCGCATCGATACATCGGCGGCACCGGCGGCATCAACAGGGGCGGCTCCCCCAATCCGCGTCCCCAAAGGGCATTCGATGTCGATCCGGGAGGCCTGCGCCAGCACGCTGTTGACTGCCTGCTTGAGCGATAGCATCGCCTGGTGCTCGAGCCTGCCATAGGGTGAGGCCAGCATGGCAACCGTGCGGATGTAGCTCATCACCGATATCTTGCCCGGTACGGCCTCGCCAAAGCGGTCCTCGTCGCCGATGCGGGCGAAATACACGATATTGTCGCTTTCAGCGATCTGTGCCAAGACGGCTGGATCCAGCGGTTCGGATGGCGGACCGACCTGCACCAGACGGACGGCAATGCCAAGCTCTGACGCTGCCTCGGCCACCGCCACCGGCGCGGCCAGGTCATACCAGCCCAGCGCCGGATCCTCGTGCAGGATCAGAAGCTGTTCGCCGGGCTTGAAGCCGCCGCAGTTGACGAGAAGATTATGGGCTCCAGCCTTCGTGCCGCTGTCAGATGGAGCCGCCGGTGCCATCATCCACGCCGTTCTGCCTGGACCGTCAGAAATGTCAGTGTTTGACTGAGAACCTTGCGAAATCCATGGCTGAGTTCAGCGTCGAGGCTGAGGCTGTCACCGGGTTTCAGGGTGAATTCGTTCGGCCCGTATTGATAGATGGCTTCGCCGGTCAGGATATGGATGAAAACCACGCCGTGTCCGAGATAGACCGGCGGGCGCGCATCCTGACGCTCCAGGGTGACAATTCTCGCCTCGAATTGCAGATCCCGGCGGGTGTGGAACGCCAAGTTTACGTAATCATGGCGATGACTGCCGACAATGCGGGTGGATTTCAAGCCGCCGCCATTAACAACATGGGTGAAGTCTGTGTGATCCGATGCGGTTTCCCTGAACAGGCTGACCAGCGGCACATCGAGCGCCCGGCTCAATGCCGTCAGGGTCGAGATCGAAGGCGAAACCTGGCCGCTTTCGATCCGGCTGATCATCGCCGGCGAAACCGATGCCTTTGTCGCCAGTTGGCGTGCCGACAATTGCCGGTCCTCGCGAATGGATTTCAGAGCCAGGCCGATTGCCAGATCGGTTTCGGAACTGCCGGCCGAAGTGTCGGCGGAATGCTCCACACGTGAATCCGGTTGTTCCATTTCGTTCGTCACTCGGCTTTTCGGTACGCAAACGCCTTGGCAAAACGCCAGACAAGGTAATCGCCGCAAGTGATCGGCGGCTCGGCCTGACCGGCATCTTCGCGATAGATCTGTCTGGCGTCAATCATGGTATCCGGATCGGGATCAAAGGCCAGAACCAGTGACAGCCTTTCGCGGCCTGACGCATTGACCACCCGGTGTGGCGTCGACTTGTAGGCGCCATTGGTCCACCGGGCGAGCAGATCGGCGACATTGACGATCAGGGTGCCTTCGATCGGCGGCGCTTCCACCCAGTCACCATTGCTGTCCTGAACCTGCAATCCACCGACGGAATCCTGACACAGAACCGTCAGCACACCGAAATCCGTATGGGGTCCCACACCAAACTGGTTCTGGCCCATTTCCGCAGGTTGCGGCGGGTAAAACACAAAGGATGCCCGGCTCAGCGGACGGCTCGCGGTGCGCAGGAAGAAATCCGGCTCCAGTCCCAGTCCAGTGGCAAATCCCTGCATCAGGTAGTGGGCGACACCATGGGCATGCTCGAAATAGGTCATTGCACTGGTCTGCAGATCAGGCAGGAAGTCGGGCCATTGATTGGGTCCACGCAGTGGATGGTCTTCCGGCGTCTGGCCGTCTTTATCCTGATAGCCCCAGATAAAGCTCTCCTTGAGGTCGGCCTTGGCTTCGTCCTGCATTTTCGCGCCGCCCTGACCAAGCCAGCCGCGATGTTTGGAGGATACCCGCACGGTTTCCTTGAGCGCAGGATCCGCATGGAAGAACTCGTAAGCCGATGTGCGGCAGTTGGCGATCACGTCATCGGGAATGCCGTGTCCCTTGATGTAGATGAAACCGAGGCCTGTGCTGGCGGCATGCAGCGCCCGGGCGACTGAAAGCGGATCGCTGCCGTCGCGCAAGGGGGTGATGTCGACGACCGGAATCTGATCGGCGTCCATTTTGCGAGCCTGCGAGTAACCCATATCAAGCCTCTTTCCAGCAATTTACTATAAGTAAATTATTTGCATTTCCCTCAACATGTCAAGTCTTCGCGTAGTAGCCGACGATGTCACCTTCCGTGGTTACGCCCAGGCCATTGAGCAGCCGGTTGGCGTAGTTGAAATAGCCGATGATCTGGTTGGCCTCGAGGATCTGGCCATCATCAAGTCCTGCCTCACGCAGGGCCTCGACATCGGCCCTGATCATCTCGCCCGGCGCCAGTGTGAGCTTTTCCGCATACCGCATCAGCTCGAGCTCGGCGCCGGTAAAGACATCTTGCGGACGCTTGTCCTGCAACGCCGCGTGAATGGCGTCGGCGCGCGCATCGTCTCCAATCAGGTGGTGCGCATTGGCCCAGTGATTGGCCAGCGAATAGGGGCACTTGTTGAGCATGGAGACGTAGGAGCTGATGGTCTCCTGCAGCCACATGGGCAAGGTGTTGTCGTCGTCATGCAATGCGGCGCGGTAGAGCGCCACATGACCGCGCATCGTGCTGGGCCGGAGCGAGTGAACCCGCATGACATTATCGACGGTGCCATGTGGCGTGCGCGCCAGTTTCAGTGTGTCCATCAAGGCCTCGTCAGCCTCGGCATCAGGAATCATATGGATCCAGGCGGCTGACATCTGCGTCTCCCTAGTTTCGCTCATCGGTTTTCATGCGGCGCTCGAGCCAGCGCACGCCGGCGGACACGATCAGGATCAGGACCAGATATTCGAGCACCAGCACCGTGTAGATTTCGAGCGGGCGGTATTCGCTGACCACCAGCTCATTGGCCTTGCGGGTCAGTTCCTGCATGCCGATGACCGACACCAGCGATGACATCTTCAGCATGTAGACAAGCTGGTTGCCGAGCGCCGGAAGAATGCGGCGGATGGCTTGCGGCAGAATGACATACCGCATGGTGTCGCGGTAATTCAGCGAGATGGAATGCGCCGCCTCGTATTGCCCCTTCGCAATCGACTGAATGCCGGCCCGGAAGATTTCGGCTTCAAAGGCGCTGTCGGACAGGGCAAGCGCAATCACACCGGCCCAGAACACGCTGATAGAAAGGCCCGACAATTGCGGCAGGCCGTAATAGACCCACAAGATGAGCACCAGAATTGGAACCGCACGGACGATCTCGACATAAGTCCGGCTCATGAACCGGAGGCCACGATTGTTGGAAAGCCCGGGCAAGGCAACCAGCAGGCCGACCACCACGGAAATGACGATCGCCGTCAAGGACAGCAGAACCGTGTATTTCAGTCCGCTGAGCATGAACGACAGATTGATCGCACCGTTCTTGGTGGCCGGATTGACGACATACCAGCCCCAGTTGGCCGAGCAGCCGCTGAGCACCGCGGCGAGCAATATCAAGACAAGCGGCGTGCGGATCCGGGCCATCAGTGGTGCAATATCCTTTGCAAAAACTCGCGGCAGCGCGGGCTCTTTGGCGTGGTGAAGAATGTCGCGGGCTCTGCCCGCTCGACGATCTCTCCGTGGTCCATGAACACCATCATGTCGGCAACCCGCCGGGCAAACCCCATCTCATGGGTGACGCAAATCATGGTCATGCCGCTTTCGGCCAGTTCTCCCATGACATCGAGCACCTCGTTGATCATCTCCGGATCAAGCGCCGAGGTCGGCTCGTCGAACAGCATGATCTCCGGGTTCATGCACAGCGAACGCGCGATCGCCACCCGCTGCTGCTGCCCGCCCGAAAGCTGCCGCGGATATTTGGCCGCCTGTTCGGGGATGCGAACCCGTTCCAGATAACGCATGGCCAGATCACGCGCCTCGGCGGCCTTCAGGCCCGTCACCCGCATCGGGCCCAGCGTCAGGTTTTCAAGCACCGTGAGATGGGGAAACAGATTGAACTGTTGAAACACCATTCCGACCTTGGAGCGGTTCGATCTGTCAGCTCCCAAACCCGGTCCGAGTTCGGCGCCACAGACGACAATCTTGCCGGAGCCATGGCTCTCGAGACCGTTGATGCAGCGGATAAGTGTGGATTTTCCCGACCCGGAGGGACCGCATATGACCAGTTTTTCTCCGCGCTGAATCTCGAGCGAAATCTCGTTTAGCACCCGGAAATCGTCAAAGTGCTTGGAAACCCGTTCAAAACTGATGATGGACGGCGCGTTATCGGACAAAAACTGCTCCATTTGGGCGAATTCAGGCAGACAATTCCAAATACTGTTGCTTTCTATGCAACAAATTTATCCGGTTGCAAACTGAAATTTTCCAGACAATGATGCCTGAATGCACAATAAAGGGGAATTTAACATGCGCTTTCTCAACGCCTTTGCCGCAGCTCTGATGCTTGTGTTTGTCTCAGGGCAGGCCCATGCGCAATCCGCCCTCCAGGACATCCTCAATTCCGGCACGCTCAAGGTCGGGACCACCGGTGACTGGAATCCGATGACCATGAAAGACCCTGCCACCAACAGTTACACCGGATACGACATCGACGTGATGACCCAGCTGGCCGCAGACCTCGGTGTCGAGGTCGAGTTCGTCCCGACCGACTGGAAGACGCTTGTCAGTGGCGTGACCGCCGGCAAGTATCACCTCACCGGTTCAGCCTCGATCTCACCTGCACGCGCCAAGGCCGCAGGCTATTCGATGAGCTATTTTTCGCTTGCCACCGTGCCTTTGATCCTGGCCAAGAACGCCGACAAATTCAAGGATTGGGCTGATCTCGACAAAGCCGACGTGACCGTCGCCGCCACCCTTGGCACCACCCAGGAGAAGCAGGTCAAAGAGTTCTTTCCCAACGCCCAGTACAAGATTGTCGAAGCACCGGCACGGGATTTCCAGGAAGTTCTGGGCGGCCGCGCCGACGCCCACATCACCTCGAATGTCGAAGCCTACAAGCTGGTCGAACAGTATCCGGAAATGATGATCGTGCCGGTTTCCGCTCCGCGGGCCCGCACTCCGGTTGCCATGCTGCTGCCGCAGCAGGACCAGGTCTGGATCAATTACATCAACACCTGGATCACCCTGAAAACCGAGGCCGGCTTCTTTGATGAACTGAGCAAGAAATGGAAGCTCTCCAACTGATGAGGCGGGGCGCGCAAGCGCCCCGTACTGGTTCCCGATCATGCTGACCATCTATGCCATCGCCCCCAGCCTCTATTGCGCCAAGCTCAGGATCCTGCTGCGCCACAAGCAATTGGCGTGGGAGGAAGTGCCGCCACCCGGCGGCTACGGCTCGGATCAATACAAACGCCTGATCGCTTCGGGTAATCTGCCAGCCCTGGCCGACGGCAGTCTCACACTGGCGGATTCCGAAGCCATCGCCGAATATCTCAATGAGCTTCATCCCGATCCCGCAATGCTGCCCGGCGGCCCCGCAGCAAGGGCGAAAATTCGCGAGCTCTCGCGGTTCCATGACACGCGGCTCGAGCCTGCATTGCGGGTGTTGTTTGCCCATATCGGGGCTGACAAGCGCGACGCCGGTGTTCAGCGGCGGCAGTCTGATGCGCTGTCCGCGCGGTTGGCGCAACTGGACACCATGCTTGCAGACCGCAAGCATGCCGGAGACACACTGACGCTGGCAGATTGCGGATTTCCGATCAGCTTTGAATGGATCGAAAGGCTCGATCCCATTCTCGAGCTCGGCATCACCTGGCCCGACAGGGTGGTGGCCTACCGGCAGCGGTTGACTGAGTTGCCGGCGATCGCAACGGAACTGAACGCCTACAGACCGGTGCTTGACGGCTGGCTTGCGAAAGCTGTCCTCGGGCCTGAGGATTGAGACCGGCGATGAAACTTGATCACATGACCTGGCTTGAGGTCGAAGCCTACCTGGCGCAGAAAAACGGCATCTTTCTTTCGACCGGCTCGATGGAGCAACACGGCCCGATGGGGCTGATCGGCACGGATGCGCTGTGTGCATCGGCAATTGCGGAGAAGGCGGCGGATCTGGCAGGCGCCATCTGTGCGCCCGGCTTCAGCTATACCCCTGCCCCGTTCAATACCGCCTTTCCCGGCACCGTTTCGATCTCGAGCGAGCTGTTTCTAACGCTTGTGAGTGAAGTCGTTGCAGGGCTTTCAGCACAGGGATTTACCCGCATCTATATCGTCAATGGCCACGGCGCCAATCTGGTGCCGCTCGCTCAGCTGACGCCACCATCGGGCACCCTCATGCGTTATCGCAGCTGGTGGGATTTCGAGCCGGTCAACGTGCTTCGCAAAGACTATTATGGTGACTGGGAAGGCATGCATGCCACGCCTTCGGAGATCGCCATCACCCAGGCCCTGCACCGCCGGATCGAAGCATCCGAAACTGCAAAGCAGCCCCCGCGCAAATTGGGCCCGGACTATATGCGCGCGCATTCGGGAGACCGGCACGGCCCGCCGGACCAGCACCGCCGCGATTTTCCCGATGGCCGGGTCGGCTCGCATTCCGCTCTCGCCACGCCCGAGCATGGCCGGCAACTGTTCGAAGCGGCAGCTGCCGCCATCGCAGAGGATTTCGGCGCTTTCTGCAGATCCTGATCCGGACGGCTGGTTTGCAACGGGGCAATTTGGAGCCGACGACATCAAATGCGCCATCACAGTGAGGGGTTTTGTGGCCGCCTTGCTGCATGGATCGTCCAGCCGCCGGGCAGACGATCATGTCCGGCTCATCACCCTCAAGTGGCTCTGCATCGAAATGATGACGCGCGTGAAGCCCCCGCGCTCCCTTAGCTGGGCAGGTATTCGGCGCTCCAGCTTTCTCTGAGTTGGCCGGATTGCAGCATCCGCGCGATGGCCGCGTCGGAATAGCCGAGATCGCTTAGAATTGCCCTTGTAGAGGTGCCGAATTTCTCGGTCGGCGACAGAGCAAAGACCTTTCCGCGGGCCGCACGCACCGCGTAGGGATCAAGCTGGATGACCTCGTGTCCGCTGGGGTGGTCGCTGTATTGCGAAAACGAATAGCTGCCCCGTTCGGTGCCGGGCGTGCCGTCGGGCTCGCGCAGGTTTTCAGAGCGCAGCGCGTCGATGTTGTTGCAGATGGCACAGCCGATATCCGCCGCGCGCAGACGGGCGATCCACTCGGTCGCAGGATGCATCTGGAACGCGCCCGCAAGATAGGCCGCGCGATCGTCTTCGGGGAGATCGGGCAGGTCCGAAAGATCTTCGACATCGCGGAACCGCGGCAGGTCGGCCTCATAGGCACTGAGCAGGATATGGACGCCGGAGGCAGTGCTGTAGAAGCGGCTAAGCGAGTCGTAGCCATTGGCCTCCGGGCCGGAGGGTTCGTCGAACAGCCCGCGCCCCTGGAAGTCATAGGCAAAGGGCACCTGCAACAACCCGCTGTTGGCCGACAGCGAGGTGCGCCCGCGCCCGATACGGCCAAAGCGGTGTTTCTGGTAGAGCGCCGCCGCCACAGCCAGCGCGCCGCCAAAGCCGCACATCACGTCGATGGTGCCGACATGAGCGTGCTCCTCCGGGCGGTCCATCGCCCCGCCAAAGCGCAGCATGATGCCGGTGGTGGCCTGCACCAGGTCGTCATAGCCGATAAAATCGGTGCGGGTGCCGCGCCGCACGCCGCTGAAACAGTCCAACTTGCAGAAGATCGCCTCGGGATTGAGCTTGCGCAGGGCGTCGGCGTCCAGGCCCATGCGTTTGATCTGGCTATCCGGCGCGTTCCAGAAGATCACATCGACTGATTTCACCAGATCCTCGAACACCTTGCGTCCGTGTTCGGATTTCACATCGGCCAGGATCGACCGCTTCCCGCGGCCCTGGCTGAGGCCATAGACCACCGTGTTCCAGCTGTCATAGAGCGGCTGGGCCGGGTCGAGCTTGATGACCTCCGCGCCGAACCGGGCCAGGTAGCTGGCGGAATGCGGCCCTGCGATGACATTGCACATGTCCAGCACGCGCACGCCCGAGAGCCATCCCTCCTGGGCCGTGCCGTCTTCGGGGTCGGGAATATCGGTGCGCAGCTTGCGCAAGACCTTCAGCGCCTCGTCGAATTCGACCCAGCGGCGCGGTGCAGGGCTCAACGCCTCTTCACCGCTTTCCTCCATCCAGACCACCGGACCGGGCTGGATCATCTCGCCATATTCGGGGTCGCGGACATCGATCATCAGGCCCGAGGTTTCGGCGTATTCATCGTTGATCCACTCCTGCAACCAGCGCTGCGGTGCGCCGGGAATGCCCGCGCGGCCGAACATCCGCTTCCATTCGTGCGAGGTGCGGGTCATGAAGACCTCTTTCATCCGCGCGGCGATCTTGTCGGCCCAGAATTTCGGCATCGGGTAAATGCCCAGCGAGGTATCGGACACCCATTCCGCCTGCGGTTTGTAGGTATCGTCCTCTTCCTGAAGGCCTTCCGCGATCATCTCGTCATAAAGGCCCAGCACTTCAAGGCAGCGGCGGGCATGGTGTTTGTGGCTTGGGCAGACCACGTAGAACATCCGCCCGTCCTTGCACATGTAGCTGCGGAAAAACGGGTCGAGCAGTTCCTGAAGGTCCTCATAGGGGACATTCATCGGCAGGCCCTCGATCCGGCGGCGCTCGATCTCGGTCTCGCGCTGGGTCAGGTAGCGTTCAGGCATGTCCGACACCTTGATGGAGTTGTAGCACAGCCCCTCCATCACCGCCGCCGCCAGCGGCACCTCGATATGGTCGCCAAGCCCCGTCACCTGCCGCGATTGCAACGCCAGAACGGTTGCCGACGCCGCGATCTGCGAGGCATAGGCCGAAGACAGCGGCAGCGGCGAGAACGACGGGCTGAGCCCCATCAGCACCCGGTTCAGCCCCATGTCGGTAAAGACGCCGGAACTGGCCGCGACGACGCTTTCAAAGGCCCGCTGTTCGCGCCGTTCCAGATCGTTCGACGCAAAGCCGGGGATCGAGAGAGTGATGAGTTCAGGACGCTCCTCGCGCATGGCGGCGAAGTCGATCCCCAGAGCGGCGAGTTTTCCGGGGCGGAAGTTCTCGACGATAATGTCGGCTTCGGCGCAGAGCGCGCGCGCCTTTGCCAGCCCGTCGTCGGACTTGAGATCAAGGTTCACGATGAGTTTGTTGCGCATCAGGGTCGCATTGGCCGGGCTGTGCCACATCGGGCCATCCGGCGGGTCGATATGCACGACCGTTGCGCCCAGATCGCCCAGCAACATCGCGACGGCAGGTCCGGCGATATACTGCCCGAAATCGACCACTTTGACCCCGGTCAGGGGCAGATTTGAGAACGATTTGCGCATGGTTCCTCCCGTTGCGGACGCACGTGTCATTGACCGGTCAGGATCCAGCGGGCCGCCTTTTCCGCGATCATCAGCGTCGGGGAATTGGTGTTGCCACTGGTAATCTCGGGCATGATGCTGGCATCAACGACGCGCAGCCCGGCCACGCCTTTCATCCGAAGATGCGGGTCCAGAACGGCGCTGTCGTCACCCTCGCGCCCCATCTTTACGGTCCCGACAGGGTGAAAGATCGTGCTGGCGATGTCTCCCGCCAGCTTGGCGAGCTCCTCGTCGCTCTGGTACTGGACGCCCGGCTTGAACTCCTCGGGCTGGTACCCTTTCATCGCGGACTGCGACATGATTGTGCGGACCTGCCGCAGGCTGTCGGCGGCGATCTTCCGGTCTTCCGCGGTCGTCAGGTAGTTGGGCGAAATCATCGGCGCATCCCGGAAATCGGCGGAGCGGATGCGCACATGCCCCCGGCTGGTCGGGTTCAGGTTGCAGACGCTGACCGTCATGGCCGGGAAGCTGTGCAGCGGCTCGCCGAATGCATCAAGGCTGAGCGGCTGCACATGGTATTCCAGATTGGCATGGGGCCGGTCCGGGTCGGAGCGGGTGAAGGCCCCCAGCTGGCTGGGCGCCATGCTCATCGGGCCGGATCGTTTCAGCGCATATTCCGCACCGATCATCGCCTTGCCGAACAGCGTGCTGGCCAGCGCGTTGAGCGTGCGGGTGCCGCTAACCTTGAAGACAGTGCGGATTTGCAGGTGGTCCTGCAGGTTTTCGCCCACGGGGGCGTCTTGCAGCACCTCGATGCCGTGCGCCCGCAGCAGCGCCGACGGACCGATGCCCGACAGCTGCAGGATCTGCGGCGAGTTGACCGCCCCCGCCGACAGCACCGTCTCCCGCCGGGCTGTCACGGCAACGGTTCGGCCCTTGTGATTGACCCGTGCGCCGGAACAGCGCAGCGCGCCATTGCCGTCCCGCTCAAATGTCAGTGTTTCGACTTGCGCCTCGGTCCAGATCGTCAGGTTGCGCCGCGCTTTGGCGGGCTTCAGGAATGCCTTCGAGGTATTCCACCGCCAGCCCGACCGCTGGTTCACGTCGAAATAGCCGACGCCCGCATTGTCTCCGCCGTTGAAATCATCAGTCTTGTCGAACCCGGCCTGTTCGGCTGCATCGGCAAAGCTGTCCAGCACGTCCCAGCGCAGGCGCTGCTTTTCCACCCGCCATTCGCCGCCATGGCCGTGCATGTCGGAGAAGCGTTCATTGTCCCCCGCCTTCGGGTCGGCGCCGCCGTCCAGCTTGTAGTGGTCCTCGTGGACCTTGAAATCGCGCAGCGCCCCGTCCCAGGACCAGTCGTCCTCGCCGGTCAGCGCGGCCCAGTTTTCATAGTCGCGGGCCTGACCACGCATGTAGATCATGCCGTTGATGGACGAACAGCCGCCCAGCGTCTTGCCGCGCGGGTAGCGCAGGCTGCGTCCGTTCAGCCCCTTGTCCGCCTCGGTGTTGTACATCCAGTCGGTGCGCGGATTGCCGATGCAATAGAGGTAGCCCACCGGCACGTGAATCCACGGATAGGTGTCCGCCTTGCCGGCTTCCAGCAACAGCACCCGGTTGGCCGGATCGGCGCTCAGCCGGTTGGCCAGAAGGCATCCAGCGGACCCGCCACCAATGACGATGAAATCGAACGCTGTTGCGGTGCCGGCCATGTCTTTCCCCCGATCTGCCGGGCAAACGGGGCCTACCCGCAGCGCCCGTTCTGTCCGGGGCTTTCGGGTCGAAGGCTCCTCCCTGCCCATCAACACATCCTGGTGTAGAGAGGCGCGCGGAACAATCCCAATGACATATATCACTGACTGATATAAAAATCGGTAATATGGAAAGATTCTCCAATCTCAACAGTCTCCTGGCCTTTGTCACCGTCGCCCGTGAGGGCAGCGTGTCCCGTGCGGCCGAGGTGCTGAACCTCACGCAGCCGGCGCTCAGTCACCAGATCAGGCGGCTGAGCGAAGAAACCGGGGTCACCTTTTTCAAGCGTGCACCGCACGGGCTGGACCTGACGCCGGACGGCAAGGCGCTGCTGCCAAAGGCAGAGGCCGTTCTCACTGCCATGGCGGAGTTCCGGCAAAGCGCAAGCAGCCAGGCCGGTCAGGTCTCGGGCACGCTGCGGATCGGAACGATCGTCGACCCGGAATTCATCCGCCTGGGCCGCCTGTTGAGCCAGCTGGGCGAAACCTACCCCGGCATCACCACGGAACTGGTGCATGGCATCAGCGGTGATATCCTCGAAAAGCTGCGCCGCCGCCAGATCGACGCGGGATTCTACCTGACGGAACCCGGCGCGACCGGCGGCATCGCGGCAGAGGACCCCTTGCAGGTGCAGGTGCTCGCCAGGTTCAACTACCGCATCATCGCCCCCGTCGGCTGGGAGTCCCGGGTAGCCGGCGCCGGCTGGCGCGAACTGGCAGAGCTGCCATGGATTGGCACAAGCGCGGCTTCTGTTCACAACCGTCTGTTGAGCCGGATCTTTCGGGAACACGGCTGCACCCAGAACACCGTCGCGCTGGTCGATCACGAGGCGTCGATGCTGGAGATGGTCCGCGCCGGGGTCGGGCTGTGCCTGTGCCGCGAAAACATCGCCCTCGACCAGCAGCACTCCTATGGCCTGAGCCTGTGCGAGACCGAAAGCGTTCCGGCCTGTCTGGTGATGCTCTCGCTGGAGGCCCGCAAATCCGCGCCCACCGTCGCCGCCCTTTTCGAACAGATGGCCATCGTCTGGCGATAAGAGATCGCCCCTGGATAACAACCGCCCGTAGATGCAGCCAAGAAGAGACTGAACGGGGACCACTATCCTCCATCCGGGCACCAGGATATTGGAGAAATTGGTAGCGGGAGAGGGACTTGAACCCCCGACACGCGGATTATGATTGAGGCTTGTATCTGGAGCAGGCTGCCCCTCACCCGCTCAAACTGTTGCATCAACTGATTGAACGCATTCAGAAATAGATTGGCAGACCGCCTCAAGCGCATTCAGTTCATAGCGCTCAAACCAACCGGCAAATGCACCCTATTGCAACCCAGCCCCTATTCGACCGTATACTGGACCTGTCTCGCTTTCGTGCCGCCCCAAGTGCTCGTTTAAGCCACTTTTCGTTCGAAAGCGACGGGGCTCTTCCAGCCCAGTGCTGAGTGTCGGCGGCGTGGATTGTATAAGCCGTTGATGTATTCGAAGATGACCATCTCGGCTTGCCTGCTCGTTTCCCATGATTGTCGCTAGATCAATTCAGCTTTGATAAGTGGGCACTATCTAGCCAGCTTTCTTGGCCTTAATATAATCACTCACTACCTTCGGTCCGCCTAAAATGGCACTGATGCTTGTAGCCATCATGGCGGGTGCGCCGCAAAGAGTAAGAAAGGCTGTACCTGCTCCGATTAGCCCAATGCTGATACTACTATCGACAACTTTGGTTTGGTTCTGTGTCCACCAGTCTTGGAGCAACGTGCGCAAATTCAGGATATGGGCTGCGGCATTATCAATTCGGGCCTCATCAATCGGACCGTCTTGTTCATCTAGAACATTCGCAATGGCACGCAGGTCCTCGTCAATCGCATTGAGAAGGGAAACATAGCCCTCATAGTATTCCAGTTGCTCAGGATCGTTGGGTATTGGCGCATTGATTTTGAAATCAGTGATCGACTCCGAGAGCGAAAGGCACATAAGGCGAGCGCCATTGTGGTTTTCCCTGAGAGCTGCTTTCGCGGCAACCGCATCAAGGTCCTGACCTACCTTTTCTTCAACAGCAGGCTGCGGCGCTTGTGGCCTTTCAAGGGAAGGGGTTATGCGGACTAGCGCGCCACGCTCGAAACTATAGTCTTTGAATATGGGTAGCCGAGACAACGCTCGCGTCATTCGAACACCGCTGAAATCCGTGGCTTCGTCTGCGGTTGCTCCCGACAGCAAGTTACCATCACCAAATCTCAAACCATTAACATCGACACCGATGAATTTTGCGTCCGTCAGAGTACAATTAACCGTATATGGTTTGTAAGTTCCACCTTGGAAAATAGAACGGTCGAAATGGGCGGTATGAACCATATGGGAAAACTGACAATTCAAGAATGTCGAGTCAGAAAAATCGGTGCGCACGATGTCCGCATGTCGGAAATCGCATTGTTCGAAGCGGCATTTTTTAAATTTCGCCGATTTAAGGTCGCAATTCCTGAAATCCAATTTCACAAAATGCTGCTCTTCTTGGGCAGCATATTCGCTGAGGTCGCACCCCTGAAGATCAGTTTCCCCTGACTGAAACAGTTGTACATCTTCCTTATCCGCCATTTGCCAGCTCCCTTATCAACCTGCCTCCGCATGGAGTGTTTTAGGTACATGCGGTTCGCGCAAGCCAAACACTGGATAAATTTGTTAGACGACACTTGGTAGGATGACCATCCCTACGGCCCGAAAACCCGTCTCAAACAGAGCGCCTCAAAATCTCAAATGCGTCGTCGAGCCCCACCAACACAAACCACCGATCTGGGCGCTAGTAAATTGACGGTTCCGTCGATCCAGTGCGATCGACGTCGGAAAGGCTGCCATGGAAACTAATTCAAGACTCCGAATTCGATCATAGAAATTTAGACTCTTGAATTTAGGTGCAGATAACAACGCTAGGCAAAAGTCGGTACCAAGGCGGTACAATCGAGCAGCTCAAAATGCCCCCCAAAGACCGAAAGAAATGCATCGTTGATTTAATTGAGTTTTTTAAAGGGTATTTGGTAGCGGGAGAGGGACTTGAACCCCCGACACGCGGATTATGATTCCGCTGCTCTAACCAGCTGAGCTACCCCGCCGCCAGCCGCCGATTGTTATCGGGCCGGACGGGCGGCATATAGGATGCGGGCTGCTCCGGTGTCAAGCGCGGATTGGGCTTTTCTTGCCGGTTGCCGGACTTCCGCCCAAACAGCACCCCGGCCGGGCGGCTCGATGCCCGGCGGCAGGCCTTTGCGGCCCGTCAGAGTCCGCCTGTCTGGCACCGCCGGCGCCGCGGACAGGACGCCATGCCGCACCGTTTGACCCGCATCCGCCAGGTGCTTGCCTTGCCTTGACCGGCTATCGGGTCTAATCCCGTCGGCAAAAGACCATGACAAGAATGAAACAGGATCGGCACCTGCCATGACAACTCCTCCCTCCCCCAGCATCGCCGTCGTCGGATGCGGCTATTGGGGATCGAACCACGCCCGCACATTTTCCGAGCTCGGTGCGCTTTACGCGGTGTCCGACCGGCATCAGGACCGGGCCGATGCCCTCGCACAAATGCATGGCGTGAAAGCCGTGGCATTCGATGACGTGCTCGGTGACCCGGCGATCGACGGCGTGGTTCTGGCGTTGCCGCCGCAATATCACGCGGATCTGGCCATCGCCGCACTCGAGGCCGGCAAGCATGTGCTGGTGGAAAAGCCCATCGCCCTGTCGGTGGCCGATGCACGGCGGGTGGTCGAGGCCGCCCAGAAGACCGAACTGGTCGCCATGACCGGCCATGTGCTGCGCTTCCACCCCGCCTTCGAGGCGCTGGAGGCAATGATCGCCGCCGGTGATCTCGGCGCGGTGCGCTATATTCATTCCCACCGCGTCGGGCTGGGCAAGTTCCATGCCGAAAACGACGCCCTGTGGGACATCGCGCCGCATGATCTGTCGCTGATTCTGGCGATCACCGGGGAAAAGCCCATCAGCGTGCGCGGCGTTGGCTCGGCCATGCTCAACCGGCTGTCGGATTTCGCCCATTTGCACCTGCAATTCAGCAGCGGCGTGCGCAGCCACGTCTTTGCCTCGCGGCTCAATCCCTATCGCGAACGCCGGCTCACCGTCATCGGCTCGAAGGCCATGGCGGTGTTTGACGATGTGGCGCCCTGGAACCAGAAGCTGGCCATCTACCATCACAAGCTCTGGGAGGATGACAATGGCTGGCAATCCGAAATGGTCGATCCCGAATATGTCGACATCCCCGACGGCATGCCGCTGACGCGGGAATGCGCGCATTTCCTTGAGTGCATCGCCACCGGCGCGCCTGCCCGCACCCCGGTGTCCGATGGGCTGGCGGTGATCGAGATCCTGTCGGAAGGCACAGTCCGGCACGATTAAAACCTGTTCCGAAAAGCGGGAACCGGCTTTCGAGTTAAGACACGCGCATCAGCAGAGAGCTGGAGCCCATTGCAGGAAGACGCTTCATTGCAATGGGCTGCAGTCTATCGTGCCGCAAGGCGCGTCAGACGTGCCTCAGGCGGCTGGCTGCAGCAGGCTGGACAGCATGGCTTCGGCGGCCGCCGAACGCTCCGAACGGTCGATGAACCCGCCGCCATACACCCGCGCCTCGTCACCCGGCGCGGAATACAGCACACAGGCCTGCCCCGGCGCCACGCCGGCCTCGCCCTCGACAAGCTCGACCGAGATTTCCCCGTCATCGGCCACCCGCAGGACCGCAGGCCGTGGCGGCCGCGTCGAGCGCACCTTGGCAAAGCACGCAAGTCCATCAGCGCCGATACCGGCCAGCGGCTGGTCGCCCAGCCAGTTGACGTCGCGCAGGATCAGCCGCCGCGTGTCGAGCGCCTCGGGCGGCCCGACGATCACCCGCCGCGAGCGGGCATCGAGATGCACCACATACAAGGGATCGCCGATCGCCACGCCAAGTCCCTTGCGCTGACCGATGGTGAAATGAACGATGCCGGCATGCTCGCCCAGCACCCTGCCGTCGATATGGACAATCTCGCCGGCCAGCGCTGCATCGGGCTTGAGCTTGGTGATCACATTGGCGTATTTGCCGTGCGGCACGAAACAGATGTCCTGGCTGTCGGCCTTGGCGGCGACGGTCAGCCCCATTTCCTCTGCCAGTTCACGGGTCCGGATCTTCGGCAGCTCGCCCAGCGGAAACCGCACATAGTCGAGCTGCTCCTGCGTCGTGGCAAACAGGAAATAGCTCTGGTCCCGGTCGGAATCGATCGGGCGGTAAAGCGCCCGGCGTTCCGGATTGTCCGGCGCCGGGTTGGCGCGTGAACGGATATAGTGCCCGGTCGCCAGCGCATCCGCACCCAGATCCCGCGCTGTCGCCAGAAGATCGGCAAACTTGACGGTCTGGTTGCAGGCAACGCAGGGGATCGGCGTTTCTCCGGCGACATAGCTTTCCATGAACGGGTTTATCACCGCCTCGCGGAACCGCGTTTCGTAATCGAGCACATAATGCGGAATGCCCAGTGTTTCGCAAACGCGGCGGGCATCATCGATGTCCTGCCCGGCACAGCAGGATCCGGCACGGTGCACCGCGGCGCCGTGATCATAAAGCTGCAGCGTCACGCCCAGCACATCATAGCCCTCGCGTGCGAGAAGGCCCGCAACGACAGAGCTGTCAACGCCGCCGGACATGGCGACCACCACCCGCGTATCGCGCGGGTCCTTGTCAAAATCGAGACTGTTCACTGTACTTCCCCGGCATTCAACAGCGTTCAAGGCGCTGATCAAGCGGTTGCAAAAATGTCCCTGCGGACCCTGCCTTTATAGGGTGTGCCGACGCGCGCAACAAGACACTGTGCCAAAACTTACCAAATCCTTTCAGGGCCCTTATCCAATTTTTAAACCCCCGCCTGTAGTCTCTGCTCGATAGGTCTTGAGTATGTAAGAGAGTCCAATGACCGAGATGGTACGACCCCGCGTCAAATATGTTATCGGCCCCGATGGGAGTCCGTTGACAATTGCCGACCTGCCTCCTGCCAACACCCGCCGTTGGGTGATCAGGCGCAAAGCTGAAGTGGTGGCCGCTGTTCGCGGTGGCCTTCTCAGCCTCGAGGAGGCGTGTGAGCGCTATACACTGACAGTTGAGGAATTCCTCTCCTGGCAGTCCTCAATCAGTGATCATGGCCTTGCCGGCCTGCGCACGACGCGCATCCAGCAATACCGGCATTGACCTGCATGCCCTGACCCGCACACGGCGCACGACCGCCGGTCCCGAACACATCAGCAATTGAACATCAACAGTCGAACGGCGGAGACGCCGCGGCAGCTGATATCAATGCAATGATCCGTTGTGGCTCCCGTTTCCGGGGCCCGGACGGATCCGTTCGGGCGCGAGCAGTCCTGCCAGCCACACCGGCATCGTTTCACGATCCGGGTGAAGCCCCGAAACGTCCGGCCATGCCGTGCGCCAAGGCTGCGGTGAGCGCCGAGCCCGCATAAAACCAAAGGCCCGGCTGGGAAAACGCCTGCGCGATCCCGCCTGTCTTGGCGGCCACGATCACCAGGGCAACCAGCACGACATCCATCAGCGACCAGCGGCTCAGATGCGGCAGCATCCGCATTGCAAGGCCGGATCGGTGGGCCAGGCCGATGGCTTCCGCCGAAATCGCCACCAGCTTGACCACCGGAAACACCACCGAAATCAGCCCCACCACCACGGCCAGCGCCGGGTCGCCACCCTCCCACAGCGTTGCGATGACGCCCAGCAGCGACGGCGATGTGTCGAAAAAATACAGTGTTTCAAACCGCATCAACGGCAACACGATGCCAAGCCCGAAAAACAAGGGGGCAAGCACCACCGCGACGGCAAGCGTTAAACGCATATGGTCATTCCTCTGCCAGAAACCCGCTTCATTCCTTGCGGTGTGCGAAGGCAAATCGCCCCTGCCCGCCAAATCTGTTTCCGTCCCGTGCGGCATGGGCTAGATTCGCAAGGTGCCACGGAATTCCATATCCGAGTGTGGCAGCGATTGGCAAACAGGAGCCCAGATGCAGATCATTGAAGAAACCGGTTCAACCGGCGGACGCTATATTGCCAGGCTTGACGGTGTGGAAGCCGAAATGACCTATTCGCGCGCCTCGCCTCAGCTCGTTATCATTGATCATACCGGGGTTCCCGACAGCCTGCGCGGCAAGGGTGTCGGACAGGCCCTTGCCCTTCATGCGGTCGAAGCAGCGCGCGCCGGCGGCTGGAAGATCATTGCACTCTGCCCCTTTTTCAAGGCGCAGGCGCAACGCAATCCGGATTGGCGGGATGTCGTATCCTGACCAAGCGGTTGGGCTGACCGGCAATCAATCGCCGCACTCAGGCCAGGCCCCTGCCGATGCTTCGGCCAGGGTCGCAGGGCAGCCATTCCACACTGCTTTAAAACACGACGAAAGCGCGGACAACCGCCCGCGCCCGGCCCGAAGGCCGTTTCCGATCTATCGCCTGACTGCCGGCAGCCTAGACTGAGCGGCTCGACCTGTGTCCGGCATCGCGCACTTCGAGTGCGGATGCTTTCTCGTATTCGGCCTGCGCCTCTTCGAGCGCCAGTTCGGCCGCATCAAGCTGCACTTTCAATTCCTTAATTGAAGTTTGCAGATTGTCGGACCGCTGACGCGCCGCCTTGGCGAAGGTTGGGTAGGCGAAATGGGAAGGATCGGTGTTTCCGGCCTTCTTTTCCTCGGCAGTGATCTGGTATTCCAGCTCGGCTGCCATTTTTTCCATTTCGGCCATCATCAGCTGGATTTGCCCCAGCTGACGAGTTTTCTCGTTGACCTGAAACTGTTTCAGGCGAACATGGCTCTCACGCGACTTCATACGCAATACTCCCGTGATGCGAGATCCCGGTTAATGAAACTCGTTGAACTGGCAAACTTACCAGTCCCGTTTTGCGAATGATGACCGCGACGTTAACTTTTTGCACATCGCGGTAACCATTCGTTTACGGGCATCGTTAATACTACGCTTCATGGTTTAAGGCGGGGTAAACGGAAAACATGATTTTTCTGCCTGTCATTCCGGAGTCCTTTGAATCACTTGAGCATGTTTCTTGATGTAACACTTCAAGATTTTCAGGAGATTTTTTAGGAATGAAATCAGGAGTATGCCAGTGAAAATTAACATATCGATATCGGTTGCATAACCTGATCAGAATTTGTTAACCATTCCATGGCAGCCTCCAAATCAGGCAACGACTGGATCCGTATCGCGTAAGTGGATCTTAAAACCTTGCGGCGGCGGAAAAGGGGACTAAAATATGCGGGTACTACTGATTGAGGACGACAGCGCCACTGCGCAGAGCATCGAGTTGATGCTGAAGTCCGAAAGTTTCAACGTCTACACCACTGATCTGGGTGAAGAGGGCGTCGATCTCGGCAAACTTTATGATTACGACATCATTCTGCTGGACCTCAATTTGCCGGACATGTCCGGATATGAAGTCCTGCGCACGCTCCGGCTTTCCAAGGTCAAGACACCAATCCTGATCCTTTCCGGCATGGCCGGCATCGAGGACAAGGTTCGCGGTCTCGGATTTGGCGCTGATGACTACATGACCAAGCCGTTCCACAAGGACGAATTGGTGGCGCGCATTCACGCAATCGTGCGGCGTTCCAAGGGTCATGCCCAATCGGTCATCACCACCGGCGACCTGGTTGTCAATCTCGACGCCAAAACGGTCGAAGTTGGATCGCAGCGGGTTCACCTGACCGGCAAGGAATACCAGATGCTGGAGCTTCTTTCGCTCCGCAAGGGAACGACCCTGACCAAGGAAATGTTCCTCAACCATCTCTATGGCGGAATGGACGAGCCGGAATTGAAGATTATCGACGTCTTCATCTGCAAGCTCCGCAAGAAACTTGCGACCTCGGCAGGCGGCAAGAACTACATTGAGACAGTCTGGGGCCGTGGCTATGTGCTGCGCGAACCGGATGAAAGCGAAATCCTCGAAAGCGCATGATTTCACTGGCCGCACGCGGTCATCGAAGCTGATACAAAAAACCCGCCGGACTGGCGGGTTTTTTTCTGTCTGCAGAACTTTTTCAAGGTGAGGAAATCATTTAGTTTTCCTGCGAGCCTGTGAAAAACGGCTCATCCCAAATCAATGCGTTCAGGCTGCAGCCGCGTAAGGTGCAAAGGCTTCGGTCAGGCTGCGGCGGTCAAACGGCTTGAGCAGAAAATCATCTGCGCCGGCGCGCTTGCCGGCCATCATCTGTTTGAATTCTTTCTCGATCATCAGATAGTAGATGCGCACATCACTGCCGCCTTCCATCTGGCGCACGGATGAAATCAGATCCAGCGCCCCGGTCATGCCTGCATCCACGCAAAGCACATCAGGAAGCTGCGCATCACACATGATCATCGCTTCGCCGGCATTGGAAGCCTCGATAACGAGATAATCCAGCCCGGTCATGATGCGCTTGGCGACCTTGCAGATTACGGCAGAATCATCGGCAATCATAAAGCGGCGCATGGCGTTTCTCCCTTGGCTTCTTCCTGGCGCACCCGGTTGCGGATGCGCGTCGATGGAGGGAAGAATAGCCCAAGGGAGCAAAGATTTCGTAATCAGACAGGCTTAACGGAGCGTTGCCGCTCCGCCGCCGTCTGTGTCAGGCCGCAGCCTTGGGTTCGGCGGTAAACACCACCTCGTCGGCATTTGCCGAACACGACAGAACGAGTCCGGCTTCATCGGCCAAGAGCACCGTGTAATAGGGTTGAATGGAATGGGCATCGATCGCCTCTTCCACATTGCCTGAATAGATTTCCAGGAACTTCGGCGGCACCCGCACCATCTTGCCCTTGCAGACCAGACGGAACCGCGGATTGGTTTCCGGGGTTTCGATCGTCACGTCGATCTCGCCGCCACGCGGGATCGCGCCATAGGCCACCAGAAACAGATTGAGCAGCAGCTTGACCTGGTTCTTGGGAATGATGGCGCGCGGTCCACTCCATTTCACTTCGGTCTTCTTGTCAGCAGAGACATAGTCGATCACGGCCTTTTCGGCCTCGCCTGTATCAATCGACGCACCGACCGAACCGGATGCGCCAAAAGCCAGCCGGGCAAACTTCAGCCGGACGGACGCGTTGAGAGCACTGGTGCGGATCAGGTCCATGGCGTCGGCATCCGCGCCGCCTTCATCCAGCAATTCCAGACCGTTGTTGATGGCACCGACCGGCGAAATGATGTCGTGGCACACTCGGCTGCACAACAGCGCAGCAAGGTCCGGACCCGCCAGGGTCAAGTTATGGTTCTTCGACATCGAAATTCTCCTTCTTGTGCCCCACGCGTCGAATCGGTTGGGCAGCAAAATCGCACCAGGTGCCGTTAACCGCAAGCGCCGCGGGCCGAAAGCCGGATCATTGGCCTCCCGCCGACGGTCGCCGGAAAGATATCGCCCTAAAGACACCACATTTGGTAAACCGCTTATTAAGATCGGCACGCCACAATGTGATCAATATTTCCTGCGGTAAACACCGTCCAATCAATGGAGTGGACCCAATGATCACGTCCCGCTTTTACCTTCGTGCATTTGCCACTTTTTGCCTGACCGTGCTGGTCATGGCGGCAACGGTCTCAGGCTCAGCTGCACAACAGGCAAATTCATCAAATTACGACATGCAGGAGATTATCGACGCCGGTCACGGTTTTTTCGGCTCCACCTCCGGCGGCCTTGCCAAGGTCGTTGAGAAGGCTTTCCAGTCCTACGGACTGCCCAACGGCTATATCCTGGGTCAGGAAGCCTCCGGCGCCCTGATCGGCGGCCTCACCTATGGTGAAGGCAATCTGTTCACCAAGAATGCCGGCCAGCATGAGGTGTTCTGGCAAGGTCCGTCCCTTGGCTGGGACTATGGCGGAAACGGCAACAGGACCATGATGCTGGTCTACAATCTGCCAAGTGTGGAAGCCGTCTACGGCCGCTTTGGCGGCGTGTCCGGTTCGGCCTATGTCGTCGCAGGCCTCGGCATGACTGTACTCAAGCGCAATGACGTCGTGGTT
The DNA here is from genome assembly GCA_963975635.1 of uncultured Hoeflea sp. Lineage (GTDB taxonomy): Bacteria > Pseudomonadota > Alphaproteobacteria > Rhizobiales > Rhizobiaceae > Hoeflea. The sequence continues at coordinate 6,151 of CAXBIE010000047.1, read as the reverse complement.
GTCCCAATTCGAACCGGCGTTGGCGCCCGCCTGGGGATCAATGTCGGATATCTGAAAATGACCCAGGCGCCAACCTGGAACCCATTCTGACGTGGCAACGCCAGTGCTCTCGATCACCTGAAGCGGCACAGTCGTGCCGCTTTCACAGCGAAACAACGTCGCCTGATTCTACTTGCGACAGACCACATTTACCGCTTGGCGCTTGCTGAATAAGCCCTTCCATGCTTAATGCTTTGGCAAGTTTAAGCTGGTGGCGTCAGTGGCCGCGCGTGAAATTGTGGGTACGTAGTGATCGAGTTTGTCCTGTTATTTGCGCTGGGTTTTCTGGCCGCAGCCCTGGTTGCACTTATCGTCGCGCCGGTGATTCATCGCCGCGTGGTCAGTTTGACCGAGCGTCGTATCCGCGCCAGCGTCCCATTGTCGGTCGCAGAGATCCGCGCCGAAAAAGACATGGCCAGAGCTGCTTTCGCAGCCGAAAACGCACGGCTTTCCGTGGACCTCAAGCACAACCGCGATCAACTCACTGAAAGCACTGCGCACGGAACACGTCTGAGCAAAGAACTGGTTGCGATCCGGGCGGAAAAACTCAACACCGAAACGCTGCTGGAAGAGCGCGATGGAAATATCCGCGATCTTCAGTCGAAGGTGAATGAGCGCGACGCCCAGATCACCACATTGACCGGGAATTTCAGCGACGCCGCCCGGCTTGCAGAGGCCCGGAAACACGAAATCGCGGCACGCGACGACCAGATCAACCGGCTCGGGACCGAAATCGAGGAACTCCGCATCGATCTGGTGACGCTCGACACCGAGGCGGAAAACTTCAAATCACAGATCCGCGAATTGCGCAGCGAACGCAACGCCTTGCGCGAGTCGCTCAATGACGCGGAAGCCACCAGCCGCGATCTGCAAAACAAACTCAACAGCACCGACCAGCGGCTGTCCCAGAACGAAGAGAAATTGGCGAAAGCCATCACCGCCCTCAGCGATCGCGAAAACGCGCTCGAGCGGCGGGTGGCCGAAGTCGATCGCTTCAAGAAGAAAAACCGGGAACTCTCCGACGAACTCCGCGCCGCAAGGAAGGAAGCCAGGGAAGCCCAAAGCCTGGCCCGGAAAGCCGCTGCTGCCAACGGAAGCAATCGCACGCCGCAGCAGACCGTATCAACGCCCGAGCCCGCAGAAATTGAAGACAGCGGCACAGACGTGGCGCAGACCGAGCCGGAGACAAAATCCGCCCCTCAGGCCACTCCGGTGGTTCCAGCCGCTCAAGCAGTGCAAGCCGCTCCGGCGGCAGCAAAGCAGCAGACTGTTGTGGAGACACCGCAGGATCTGGAACAGCTCACCGAGGAAGAGAAAGTCGACCGTCTTCGGGCCCGTCAGTCAGCCCTCATCGAAAGACTGATGAAAGCCGACAAGCCTGGCAATGACGCTGCCTTGCGCCGTGAACTGGCGGTGGTGGCATCAATGATGATCGAGCTGACGGCCAGCAGGGACGGCAGTTCCTCTCCGGTCTTCAGAATCCTGAAGGGCAGCGAGGCGCTGCCCAACTCCGGCGACGCCGAACCAAGCCTGGCTGCCCGCGCCAGCGACATGCTTGCCCGCAGCAATTGAAAAGACCCGCAACGGGGCATTCGCCAGGGACCGTGATTACCCGGCCCGGCCCATGCGGGTCGCGGCGTGCCACAATGCAATGCCGGTCGCGGTCGCCACATTCAGACTGTCCATACCCGGCGCCTGCTCGATCTTCAGTGTCTTGATGCGCCCGATGATGTCTTCAGGCAGTCCCTCGCCCTCCGTGCCCGCAAGCAAGGCTAGGCGGCGGCCCGGCGCATAGCTGCTCAGCTTCTCCGCTCCGCGCGGCGACAGCCCGGCGACCTCGAAGCCGTGGGCCGACAGCGTATCCACCAGTTCACCCAGCGATCCGGCCCGGCAGAACGGCACCCTCAGCGCCGCACCGACCGATACACGGATCGCCTTGCGGTAAAGCGGATCGCAACAGGTCGCATCCAGCACCACGCCATCGGCGCCAAACACCCCGGCATTGCGAAAGATGCTGCCGATATTGTCGTGATTGGAGATCCCGCAGGCGGCAACCAGCAATGCCTGCTCTGGAAGCTGCGCCAGAAAGTCGGCGAACGAGGCAACCGGCACATGCCGGCCGACAGCGAGGATGCCGCGGTGCATGGCGAAGCCGACGGCGGCGTCCAGAACCTCGCGGCCGGCGACATAGACCGGGCAGCCGGGATCGATCCGCGCGAGAACCTCGCCCAGCCCGTCGATGCGGTTTTCCAGGATCAGCGCTTTTTCGATGACGAACCGCCGCGAGCCGGCTTCCGCATCGAGCAACGCCTGCAGCACCACCTTGCCTTCGGCAATGAACCGGTCGCCGCGGCCGGCGAGATCCCTGTCACGCATCGCGGTAAACTCGGCAATGCGCGGGTCGGAGGGCGTGTCGATCCGGATCAGCCGTCCCTGCCCTTGCCGGTCCATGATCAGCGGTTGATCACGACAATGTCGCTGACGATGCGGCCGACGGTAATGTCGTGAATGATCAGCCGCATTGAACCGTCGGAGGCGCGGCCGAAAAAGCCGATCCGCGGCCCGTCAAGCGTGACGCTTTCAACTGCGAATCCGGCGGGCAAGGCAGCGACGCCCTCGATCGGGGCGTCCGATGGCACACTGACAGACGAGCCGGCAATCTGCGCAGCACCGGCAGCGGAATCGTCCGACCGCGTGAATTTATAGACAAGCGCGCCCAGCACGGTCATAAGACCGATGAACATGATGCCGATCGACACGGCCAGCAGCCGTACCATTTTACGCCGGACTTTTTCCATTTCAGGATCAAGCGGCTTTTCATCGAGATCGTCGTCGTTGATTTTCGACATTTCCATTCCTTGCCGGGCGGACCCTGATAGTGAAGAACGCGACACCGTTTAACGAAGCTGAGACCGATAGGGAAGCCCAAGCCCCGGCAGAAGAGCAGTCGGGCAGGCAATCGCTGGTCGCAGGCGAGGACGCCGAAGGCCGGCTTGATGCCTGGCTGGCAGGCGAACTGGAGCCGGACCTGTCGCGCAGCCGCATCAAGGCGCTGATCGAGGCAGGCGCCGTAACCGTCAACGGCGTGGCCGCCAAGCAGGCCAAGCACAAGATCCATCCCGGCGACAGGATCGAGCTGGAGATGCCCGAGCCCGAAGATCCCGAGCCGGTCGGCGAGGATATTCCGCTCGAAATCCTCTATGAGGACAACGACCTGATTGTCATCAACAAGCAGGCAGGCCTTGTGGTGCATCCCGGTGCCGGAAACTGGACCGGAACCCTGGTCAATGCGCTGATCCACCATTGCGGCGACAGCCTGTCGGGCATCGGCGGCGTGCGCCGGCCCGGCATCGTCCACCGGCTGGACCGCGACACCACCGGGGTGATGGTGGTGGCCAAGAACGACCTCACCCACCGCCATCTCGCCGAGCAATTTGCCGACCACGGCCTGACCGGTCCGCTGGAGCGCGCCTACAAGGCCATCGTCTGGGGCAAGCCGCAGGGGCTGAAGGGCACCATCAATGCCAGCCTTGGCCGCGCCCGCGACCGCATCCGCCGCGCAGTGCGCACCGACCACGGCGACGATGTGCGCCATGCGGTGACCCATTATCTGGTCTGCGAACGCTACGGCGAAAAACCCGACGGCACCTGTGCCGCCAGCCTGGTGGAATGCCGGCTCGAGACCGGCCGCACCCACCAGATCCGCGTCCACATGGCCCATATCGGCCATCCGCTGATCGGCGATCTGGATTATGGCGGGGCGTTCCGCACCAAGGCCAACCGGCTGCCCGATGAAATTCGCGGCGTGGTCAATGATTTCCCGCGCCAGGCCTTGCACGCCTTCCTGCTGGTCTTCGAACACCCGGCAAGCGGCGAAACCCTGCGCTTCGAGGCCGATCTTCCGGCCGACATGGAAACCATGCGCGCGGCTCTGGCGAGTCTTTGAGAACAGTGCGGCACCGGTCTTCACGCGACCGTGATGCGGCCTGCACCTTGATCCCGGCTTTCGCCACAATTAAATGCCACTTAGGACAACTCGGGTGCGATGTTCGGTCCGAGCCTTCAGGCTTGCCGCAAGGAAGCCGATATTCGGGATAAGGGGGTGCTTTCATGGCCCAGGTAAAATTGCCGTCAATTTCTGCCGGCGAGAACGGTCTCAACCGTTATCTCGCTGAAATTCGCAAGTTCCCCATGCTGGAACCGCAAGAGGAATACATGCTGGCCAAGCGGTTCCTCGAGCATGAGGACACCAAGGCAGCGCACAAGCTCGTCACCAGCCATCTGCGCCTGGTCGCCAAGATCGCCATGGGCTATCGCGGCTACGGCCTGCCGATCGGCGAAGTCATTTCCGAAGGCAATGTCGGGCTGATGCAGGCGGTCAAGAAATTCGACCCCGAGCGCGGCTTCCGTCTGGCCACCTACGCCATGTGGTGGATCAAGGCCTCGATCCAGGAATACATCCTGCGCTCCTGGAGCCTTGTGAAGATGGGCACCACCGCCAACCAGAAGCGGCTGTTCTTCAACCTGCGCAAGGTCAAGAGCAAGATCCAGGCTGTCGAGGACGGCGATCTGCGCCCCGACCAGGTGGCCGAAATCGCCACCAAGCTCAATGTGTCTGAGGAAGAGGTCATCTCGATGAACCGGCGCCTGTCCGGCGACGCCTCGCTGAATGCGCCGATCCGCGCCAGCGAGGGCGAATCCGGCCAGTGGCAGGATTGGCTGGTTGATGATTCCGACAGCCAGGAAGACATGCTGGTCGAGCAGGATCAGCTCGACAGCCGCCGCGCCATGCTGAAAAGCGCGCTCGACGTGCTCAACGAGCGCGAAAAGCGCATCTTCGAGGCCCGCCGCCTGCGCGATGACCCGATCACGCTGGAGGATCTCTCCGGCGAATTCGACATCAGCCGCGAGCGCGTCCGCCAGATCGAGGTCCGCGCTTTTGAAAAGGTCCAGGACGCCGTCCAGAAAGCCGCCGCCGCCCGCGACAAGGCGCTGGTCACGGTCGACGACTGAAACCACAGGCACCGCGTATAAAGACAGACCCCGGAGGCGGAGACGCTTCCGGTTTTTTTTGTGTGTGGCCCATCGTCGTCATCTGTCCGGTGCCCCCTCACCTACAAAATCTGCGACTTAGCTGCGCTAAGACCGCGATTTTGTTTCCTCTCCCACGAGGGGCGAGGAGAGGGGCACGCGCTGTCCGTGATTCTCCCTCTCCCCATCGTGGGAGAGGAAGCAATTTCAGCATCTTAGCGCAAGCTAAGTGCTAGAAATTGCAGGTGAGGGGGTGAACCATCGGCACACACCGGTCGATCCCCTCTTGTGGAGGCCTACCCCCCTCTGTCACTTCGTGACATCTCCCCCGCAAGGGGGGAGATTGAAGCACACCAAAATCCCGCGCGCGAAACATTTCGCCGTCGGTTTGGGGCATTTTCTTGTCCGGCAGCAATCCGGACCTGTGGGGCGCGGGCGAATGGCCCGTGGTGGTATGGAAGATGTGGCTTGGCGCGTTCACCCGCGCCCCATCGGTGAGAGACACATGCGCCTTCCGGGCGCAAGCGGGCCTCCTTCCTGCAAAACTCGGCGCGAGCCCTGGGCGGTTTCGTCTCGTTCGATCCTTCGGGGACCGAACCCCGCCTTTGCCCACCCGCGCCCGACAAAGCACTCCGTCAGACGCGGCAGGGATGTGCCGGGCCGGCATTTGCGGTGACGCCGCAGGTACTGGCCGGGACGCCGCCCGGACAGGATGCGGATCAAACGCCGCCGGCCGCCAACCCAACGGGGGCAGCCGGTTCCGGCCATTCGCGCCAAACACCCTTGCCGCGATCCACCTCGATCCGGCAGGTCCCGGCGCTGACCGGGGCAGTCGCTTCGCAAGCTTCCGGCCCGCAGGTACGGCCCCCGCACACCGGAACTCACCGCCTTCCGCCAGCCAGAGCTCCGTGGGCCCCGGCCATCCGTTCGCGGCGGAAGGAGGGGCAAGTGTGGCACGGGGATAGAGGGTGTGGATAAAATCAGCAGACTTTTTTGTCAAAGGCAGGGGCAGAGGCAGGACGAAGTTCGGGGACAGCGACTGTCTTGGTTTCAGTTACGACATTTGAACAGTTGTGTCGTG
>CAXBIE010000046.1:0-40864 GCA_963975635.1 uncultured Hoeflea sp. | reverse complement strand
TTCGCGGATGATGTCGCAGCCGCCGATGAACTCGCCCTTGACGTAGAGCTGCGGGATTGTCGGCCAGTTGGAGTATTCCTTGATGCCGTTGCGCAGCGAATCGTCTGCAAGCACATTGACGCCCTTGTAGGGAACGCCGAGGTAATCGAGAATCTGGACGACCTGACCCGAAAATCCGCACTGCGGAAACTGCGGAGTGCCTTTCATGAACAGCACCACGTCGTTGCTTTTCACTTCATTGTCGATGAAATCATTGATGCCGGACATCGTTGGATCCTTTCAAAGCGTGTGACCACGATATTTGTTACCCATCAGATAACGTGCTGTGCATGACAAGACAAGAAGCTCCGCTCTATAAGTGAACGATGAAAATGGTGCGCACCGGTTATTTGGCTCTGGTTTTGCTGGTTGCGGCCGGTTTGGCAGGTGTGTTGAGCATTTCCCATGCGCCACCGGAGCCGGTGGTTAAGGACCGGATGAAACCAAGCGAAACCGGAAACATGAACATGGCAGCCAAACCTGAATTCTGTGAAGAGGTTGTATTCGAAGGGGCGCGGGCGATCCTGTGCGCGATCGATCCGTCCACTCATGATATCAGGCTGGTGTATCAAGGCCCGGATGAAGCGGTGCTTGGCAGTGTGTCAAAGGCCGTCACGGCGCTTGCGGCCGCTGGTGTCACACCGCTGTTGGCCATGAATGCCGGGATGTATCATGCCGACATGAAGCCGGTGGGGCTTTATGTCGAGAATGGCACGGAAATCGCGCCGCTCAACGAGGATGACGGATTCGGCAATTTCTTTCTCAAGCCAAATGGCGTGTTTTTTGTCCGGGATGATGGAAGCGCCGGGGTCATGGAGACTGAAGCCTACCGGGCGATGGGTCTGGCGCCGGCATTCGCCACCCAGTCGGGGCCGATGCTGGTGATGAACGGGGCCATCCATCCGCGGTTTCTGCCTGACGGCACGTCGAGATATATCCGCAACGGGGTCGGGGTGCGCGCAGACGGCACTGTGGTGCTGACGATCACGCGCGACAAGGTCAGCCTCGGATCGTTCGCACGGCTGTTCAGGGATATCGCGAAATGTCCCGACGCGCTGTTTTTCGACGGCGCGGTGTCAAGTCTGGCCTGGGGCACGCAGATGGAGATTGATGCGGGCGAACCGGCTGGACCGGTCGTGGCGGTGTTCTCGACGGGCGAGGACTGAGACCGGGCCTGAGGCTTGAGCGGATGCGCGGACGCCGCCGCCTCAAAGAACCAGCGGTGCTTGGCGCGGTCCGGCGTCGAGAATATGCCGAAGCACCGAAAGACCGGTTTCCAGCCGGGCGGCATCGGCTTCGTGGCTGAGGCAGATCCGTATCGAGGTTTTTCCCGCCGAGGGTATGATCGCGAAGGCTTCGCCGCCGGTGACCAGGACATTGCGCCCGGCCGCGCGGACGCAGAACTGATCGGCGCTCCATCCGTCCGGCAGGTCCAGCCACAGATGCAGGCCGGCTGCGCGATCGCGGGGCGCATGTTCGCCGAGGATCTGGCGGGCCAGGGCCTGCCGGCCGGATGCCGCCGATAGCTGCCGTGCGACAAGCTCGTCCGCCGTGCCATCGCCAATCCAGCGCGCAACGATCTCGGTGTTGAGCGGGGGCGTCATCCAGCAACTCAGATTGACCGCGCCGCGGATCGCGCCGGCGAGACGGGCGGGTGCACGAACGAAGCCGACCCGGAGACCGGGCGCCAGGTATTTTGACGTGCTCGTGATCGAGATGGTCAGCTCCGGCGCCAGGCGGGCGATCGGTTGCTGGCGCCCGGGGTGAAACAGTCCGAACACGTCGTCCTCGATCAGGTGGACACCGTGTGCGTTCAGGAGCGTGGCAATGGCCTCGCGCCGTTCTTGCGGCATGGTGCGGCCCGTCGGGGTGTGGAGCGTCGGGGTGAGATAGAGCGCCCTGACCCTGCGCTGCCGGCAGAGCCGGTCGATATCCTCGGGGCAGGGCCCCTGGGAATCGGAGGCGATGGCCGCGATTTTGAGCCCGAGGCGCGCGGCCATTGCCTTGAGCGGCTGATAGGTCAGCTGTTCGGTCAGCAGCACGTCGCCTGGCTCGCACAGGGCCATGAGCGCGCAGAGGATGCCGTGCTGGGCGCCGGCGGTGATGACGGTCTCTTCGGCGGTCGAAGCCACGCCATGGCGCTTCAGCCAAAGCATGGCTGCGGCCGTGTGGCGATGGAGATCGGCTTCGGTTTGATAGTCGGCCAATGCGGCGAGGTTGCCCGACCGGCCGAGCTCGATGCAGGTGCTGGCTAGCTTTTCGCCGGCCAGCCCGGGCAAGGGCAGGTTGCGTGAAAGATCGATTGGTCCGTTCGCCGGGCGCTGCAGCGTTCCGCTTTCCAGGGCAGGAGCTTCCGTCGCAGGACCGCGCACGAAGGTGCCGCGGCCGACTTCACCGCGAATGAGTGCCCGGTTCACCGCCTCGGCATAGGCCCGGCCGGTCGTGTTGGGGGAGAGCGACAGCTGATAGGCCAGTTCCCGGTGCGGCGGCAGCCTGTCCCCAAAGGTCAAGATGCCCGCGGCGATGTCGTCGGAAAGCGCCTCGACGATCTGAAGATATTTCGGACCGCGCCGGCTGGTGAGATCGGGCTTCCATATTGCCATCAGCGCAATGATTTCCTTGATAGTCTCAATTTCAGCTGTAATTTTGAGGGCAATCAGATCAATTTGCAAGCGCGGAGGCGGATCTTGGCCAACCAGAACATGAAGACGGGCATCGTGCTGGCGCTTGTCTGTCTCTGCATCCTCTCGGTCATGCCGGTCATCTCCAACAGCCGGCCGGCGGGTTTCAGCGCGCTGAGCTTCGCGTTCTATCTTTCCGTCTGGCAGGTGGTCTTCGCGGCGCCGCCATTTGTGCTTGAGCTGTGGTCGGGACGCCGGGGCATCTTCTCGGTCTCGCTCACGCCTGGCCAAACCGGCCGCAGCATAGGCGTTGCGCTGGGGACCGGCGTGATGTTCGGCCTGTCGACCTTCCTGTATGTGCTGGGCGTGGAAAAAGCCGGCGCCGGCAACGCGGCGATTGCCATGCAAGCCTATCCGATGTTCGCGATCCTTTGGGAAACGCTGTTCCTGAAGCGGCGGAAGACGCCGGTCGAACTTGGGTTCACGATGCTGCTGATGGCGGCTCTCTACTATTTGGCGACCGGCGGCAGCCTGCGGATCGAGGGGATCTCGGCATGGTTTCTGGTTTCCCTGGGCGTGCCGCTTTTGTGGAGCATCGCCCATGTCATCATCAAGGAGGAACTGGGGCGAATGCCGATCAGTCCGCTCCAGGTGACCTTCTTCCGGGTGGTGATTTCGGCGGCCTTCCTGGCCGCAGCGCTGGCGCTGGCGGAACCGTCGGGCTTTGCCTCGGGGGTCGGCGACACCGGTTTCCAGGGCTTCGCCATGCTGATGGGGATGGTCTACTACCTCGAACTCGTGGTTTGGTTTTACGCGGTCCGGCAGATCGACGTATCGTTCGCCAGTTCGATCACCACGCCCTGGCCGGCTTTCACCATGATCCTCGCCGCCGTGGTGCTGCGCGAGGAGATCGCATTGCATCAAGTCGTCGCCTTCGCCGTGGTGGCGCTTTCGATCTACGGCTTGACGCTCACGGGTTTGCGCAAATCGAGCCGTTTGCCGGCCTGACGGGACCGGAAAAGCGCTCTCCGGGCGGCCGAATTCGTCTCCGGCTCAATCTCGGGCGATCGACCGCCGCTATGGGCCGCGCCTGCGCGCAGTTGTCTTGCGACGCGTGGTGCGGCGGGTTCTGGAACGGGTTGGAGGCGGTTTCTTGCCGGTCAAGGCTTCGATCAGCACCTTCTCGATGGTCGGTCTGGTGGTTGAGCGCCGGCGGCGTCGCGTTCTGGTTTTCTTGCGGGTGGTCCGGCGGCGGGTAGTCCTGCGACGGCGTTTGCGGGTCAAAGCGCCCTGGGCCGCTCCGTCAGCGAGGCCGGTTAAGATGTCTTGGAGCAGGCCTTCCAAAAACCCCGCCATTGCGAAGGCCTAGTCCGGCACGCTGGTCTGCAGCGCAAGGGCGTGCAAGACGCCGCCCATATTGCCTTCCAGGGCGTTGTAGACCATCTGGTGCTGCTGCACCCGGCTTTTGCCGCGGAAGCTCTCGGAGACGACTTCGGCCGCATAGTGATCGCCATCGCCGGCGAGATCGCGGATGGTGACCTTGGCGTCAGGGATCCCGGTCTTGATGAGTTTTTCGATGTCGCCAGCATTCATTGGCATGGGGGTAGGCTCCTGATTGGACTATTCGGCTGCCATTGCGGCGGGATTGTTCATGAACGCAGGGAACCACGATTCATGGGTGGCGCGCAATGTGGATACGGGGAGGGACATGAGGCCTTCGATCCGCAGGCTGTCGCCAGAGACAGTGCCGAGTTGACGGAAGGAAATACCTGCACCTTCGGCGCTTGCCATAAGATAATTGGCGAGATCCTTGGGAACGGTGATGACATAGCGGGCCTGGTCTTCGCCAAACAGCAATCCATGCGCCGGGCCATCGCAGGCCGACAGGTCGATTTCCATGCCAAGATCAGAAGCCATCGCCATTTCGGCCAAGGTTGCTGCAAGGCCGCCTGAGGAAATGTCGTGACAGGATGTGACCTGGGAATTGCGGATCGCGGAGCGGACGAAATCACCATTGCGGCGTTCTTCCATCAGATCAACCGGCGGCGGCGCGCCTTCGGCGCGGCCAAGACAATCGCGCATCCAGGCGGACTGGCCGAGATGGCTGCAATCGCCACCGATCAGGATCACCGCGTCTCCGGCACCGGCGCCGCCGATGCGGGCCATCTGGTTCCAGTTGTCGATCAGTCCGACGCCGCCGATTGTCGGTGTGGGCAGGATCGCCTCGCCATTGGTCTCGTTGTAGAGCGAGACATTGCCCGAAACGATGGGGAAGTCGAGCGCGGTGCAGGCTTCGCCGATGCCCTGGATGGCCATCACCAGCTGACCCATGATTTCGGGCCGCTCCGGATTGCCAAAGTTGAGATTGTCGGTCGACGCCAGCGGTTCGGCGCCGGTCGCGGTGAGGTTGCGCCAGCATTCGGCCACTGCCTGCTTGCCGCCTTCGTAGGGATTGGCTTCGACGTAGCGCGGCGTGACATCGGAGGAGAAGGCCAGCGCCTTGGTGTCGTGGCCCTCGACGCGGACGACGCCGGCGTCACCGCCGGGGATCTGCAGCGAGTTGCCCTGGATCAGCGTATCGTACTGTTCCCAGACCCAGCGCTTGGACGCGTTGTTGGGCGAGCCGAGCAGGTCGAGCAGTGCCTGGCCGTAATCTTCCGGTTCTTCGACTTCAGCGATATCAAGCGGTGACAGGCCGCCGAGCTCGCGCCATTCGCGATCATATTCGGGGGCTTCGTCGCCGAGTTCCTTGATCGGCAGATTGGCGACTTCCTCGCCCTGATGCAGGATGCGGAAGCGCAGATCGTCGGTGGTCTTGCCGACGATGGCGAAGTCGAGGCCCCATTTGACGAAAATCGCCTTGGCTTCGGCTTCCTTTTCAGGTTCGAGCACCATGAGCATGCGCTCCTGGCTTTCCGACAGCATCATCTCGTAGGCGCTCATGTTGTCTTCGCGCACCGGCACGTGATCGAGATCGAGTTCGATGCCGAGGCTGCCCTTGGCACCCATTTCGACGGCCGAGCAGGTCAGACCGGCAGCGCCCATGTCCTGGATGGCAATGACAGCGCCGGTCTGCATCAGCTCAAGGCAGGCCTCAAGCAGGCATTTTTCGGTGAAAGGATCGCCGACCTGAACGGTGGGGCGCTTTTCCTCGATGGATTCATCAAATTCGGCAGACGCCATGGTGGCGCCGCCAACGCCGTCGCGGCCGGTCTTGGCGCCGAGATACACGACAGGAAGGCCGACGCCCTTGGCTTCGGACAGGAAGATCGCGTCGGTTTTGGCAATACCTGCCGCAAAGGCGTTGACCAGGCAATTGCCGTTGTAGCGGGGATCGAACTCGACTTCGCCGCCGACCGTCGGCACGCCGAAGGAATTGCCGTAACCGCCAACACCGGCAACGACACCGGACACCAGATGGCGGGTCTTGGGATGGTCGGGTTCACCAAAGCGGAGTGCGTTCATTGCCGCAATCGGGCGCGCGCCCATGGTGAAGACATCGCGCAAGATGCCGCCGACACCGGTTGCTGCGCCCTGGTAGGGCTCGATGTAGGAGGGGTGATTGTGGCTTTCCATCTTGAAGACAACGCAATCGCCATCGCCGATATCAACCACGCCGGCATTTTCACCCGGGCCCTGCAAGACCCGCGGGCCGGTGGTGGGCAGCGTACGGAGCCATTTCTTCGAGGATTTGTAGGAGCAGTGCTCGTTCCACATCGCCGAGAAGATGCCCAGTTCGGTAAAGCTTGGCTCACGGCCGATGAGATCGAGAATGCGCTGATACTCCTCGGGCTTGAGCCCGTGAGCGGCAATGAGATCTTCGGTGATGGGGATGATATTGGGAATGCTCATGGCGGAGGTCGCCCTTCTTGTCCTGTGCGTGCTGCAGCCTATAGCGCACTGGCACTTGGGTTGGCACCTGGAATTTGAGATTTCAGCCGATTTAACGCTGCAATCTGTGGAATGGCCCGTCCGGGCGCCAGGATGATGGCTGCTGTCAGCACCCTGTGGCACCCGATGCCCAGCGCGAGATATCGGAGTTGATGCGGCCAGCCATAGCAGAGGTGGAGAGCGGGCCGTAGAACTGGGCGTTGCCAGCGGAAGCCACGATGACCGCCTGGGGCAGAGCTTGCGGCTTGCCGCGCGGAATGATCAACAGCCGCGGCGTGCTGGTGGTGTCGAGTTCCGGAACGATGCCGTAATCGGCAAATGCGCTGTCCTTGAGCCAGCAGGCATGGGCCTGGTTGTTGACCTTTTGCAGTGTCGAAACGGCAAGGGAATTGGAGGCGACACCGGTCGCCGGGCCAGTCGCGGGGGCACAGGCCGAAACCGCGAGGCCGGACACCAGAACAAGCACGGACGAGATTGATTTCATCAGGGTCTCCGGGCGCCGAAGGCGGCGCGATGACGATTGGCAACGCTTTATACGATTCCCGCGCCCGCCAGGCGGACACCCGGCATGCTCGATCCAACCCGCCCGGAAAAGCTGTAGCGACGAAACAGCTGCACTGTCATGCCCCACAGTTCAGCCCGGCTTCAGTCTCAGGCCTCAACAAGGCCCAGTGCGGCCTCGAACAGGGCGCGGCCATCGGAACCGCCGTGCGCTGCTTCGATCAGGTTTTCCGGGTGCGGCATCATGCCCAGCACATTGCCGGCCTTGTTGACGATGCCGGCTATGTTGTTGAGCGAGCCGTTCGGGTTGGTGTCTGCTGTGTAGCGAAACGCCACCTGGCCGCTGGCTTCGATATCGGCTAGCGTATGGGCATCGGTGAAATAATTGCCGTCATGATGGGCAACCGGGCAGCGAATGATCTGGCCCTGGGTGTAGCCTTGTGTGAACGCGGTTTTGGCGTTGGCAACCTCAAGCCTGACTTCGCGGCAGACGAATTTCAGCGAGGCGTTGCGCATCAGTGCGCCGGGCAGCAGGCCGCTTTCGAGCAGGATCTGGAAGCCGTTGCAGACGCCAATCACCCGCGTGCCCTTTTCTGCCTTCTCGCGCACGGCCTGCATCACCGGCATGCGGGCGGCAATGGCGCCGCAGCGCAGATAGTCGCCGTAGGAGAAACCGCCCGGGATGACGATCAGATCGACGTCGTCGTCGATCGATGTCTCGGTCTGCCAGACGGTTTGCGGGGCCTGACCCGAGATCTTGGTCAGGGCCGCGACCATATCGCGATCGCGATTGAGGCCGGGCAGGAGAATGACTGCGGCTTTCATGGCTCAGAGCACCTCGACCGCGAAATCCTCGATCACCATATTGGCGAGCAGCTTTTCGCCCATGGCCTTGAGTTCGGCCTCGGCCTTGGCGCGGTCGGAGGTTTCCAGAACCACATCGAAGACCTTGCCCTGGCGGATTGAATCGACGCCGGAAAAGCCCAGGCCGCCGAGCGCATGCTCGATGGCCTTGCCTTGCGGGTCGAGAACACCGTTCTTCAGTGTCACGGTGACGCGTGCCTTGATCATTCGAAGAACTCCAGACGTTTACTTGACCAGAACCGGTCCGGTGGGACGGTTCGGTTCATTCTCGTTCATGATGCCAAGCCGGCGGGCGACTTCCTGATAGGCTTCGACGAGACTGCCGAGGTCACGGCGGAAGACGTCCTTGTCGAGCTTCTGGTTGGTGTTGACATCCCAGAGCCGGCAGGAATCGGGCGAGATTTCGTCGGCGATGACGATGCGCATCATGTCGCCTTCGAAAAGACGGCCGCATTCGATCTTGAAATCGACCAGCTGGATGCCGACGCCGAGGAAAAGACCGTTGAGGAAGTCGTTGACGCGGATGGCAAGCGCCATGATGTCGTCGATTTCCTGCGGGCTGGCCCAGCCAAAGGCTGTCACATGCTCTTCAGAGACCATCGGGTCATCGAGCGCATCGGCCTTGTAGTAGAATTCAATGATCGAGCGGGGCAGGACGGTGCCTTCCTCGATGCCCAGACGCTTGGCCAGCGAGCCGGCCGCGATATTGCGCACAACCACTTCAAGCGGGATGATCTCGACTTCCTTGATCAGCTGCTCGCGCATGTTGATGCGCTTGATGAAGTGAGTCGGAATGCCGATCCGGTTCAAATGCGTGAATATATATTCGGAGATGCGGTTGTTGAGCACGCCCTTGCCATCAACCACATCGTGTTTCTTCTTGTTGAACGCCGTGGCGTCGTCCTTGAAGAACTGGATCAATGTGCCTGGTTCAGGGCCTTCATACAAAATCTTGGCCTTGCCTTCGTAGATACGGCGGCGACGGGTCATGTGCATCTCTGTCATTTGTGCCGGCTGAAGCCGCGGCAACTCGGCTAGGGTCGATTTTGAGCCGTGCTTTAGCGGATTGTCCAGCCTTTCACAACGCTGTTGTCAGCAATGTCCCCGGAATTGCATGGCTGAGGGCGGGTTTGCATTGCACTTTTGGCGGTCTTTTGTTTTATGGGGCGAACCCCCATATAGGGGATTATCGATTCACCGCCGGGAGCCAGCTCATGAGCAATATGAAAGACCGCGAAAACGCATTCGAAAACAAGTTTGCCCATGACGAGGAGCTGAAGTTCAAAGCTGAAGCCCGTCGCAACAAGCTTTTAGGGCTTTGGGCCGCCGAATTGCTCGGCAAGACCGGCGATGATGCCGAAACCTATGCCAAAAGCGTCGTGATGGCTGACTTCGAAGAAGCCGGCGATGAAGACGTGTTCCGCAAGGTGCGTGCCGATTTCGACGATGGTGGGGTAGAGCAGTCCGACCACCAGCTGCGCCGCAAGATGAACGAATTGCTGGCAGTGGCCGTCGAGCAGATCCAGGCCAGCTGATTATAAGCATCTGAATTTTATGAAACCGCCTGCGGCTTGCCGGGGGCGGTTTTTTATTGGATTGAGGAGATCATACGCCATTTGCTGGCGCAATGATGATTCGGGGGAGACGGCCATGCAGCTTCGAGAAAAGCTTGATCAGGGTGACATGATGATAACCGCATGGTCGACGTCGCCATCGGCGGAGATGGCGGGTGTGTTGGCACAATGCCCCTTCGACACGGTGACAGTCGACATGCAGCACGGCGGCCACAGCGAATTCACCGCCTTTGCTTCAGCCAAATCAATTCTTGCTGCGGGCAAGCCTGCCATTCTGCGCATCCCGGTCGGTCGCAATGATCTTGCCAGCCGGGCGCTGGATATGGGGTTCGAGGCGGTGATCGCGCCGATGATCAATTCTGTGGCGGAGGCGGAGGCGTTTGCCAGTGCGATGAAGTATCCGCCGCTGGGTGAACGCTCCTGGGGTCCGATCCAGGCGCTGCAGATGCATACGTCCTACACTGCCGAGAGCTATTTCCGCTCTGCCAACCAGAAAACCGTGTCGCTGGCGATGATCGAAACGCGGGAAGCATTTGCTGCACTGGACGGCATTCTGGCCACCAAGGGGATTGATGGTATCTTTGTCGGGCCGTCAGACCTGTCGATTTCCTGGTCGAATGGCGCGCATGTCGACCCGCACAACGCCGAACTTCAAGACGTCATGGCAGAGATTGCCGATCGCGCCCGCAAGGCCGGCAAGTTTGCGGCGATCTTTGCCGTGGATCCGGCCGACGTGCCGCGATTTGGCAAGATGGGATACCGGCTGGCGGCTCTCAACACTGATCCGGGCATCATCCATGCCGGCGCCGCGATGATGCTGGACAAAGCGCGCGGCTGACTGAAGCAGGGCAAGCGGCCTGTTGTCAGGGCTTCAGCCGGGCAAGGAAACTGGCAAACACCATGATGCCTTCCGGCCAGGGCCCATGGCCTGATTCGGCGTTGATATGCCCGGCCTCGCCGCCATCGACCAGCATGGCGCCCCAGGCGTTTGCCATGTCGCCTGCATGTTCGAACGAGCCGAACGGATCGTTGCGGCTTGCGACAACGATCGAGGGAAATTCCAGCGGATCCTGCTTGTAGGGACCGAAGGTCATCAGGTGTTTGGGCCGGATGGACGGGTTGTCGACTTCCGGCGGCGCCACCAGGAATGCCCCGGCAATCTTGTTCCTGCAGTCCGGCAGGGCCTGCAGCATGGTTGCCACACCCAGCGAATGGGCGATCACGACAACCGGCTTCCGGGCCTCGTTGACGGCCTCGGCGAAACGCGCCGTCCAGTCTTCCCGGACAGGTTTGGCCCAGGCGTCCTGTTCGACGCGCCGCGCCGACGACAGGCGCGCCTGCCAGCGGGTCTGCCAATGGTCGGGACCGGAATTCTTGTATCCCGGAACAATAAGGATGTCGGATTCAGCTACTTTCATGCTGCCGAGTTGGGCAAGCCGGGCGCAAATGTCAACCGGTGTGGAATGGCACGACCGACGGGGAGCCCGATTTTTCTGCCGAACCGTTACAGCGTCGTTCGATTCGGGCGCTCTGGCATGTGTTTCTGCGCAGCCTCAGGGGTTGGCGTCCGGGTATGCGCTGATTTGTGTCGGCGGTGTGATCACGAAAGGCGCACCACCATTTTTCAGATCGCTCTGGGTGAAGATCAACAAAATACCAAACGAGATAATCACGGTCGCGGCTGCGATCCACAGACTGATCCCGGTGTCGTGGGTGGGGTGTTGTGGTGAACCGTTGTTGCGGCGTTCACTGCTGCCATTGCCTGTAAGGCGTGGATAGTCCTGCATAGAGGCCTCCAATGATGTCGGATGACCATCAGAATGGGCGGCAACCACGGCAACTTGGGGGCAACAGCTGGGCGAGATGATGACACGCAATCACTTCCCGTGACTGCGTGTCATTTATGTCTCAGGTGGTCTGATCAGCTCTCGCCGAACACGCGCGAGAAAATCGTATCGACATGTTTGGTGTGATAGCCGAGATCAAATCGGTCCCTGATTTCAGTCTCCGAGAGATATTTGCGGACGTCCTCATCGGCGAGAAGCTCGGTGAGGAAGTCGACTTCGGAATCACCCGATGTCTGGTAGCTGTTCCAGACCTTCATGGCATTGCGCTGGACCAGACGGTAGGCATCCTCGCGCGAAGATCCGGCCTGGGTCAGCGCCAGCAGGATGCGCTGCGAATGCACGAGGCCGCCGAGACGGTCCATATTGCCGACCATGCGCTCGGGATAGACCATCAGCTTGTCGATGACGTTGGTCAGGCGGGCCAGTGCGAAATCCAGCGTCACTGTGGTGTCCGGGCCGATCATCCGTTCGACCGAGGAGTGTGAGATATCACGCTCATGCCAAAGTGCCACGTTTTCCATCGCCGGCGTCACCGCCATGCGCACCAGACGCGACAGGCCGGTGAGATTTTCGGTGAGAACCGGGTTGCGCTTGTGCGGCATAGCCGACGAGCCCTTCTGGCCCTTGGAGAAATATTCCTCCGCTTCCAGCACCTCGGTGCGCTGCAGATGACGAATTTCTGTGGCAACGCGTTCGATGGATGAGGCGATGACGCCCAGCGTGGCGAAATACATGGCGTGACGGTCGCGCGGGATGACCTGGGTCGAGACCGGCTCCGCAGTCAGCCCCATGGCCTTGGCGACGTGTTCCTCGACGCGCGGGTCGATATTGGCAAAGGTGCCGACAGCGCCTGAAATGGCGCAGGTGGCGATTTCCTCGCGGGCGTTGACCAGGCGTGTGCGGCAGCGATCGAACTCGGCATAGGCTTCAGCCATTTTCAGGCCGAAGGTCACCGGTTCCGCATGAATGCCGTGCGAACGGCCGATGCAGACCGTGTCCTTGTGCTCGAATGCGCGGCGCTTGATGGCCGCCAGGAGCGCGTCCATGTCGGCAAGCAACAGATCTGTGGCCTTGACCAGCTGTACGTTGAAGCAGGTGTCGAGAACATCGGACGAAGTCATGCCCTGGTGCACGAAACGCGCGTCGGGTCCGACGATTTCGGCCAGATGGGTCAAGAAGGCGATGACATCGTGTTTGGTTTCGCGCTCGATCTCGTCGATGCGGTCGATATCAAAGGTGGCCGCGCCGCCCTTGTCCCAGATGGTCTTGGCTGCTTCCCTGGGGATCACACCCAGGTCGGCGAGCGCATCGCAGGCGTGCGCCTCGATCTCGAACCAGATTCGGAATTTTGATTCCGGTGACCAGACAGAAACCATTTCCGGGCGGGAGTAGCGAGGTATCATGGTGAAATCCGTAACAAGTTGGTGTTGCCGCGGGTCTAGACCATTTCCCTGTGAATTCAAACTTCGGATCAAAGAGTCTAGGCGAGAATGCCGCTTTTGCGGTTTTTTGTCGGGGAGTACCTGCTGGCAAGCAGCCAGGACGCCATGAAGAGCGACCCGACGCCCAGCGGCAGATAGAGCCGGATGCCCAGAACCGCGAACTGGTACAGGGCCGACGCGGTGGTGAAGACCGTCTGCACCAGCCAGAGTTTGGTAAAGGGCTCACCATGCCATTGCGCATAGTAACTGCGGAATATGATGGCGAAAAGCGCTGACGTTATTCCGATGGTGAAGACGGTCAGGCAAAGGAATGCTGCCGCGAAGGCGGCTTCGCGCGCCCGCCTGAAGGCGATGAAGCGAAAGGCGACAAGGCTGAACGGCCAGGCCAGCGCCGCGCCTGCAAAGGCCAGGGCAGTCAGGCTCCAGTAATGGCTGGTCAGGGCCGCAACGGACAGCCAGAGCGAGGCCTGTGCGGAAATCGCCATGGCCGCCCCCCAGGCGATAGCACCATAGACAATATCGCGCCAACCGGGCCGGGCGGCAAGAAACCGGTCGCGCAGATTGGAATTGTCGTTTGCGGGCCTGGGTTTTGGCCCCTTGTGCCGTTTGACTGGAGTGCTCATTCAAATCGTCGTGTGACCGCCATCCAGCGGCCATGTTCGCCTTCGAATCCGAAGGATTGGAACAGCACCAGAAAAGCATGGATCCAAATACCGTCGGCATAATGGGTGACCACGCCGCCGAGGCGGTAGGATGTGGGGCACAATCGGCTTTTGGGCAGGGAGGTGTCCTCATGCAGCAGGATCGAAGCCGGCTTGCCTTCGATTTCGGTCATTTCCAGACGGAAACCGAGCTTTGTTTCGGTGATCGAGTTGCAGGCCTCGGAAGACGGCAGAGGCTTTTCCGTCAGCTGCGCCGTATAGGGCTGAAAAAACGCGGGCACCACCGACAACGGGAGATATCTCAACCGGTGGGCGCTGCTATCAAGTTCGGACAGGGGATTGAATGCCGCGATCACACCGGGATTGGCGGAAAAGCTGTATTTCTGTTCAAGATGGCCGGATTGCTCAGCGGCCGTGGCGCGTGCATCGGCAACGGTTTTGTTTTCATCATCGATGATGATGCGGACGGTGGAACCAGGCAAAAACGAATCGGTGGCGGTGTCGATGAAGAATCGGCTGGCGAAAGGGAAACCGGAGCCATCCTGAACTCCAAACTCCTCAAACGCGAAAACCGAACCGTCGGCTGAAAAGCCGATCGGGCGGACTTCGGAAAACTCGGCGGCATAGGCCGGCATTCCGGCCAGGACCAATGCCAGCAAGGCAAGAACGGCGCGGTAAAGCAGAGGCATTGGGGGTCCCTTTTGTTGTCAGCAGACCGGGTAGCATTGCCAGCGCATTGGCGCAATTGTCTGGCGGATCAATCGATGCGTGTTGACCAGGCGGGCATCAGGTCACGGTCGTCAGGGGTGGCCGCGTAGATGCCGCGGGCGATGGCGCGGCTCATGGTCGAGGCTGCAGTGGCGCACAGGTCAATGAAGTTATCAGCAGTCGGCTTGCGGCCGGATGCCCCGGTGGCGAGCGCAAACACCAGATCCCCGTCAAAGGGTGTGTGGCTGGGCCAGATGGCGCGGGCAAAGCCTGCATGAGCCGCGATTGCCAGGCGTTTGGCCTGGGCTTTTGTGAGGCTGGCATCAGTGGCGATGACGGCAATGGTGGTGTTGGAGACACCGCGCGCCCTGTCGCGGAACTTGATTTTCAGGCCGGTCGCGTCAGAGTGCAGAGGAGTCGGCATGCCGAGACCGCCGAATTCGTCGCCGATTTCGAAAGGGGCGGCCCAGAAATGGCGGGAGCTGCCGATGGTGGTTGTACCCATCGGGTTGGCCCCTACGAGCGCTCCGATGGTCAAGCCGTCGGCGACACTTGCCGAGGCCGAGCCAAGCCCGCCCTTGAAGGTTGCGGTCAACGCGCCGGTGCCGGCCCCGGCGGTTCCAATGGAAAAGTCTTCGGTGGCAGAGGCGGCAGCCTGATAGCCCAACTCGCGATAGGGCGGATAACGTCCCCAGTCCTTGTCGCCACCATTGATCAGGTCAAACAGGATCGCCGCCGGGATGATCGGAATCCGGTGCGGGCCGACTTCAAAGCCTTTGCCCTGCTCGCGCAGATAAGCCTGCGCGCCGCTGGCGGCATCAAGGCCAAAGGCGGAACCGCCGGACAGGACAAGACCATTGACGGTTTCGACCGTGTTGTGGGGCTCGAGCAGATCGGTTTCGCGGGTGCCGGGCGCGCCGCCGAGCACCTGAACGGCCGCGGTGGCGGGCGGATCGCAGACGATGGCTGTGACGCCGGAGTTCAGCGCCGCGTCACTTGCATTGCCGACGGTAAGCCCGGCGACATCGGTGATCAGATTGCGTGGTCCGGTTTTTGGCGCAGTCGTCATTGCGGGCTGTCTCCAGCGATACGGGCAGCCTCTTCGATGCTGAGTCGTGAGAACTCGCCATCCTGAAGAATTGCCAGCACAAAACCCGGTTCGCGGCGTTCGCCATTCTGATCGAAGGTTACAGGTCCGAGTGCCGTTGAAAAGGTGGTGGTGCGCAAGGCTTTATCGAGATCCATCTCGCTGTATTGCATGCGCGTGGCGATGGTGCCGAGGATTTCGGCTGCCGCGTAGGCCGGAATGCGAAGCCCTTCGGCAATCAACCCGGCGCTTTCCAGCGCAGCGCGGGCAGCTTCGGCCTCGGGGCCCGGAGTGGCGCCGGCAGCGAGCACGGCCAGGGTGCCGTCGGGAATTGGAGTGTCGCCTTGCGGTGCATGCAAGGAATCTCCGCCCATGAATTCCAGGTCAACGCCCTGGCGGGTCGCCTCCTTGGCGATGACGGCCAGATCGGACCGTTCACCGCCGACGAAAACACGGGCGACGCCGGCGGATTGGAGCCTGCGGATCAGGCTTGGCTGTGTGGCCTGGCCGGGGCGGTAATTGTCGACGAAATTGGGTTTCAGTCCCCGGTTCTCCAGGTCGATGCGGATCGCCTCGACCAGTTCCCGGCCTGAGATCGCGCCGTCCTCGATCAGCGCGAAAGACTTGTCAGCCCACAGCCTGAAGATCGCGTCTGATGCGATCTCGGCTTCCGAGCCGGCACGCGGGGCGAGGCGGAAGAACTTCCATCCAAGGCGCGCGGCTTCTTCTCCGATGATGTCGGCGCGGACCGTCAGCGTGATGACCGGGATGTTCTCATCGGACAGTAACGGCAGCGCGGCAGCCAGGCTCTCGGTGCACAGGAAGCCGACGACCACATTAATCCCGGCTTCAATCATTGCCGCGGCTGCATCCGTGCCAGCCTGTTCGGAGCAGCCGTCGTCACCTTCGACAATGTCTTCGAACTGATCGGGATTGGCTGTGTCCCAGACACGGAAGGCCTCGCGAACATGATCACCGAGAGGCTTGAACTGGCCGGACTGCGGAATGACGAGGCCGATATGCAACGGTTCCGCAAGCGCTGGTGCAGCGGCGAGAAACAATGCCAGGACAATTGGCAGACGGAAACGAGGAAGCCTTGTCATCATGCTGCGTATTTAGCCCGGCCAATCGTGCTAATCCAAGCAAAATCCGCCGCTTGCAGCCTGCCTGACGGTGGTGAGGCATAAAAAGTCGTGGCCGACGGGTTTCAAATTTGCTTTCGCACTTTATGTATGTTCGACAGAACGACCAGCGGGATATGTCCCCAAATCGAGGCGCAGGCGTGTTGAAACGGCAGACTATTGATTCCAAAGACTACCGCGATGCAATGGCGCGCTATGCAGGGCATGTCCAGATTGCCACGACGATGCATGAAGGTGTGCGGCGCGGGGTCACCGTGACGGCAGCCTGTTCTGTGTCGGACAATCCGGGAACGCTGCTGGTCTGTCTCAATCATTCCAATCCGCACAATGCGCTTTTCACCGAATCAGGGGTGTTTGCGCTCAATACGCTGATGTCCCAGCACGAACATCTTGCGGTGGCGTTTTCGGGCCGCGACCATCTGACGGTCGAGGAACGGTTTGCGGAAGGCGAGTGGGACACGATCACCACCGGGGCTCCTGCGCTTGTGGGCGCTGCGGCAGTGTTTGATTGCCGTCTGGTCGATGCGAAAATCGTTGCCACTCACACCGTGCTGATTGGCGAAGTGACGGGATTGCGGACCGGGCCTGCCGGCCCAGCACTTTTGTACCTGGACCGCGGATACCATTCTGTTTAGAGCCGCTCATCTTTAAATGGTTCGTTTGAGCGCCGGGATTTCGTGATCTGGCAAGAAATGCACTGCGACGCGGTGCGAGCAGCGTTAGCCGAGCGCGACGACGTCCAGGGTGCGAAAGACCAGGCTCACACGATTGCCTGGAGGACTGACACTGCAGTCGCGGAAGCAATGAAACTGCCTCGCTTGGAAGCCTTTTCCGCATCAGCGTCGTCAAAATCCTCGCACGATGCGCGGCATCGTGGCTGCGGTGTTTTCCTGGCTGACGCGAAAAATACATTCCATCAAACGGCTTCCATTTAAAGATGAACGGCTCTAGCCTCGCGTTGGGAGACACATTGTACATCTCAACCCGGAGCCGAAATGCCGATCACCACTGCGCTGCCCAACTCGATTGACGAAACGCTGTCTCTGCTGTCGAGCGAGGATTACGTCGCCAACCGGGCGCTGGCGACCGTTCTGTTTCTCAGCCTTCGCATGAAACGACCCTTGTTTCTCGAAGGAGAGGCCGGGGTTGGCAAGACCGAGATTGCCAAGGTTCTGTCAAAGGCGCTCGACCGTCCGCTGATCCGGCTGCAATGCTATGAAGGGCTGGATGTCTCTTCGGCTGTCTATGAGTGGAATTACCCTGCGCAGATGCTTGAGATCCGGCTTGCCGAGGCCACCGGCGAAGATGACCGCGGTGCCATCGAGCGCAATATCTTTAGCGAAAAACACCTGATCCGCCGTCCGGTGCTGCAGGCGCTGGAAAGCTCGAACGGCCGGGCGCCGGTGTTTCTGATCGACGAGCTCGATCGTACCGATGAAGCCTTTGAGGCCTTCCTGCTGGAGATCCTTTCCGATTATCAGGTGACCATCCCCGAACTGGGCACGATCAAGGCGCAGGAGCCGCCGATCGTGATCATTACCACCAACCGCACACGCGAAATCCACGACGCGCTGAAGCGGCGCTGCCTGTATCACTGGGTGGATTATCCAGCAGCCGATGTCGAACTTGAGATCGTGAGACTGAAGGTTCCCGGTTGCCATGAGGAATTGTCGCGGCAGGTGGTGGCCTATGTCCAGAAGCTCAGGCAGATGGACCTGTTCAAGAGCCCCGGCGTGGCCGAAACCATTGATTGGGCGACCGCGCTGACCGAACTTGACCGTCTGGCGCTGGATCCGGAGACGGTGTCGGACACGATTGGCACATTGCTCAAATATCAGGATGACATCGCCCGGATCGAAGGCAGCGCCGGCAGGGAGCTGCTGACCGAGGTGAAAGCCGAGCTGGCTCAGGCGCTCTGATGCCGGAAACCGCAAATGCGACCGAATTCAAGGGGGGCGACGGCCGCATCCCCGACAATGTGGTTTATTTCGCCAGGGTCTTGCGCAAGGCCGGGATGAAGGTCGGGCCTGCGGCTGTGCGCGATGCCGTGGAGGCCGTGCAGATTGCCGGTATCGGCAGTCGTGAGGAGTTCTACTGGGTCCTGCATTCGGTGTTCGTCAAGCGGCGCGAGGATCACGAGGTCTTCGACCAGGCGTTCAAGCTGTTCTGGCGGACACGGGACCTGGTTGAAAAGATGATCGCCATGTTCTCGCCGGTGGCGATGGAGAACAAGCAGCGCGAAAAACTCAAGGCCGGGGAGACCCGGGTCAGCCAGGCGCTGTTCGAAGGTCATGAAAAGCAGCGTCCGCCCGAAGACAAGCCGATGATCGAGATCGATGCCCGGGAGACGATTTCGGGCAACGAGGTGCTGCGGCAGCAGGATTTTGCCCAGATGACGGCTCTTGAGCTTGCCGAGGCAAAAGCCGCGATTGCCAAACTGACGCTGCCTTTCGATCAGGTGGAGACCAGGCGTTACAAGCCATCGGCCGTGCCGAAACGGATAGACCCGCGGGCAACCATGCGGGCGGCCATGCGGACCGGTGGTGACCTGATTCTGCCGCGGTTTCGCAAGCGCCGGAAGGTGCATCCGCCGCTGGTGATCATTGCCGATATTTCCGGCTCGATGAGCCAGTATACGCGGATTTTTCTGCATTTCATGCATGTGATCAGCGAGAAGCGGCGCGGGGTTCACACCTTCCTGTTTGGCACCAGGCTGACCAACATCACCCGGCAGATGCGCAACAAGGATCCGGACGAGGCGGTGGATCAGTGCACGGGCGCGGTCAAGGACTGGTCGGGCGGCACCCGGATCGGCGAAGCGCTGAGACTGTTCAACCGGCAATGGTCTCGCAGGGTTCTCGGGCAGGGGGCCGTGGTGATCCTGATCACCGACGGGCTGGAGCGTGATTCCATTGATGAGCTCGACACCGAAATGGACCGGCTGCACCGCTCTTGCCGGCGGCTGGTCTGGCTCAATCCGCTGCTGCGTTTTGACGGTTTTGAAGCCCGCGCGCGCGGTGTGCGCACCATGCTCGATCACGTCGATGAATTCCGTCCTGTGCATAATATCGCGGCGATGGCCGATCTGGTAACGGCGCTCGGCGAAAAGGATGCCGCCCAAGCCGATCCACGGCGCTATCTGTAATCTGACTTGAATTTGCGCGATGGCGGTGGCCATAATCCACCGGCAGACAATGGAGGCTGGCATGTCATCACAGGTAACGCAGCAAAACGGCGAGGACCAGCTTGATCCGCTGGCGGTCGCCGAGCGCTGGATGCTCGACGGGCGCGAGGTGGCCGTGGCTACGGTGATAGAGACCTGGGGGTCCGCACCGCGGCCGGTCGGCAGTCATCTGGTGATTGATATTGATGGCAATTTCAGCGGGTCTGTGTCTGGCGGCTGTGTCGAAGGCGCGGTGATATCGGAAGCTGCCGATGTGATTGCAAGCGGCGAGCCGAAAATGCTCGAATTCGGTGTGGCGGACGAGACCGCCTGGCGTGTCGGACTGTCCTGCGGCGGCAAGATTCAGGTCTATCTGGAACGGGTCGGCTGATGGATCCGCATCTGCTCAGGAAACTCAATGAAGCGCGGCGCAACCGGCAGGCCGTGATCATGCTTACCGATCTCGCTGATGGGCGCAACCGGCTGGTGATGCAGGGTGACCCGGTCAGCGGGGAGCTTGGTGACGCCGTGGAAAAGGCGTTCAGGACCGCCAAGTCCACCGTGGTTGAGGCTGAAGGGCAACGGTTCTTTCTCAATGTTCATGTGCCATCGCCGCGCATGGTGATCATCGGGGCCGTGCATATTTCCCAGGCGCTGGCGCCGATGGCTGCCATGGCGGGATTTGATGTCCGGGTGATCGACCCGCGCACTGCGTTTGCAACGCCGGACCGGTTCGAAAATGTGGATCTGATCGCGGACTGGCCGGAGGATGCGCTGAAGGATCAGCCGATTGACGCCTTTACCGCGCTGGTCGCGGTGACCCACGATCCGAAGATTGACGACTGGCCGCTGGTCTCGGCGCTTCAGGCCGGGGCTTTCTATGTGGGTGCGCTGGGATCGCGCAAGACCCATGCGCGGCGCGTGGAGCGATTGGCAGACGCGGGGCTCGCGGCGGCTGAGATCGCCCGGATTGCGGCACCGATCGGACTTGATATCGGTGCGCAAAGCCCGGAGGAAATCGCGGTGGCTATTCTGGCGCAGGTGATTGCGGCGTTGCGCAAGCCGGGCCAACCAATCCCGCTTCAGCCGGGGAAAGACTGAAACATGCAATTTGGCCCGGTCCCGTTGTCAGAGGCGGAAGGGGCGGTGCTGGCGCATTCGCTCTCGCTTGGAGGAACTGTACGGCTCAAGAAAGGGCATGTGCTGACCGCCTGGGATCTTGATCTCGTCGGGCAGCATGGCGTGAAGGAGGTGATCGTCGCCCGGCTGCGTGCCGGGGATGTTGGTGAAGACGCCGCCGCCGAAGCGCTGGCGCGGGTCTTCAATGGGTCGAACATCCGAGCCGCGAATGCGTCAACCGGAAGGGTCAACCTGCATGCGACACAGGCCGGTCTGTTCCGGGCCGACAGACGGCTGGTCGACGCCCTGAATTCGATCGATCCATCGATCACCTTTGCCTGCCTTGCGGATCACAGCTCGGTGCAGTCGGGTGAAATGGTGGGGACAATCAAGATCATTCCACTGGCGGTGTCAGGCGCATCGCTTGACCAGGCAAAAGCCGCCATTGCGATGTCCGATCTGGCTCATGTGCGGCCGTTCCGACCGGTCCGAGCCGGCCTGATCTCAACGATGCTGCCATCACTCAAGATCACGGTGATGGACAAGACGCGGCAGCTGCTGGCAGGAAGGTTATCGCCGAGCGGATCGAGCCTGGATGAGGAAAGCCGCGTGGCGCATGATGCCGATGCGGTTGCCGGCGAGATCGTCCGGATGGCGGAAATTCACCAGCTGATCATTGTTTTCGGCGCATCGGCAGTCACCGATCCGGAGGATGTCATTCCGGCAGCAATCCGCAGGGCCGGCGGCACAGTCGAGCGGGTGGGCATGCCGGTCGATCCCGGCAATTTGCTGGTGCTCGGATTGCTCGGAGACATCCCGGTCATCGGCGCGCCGGGCTGTGCCCGCAGTCCCAAGGAAAATGGCTTCGACTGGGTGTTGGCCCGCATTCTTGCCGGTGAGGCGGTCACTTCCACGGATATTGCGCGGATGGGCGTTGGCGGGCTGCTCAAGGAAATTCCGTCGCGGCCGCAACCGCGCCAAGTTGGGCCGGTGCAGTCATGAATTCCGGTGTCGAGGTCGGGGTGGTGCTGCTAGCCGCCGGGCGGGCCAGCCGCATGGGAGACCAATCCGGCCACAAGCTGCTCGCCGCGTTTGACGGGGAAGTGCTGATCCGCAAGATGGCGGGCACGGCTCTCTCGTCAGCGGCACGCCAGACAGTGGTGGTGACCGGTCATCGGTGTGCGGATATTGCCGCCAGCCTGAGCGGGCTTGATCTGGCGCTGGTGCACAATCCGGAATTCGCATCAGGCATGGCATCTTCGCTCAGAAGGGGGCTGGGGGCACTCGAACCCGAGATTGCCGGCGCGCTGGTGCTCTTGGGCGACATGCCGGGACTGACGTCTGTTCACCTCAACCGGCTGATCGACGCATTTGCCGCCAACAGGGGAGAGGCGATCATTCGCGCCTGTGACGGCGAGCGGCGGGGCAACCCGGTGATCCTGCCGCGAGCAGCGTTCCCGGCGGCCATGGGCCTGTCAGGCGATGTTGGCGCCCGTACGCTGGTGGAAAGCGGGACATGGCCGGTAATCGATATCGAGATCGGTCCGGCGGCGCGGCTTGATGTCGATACGCCCGATGCTGTACGGGCCGCAGGTGGGGTCATCGAGACGTCTGGCCGCGACTGATGCCGGTGGTCTGTGGGCTCTGCTGTTCATGACCAATGGTTTGCCTGCGAGCATCTGAACGGCAACGATCCGAGCAATATTTGACCTCGTCCCAGACCCTGGCCCATTTGCGCCGCCAGGTGAACGGGCGGCTGCACAAAACGCAGGGTTTTTGCGGCAGATCGGATTTTGTTTTGTGTTTCGGCATGCAGCGGATATGGAGCGGAGCCGATTGACGGCAAGGCCGTGGCGGCTGACACTGTGCCGGGTTGGTCAGTTCACCGGGTGATGTGCGGAGCCGGAGGAGGCGACATGGACAATGATGCAATTCGAGACATGTTCGTCAGCCTCGGCGAGGTGACAATCAAACGCATGTTCGGCGGCAAGGGGATCTACCACCAGGGCAAGATCCTGGCGCTGGAGCTCAGCGGTGACATCCTGCTCAAGGCGGATGCACAAAGCGCGCCGGCTTTTGCCGACGCCGGCGCCAGCCAGTGGATCTATGCGGGCAAGAACAAGCCGGTTGCCATGCCTTACTGGTCAATTCCGGACGCTGCGCTGGATGATCCCGATGATATGGCGAAGTGGGTTGCTCTGGCATGGGGCGCCGCCCTCAGAGCGAAGAAGTAACGCCTGGAGTTGGGCGATCATCCGCCAGGGTGCCGGCGCCCCGCAAGCCTCACATGACAAGCATGAGTCTTTGCCCGCGGGGAACCAGGGGTGTTACGGCGTGGAATTAAGAGCGCGCGATCCGACGCCATGGCGCATGACGAGAAAGGCAAACAGCGCCATCGCCGCGAGCGTGAGCACGGAGCCGATCTTGGCCAGAACTTCACCAGCGTTTGTGAGAGCCATGACGATTCCCGGCACGATGGTGACGACCGCGGCGAGAGCGAGGAAATAGTGGATGCTGGCAAGTCGGGTCGCAGCCGCGCTTGGCGTCAGCGCATAAAATGTTCCGAAGACGATCATGACGACAAACCCGATAAGGTTCAGATGTCCGTGAGCGGGTGACAAGCTGTGGTCCTGCGTGGCGGACATGACGATTCCCCATACCATTCCGCATATGGCGAAAATGGCTCCGGTGGCGAAAAACCGGGTTGCGATGTCTTTCATGGTGCTTTCCTTACATGGTGGGCGTTGGATTACAGCGGCGGACTCGAACCGGGGGGAACCGAGCCCAGCAGAGATATCGCGCCTCCGGTCTCATCGGTCTTGAGGATGTTCTTGTCGTGAACGTCCGGCCATTCGTTGGCATCGGACCTGGAATGTTCATGGTCATCGGTTCCTGCTTGCAGTGCAGTGGAAGGTGACGAGCGCAAAAGATTGAATGAACGATAGATCAGGTGTAACTATTCGATAAATCGCATTTTTGTATTCTGGGTATTTGTCTGGTGAATTTATCTGCCTTCGATCTCAATCTGCTGCGGGTGCTTGATGCTCTGCTGCGCGAAGGATCGACGGTGAAGGCCGGAGCACGGATCGGATTGTCGCAACCCGCGGTATCTGCCGCTCTGGCGCGATTGCGCAGCGGCCTGGGCGATGAATTGTTCTTCCGCAGCGGTCAGGGCCTCGAACCCACCGATTATGCCAGATCGCTCGAATCGCCGCTGCGTGACATCTTCAGTGGGATTGAAGGCATCCTGCAAAGCCCGATGAAATTCATTCCTGAATCCGCCGAACAGAATTTCAAGATTTCCGGCAGTGATTTTTTCGCAGAAATGCTGATGCCGCGGCTTGCCGATCGCATCTCCCGGCAAGCGCCGGGCGTACGGGTTCAACTGGTTGATCTTGTTGCCGACACCAATCTCGACAGCGTCGAAAACAACGAGGTCGACCTGGCTCTGGGGCCGGTTCTGCCGCTGCCAGGTTGGGCGGAACGAAGGACCATGTTCAGGTCGAAATACGCGGTTATTGCGCGGCGTGGAAATCCGCGTTTTGCCCATGCCGGGCTTAAATCGGGGGATGTGGTCCCGATCGATCTGTTCTGCGACTTCGGGCATGTGTTGTTTTCACCGGAAGGAAAGCTTGCAGCAACTGGTGACGTGGCGCTGGCCCGCGTCGGCCGCCAAAGGCGGGTGGTGATGACAATGCCGGTTTTTTCAGGTGTTTACGGTGCGGTCAGCGAATCCGATCTGATTGCCCTGTTGCCGCACCAACTGGCCAGGCATGTATCGGCCCGGTTCGGGCTGGACCTCTTCGAGCCTCCCATGCCGGTGGACACCGTGGAGATCATCATGGTCTGGCACAAGCGCTCGACAGCCTCTCCTGCAAACCAGTGGCTGCGCAGCCAGATTGCCGACATCCTTCAGTCGCTCGGCTGATGCTCGTGGTATTTCCGCTTGGGAATTGAAAAAGCCGCCAACCCTGAGGCCGGCGGCTTAAAGCATCACTTGTGCAGACCGATCAGATGATCAGAACTTGCTGCCGATCATCATGAAGGCCGGAATTTCGTCACCAAAGCCGACCGGTGTCGGTTCGCGGTCGTCATTGTCGCGGCCGCCACGGCGGTTGCGATTGCGGTTGCGATCTTCATTGGCATTGGCCGGCTGCGGGGCGCGTTGCGGCGCCGGTGCGCGGGCTGCCTGTTCCTGACGGGGCTCTTCCTTGATTGCAGTCTGGATGACTTTGTCCTCTTTTTTCGGTTCAACCACTGCTTCGACGGCTGCGGTTTCGGTGGGCTTTTCTTCCTGGGCGCGCTTTTCACCGCGAGCGGACCGGCGTGCCGGCGACTTGCTTTCGCCGCGGCGGCCGCGGGCAGGCTTGTCATCTGCCGGGTCGGCGGACTGAATGGCGTCCTGTCCATCAAGCCATTCGATCTCGCGATCGATCAGCTTGGTGATGGCGTCGACATATTTCGCATCACGGCGCGAAACCATGGTGAAGGCAGCTCCCGCGCGACCGGCACGTCCGGTGCGGCCGATGCGGTGCACATAGTCCTCGGCGTGAATCGGCACGTCGAAATTGAAGACGTGGCTGACAGCCGGGATGTCGAGGCCGCGGGCCGCGACATCGGAGGCCACAAGCAGTGTGATCTCGTTGTCCTTGAAGCCCTGCAACATGTTGGTGCGTGAACGCTGATCCATGTCGCCATGCAATGCGCCGACAGAAAAGCCGTGCTTTTCGAGCGATTTGTACAGGTCGGCAACATCCTTCTTGCGATTGCAGAAGATGATGGCGTTGGTCAGCTCGGTCTGAGACTTGATAAGATCGCGCAGGCGTTCGCGTTTCTCGAAATCCTTGCTGCCGCAGGAGACCAGCCGCTGTTCGACCGTGGCAGCCGTGGAGGAGGGCGGTGCAACTTCGATCCGGGCTGGGTTCTGCAGGAACTTGTCGGCGAGTTTCTGAATTTCCGGCGGCATGGTGGCCGAGAAGAACAGGGTCTGGCGGGTAAAGGGGATGAATTTGACGATGCGCTCGATATCGGGAATGAAACCCATATCCAGCATTCTGTCTGCTTCGTCGATGACCAGAAGTTCAACGCCGGTCATCAGCAGCTTGCCGCGTTCGGTATGGTCGAGCAGGCGGCCCGGTGTGGCGATCAGGACGTCTGCGCCGCGTTCGAGCTTGCGGTCCTGCTCGTCAAAGGACACGCCGCCGATCAGCAGAACAATGTTGAGGCGGTGGTTCTTGCCGTATTTCTCAAAGTTTTCATGAACCTGCGCTGCGAGTTCGCGCGTCGGTTCGAGGATCAGGGTGCGTGGCATGCGCGCCCGTGCGCGGCCGCGTTCCAGCATTGTCAACATCGGCAAAACGAAGGAAGCGGTCTTGCCGGTTCCGGTCTGGGCGATGCCCAGAATATCACGCCGTTCGAGCGCCGGGGGGATTGCGCCGGCCTGAATCGGGGTTGGCGTCGTGTAGCCGGCGTCAGTTACGGCGGACAGTACTTTTTGGCTTAAGCCAAGATCAGCAAAAGTGGTCAATTGGGAGCGTTTTCCGTTTCGGATTGTGCGGCAATGCGCGGGAGCGCGCTTTTCACGCGGTCCCAATCCGTTTCGAATAATCGTTGCAATGCATTAAGTCAAGGAAAAGCCCCGAACCGCGCACTGCTGACGCGTTTGGCTGAGCGGAACGTTCCGCAATTCTCCGACCTGCATGAGCCGGGATGTGCGTCGTTGAATTTTCAGTTTATTGGGCAGGTGGTGCCAGTCAACCCTCTCGCCGGGGCGAACCCTGCAAAGGCAGTTGACGATTCGCTCGAGACCTCAACAGGTTGGCAGATGCGAGCTGCACAGTTGCGTAGCGGCTCGCAGGTGACGCCGGATCGGCCTTTAGTTGGATACAAGCAACGGCTTGAGTTTCTTGGCGGCCTTGAGGAAGCGCATGGGGTCGACAGCGTTGCCGTTGCGACGGACTTCGTAATGCAGATGCGGGCCGGTTGAGCGACCGGTCGAGCCGGATTTGCCGATGCGTGTGCCGATGGTCAGGTGGTCACCTTCACGGACCTCGACGGAGGACAGGTGAGCGTAACGGGTGGTGATGCCATTGCCGTGGTCAATTTCGACCATTTTGCCATAACCGCCGTTGCGGCCGGCATGAACCACAATGCCCGTGCCGGTGGAAAGAATGGGCGTTCCGGTCGGGGTGCGGAAATCGATTCCGCCATGGAAGGCCAGCCGGCCGAGGAATGGATCGCGGCGGTTGCCGAAGCGCGAGGTGATCTCGCGTCCGGGGGCAGGAATGCCGATCGGCAGCTTGCGGGCATGGCGGCGGATTGTGTCGAGTCTTCCGAGCGCCTGGTCGAGATCGTCAAGCGTGGCTTCAAACGCGTTGGGATCACTCGGGCGCACAAACGGACCGCCGATGGCGGTGTCGTCGGTTGCCGGCACCGGCAGTCCCGCGGACTTGATGATTTCATCGATTTCCGAGGCCGTTTCAAATGCATCGACCGCCAGGCCCTGCATCTTTTCGATCTGCTCGCGTTCGATGGATTTGAGGGACAGGGTTACGCTCGAGAAAATCCGGTCTGCCCGCTCGCCGACAGATTCTCTCCCCAAGGCAGATGAACTGGCGGCATAGGCGAGCGGATTGATGTGCGAAGCGGCTGGCTGGGCGATGATTGTCGAGGTAGAGGCAAGAGCGGCAAGCCGGCTTGTCTTGGCGGTCGGAGTCAACAGCGATGCCTGTTTCTTCGGGTTGCTGACCGGCACCGGGATCTGGCTTGGCGTAACGCCGACACGGTCGAGCAGGGGACCGATCTTGCCATGACGGTTGCTGAGCGCGTTTTGCCGGGCAATCAGTTCGGCAACTTTTTCTTCCATCAGTTGCTGGTCGAGCAGCTGACGGCTGGTGACCCGGTCGACCTGCGACCTCAGAGCCGCAATCCGGTCCTCATAGGCATGCTGCATGCGGGCCTGGCGCGCCATCGAGGCGCCGATCAGATCGTCGCGCAGCACCAGGTAGGATGTCGCACCAAGATATCCAATCGCCATCACACCCAGGACAGACATCATCATTCCGGCGATCCACGGGCGGATGGTGATATGACGAACGCTTTCGCCGCTCGCGAAAATGATGGTGTGAGAGTGTTTTGGCTTTTTGCCAAAGACCCGGCTGTCCTGTCTTTGCGACACGCACTGATCCTGTTCACAACGGGTTGCCGTTAATTGTTCAGGGGCGATTACAACCTGTTAAGGTTAACAAAGTTTTGAGCCTGTGCCGCAGAGAGGCGATTCAATTAACTCAAGACATGTTTTGACTGGTCAAGGCGCGATAGAATGTCGGTGTCAAACCGGCTGCAGCGCGGGCCAGATCATTGAAGGGCGGTTTGAGGCCGCCGCGGAAGTTGGCGCGCACCAGCAGCCTGAATGTCTGGGCCGGATCCTTGCCTTCGCGGGCACAGATAAACCGGAACCATTTGGCGCCAATGGCCACATGCTTTTTCTCGTCCTCGTAAATGATGTCGAGCACGGCGGCGGTGTCGTGATCTCCAACTTCGCGCATCTTGCTTCGCAGCGAGGGGGTGACATCCAGTCCCCGTGCTTCCAGAATCAGCGGAACGACAGCGAGACGTGCCGTCAGGTCGTTGCGGGTGTCGTGCGCTGCCTGCCACAGGCCATCATGGGCCGGCATGTCTCCGTAATCGGCGTCAAGCGCCTGGAGCCGTTGCCTCACCAGCGTGAAATGCTTGGCTTCCTCAAAGGCCACCTGCATCCATCCGTCGAAAAAGCTCTGCGGCATCGGACTGGCTGCGAAGCGGGCGACAATATCGAGCGCCAGATCAACCGCATTGAGTTCGATATGCGCGATGGCGTGGAGCAGCGCGATGCGGCCGCGGCGCGAGTTGAGCGAACGGCGCATGACCTGGGTCGGAGGAACCAGGTCGGGCTTTGCGGGACGTCCGGGGCGCAAGGGGGGCAGCGTGTCGAGTGGTGAGCGCAACGACAGACGCCGGTCATGCCAGCGGTTCGCGACGTCCTGCGCAAGGGTGGTTTTCTCCGTCAGATCCTCGGCGAGGATGGCGCGCGCCGCGCCATCCCGCAAAGACATGACGGGATTGGAGATGATTGCCACTTCAATTCCAGACCTTGTTTGTCAATCGCGGATCAAAGCGATCTGACGGCCTCAAGCACGGTCTGGGCATGGCCCTTGAATTTGACCTTGCGCCAGATCCGCGCAATCTTGCCGCTGCCGTCGATGATGAAGGTGGACCGTTCAACACCCATGTAGGTGCGCCCGTACATGCTTTTCTCCTTCCAGACGCCATAGGCTTCAAGAACCGACTTGTCTTCATCTGACGCGAGGATGATGCCGAGATCATGCTTGGCGATGAATTTGTCATGGGCTTTGACCGGATCCGGCGAAAGGCCGACAATGACAGCGTCGGCTTCTGCAAACTCATCGGCAAGTGCGGTGAAATCCAGCGCCTCTGTGGTGCAGCCGCTGGTGTCGTCCTTGGGGTAGACATACAGGACCACGGTTTTGCCTGCCAGGTCTGTCAATGACACGTTTCCGCCGCCATCGCGTGGCAAATTGAATTGTGGCGCCAGTGCACCCTCGACAACTTCGTTCACTATGGATCCCTTTCATTGGATTACTCATGCTTTTTGACAGGTGACCCTGTCATCAAGCGATATATAAACGCTCATCTGACAATCCAGAAGAATCAGCGATAAAACAGAAAGATACCATCCCTACGCCCATGCCGGATCAGCCGATAGACAAGGTTCTGTTCAAAAAGCGCGACATTATCGGGCTGCACGAATATCCGTCGGCAAATGCAGATGATTCCATTCTGGTGCGAGGGCACCATCCGCGGCACTGGTCCGGCACGTCCCTGCGGTGGATTGCCGGAATTCTTATGCTTGTGGTGGTTCTGTTCGGGACCTTGATTGCGGCTTTGGAAGCGGGTGTAGTCGACGGGTTCATTCGTGAGCGGGCGCAAATTGCCCTGGCGCAGGCCGTTGGGCCGGACAACCGGGCCGAGCTGAGCTCTGCAGATATCCGCCTGACCAGGCGCGGACAGCTTGCGCTGCTGGCGCGTGACGTTGTGGTGGCACGGCTGGATGGAACAACACCGGCGACACGGGCGAAAAGCACGCTGATCTCGCTGGACCTGTTGGCGCTTCTGTCGGGCAAGATATCTGTATCCTCGGTCGATATCGGTGGGGTGGAGCTGGTGGCGCCGCAGGGCGACGGTTTCAACCTGACTGATCTTGCCGGTTTCCGGGTGGACGGAATCGACGCGATGATCGAGCAGTTGTTCAAGGCCTTGAACAACGTCGCGGTTCAGGTTGGTGCTGTAGAGGCAAAGGCCTTCCGGTTCTCGGATATCCGGATCTCGGGGGTAGGGGTTCCGTTGGTGATTGAGACTGGTGTGGTGCGCCGGATCGACGCCAAACAATACCGGGTCGAGGCTGCTATCGACCGTGATGGCCGCAAGATCACTGTTGCTGGGACAGCCAGTGCTCGCGCCAGCGAAACAGAACTGTCGAAGATCAGTGGCGAAATCGGTGGATTGGCAGTCGATTTCCTGACCGAAGGTTCGAGCGACCGCCAGAACGGCGTCAAGGCTCCGCTCGAAATCACATTCACGGCGGGACGGGCCACGCCGAAAAGAAGCTCTGCGCTTTCGCTCAAGGTTGCCGCGGTCGACGGGGTCATGACGATGGGCGGCGTTCAGGCGGGCGTGCGGGATGCACGGGTCAATCTTGTCTACATGCCCAAGATGCACAAGATTGAAATCATGCCATCCATACTTCGGGTCGGCGAAACCGTTCTTCCGTTTACCGGCGGCCTGATTGATACGGACCGGCTTGGAATGCAGTCCGCTGACGGCATCGCGTTCGATTTTGTCATCGACAAGGGGCTCGCCGCGCCGGGCGATTCCGATGAAGCGCCGATCCCTTTTGCCGGCAAGGCATTCGGGTGGTTTGATGCTGCAAACCGGAGACTTGTGGCAGAAGAACTGGCCGTTGCCTCGGAGCAGGGCGCGTTGATCGGATCGGCGTCGTGGCGCTTTGTCGAAGGGATCTCACCGGAGATCAATCTGGCGGCGCAGGCGGATCGCATGTCGACGGCGGCCGTGAAGCAGCTGTGGCCCTACTGGGTTGGCAAACGGGCACGGCAATGGGTGCTCGAAAACCTCTATGGCGGAACCGTGAGCAATGGCCGCATCCAGCTGGCAGCACCGGCGGGCCACTACAAACCTTATGAAGACGTGTTTTTCAACGAAGACCAGCTGCAGATCGATTTTGATATCGAGCGGGCCCGGATGAATGTCGCGGGCGACATACCGCCCCTGCGCGACACGGTGGGCCACATGCGGCTCCGCGGGTCGAAGATCACCTTTAACATCGCGTCTGCGACAGCGTTCTTCCCGACAGGCCGCACTGTCGATGTGAATGACGCGGTGTTTTCCATTCCCGAGGCCAATGAACGCCCCCTGATGGCCGATCTGTCGATGTCGGTCCGGGGCAATGCCGATGCGGTTGCCGAACTGATCAGCTACCACCCGATCAATGCGCTCGACAAAATCGGGCTTCAGCCATCGGAGCTGAGCGGAGAGCTCTCCTCGACTGTTACCGCCCGGTTCGGACTGATCAATGATCAATCTCCGCCGCCACCCGTCTGGAACGTCGATCTCGATATGCGGGATGTCGATATTGCCAAGCCGGTTGAAGGCAGGATGCTGACCGGGATGAACGGAAATCTCGTGGTGACGCCGGAACGAGCGGTTCTGAAAGCCGATGCGCGGGTGGACGGAGCGCCGATGACCCTCGATATCATCCAGCCGGTGGACAAGACGGCAGGCGTGGTCTCCCGGCGGGTTCTGTCGGGAACCCTGAATCCGGAAGACCGTGAAAAGATGGCGCCGGGTTCCGGGGCGTTGTTTTCGGGGCCGATCGGGTTCTCGCTGGAAGTTGATCCGGAAACTGAAGGCCGCCAGCTGATCAGCCTGGATCTGACGCCGGCCAAACTGACTGTGCCGGGCATTGGCTGGACAAAGGACAAGGGGATTGCAGCCAAGCTGGATTTTGTCATGCAGACGGATGGCAACCTTGTGGAACTCTCGGACTTGAAACTGTCCGGGAAAGGATTTTCAGCGTCGGGTGAGGTGTCACTGAACAAGGGCCAGCTTGCGGCTGCGACATTTGACCATGTCGGTCTGTCGCCGCGCGACGATTACCAGGCCGTGATTACACGCAAGGGGAAGGGATATGTGGTCAAGATCGGCGGCGCTTCCGTTGATTTGCGCCCGGTCATCACCCTGGCGAAATCCTCCAATACGGGCAATGCCGGCGATTCCGTGCCGGTCGAAGTCAGCGGCAGCGTCGACGCCATGTTCGGCTACTCCGATGAGACGCTTTCCTCGGGCAATGTCCATTACAAGGGGCAGGGCGACCGGATCGATCTGCTCGACTTCAAGGCGGTGACAAAGAGCGGGCAGGCCGTGGTGATGGCGATCTCGCGTGGCTCGGCGGGTGAGATTATCGAGATTACCAGCGGTGATGCGGGCGCATTCGCGCGGTTTGCCGGGATTTACTCGCGCATTCGCGGGGGATTGCTCAACGTCCGGCTGAAGCGCCAGGATGGACCGCTGCGACGGGGAACGCTGGATGTCAGGAATTTTCAGGTGGTGGGCGAGCCGCGGCTGAGTTCACTGGTGTCCACGCCGAGCAAGAAAGACGGCAAGAGCCTCAAGGACGCGGTCAAGGCGGATATCGATGTATCTGAAGCGCGGTTCGAGATTGCCAGTGCACGTCTGGTTTCGGGCAATGGCGGACTTCAGCTCAGCGAAGGCATCGTGCGGGGACCGCAGATCGGTGCGTCGTTCCAGGGCCAGGTCTATGATGCGGACGGGCGCATTGACCTGACCGGAACCTTCATGCCGGCCTATGGCGTCAACCGTCTGTTCAGCGAGTTGCCGATTATCGGCGTTATTCTGGGCAATGGACGCGATCGTGGACTGATTGGAATCACATTCCGGTTGACCGGCAAGACGGCTTCGCCTCTGCTGGAGGTCAACCCGCTCTCGGTCATAGCACCGGGCGTGTTTCGTTCGATCTTCGAGTTCCGGAAATAGAAAGGCCGCCGGATCGGGAGATCGGGCGGCCCTGGTTAAACAGTCTTTGATGCCACGGGTTTACTGCGGGCGCACCAGAACGTGCTTTTTCTTGCCGAGCGACAGCTTGATGACGCCCTCGTCATTGAGATAACCGCCATCGACCGACGTCTTGTCGTCGGTGATCGAGACGTCGTTGAGCCTGATCGCGCCACCCTGAACATGGCGCCGGGCTTCACCGTTTGACCCGGCAAGGCCGGCACGGACGAACAGCGCCAAGAGACCGATGCCTGCCTCGAGATCGGCAGCAGCAACGGTAATGGTGGGCAGATCTGTCGAAGTCTGGCCTTCCTCGAAGGTCTTGCGTGCGGTCTCGGAAGCCTGCTCGGCTGCAGCACGGCCATGCAGCATGGCGGTGACTTCTGTCGCGAGAACCTTCTTGGCTTCGTTGATTTCCGCACCGCCCAAGGCCTCGAGCTTGGCAATCTCATCGAGCGGCATTGTCGTGTAGAGCTTGAGAAAGCGGGCGACATCGGCGTCTTCGCTGTTGCGCCAGTACTGCCAGAATTCGTAGGCGCTGAGCATGTCGGCGTTAAGCCAGACCGCGCCATTGGCGGACTTGCCCATCTTGGCGCCAGACGAGGTGGTCAGCAGCGGCGAAGTCAGCGCGTAGAGTTGCGGACAGTCCATCCGGTGACCGAGATCAATGCCATTGATGATGTTGCCCCACTGATCCGAGCCTCCCATCTGCAGGCGGCAGCCATAGCGCTTGTTGAGCTCTACGAAGTCGTAGGCCTGGAGGATCATGTAGTTGAACTCGAGGAAAGACAGAGATTGTTCGCGGTCGAGCCGGGTCTTGACTGAATCGAAGGCCAACATCCGGTTGACGGAAAAATGCCGGCCGACATCCCGGAGGAATTCAACATAGTTGATGCCCATCAGCCAGTCGGCGTTGTTGGCCATCACGGCATCCTGCGGGCCGTCGCCGAACTTGAGGTAGTTGGCAAACACACTCTTGATGCCGGCGATGTTCTCGTTGATCAGTTCAGGGGTTAGCAACTTGCGGGCTTCATCCTTGAAAGACGGATCGCCGATCATGCCGGTGCCGCCGCCCATCAAAGCGATGGGGCGATGGCCGGTCTGCTGCATCCAGTGCAACATCATGATCTGGATCAGGCCGCCCGCATGCAGGCTCGGCGCCGTCGGGTCGAAGCCGATATAGGCGGTGACGGTCTCGGTCCGGAACAAATCATCAAGGCCCTTCTCATCGGAGGCCTGGTGAATGAACCCGCGCTCGGAAAGAGTGCGCAGGAAATCGGACTTGAAGGCTGACATATCACTGTCCTTGCGGTTATCTCGGCTGTTCCGGAAACAAAGCGGGCGCTGACCGGTATGTGGCGCCCGCGCGGGCCTTTAGCATTAGCGGCAAGTGCATTCAACTCAATGCTGTATTGCGACTGCTGACGCGGAGCTCGGCGGCATGTAGGTTCTGACGCGAATCGAGGCTGTTTCCGGTATGCGGCAGCGGCTGAAGCAACAAGGACGATGAATGATGGCGACTGGCGGCGATCTCAAACGGGCCATCGGGTTGATGAGCGGCACGTCGATGGATGGCATCGATCTGGCGATGCTCGAAACGGATGGCGACGGAGTCGTACGGCGCGGCGCTTCGTCCTTTGCCGCTTACGACGCGCAATTTCGCAAGCGCCTCGAGCGCGCGCTGGAAACGGCCAAGTCGATCGAGCTGCGCAGTGACAGGCCTGGTGATCTGACTGAGCTCGAAGCAGAACTGACCGACAGGCATGCCGCTGCCGTGGAGGCTTTTTTGACCCGCGAGGGGCTTTCGGCCAGCGATGTGGATGTGATCGGCTTTCACGGGCAGACCATTCTGCACCGGCCATTGCAGGCGTTGACGGTGCAGCTGGGGGATGGCGAACGGCTGGCCAAACGGCTGCGCATTGATGTTGTCTATGATCTGCGTGCCAATGACATGACGATGGGCGGGCAGGGCGCGCCGCTGGTGCCGGCCTATCACCGCGCGCTTGCTGCCGGGTTCGGGCCGGAATGGGCACAGGACACGCCGGTCATCTTCGTCAATATCGGCGGGATCTCCAATATCACCTATATCGGGTCCGATGGGGATCTGCGGGCCTTCGATAGCGGTCCCGGAAACACGCTGATCGACCAGTGGGTTAGGCACCATGCCGGCATTCCCTATGATTCGGGGGGCGCCATCGCGTCAGAAGGCCGGGTGCTGTCGGGGCTTGCCAATCACTATCTGTCCTCGCCGTTCTTCACCGCCAAACAGCGTCTCTCGCTCGATCGCAATGATTTCAAGATGCCCGGCGATGAAGACGCCTCGCTTGAGGATGGTGCGCGCACGCTGGCGTTTGTAACCGCCGCAGCGATCGCCAAGGCGCAGGCGCATCTGCCGGAGAAGCCGAAACTGTGGATCCTGACCGGCGGCGGCCGCCACAACCGGATGATCGTCGAGGACCTGACCGTGGCCACGCGGCACACCGGCAAGGTGATTCTGGCCGAAGAGGCCGGGCTGAACGGGGATTCGATGGAGGCCGAGGCCTGGGCCTGGCTGGCGGTCCGGTCGATGCGCGGGTTGCCGCTGACCTATCCGAATACCACCGGTGTGCGCGAAGCGGCGACCGGCGGAGTGCTGGCGCGCGGGCAGGGGCGTGATGTGGCCTGACACATCAGGCGCCGCCCCGGAATCGATATTCTCCGGGGAGGCCCCGCTCAGTCGCGTCGGCTATTGAATTTCAAACACCTTGATCCGGTGTCCGCTCAGAGCGCCTTGCGGATCCGGTTTAAGGCGTCCTTGAGTTCCGATCCGAGGATCTCCAGAGCATCGCCGACATCTTCCCGGCTCTTTTTCAGGTTAGCCTGGCTTTCAAAGTGGTTCCAGCGCTCCTGAAGTTCTGCCCACTCGTCCTGCGCTTCCTTTGAGCCCAGATGCACCTTGAGCTTGAGTTCATCATAATTCTGCTTG
This sequence comes from uncultured Hoeflea sp., assembly GCA_963975635.1. Lineage (GTDB taxonomy): Bacteria > Pseudomonadota > Alphaproteobacteria > Rhizobiales > Rhizobiaceae > Hoeflea. Next base: position 5,092 of record CAXBIE010000046.1, on the reverse strand, counting down.
AGGTCTTCAGTGAATTTTTCGAAATCGGCCATGGGATTTGTTTCCTTGTTTGAGAGGGATTGATCGATGGTTCGGGGAGGTTTGGTTCCATCCAGCCATGAAACGCTCCAGACCTCATTCACCGGTTTTCCGGCGTTTGAGGCTGCGGATGATTGCAGAGATGATCGGCACCAGGAACCTTGCGCTGTCCCAGCTGCCAGGTCCGTTGAGGCCGGCCATGCTGCCAATCGCTGCGGCTGCCGGATTGGACTTCAATTCGCTTTCCAGGGTGGCGGAGGTGAGATCGCGCAACTCTCTTGCTGCGACGAGATCCGGGCCGGGTCTGGCGAAGGCCGCGCTTACCACCAGGATGATTGCCAGAATGATATTGGCGATTGCCAGAATAAAGGGCGCCTTGATCGGACCCCAGCCGGCAAGCAGCATCTGATAGGCGGCGATGTTGAGGAAAACCAGCGCCATAAGACCGATCAAGGCCGCGAACAGCAACAGCGAGAATTTTCGCAGCTGCACCTTCAGGCGGATCTCGCCGACCAGCAATTCAGATCGAAGGTAAAGCCGCAGAGTGCGGGCGAGTGTATGGACTGACATGGCTTCACATCACTTTGCTGTTAGACGGCCGATAACGATGCCGAGCGCCAGTGCGGCGGAAACGGAGGCGAGGGGATGCTCGGTAAAGCTCTCTTCGGCCTCATCGAGCATGGTCTGGACCAGCTCCCCAAGTTCGCCGAGAAGTTTCGGAACATCATCAGGCTGGTCACGGCTTTGCTCATCGCCGTCCGGCTTTGAGGCCCCGGCGTCCGCGGTGCTTTTGCTGTCTCGCAGATGCTCGATCTCGGCTCGCAGAGCTGCAATTTCTTCTCTCAGGCTGGGTTGCTTCATGCCTTGTCCCCAATGCTCCGTTTCCAAGGGATTATAAACGATGAGATCAGCAGGGGATTGATCTAGCGCATTCCACAGCCATGAAACGCTCTGCAGCGCCACGCATTCGAGCGGAAGTTCAAAGGTCGCTGTTCCGCTTCTGAATGATGCCTGATGGGTATCGCTGAAACGCATATGGTTGACCGCGACAGGAAACAGGCGTCAGCGGTCCTGCCAATTGCAAATCCCTCGATGGCCGGAGGACCCGCCAAAAGGCACACCGGCCTTGTTGCTTGGACAAACGGGTGGTCTCGGCTACAAATCCGGTCAGTCGGGAAAGTCCCGCTCCGATCAAACAGCTCGACGTTGTGAAAGCTCCGTGATGGAACCGCACAAACCAACAGTTCAGCGCGCAAGCTTCTATTTGATGCTGGCGCTCACGACGGCCGCCTTCAGTCTGTTGTTGCTTCCGTTTTACACGGCCATCTTGTGGGCAGTCATCCTTGCGATTGTCTTTCATCCGGTGCAGCAGTTTCTTGTCCGGCGTTTGAAGGGCCGTGAAGGCGCGGCTGCGCTTTTGAGCGTGCTGATGTGCGTTTGCCTGGTGATTGTTCCCGCAGTGCTGATTCTTGCTTCCATCGCCCAGGAAAGCAGCAGCCTCTACCGGCAGGTCAGCAGCGAGGAGTTCGGGCTGCGTGGCCGCATTGATTCAATCGTCAGCGCGCTGCCAGGCTTCATAGAAGAATGGACTCCCATCGAACTGGGCAGCTTCCCCGACCTTCGCCAGAAATTTTCCGGGGCAGTGCTGCAGGCGAGCCAGTCGATGGCGGGCCGCGTGGTCAATATCGGCGAGACCACGTTGAGCTTTTTCATCGGTTCTGGTGTCTTGCTGTACCTGCTTTTCTTTCTGTTTCGCGACGGGGAAAGACTGGTGGCAAAGATCAAGAGCGCCATGCCGCTCAGTGATGACCATTCGGCCAAGCTGCTGGAGAAATTCACATCCGTCATCAACGCGACGGTCAGAGGCAATATCATCATCGCCATCATCCAGGGAACGATCGGAGGCGTGACATTCTGGATGCTGGGGATCGAGGCGGCCTTGCTGTGGGGTGTGGTGATGACCTTCTTTTCGATGTTGCCGGCGGTCGGCGCAGCAATCGTCTGGGCCCCGGCGGCGCTGTTCCTGATGTTCACCGGCGCATGGCTGAAGGCTGTAATCCTGGTGCTTGTCGGTCTGCTGATCATCGGGCTGATCGACAATCTGTTGCGGCCTCCGCTGGTCGGCAAGAACGCCAAACTGCCTGATTATGTGGTGCTGGTCTCGACCGTCGGGGGGATGGCGCTGTTTGGAATCAACGGCTTCATCATCGGCCCGTTGATTGCGGCCCTGTTCATCTCCGCCTGGTCGCTGTTTGAAAAAGAACCCGACCTGTAATCTGAAACCGGATTATGGTGCCGCTGTCTCTGCGAATCGGGGATCGCGGACTGGAGACCGGGGTCAGTCGCCCGATCGGCCGCAATCCTGGCAATGGCGATTGTCAGGATTACTTCATCCGCGGCGCGGTGCGTGATTTGATCAGATTCTGTCAGGAAGGGAATATGGTGGGCGATGAGAGACTCGAAAACTCAACTCTCTCGCCGGTGGTGAGGTTAAGTTATTGAAATATTACATTTATTGCAACATGATCGAAAGATGATTTGTGACGTTGTGACGGCCTCTGTTTTGTGACTTTCTGACGAACGAATTGGTGCTCAACCGGATCAGTAGGGGATCATCACTCATTGTGGCGATTGTCTCAACTGTCATAGTGGGACCGCCCAAAAATGGTTCTGTTCGAGCAGCAGATCGCCGGCTAGTCTGACGATGGCGTTACCGTTGAAATAGATGCTGACGTCCTCTCTCCGTCGCTTGAGCTCTCCTCGACTGTCAAGCTGGTCAACGAACTTGAGCAGGAAAATGTGCAAGGGCGCCAGGTCAGATCGCCAATCGCCTGATGCATTCCGATCTCGTGATCCTTGATGAGCTTGGCTATCTGCCGTTCAGCGCATTAGGCGGTGCTTTGCTCTTCCATCTCCTGTGCAAGCTCTATGAGCGCACCAGCGTCGTCATCAACACAAACCTCAGCCTCAGCGAATGGGCCAGAGTGTTTGGCGACGCCAAGATGACGATAGCGCTGCTCGATCGGCTCACCCATCACTGCCACATCCTCGAAACAGGAAACGACAGCTTCCGCTTCAAGAACAGCTCGGCCCTTGAACCCAAAAACGCAAAGGAGAAAAACCGGAACTTGACCGCAACACCAGACCCGAAACATAACTGAAAAGCGGGTCAATTATCGATGGAAATATCCCGTACTACCGGGGGTGCGGACGAAAACTTGGACCACCAGGAGGTAGTTCATGTATTCCTACGCAGACAGACTTCGAGCCGTTGAGCTCTATATCAGGCTTGGCAAGCGACTTAATGCGACCATTCGCCAGTTGGGTTATCCCACCAAGAATGCGCTGAGGGGCTGGTACCGCGAGTACGAACAGCAGCTCGACCTGCGTATTCAACCGGTTGCTCGAGCGCCGAAGTATTCCGAGGCGCAGAAGCAGGCGGCACTTGAGCACTATCTCACCCATGATCGTTGCATCTCTGCGACGATGAGGGCACTTGGCTATCCGGGTCGAGGAACCCTAACTGCATGGGTACGGGAGGCCTTTCCGGAGACGCGAACATCGGTGGTCGGTCGTTCGTGGCGCCCTGCCTATCCCGAAGCGGTGAGGCAAGCTGGTGTCATCGGACTATGTAGTGGAGATGAAAGCGCCCAACAGGTTGCTGACCTGCTGGGCGTCTGCAGGCCGACGTTGTACAACTGGAAAGACCAGCTACTCGGTCACGAGGCTCCTTCCTCCATGAAACGCCGCAAAACCACCCCGCAAGTGCCGGAACGCGAGGAACTCGAGCGACAGCTTGAAGCCCTCCAACGTAATGTCCGCGAGTTGCAACTCGAGCATGATCTCCTGAAGAAGGCCAACGAACTTCTAAAAAAAGAACTGGGCGTCGATCTGCAGATCCTGAGCAATCGGGAGAAGACACAGTTGATTGACGCCCTTAAAGAGTTGTATCGGTTGCCAGAGCTGCTCGCCCAGCTGCGAATTGCGCGAAGCTCCTACTTCTACAATCGCACACGCATGTGTCTGGCAGACAAGTATGCCGCCATCCGTCGTAACCTCGCAGAAATCTTTGAATCGAACCATCGTTGTTACGGCTATCGCAGACTACAGGCGTCGCTGGCCAGGCAGAGCGTGACAATCTCGGAAAAAGTTGTTCAGCGCTTGATGAAGCAGGAGCACTTGGCCGTCGCCAGACCACGTCGACGGCGTTTCAGATCGTATCTGGGAGAAATCAGTCCGGCACCCGACAACCTGATCAATCGCGACTTCCATGCGCAAGCACCGAACGAGAAATGGCTGACAGACATCACCGAGTTCCAGATCCCAGCCGGGAAGGTCTACCTTTCGCCTATCATCGATTGCTTCGACGGTATGGTCATCAGTTGGTCGATTGGAACGCAACCAGATGCGGGACTTGTCAATACCATGCTGGACGCTGCCATCGAAACGGTGAGCGAAGGCGAGGAACGGCCAATCGTACATTCTGATAGAGGAGCCCATTATCGCTGGCCCGGCTGGTTTACCCGGATCAGCGAAGCGAAACTGGTTCGCTCGATGTCCCGAAAGGGCTGCTCACAAGATAATGTCGCGTGCGAAGGCTTCTTCGGCCGGTTGAAAACGGAACTCTTTTATCCACGAGACTGGAAGACCATCACAATCGAACAGTTCGTCGCCGAGGTAGATGCCTACATCCGCTGGTACAATGAAAAGCGCATCAAGATATCGTTGGGATCGCTCAGCCCGGTCGAGTATCGAAAAAGCCTCGGCCTTACCGTATGAAACAGTCCAACTTTTTATCCGCATCCCCTACCGGGTCAGGTTTCAGTGGAAATCAACAGACGGGCGCTGCCGCACCGATGTTTGCCGTTATCTGGATAGCGGCTATTCGACACTTGATCGTTGGTCACCGCAGGCGCGCGATGCGGCCTTGCCTGCGGTGACCGACGGGGAGACGCCGGAGCAGGAATTGAAGCGCCTGCGGCGCGAGATTGCGACTGTGCGCCAGTAGCGCGAGATCATAAAAACTGGACCTGTCGCGGTTTCGTGCCGCCCCAAGTGCTCGTTTAAGCCACCT
>CAXBIE010000045.1:0-41826 GCA_963975635.1 uncultured Hoeflea sp. | reverse complement strand
CGAAGGCAGCGCTTGTGCCGGCGAGAACTGTCAGCAGGGTGGCGGAGATGAGAGTCTTCATGATGAGTGTCCTTTGAATGTGTAATGTTGGTTGAATGAGCTTGCTCATTCGGGGTTGGGAGGGCCGTGCGGGGAGCCGGGACAGCTGGTCCCGGCCCGCGTTATCGGCTTAGTGTTCGAGCTGGTCGCGTGAGAGCAGCTGCAGGCTGCCGTCGGCCTTGACCTGGTAGGTTTCAACCTGGTCGTTGCCGAACCGGTCGTAGAAGCGGTGAGCGACGGTGGAGCCGGCAGGTGCTTCGTTGGTGTAGCCGGTGTCGATGCTGCCGGGGATCGGCTGGATTGCGAAGGCAGCGCTTGTGCCGGCGAGAACTGTCAGCAGGGTGGCGGAGATGAGAGTTTTCATAATAAATGTCCTAGTCTTTGTTTCTTCACTTGAGCGGGCATATCCCGCTGTTGATTTTGCGATTGCGATCCGGGCTCCCTGGAGGTGCTTCGGGACGCTATCGACGCCGGCCAACGGTTTGGTTTGAAGGCCGTTCGATGAGTTGAAGATGTGCCGCCGAAAGTAGGATTTCAAACCACGAAACGGTAACCAGTGTTCACACAATTTTGCTCTTGAAATTTGATTGCCTGCATCCCATGAGCGAGAATAAGTCAATTAAAACAATAATATAAGATTTATCTTGAATGAGGCAAATTTAATATCGCGCACGATTTTATCGTCTATTATGGTTCATCTCACATTGCCGTGAGTGAACGTGCGCAATCCGTGATCAATCGCGGGGTGAGCAGATGCAAATGGGCGCAGTCCCAGGCATTCGCAGGTGGCCCATGCCCGGGTGACGCCGGGCCGGTATGATCAGACCTCGCGGGCGGCCGCCAGCTATTGACCCTTCATTGGCTCACTGCCTATCGTCGTAGAGTTTTTAAATGCGCAACGGGAGCAAGTGCATGGATTATGTCCGGCTGGGAAAAACAGGTCTTAAAGTGTCCAGGCTTTGTTTGGGATGCATGAGTTTTGGCACGCCGGGCGGGCCGACGCACCCTTGGGTGATTGATGAAGCTGCCGCGCAGCCCTTCTTCCGCAAGGCGGTGGAAAGCGGGATCAATTTCTTCGATACAGCCAATCACTACAATTTCGGAGATTCCGAGAAGATCACCGGCAAGGCATTGAAGGCCTATGCACGGCGTGACGAGGTGGTGGTGGCGACCAAGGTCGGTCTGCGCATGAGCGATGGCCGGCCCAACGACCGTGGCTTGTCGCGCAAGCACATCTTCGACCAGATCGACCAGTCGCTGACCCGGCTCGATATGGATTATGTCGATATCCTCTATATCCACCGGCTCGATCCCGACACCGAACATGAAGAGATGCTTGATGCGCTCGAGGCGGTGATTCAGGCTGGCAAGGCGCGTTACGTGGCTGCGTCGTCGATGTGGGCCTGGCAGTTCGCAAAGCTGCGTGAAATGCAGAAGGCGCGGGGTTACCAGCAATTCGCCGCCATGCAGAATTTCTACAATCTGGCTTATCGCGAGGAAGAGCGCGAGATGATGGCCTATTGTGCCAGCGAAGGCATTGGCGTGGTGCCATGGTCACCGATCGCGCGCGGCTTCCTGGCCGGCAACCGCCCGAAAGAGGGGCAGGCGACCAACCGCGCCAGCACGGACAAGATGGCGCAGGGGTTTTTTGGTTCGGCGCAGGATTACGCCATCCTGGCGCGGGTGGAGAAGGTTGCCGCCAAACTCGGCGTTAATCCGGCGCAGGTGGCCTATGCCTGGGTTATGTCGAAAGACTTTGTGACCGCCCCGATCATCGGCGTCACCAAGATCGGGCAGCTCGAAGAGGCGGTCGGCGCGCTGGATGTGAAGCTCGACGCCGCATCGATCCGGTTGCTGGAAGCGGCCTACAAGCCACGCGAGGTGGCCGGGCACAGCTGACCGCAATCAATAGACATGTACCTTGGTACCTTGACACCAAAACTATTTTCATGCGATGGAAAATGGCATGAAGAAGGTCGAGCGCGTGCAAACCGGTCTCAGGATCGAAAAACGGATGCTGAAAGTCCTCAAGGGGCTTGCCGAGCATCTGGATATATCCGTTGCGGAATTGATCGAGGCGATGGCGCTGCATGCGTTTGAGGGCAAGACGCCGTTCGGCAGTGACACAATCTCCAAGATTGACCAGCTCAAGGCGGTCTATGATCTGGAGCTGACTGCCGCCGAGAGTCACGGTTTGAGCGAGCAGGACTGAGGTCCATGATCGATTACCAGCAGATGCTGATGCGTTTCCAGCGTGGCGAGATTGATCCCGCCGCATTTCGTCATGCCGATCATATCGGCGTGGCCTATGAAGTGCTGACGCGGCACGGCTTCTTCAAGGCGCTTGCTATCTATGCAGATGGCCTGAAGGCTTTGGTGGAGAAGGCCGGCGCGCCGGAGAAATTCAACGCCACGGTGACCTTCGCCTATATGAGTGCGATTGCCGAGCGCATGCACCGGCAATCTTCGGTCAGTGCGGCCGAGTTCATCACGGCCAATCCGGAGCTCTTGTCGGGCGATGTTCTGGGGCGCTATTCCAGGGCACGGCTTGAAAGTGATGTGGCGCGACAGGTGGCGTTGCTGCCCGACCTTTAGCGGTCCTCATGTCGACCCGGTCTCAGCCCACCTTGGCCTTGCGCCCGCACCAGACGACAAATCCCACCGCAATGGCAAATCCGAGCATGACCGGGGTGACGGTTTCGCCGAGCAGCAGGGCGGAGAGCCCGAGCGTGACGAAGCTCTGCATCAGCTGCACCTGACCGACGCGGGCGATGCCGCCAATGGCCATGCCCCAGTTCCAGAAGATGAAGCCGGCGAACATCGAGCCGAGTGAGAGATAGCCAAGCGCCATCAATGCGTGCGTGCCGGGATGGCCAACACCACTTGTCCAGGTGAAGGCGGTGCCGGCCAAGGCCAGTGGTGCCGTGACGATCAGCGCCCAGCTGATCACCTCCCAGCCCGGCCGGGTGCGGGCGAGTTTGCCGGAAATGACATAGCCGCAGGACGCGGACAGTGCGGCACAGGCCAGCCAGAAATCACCGATGCCGGGCTCGATGTCGGCTCCGGAGAGCGAAAAGACCATGACCAGAGCCGCGCCGGTAATGCTCCAGCCCCAGAAAGCCATGCCCGGGCGTTCACCGCCGAACAGGGCTGCGAAGGTGGCGGTCATCAGCGGCAGGACGCCGAGCACCACGCCGCCATGGGACGCCGGGACGGTCTGCATGGCAACGCTGGAAAAACCGGGAAAGCCGTAGACCAGCAGAATTCCGGCGATGAAGAGCGATTTCGCATGCTGGCGGGGAAAGCGTTTTCCCAGAACCAGCAGGGTCATGGCTGCGACACTTGCGGCAATCGCTGCACGCGAGAACGTGATGAAGGCCGGTGAAAAACCTTCCAGCGCAATGCGTGTGGCGGGCAGGGTGGCGCCAAAGATGACAATGCCGACAAAACCGATCGCCATACCGGCGAGCGGGCGGGCGGGGGCTGAAGTCACGGGCGGAATGGCTGTATCGGTCATTGCCACGGCATAGAGCAGCCGGGAGGTTCGGGTCCAACGAATATCCGCGATGGATTCGATTTCCGGCGGTGATGGATTGGCAGTCGATTGTGCGCCGCGCCATACTCGATTTTTGAGACCAAATCGATTAAGAACAAATCATGTCTATGTTCAGCAGTCTGTTTGACGCCATTGGCGAAACCGCTTCCACCGCCTTTTCAGGTGTCGTCGAGGCCATTCGCACCGTGTTTGCCGGCGATCCGGAAACGCGCCGCAAGGTGGCGTTTTCGGTTGCCGTGATTGCGCTGTCGGCGAAAATGGCCAAGGCTGACGGTATCGTCGCCCCGGAAGAAGTACGGGCTTTCCAGGAAATCTTTGCCATTCCGCAAGCCGAGGCCGGCAATGTTTCGCGGCTCTATAATCTCGCCAAGCAGGATGTTGCGGGCTACGAGGCCTATGCCCAGCGGGTGGCGGGCATGTGCGGTTCGGGGCAGGCCAATTGCGCCATGCTCGAGGACGTGCTCGACGGTCTGTTCCACATTGCCAAGGCCGATGGTGTGATTCATCACAAGGAACTCGAATTCATCGCCAATGTGGCCGACATCTTCCACTTCGATGAAGCCTATTTCGATCGCATCATGGCCCGTCATGTTCATCCTGACGGTATTAATCCCTATGCGGTGCTTGGTCTGGCTGAAACCGCGCCGTTCGAGGAAGTCAAGAAACGCTACAGGGCGCTCGCCTCCGAAAGTCATCCCGACCGGCTGCGGGCGCGTGGCGTTCCAGAGGAGTTCCTCACCATAGCCAACGACCGTATGGCGGCGCTCAATGACGCCTTCGCGGTGATTGAGAAAGACCGCGCCGCCGCATGAGTGCATTTGAACCTGATTACAAATCCGCCTGTGTGCGGCCATCCCCCAATTTCGGCGAACGCAAGGGCGGGCGGTCTCCGGACATGCTGATCCTGCATTACACCGGCATGCCGACCGCTACTGCCGCACTTGACTGGCTTTGCACCGAGGAAAGTCAGGTCTCGTCACATTACTTCGTCGACGAGAAGGGTGTGGTGACCCAGCTTCTGCCCGAAAGCGCTCGTGGCTGGCATGCGGGACAGAGCTCCTGGAAAGGCGAGACGGACATCAACTCGGCCTCGATCGGAATCGAGATCGCCAATCCCGGTCACGAGGCGGGTTCGCCGCCCTTCGAGGACGCACAGATTGAGGCGGTGATTGCGCTCAGCCGTGACATCATAGAACGTAACGGCATCCCGGCTGAACGGGTTCTGGCCCATTCCGACATCGCGCCGATGCGCAAGCAGGACCCCGGCGAGCTGTTTCCGTGGGGACTGCTGCACAAGGAGGGCATCGGCCACTGGGTGGAGCCTCTTCCTGTCGGGGGAGGCCGTTTCTTCCAGGAAGGCGATGCCGGCGAGCCGGTGGAGGCGCTGCAGACGATGCTGGCGCTCTACGGCTATGATGTGCAGGTGGACGGCGTCTTCAGTACGGCAACTGCAGCGGCGATACGCGCCTTTCAGCGGCATTTCCGTCCGGCACGGGTTGACGGTATTGCCGACGCATCGACCATCGGCACCTTGCACCAGCTGTTGACCGCCTTGCCGACCGTCGCCTGATCATTGATGGCCCGCGCAACCGGGCGTTTTCTGTGAAATATTACAGAGTGAAACGCAAATTTATTGCGATGCAGCAATTTGTGGGTTGCCTTGCCATAAATCCGCCAGCCTCTGCCCCGATTGAGTTGGTTTCCACGCATGGAGCGGGCGAGGGCAAGAAGCCTGCCGCGGCTCCGGGCTGACAAGAAACGCGCCAAGGGGTTTGTCCCGTCCTCGTCGATGAACGGTTGGGCAAGGCGCCATCGGAGTAAATTACATTATGCGTCTCATTTTCACGGCTGCTGCTGCGGCCTTGCTCTCGCTTGCGCTCTCGGGTTGCGAAACCACCGGTACATCGAACGAGACGACCGGTTCGATTTCAAGCGGCAAGATCAAGAGCTCCAGTATGAGTTTTGGATATTCGTCGCGTCCTCATGGCAAGCTTATTTCCAAATACGCCAAAAGCAACGGCGTGCCGGAATCTCTCGCCCATGCAGTGATCTCTGTCGAGAGCAACTACCGGGCAAACGCACGCGGCGCAGCAGGGGAAGTCGGGCTCATGCAGATCAAGCCGGCAACCGCGCGCATGATGGGTTACAAGGGCTCCACCAAGGCGCTCTACAATCCGGAGACCAACATCAAGTATGGTATGTTGTATCTTGCCAAGGCACATAAACTTGGTGGCGGCACCACCTGCGGGACCATTCTCAAATACAATGCCGGACACGGCGCCAAGCGGATGAACCCGGTTTCGAAGCGCTATTGCGGCAAGGTTACCAGGCTGATGAAGTAAGGCTGGAGGCACTCTTTTCATCAGCCTGGCTAAGATCATAACGCGGCGTGGCGAATTAGGTTCCCGACAAAATCCAGATAGTTTACGGCCGCCATTACGGCGGCCGTTTTGCCTTGTGGGAATGGTGGACACATTCACGACGTTCGACCGGAACGTCATTGAGATGGCGGTTCTTGAAGCCGATACCGTTCCGGCAGGGCCAGGCGGCTCGCGCTCAAACCGTCAGACCCTCTGGATGTGTCGTGTATCCGCACCAAGTATTCAGCGGTCAAGCACACCCGTTTCCGGTCGGGTGTTAACGGACCAGACGAATGCCTTCGTCCGCACCACCGGTGCCACCGGGTCCCTCATAGGGTGACAGATTCCAGTTGGCCGAGTTCATGATGAGAGTGTTGACGACGAGAGAAATCTTGTTGGTCTGGTTGGTGGTGGAATTGTAGACCGCGTCCCGGTTCGGCAGATGAATAATTCCGGTCAGGGTTTCACCGTTCGATCCGTTGAAGACATATTGCTGCTTCTGGGAATTGTTGGCGGCATCGGATGTCTTCTCAAACATCAGAATACCGGCATAATCGCCCTTGATCGGAGCAGATGCGTTAAATGTCAGGCCGCCATTTGCGCGGATTTCACTGTAGACATCAGGGAAATAGAAGGTGACGCCCTCGGCATTGACCGTCGATCCGGAGTTGAGGATCATCCGCCCCTTGATGATGTGGAGACCCGGCATGAAGGTAACTGTCGGATTGCCATTGAACGTGGTGGAGCAGTGAACGCCAGGTTTGAGAACGAAGCTGGTCCCGCTGAGTGCGCCCTGGGTTGTGCAGGTCGACGGGACATTGGGCTCGTCGATCGTGCCTTTGTAAGGATCCGGCTCGACCGAGCAACTGACTTTGAGATTGGTAAGTGTGCCACCATTCTTGATGTAGTTGCTTCCCTTGACGCAGAATTTTGCGGTATCGATGGTTGAACCAGCATTCATGATGAATGCCGGTGATGAGGTGGAATGGACGTAAACTTCGCACTCCTTGGCATCGAGTTTCGCGCCACTGTTGATCAATACTGCCTGGCTCTTGTTTCCAAGTACATAGATGCAGCCCGCCGCCGCGCTGGAGTGGCCGGTCTTTATGACCGTTGAGGTGACCGTGATGGGTATGTTCTTGAGATTTATGATATTCAAGAACGCCGTGGGATACGGCATATTCAACTTTCCGGTCAGGCTTCCGTCACTGTTGGCTGTCAGCACCAGCGCAATGCCTGCCTCCTGCATTTCCGTTTCCGAAAGGTTGGATTCGGCTAGCTCCTGAATGTAGGATTTTGCAGTGTTGAACCGGGCGTCTGTCGACGTCTCATGCGCAGCCGCCAGCATCGCTGCATCCAGCTCGTCCTGATACTTGGTTTTTTGATTCAGAGCAGAGACGATATCGATCGCGCCACCGGCGACAACGATCAGCAGCGGAATCAGCACAGCAATGATGATGCCGAAATTGCCATTTTGATTTTTGAAAATAAGGGAGGCTTTGCCCGAAATCCTGGACAATGGTTTTCTGAATGACATTGGGAATTCATGCTCCTAAAATAGGGATTGGCCGCGTTTTAACCGAAGGGCTTAAAACTTCCATGAATTCAGCGGGTTAAATGTAATCAACTCCATTTATCGAATCTTTAGAAATCGGCCGTCGCTTGTGCACAATCCCTGGCTTGAACAGCGGCGCCTCAGATCACCGGCGCCGCTGGCTTGTGGCCTCGGGAGCTAGAAATTGTTGTGGAACAGGCCCCAGGGATTTCCGCCGGATCTGCTTCGATGCCGCAGCACAAGTACGGTCGTTGCCAGCACCAGGAACTCGGCGGCGATGCCCGCATACCAGATACCCGGTTCTCCAAACCCGAAGGGAAGCAGGAAGGTCAGAGGCAGCGCGAACAGATAGGTTCGTGAAAGCCCCAGCAGTGCTGCCCTTGGCGCATCGCCGATCGCCTGGAAATAGGAGCCGATCATCATCAAGGGGCCGAAGATGACCATGGTGATGACCACAAGCGGCAGGATTCGGGCGATTTCGCTGATGATGGCGGGATCGTCGACAAAGATGAACCCGATTTCAGAGCGGGTGATCAGGAATATCAGCTCCACGCTGACGCTGTAGATCAGCGCCACGCTGATCGCCAGAACGATGCTCCGGTCGGTCCGCGCCGCCATTTTCGCACCGTAATTGTTGCCGGCGATGGTCTGGAACGCCATGCTCAACCCCAGCAGAGGCAGGAAGCTGAAGGTGATCAGACGGGTAATGATGCCGAAAGCGCCGGCAGTCGCAGCATAGGTCTCTCCGGCCCAGAGCTGCAGGCAGTAGAGTGTCAGTGCTGCCGACAGCGCCAGCCCGATATAGCCGAGGCTGGATGGCGCGCCGAGAGACAGAAGTTCACCCCAGTGGCTCCACCCGGCACCGAGCAGCGGCTGCCGCGGCCCGGCGGTCTTCCTGAGACGTGACCGGTAAAGCAGCAGAACCGACATCGCGCAGAGTTGCGCCAGCACCGTTCCGTATGCGGATCCGGCGACGCCCGCGCCAAGTTTGGCAATGAAGAGATAGTCGAAGGCGATGTTCAGAAGAGCCGACATCAACGTGATTGCCGCCATTACTGCAAGCAATCCCTCGCTGCGCAGGGCAGCTATGCTGATCGAGAGCACAAAGACCAGCGGCGAACACAGGATCAGAATGGAGATATAGGTATAGCCCACCCCCGCCAGCGCCGCATCGCCATTGGCGGCCATCAGGCTGAGCGCGTTGCCGAAGATCAGGAATGTGGCAATCAGCACCGCACAAACGACCAGAGCCAATTGCACGGCCTGAGCGAAAACGGTGTGCGCCAGATGCCGTTCGCCGCCGCCGATCAGCCGCGCAAAAACGCTGGCGAAGCCGTTTGAGACCAGCGTCGAAAGCGCGACCAGCAGCATGTAAAGCGGGAACATCAGTGTCACCGCGGTCAGCGCATCGGCACCGACATAGGCGCCGAGGAAATAGGCATCGACCACGGTGAACAGGCCATTGACTCCCATCACCACGATAATCGGCGTTGCCGTTTTGGCAAACAAGACCGGCAGCGATCCTGCCAGATAGATATTTTCGTCGGGTGTCGACAGTTCTGTCATCACAAACCTCATTCAGTGTCTGGATGCGGAAACAAGAAGGGCGCTCGCATTGCCATCAGACCGCATTCAACTGAAATCGGTGGATGAAAGAATGTGAGAAGGACTTCACCATGGACAAGCCAGCGAGCGGCAGGGGCCTTCACCCTGACAAGCTCGATATTCCGGTGCGCGGCCATTGTCAATTGCGTCTCTTTCCGGCTGAGCGGCACTGTCCCGCCGGTCGGCTTCATCGGACCGGCGGGACAGCAGCTGCTAATCGTCGGCTGACAGGTCGCGGCGTTCAATCGGTTCTCCGTCGAGAATAACAAGCGAGATATCGTTGTAGGCCTTCACATCCTGCAACGGGTTTGAGTTGAGCAGAACCAGATCCGCTCGCTTGCCGGCTTCGATTGTTCCGATCCGGGCCTCAAGCCCGAACATCCGCGCATTCTCAACGGTGGCCGAGCGGAAGATCTCGGCAAGCGGGATGCCCGCCCGGGCCCAGCTCTCCAGCTCAAGGTAACCGTTGAGCCCGGGAGGATTGCCCGGGCCGTCCTGTGCCGGGGTGTCGGTGCCGAAAAGCAGCTTGCCGCCGATGGCGTGAAACTCCGCCATGCTGGCCGAGGCGCGGTTGATTGAGCTTTCAATCAGCGAAGCCGGTGTGGTTTGCGGGTCCGGATTGTGCTCCCGATAAAGCTCGATCATTTCCCTCTGGCTCCACCGGCCTTCGTCCGATTCCAGAAAGCTGCGCAGATTGCGGCTGAGCACATGCTCGAGCCGGTCATCATCCAGAAGGTCCCATGTCAATGTGCTTCGCTCGCCCTCGACCACCCGCATTGTCGGTTGAACGGCGACACCGGCGTTTGCTGCGGCGCTGATTGCTAAGCGGGCGCTGCCGGTAAGGTTCGGGTCTGTGCGGGCTCCTTCCCAGTGCCACATGCCATGGGCAATCACATCCGCGCCTGCGTCGACCGCACTGTTCCATGCATCAGCGCTGTTGGCGTGAACCACAAAGACCAAACCGTGATTGTGGGCTTCTGCGGCGAGCTGCAACAGGATTTCAGCGCTTGGCACCGGCCAGTCGAAGGTGCCTCCAAATCCGGATTCGACATAGGTTTTCAGGCAGATCGCGCCGGATTTGAGAACCCTGTCAACCGCGGCCTCCACTGTGTAGGCAGCAGGGTCGAGTTCAACGGGCCAGGTGTCCTTGTGGCTGTCTTCATAGACCAGGTTGGGAAACACGCGATGGGCGATGTGTGGTGGCACGAAGGCCGGACCATAGCCGCCTGCAACTCTGACGCCCCGGCCGCAATGATAGACAGAAGGCACATGTTCGGCGTCAGCGGGCCAGGCGTTTCTTTCTGCCGAGTAGTCAAGATCGATAAGGCTGGTGAAGCCGTGATAGAGATAGCTGCGCGGCAATTGCCGTTTGTAGCCGTCGATCAGATGTTCATATTCCTGCGCCTTGGCCCTGTTGATGATCGGGTTGTGTCCGAGATGAACATGGCTGTCGATAAGGCCGGGTATCAGGAATTTTCCGCTCCCGTCGACCACCTGGTAATCGCTTACATCGCACATGTTCTCGACCGTGCCAGCCGGCACGATTGCGCACAGCTTCCCGTTCTTGATGAAGACATCTCTATTGGTTTGGACCTGATCGAGATGGCCCGATATCACGTCGACATTGGTGATCACGGTCGCTGCGGGTGGGCCGGCGTGCTGTTCCGCAGCGGCAACATCCGGGGAGATTAGTGCTAGCAGAGCAATAATCAATGTGGTTTGATTGGTCATGGCAGGACTCCTTTTCCTGCCGCCCCAATAGGCGGTTTCCGGGGCGCTATCGTCCTTGATCGCGATACAGGACGATTGTTTTTTGCAAGGTGAGAGGCCGCGCACCCAAGGGAAGAATAGAGGCTGTTGTTCGTGACGCTTGTCGTTCTGATTGCCACCAGTGCCCTGGGGCTGGTCATGACTGTTTATCTGCTCGGACTGGCAAGCCGGATGGGCTATTTTTCCGCCTGCGGAATTCTTGCCTTGGCCTTTCTGCTGATATCAGTCTCGTCGGCTTTGCTGAGTGTCCATCTGATCCATGATATACCGCTGCTGTTGCGGATCCGCGGAGCGCTCGCACTGGTCACGATCCCGTGCCTGTATCTCTATTTCGTGGCGGCGGGCACGCAGGGGCATGCTCTGCCCAGAACGACCCCGTTGCACGGCCTCTGGCTGCTGGGATCACTGGGCGCCATGGCGACCAATAGGGCCTTCCTGCTCGATTGCATCGTGATTGCAGAGTTGGTTTTCTATATCGCGGCGCTGGCCCTGATCTGGCGGGATCGGGATCGTGCGTTTGCCAATCTGAAGGAGGATGGCGGCAAGACAGTCTGGTGGCTCGGGATCATCATTGTGTTCCTTTCGATCAGCATGGTGTTGGAAATCTTCATCCTTGTTGATCTGTCGGGCGGCGGATTGCTGCAGGCATCCATGCCTCTGCTGCTTTCCCTGCTGTCGCTGGTTGTGCTTGTGTCCATCTCTCTGATCGGTGCACTTGGCCGCCCTTCGCTGTTTGAACACCTCTACAGTCTAGCCGTGGACAGCAGGCTCAATGGATCGCCTTCAGACCAATCTCCACCGGACCCGGAAGAAAGAGAATTGGTCGACAGAGCGCTCGAACTGCTTGGTGAACCAGAAGTTCTGGCGGACCCGTCGCTGACCATCACTCGGCTGTCGCGCAAACTCGGCGTGCCGGCGCGCCAGCTTTCGCGGGCGATCAACAGGGTCAGGAGATGCAGTTTCTCGGACCTGCTCAACGACCAGCGGATCCAGTTGTGCAAGACGATCATGCAGGATGATCCCGGCAGGCCGCTGCTCGACGTCATGCTTGACGCCGGGTATGCTTCCAAATCGAATTTCTACACCCAGTTCGTCCGGCGAACGGGCTTGGCGCCTGCTGCGTTCCGAACAAGGATGAGCCTTGGTGGCGGGCTGGAAGTCGCAGACGATAGCTGACAGCTGGTGGCCTGGTGCGTGGCTGCCATGATTGCTCTGGTCATGGGCTGGCTGTTGGTCTAAGAGAAGCGCGCCAGTCGGCCGGGCAGCCGCGCCTTGCAACGTCGAAAGACAGCAGGGGGAGGAAAGTCCGGGCTCCACGGATAAACGGTGCCGGATAACGTCCGGCGGGGGCGACCCCAGGGAAAGTGCCACAGAAAGTAAACCGCCCCGCCTTCTGATCGCCGGTGCCTGAGCTTCAGCTTTGGCCGGTGATGAGATGGCGGGGTAAGGGTGAAAGGGTGGGGTAAGAGCCCACCGCGCGACCGGCAACGGAAGCGGCACGGTAAACCCCACCGGGAGCAAGACCGAATAGGGATGACGCAGGACGCAAGTCCGGCCCTTTTTCCGGGGTTGATCATCCGGGTAGGTTGCTTGAGGTGCGCAGCAATGCGTATCCCAGAGGAATGGCTGCCACGTTTTGGCCCGTAAGGGTCAAGGCCATACAGAACCCGGCTTACAGGCCGACTGGCATTTTTCTCTCACTTGAAGAACCGCATCGGCTTTGAGGATGACCATCGGGTGTCCTTGGATTGCGAATCCGCCAACCGGTACAGCTGTGACGGCAAGGCTGTCTGCTGCTTTCGTAGGTTTTGGTCTCTGAGCAGACGCCGTTCACGTGTGGCTGTGGTTCCGGGATGCTTGAAGCATCACGCCGGGGCCGCAGCCATTTGCGTTGTGAGACCGGAACCAAAACGCGCCCGCGTCGTTGAGAGGCAGGCGGAACGAGATGCCCCTCCCGGCCGCCTGATCAGGGTCATTTCAGACCCTGTATTCCCGACCCTGAAGACCAGTCATCTTTGTCATTTTTCAAAAGGAAACGTGCCATGAAAACCCTGTCCGACGCGTTCGAACACACTCTGCAAGACATCTATTACGCCGAAAATGCGCTGGTGAAGGCGCTGCCGAAGGTTCAGCAAGCTGCCAATGGAAAGAAGCTGAAGGATGCCATCGGCGAGCATCTGGAAGAAACCAAGGGCCAGATCAAGACACTTGAGAAGGTGTTCCAGTCGATCGGCAAGAAGGCATCGGGCGAAAAATGCGACGCCATCGAAGGCCTGATCAAGGAAACCGACAGCATCATCGAGGAAGCAACCGGCGTGGCCAAGAACGCCGCTCTGATCGCTGCGGCCCAGGCCGTCGAACACTACGAGATTGCCCGCTATGGCACCCTGCGCGAATGGGCCAAGGTGCTCGGTCACTCCGAAGCGCACGACCTGTTGACGAGCATTCTCGACCAGGAAAAGGCCTGCAACAGCAAGCTGACCAATCTGGCGGTGTCGTCGATCAACGAGGACTAGGGCCGCGGGGCTAACGCCGCAATTTGATGTATCGACGGGCGGGTGATGCCGGTATTGCCGGCTCACCCGTTCTCCGTTTCAGCCAACCCGGCTCAATCGCCTTCCGCGATCATCACCTTGTCCGGCCAGAACGCGAAATGCCCGTCCAGCTGTTCTGCTCCGTCAAGTGGCAGGTCATAGGTCCAGGCGATTTCATCGCCATGCAGGGCGACGTAACTGGCATCTCCCTTCAGCGGGCAATGGCTGGTCTTGTCGAGAGCGGTGAAATCGGCGGTTATGTCTTCGGCCGGAAGATAGATCGCGGGATCATACAGCGTCTTGCCCATCTCCATGACCCGGAGCGCGTTTCTCGTCTCCGCAATCAGGTCGCCACCGGCATAGACCCGCACCGTTCGCTTGACCGGCCTGATCACCATCAGATGGTTCGGGTTTGACGGGTTTCGGATTGCCCCTTCCAGCCTGGGGAAGTTGGTATTGGCTGCATCTGATGATGGCATTGTCTGACCCATTTGCGCGTTCCATGCCGGATATTGGCTTTGGCGCAATTTACTCCGAAACAACTGTGTTTGATACCGGCCAGGCGTAGCTTTGCCGGCGCAAGCTCAGGTGAGGGTGCTGTCTGCGGGACGGGATGTGACGCAATCAGGCAGGTGAATGCGCCGGGTTCGGGTGTTAACTTGGTTTCATGACCCAAGATGATGAGGACGAACTGCCGGGGTCGCCGGTGTGTCTTGCGCAGATGCTGGTTGATGGCCATGTCATCGATCCGCAGACATGGAAGGATGTTTCGGTGTTTCGCAAGGCCGAGCGGGCGCGGCTCTATGCGGCACGGCAGGCCTTGTCGGCCGATGCGCGCAAGACGATGGCCGAGCGGATTTCCACCCGGTTGACAGACAGTCTGGGCGATGTCTCGGGCCGGACCATCGCAGTGTACTGGCCGATCCGTGGCGAGATCAACCTGCGTCCGTGGATGGTGGAAGCGAGTGGGCGCGGTGCGCGGGTCTGCCTGCCGGTGGTGACCGCGAAGGACCAGCCGGTTGAGTTTCATCTGTGGACACCGGACTGTGCCATGGCAAAAGGCATCTGGAACATTCCTGTGCCCGCCGAAGCGGTCCCGGTGGTGCCCGATGTGGTGATCGTGCCGTTGTTGGGTGTTGACGCGAGAGGCTACCGGCTTGGAAATGGCGGCGGCTACTACGACCGGACGCTGGCGCGGTTGCCGGAGGAGTTGCCGACCATCGGTGTCGGGCACTCGTTCGCCCGGATCACCACGATCTTCCCGATGCCGTGGGATATCCCGATGAAGCGGGTTGTGCTCGGCGACGGCTCTGTCAGCATGCATTCGCCGGAGTGACAGCCCGATCTCGAACAGGGCGAAAGTGTTCCGGTCGGCACTGCCATCGGTTTAGCTGGTACCGATGACCTCACCCAAGTGCCCCGTTCTCGCGTCTCCCGGTTTGGAGGCCTGCCCTTCCCATTTGCAGCGATGCCGATCTTCAGCGTTGATCCACGTCAATGCAGCTTGTCGCTGCCGCGGGCAGATTGAATGGCGAATATCGATCGTCATTTCCTGGAGGAAACACACATGGCTTTCTCGGTCAGAGCCGCTTTGCTCATCGCATCGCTTGCGGGCGTTGGCGCTCTCTCAACTGGACCGGTTTTCGCGGGCGATTGCACCGGCTATGTCGTCGGCGTCAAGCCGATCAGCCAGTACAACCACGCGCGGGGCAACGGCTTCCTTGCCGTGCGCACCGGACCCGGATCAAGCTATCAGCAGACCGGCGAGCTTTACCGTGGTGACGAGGTTTCGGTCTATGACCGGCGCGGCAACTGGTATGCGATTACCTGCATGTCGGGTCGTTGCACGAGGCCAATGTGGGGTACGCCAATGCCGTCGGGCTGGGTGTCGGGGAAATACATCGATGCCGCCGGGGTATGCCCCTGACGACAGAGCCGATTGGCCGGGGTAAACCGATGCCTCCTGCCGGGTCCGAGCTGCCGGTAATTGGAAATTGCGATCAGGCTTCTTTCATGCGAAGACGGCGCTTCAGAGCGATATTCTGAATTCAAACGCTGTTGGGAGAAAGCACTTGAAAAGCAACACAGTCATTCTCGCGCTGGGGCTTTGCGCCAGCTTTGTCACCTCGAGCGCGCTGGCTGAAACGCGCATCACCTACAAATCCGCGAAAACCGGGTCGTCCTACTACCAGATGGGTGTTCAGCTGGCGGAAGCCATGAAAGCCGGCACCAATGGCGATGTGATTGTCACGGTGGAAGAAAGCCAGGGCTCGGTCCAGAACGTGATGGAAGCCAAGGCGCGCGGTGGCGATTACGTGTTTACCACTCCGCCGGCGCTGGTTGGTCTGGCGCAGGCCGGCAAGGCCATGTTTGAAGGCAAGGGCGATCCGAAATTCGACGAGATCCGGGCCCTGTTTCCGATTCCGTCGCTGACCATGCACTTTGTCATGTCGGCTGACAGCAGTGTTACCGATTTTGCCGGCATGGAAGGCAAGACCATCCTGCTCGGCAAGGGATCTTTCGGCGCTACCGAAGGCGAGAAATATCTCAAGCTGTTCGGACTTGAAGGCAAGGTGAACCTCGCCGAGGTTGAGCTGTCCAATGCGGTTCCTGCGTTGAAGAATGGACAGATCGACGGGTTCGTCACCGCCGGTTCGTGGCCCGCGCCGAATGTCATCGAGGCCGCGGCATCCGCTGATGTTGTGGTGCTGTCTTTAAGCGACGAGCAGATCGCCGAAACCAAGCGGTCGAAGCTGGTCATCCCGGCAGGAACCTATTCCGGTCAGGCCGCCGACATTGCCACAACCTCACTGCCGGTTGCGGCGTTCACCACCACCGCGATGAGTGATGACGCAGCCTACCAGCTGACCAAGACATTCTGGGAAAGCAAGGCTGCGATGGCCGAGGACGCGCCGTGGTGGAAGGGTGTCGACACCGACCTGATGGCCAATATCAGCACCAAGCTGCATCCGGGCGCCATCCGCTATTACAGCGAAGCCGGCGTTGAATTGACCGCCGACCAGCAGTAACAAGCGCTCGCCCGCGCATCCCGTTCTCAAAACCGGGTGCGCGGGCTGCATTGTTCCATCATCATCAGCAGCAAATAGACCGGGAGCCTGTCGGATGCGAATGGCCATGATTGCCAGCGCCGCTTGTCTGGTGGCATTTCATCTGGGGCTTATTTTCTGGGGGCTGGTTCCCAATCTGGTCAGCCGGCCGCTGCATCTGGCACTGGCTCTGCCGTGGATATTCCTGTTTGGAGAGGGCGGAAAGGTTAGCCGCTGGTCTGGTGTGGTGTTTTGCGCGTTCGGCATGGCGGCAAGCATCTGGATAGCCTGGCAGCATTCGGCGCTTGGCGACCAGTACGGGTTTCTCGAAGGTGATTTCCAGATCGGAATCGCTGTTGTCCTTCTGGTGGTGGTGCTTGAGGCGGCGCGCCGGGCGATCAGCTGGCCATTGCCGCTGGTGGCGCTTCTGGCGCTGCTTTATGGCCTGTTCGGACAGCATATCCCTGGTGAATTCGGGCATTCCGGCACACCGCTTGCCAGCTTTCTCGGCACATTGACCATCGCTGAAGGCGGTGTCTGGGGCAGCCTGGCCGGCGTCTCGGTCAGCGTCGTGGCGATCTTTGTTATTTTCGGGGCGGTGCTCAATGCCGGCGAAGCCGGGCAGGGGTTCATGAATATCGCCTCTGCCGCCGCCGGCCGACTGAAAGGCGGGGCCGCCAAGGTTTCCGTCATTTCTTCTGCGCTGTTCGGCTCCATCTCCGGTTCGGCCTCGGCCAATGTGGCGTCGACCGGGGCGATTACGCTTCCGGCAATGACGAAGCTCGGTTACCCCAAACGGCTGGCCGCAGCCGTTGAAGCCGTCGCCTCGTCAGGCGGGCAGATCATGCCGCCGCTGATGGGGGCGGGCGCCTTTGTCATGGTCGAACTCACCGGCGTCCCCTACACCGCGATCATGGCTGCGGCAGTGCTGCCGGCACTCTTGTATTTCTTTGCGGTCTGGGTCGGCATCAACGCCTATGCCGGGCGTTATGATCTGGCCGGCCTTGCCACCGAAGACCGGCCGTCGCCGCGCGCCGTGATCATCACCTCGGCGTTTTTCGCCGTTCCGTTCGCGGTGTTGATGTGGGGCATGTTCGTCACCGGCATGACACCCCAATACGCAGCCTGCATGGCCATCCTGGTTGGCTTTGTGATGCTGTTTTTCCACGCTGATGGCAGCCTTGATCTCGGCCGCACGTTGGGCAGGCTTGAAAATGCGGTGATCAGCGCCGCGCGTCAGGTCTCGATGATCGCGGCGATCATCCTGTGCGCCTCGATCATCATCGGCGTGCTGTCGATTACCGGGCTCGGGGTCAAGATCACCTCGCTGATCCTGTCTGCGTCGGGCGGCATGCTTTGGCCGTCGCTGCTGCTGACGGCGCTTGCCTGCCTGGTGCTGGGAATGGAAGTGCCAACCACGGCGGCCTATGTGATCTGCGTGTCGGTGGCCGGGCCGGCGCTGACCAAACTGGGGCTGGAGCCGTTGCAGGCGCATCTGTTCGTGTTCTGGTTCGCGCTGCTGTCGACCATCACGCCGCCGGTCTGCGGCGCGGTGTTCATTGCCGCAGGCATGATCGGCGAAAACTGGCTAAGAGTGGCTGTGACCGCAATGAGCCTCGGCGTCGGGCTCTACATCATTCCGCTGACAATGATCGCCAATCCGGCAATCATCGAGATTGCCACCAGTCCGGTGTCGGCGCTGGTGGCGCTGGCCCAGATCGGGTTGGGGCTGGCGCTGATCTCCTATGCGCTGATCGGGGCCTTCAAGCCCTTGCATCGCCTGGGTCTTGGCGTCGCCGGTTTCGGGGTGCTTTTCGGGCCGGTAATGTTGGCTGGCTGAGCGGCAATCGTCCCCGGCCAGCGGCTATTGCTTCCGCCGTGCGATTTCCCGGTAGAGCGCCTCCGGGGATACGCCGATCTGATGTGCCAAGCGGGAGCGCCCGCCACGTTCGGGAAGCACGCCGCCGGCGAAGGCCAGCCAGGCGTCCAATCGTTGTGCAACGGTTTTCAACGTCAGGATTTCAGCGCGCAAACGGGCCGATTGAACCTGACGGGCCAAGTGCTCCATCCATGCGGATGCAAATTCCGGATCACTGGTGATGAGCTCGAGAAAGCTGCTGCGCGGCACTTCCGCCATTTCGGATATTTCCGTTGCAATGGCGTCGCAATGATAGCTGTCTGAAAATAGCGAGGCTTCGGCCAGAGTCGCGCCGCGTCCGGCCCTTTGCAGAATGACCGGCTTGCCTTCCGGGCTGTGGCGGACCAGTTCGACGCTTCCGGCGAGGACGAAAAACATCGAGCGAACCTGATCGCCCTGATGAAACAGCCAAGCGCCCTGCGCAAGCTTCCTGGATCGCAGTTCAGTGTCTGGAATACGACTGGTCAAAGCTTCAAACATGATAGCTATCATAGCCGTCAGATGATGCAGGCTGCAAACTGCGAACATGAAAGCAGCCACGCTCCAAGGAGATCCTGATGAATTCAACAGCCAGAAACGGTAGATTCGGATTGCTGCTGGCAGTGACCCTGGCAGCCGGTCCGGCTTTGTCACAAGAAGATTCAAGAGAATTGGTGGAGATGCCGCGAATGATGCAGCAGCATATGCTTGCCAATATGCGGGACCATCTGGTGGCGCTTGACGAGATTCTGGGATTTCTCGCCGAGGGGAACGTCAATGCCGCGGGAAAGATCGCTGAAAGCAGGCTCGGCATGTCCTCGCTTGATCTGCATGGGGCTTCGCATATCGCCAAGTTCATGCCCGATGCGATGGCCGACGCAGGGACCGAGATGCACCGGGCAGCCAGCCGTTTTGTCATCACCGCACAGGACGCCGAGCTTGCACCCGGCAAGGACGCGCAGCACGCCGTTTACGGCGCTTTGCAAGAGGTGACCTCTGCCTGCAACGCTTGCCATCAGGCCTACAGGATCAGATAACGCACCCGGCCGAAAATCGAAGCCGGTTGTCGGGCCTGATGCGCCAGTCCATCGTACGCGCCGGTTATCCCGCTTTGTCCCGGCGCCTTGCTTCCAGCAAGGAGATCAGTTCCCTCGCTTCGGGCGGCGGCGCCTGTTCCTTGCGGCAATAATCTGATCCGTCCGGGTTGCGGGTCATCATGCCCAGGCTGAACAGGGTGCGGCGCAGGATTGCCGGGTCGTTGAAACTGTGCATTTCACGCAGCCGGGCGTTGATGTCCCGCTCGCTCATCAAAGTCCGGGCGGGCAGCGCTGACCAGAATGCCCAAAGACAAAGATCCTGGACCTTGCGGCGCGAAGGCCATTGCAGCAAGCGTCCGGCGGAATCGAACCGGTTGAGCGTGCGCTCGACCAATTGATGGTCAATGGTTTCGACCGCGTGCGGATTTGCCAGCCGCCCGCCCGCTACATGGGCGGCGCGGAGATGCTGGAAATTCCTGAAACCCGCGGCGCGGGACACCATGTTCATCAGGCTGAGATGAGAAGGCTTTTCCTTGCCGTCATTGATCTGCCGCGCCAGCGCGCGTGCGAAAGGGGAGATATCCTCCACCACAAGCGGAATTGTTTGTTTCGACATGTCACATCCATCGCGTGCTCGCGGAAGTATCGCTGGTCGCTGACTTGGCGATGCGAGCACTGGACGAGAGTTGCTGTGCATTGCCGATCTGGATGGCAGGTTTAGCTTCCCTCAAAGGGACAGCGACGCCTCGGTGACTGCCGACCGTGGCGGATTATTATCATGGCTTTTTGTGGGCCGCAATTGACGTGTTCGTCTGATGGCTGGCCGCGGGCGATCAGGAGATCAGTGTCTGGAAGCATCTGAGCGCAGCGGTTGCGTCGTCGTCGTCAACGGATAGGCCCGTGACTCTTATCGTGACCTCGAAGCGCACCAGCGATTGATCGATGCTGTCGATGGCCTCGTCAAACAGCCAGAGCCCGGTCTTGGCGGCGACTGCGTCTCTCGCCGGTGCCGCCTTGGCCCGGTCTCCCCTCAGGCTGACATAAAAGGCATTGGCATGAGGCGGGTTGGGCGAAACGCTGAGATCCGCTAACTGCGAGAAGGTCTTGGCTAGGCTCACCGCCTTGTCGTGAAACTCGGCCATCAGCGGCAAGCGTTCGTCGAGACCCTTCAAGGCGGCCAACAGGGTGGGAAAGCTGCGCAAGGCACGTCCGCCCGCGCGGCGCTGCCAAATTACGGCTTCGTCCAGCAGCGATGCCTCTCCGGCAAGCGCCCCACCCGCCAGGCCGCCCAGGCCCTTGTCAAAGGCGACATAGACACTGTCGAACAGCGAGGCGATTTCGGAGAGCGGCCGCTGATAAAAAGGCTGGCTTTCCCAAAGGCGTGCGCCGTCCAGATGGACAGGAATGCCGCGTTCGTGCGCCAGCTCCGTCAACGCGCGCAGATCATCCCATTGCGGCAGCAGGCATCCGAGGCGGCGCAAGGGTAATTCGAGCACGATCGCGCCCAGCTTCTCCTTAATCGCGTCGAGATCGCTTGCCGTCGGCAACCGGTCATAGCCGCCCAACTGAACTGCGGAGAGGCCCCATAATTGCTGGTAGGCCCGGGCCTCGTATTCCTCCATATGGGAACGCGGATGAAGCGCGATCCGCGAACAGCCGGTGCGTTCCGCATGGACCTTGAGCGCCAGCATCTGAGCCATCTTTCCGCTTGGCACATACTGCGCTGACGGTTTTCCCAAAAGCGTGCGGAGCTTCGAGTGAAGCCGGTCGAACAGCTCACCGGACATGTATTTGTCGGAGGGTGACATCCCGGCAAAATCGCCGAGCGCGCGCAAAACCTCGGATGGCGACGGCTCTTGATCAAAGGAAAGTCTTTGCATGAGGGGGTCTCTGCTGGGCTGCCATGACATCATTGATGATTTGGTCAGCGATGGAAAGTGGATTTTGCTTGCCAAAACAGCGCGATTTGCCGGTCAGTGCTTCGTGATCGGCTATCGCGCCCTGCAACTTCTTGAAACTGGCGCGTAAGCCATGCACGCGGATCTGTCCTTCACGTTTCGTCCACGATTCCTAACCCTTCGTTAATCTTGACAGGTTATTAATGGGGCGAACTCACGGTCAAGATGGGGCTAGTTCCCATTGACGCCCATGGTGGCCCATGATATCCCAAATGACCAAGATCAGCGGGCGGGTATCCGCCTTTTCATCCCCATCCGGACTGCGGTTCCAGCCAGGAGCCGCGCAGGTGGCTCGCGCCGCCAAAGGGTCTGTTTGGCCGGAAGGGTGGAAGAGCAGAGGGTCGATGGAGTGGGGCCAGCAGGCGGAAACGGCGGTACAGAGTCATGAACCGGTTCCTGTCAAACGCGACAAACAGGATCGATGCGAAGGGACGGGTTTCCGTGCCATCGATGTTCCGTGCTGTTCTGGCGCGAACTGCGGTAGACGAGCTCTACGCCTGGCAGGATTTCGTGTTTCCGGCGGTTTCGATGGCAGGGCCGGAGGTGCTCGATCGTTTCGAGCGGATGATCGGATCGCAGGATCCGTTCTCTGCGGAAGCCAACAAGATGTCGCTGCTGATTCACGGCGGCGGGGTGTTCATGAAGCTCGACGGCGAGGGACGGCTTCTGGTGACGGATTTTATCCGCGATTTCACGGGCATCACCGACAGGGTGACGTTCGCGGGGCGGGGCGATCATTTTCAGCTCTGGGAGCCGGCGGCATTCGAGGAAATGCAGTCGCGGGCCCGGAAAGAACGGACGGCCAATTCCTGACCGTCCGTAACGGATGGAGATACGGAATGGCGGCGGACATGGGCGAAGGTGAAGCTGACGTCCAAGGCGGACCTGCCCGCCACATTCCGGTTCTCCTGCACGAGGTCCTGGCAGCGCTGGCGCCTGCTCCAGGCGAGATGATTGTTGACGGCACTTTCGGAGCGGGCGGCTATACCGCCGCGATCCTCGAGGCCGGTGCGCAGGTCACGGCCTTTGACCGGGATCCCGATGCGATTGCAGCGGGGGCTGCGATGGTGGAAGCCTCTGGCGGCAACCTCAAGCTCATCCATGCCCGGTTTTCCGAACTGCTCGATCATGTCGATGAGGCCAGCCTGGATGGCGTGGTGCTCGATATCGGCGTCTCCTCGATGCAGATCGACGAGGCGGAGCGGGGGTTCTCGTTCATGCGTGACGGGCCGCTCGATATGCGGATGGGGCAATCCGGCGTCAGTGCGGCTGATGTCGTCAATCGCGCCAAGCCCTCCGACATGACCCGCATCTTCGGCATTCTCGGTGAAGAACGCCATGCCGGGCGGATTTCGCGGGCCATTGAGGCCGAGCGGCAGAAGGCGCCGTTCGAGACCACGCGGCAGCTTGCGGGACTGATCGAAAAAGTGTCGCCACGCCGGCCGCAGGACAAGATTCACCCGGCAACACGGGTGTTCCAGGCGCTCAGGACTTACGTCAATGACGAGCTTGGCGAACTGGCGCGGACACTGTTTGCCGCCGAGCGGGCGCTCAAGCCCGGCGGGCGGCTGGTGGTGGTCAGCTTTCATTCGCTCGAAGACCGCATCGTCAAGCGCTTCTTCCAGGACCGTGCCGGCAAGGCATCAGGATCGCGGCATCTGCCGATGGTGGCCGAGCGCCAATCCACTTTCACGCTGATCGGCAAACAGCCGGTGACGGCGGGCGAGCCAGAGTGCCAGGCCAATCCACGATCGCGGTCGG
This sequence comes from uncultured Hoeflea sp., assembly GCA_963975635.1. GTDB lineage: Bacteria > Pseudomonadota > Alphaproteobacteria > Rhizobiales > Rhizobiaceae > Hoeflea. The sequence goes on along the minus strand of CAXBIE010000045.1, from coordinate 18,707 downwards.
CCAAATTGCGCTCGGGTCTTCGAACCGAAGCGCCTGCAGGAAAAATCGACGCCGATATCCTTCCCGTTCCCAACCTTGCCGCGCTTGCGGCACTCGGAGGCTGATCCATGTTGCGAACCATCGACCTGGTGCTCGTCGGCGCAATGATCGCAGCTGCCACCATGACCTACCAGATCAAGCATGCGGCCGAAGAGAAACTGGCCGAGGTGCGTGAGTTGCAATCAGCGATCAGCCTTCAGGAAGAAACCATCGATCTGCTCGAAGCGGACTGGAGCCTGCTCAACCAGCCGTCACGGCTGCAGCGGCTGTCGACGGCCTTTGAAGCGGAGCTGGGCTTGAGGCCGATCGCGGCTGAACAGATGGCCGAACCTGATGAATTGCCTGGCAGGGCCAGCGATTTCGAACCGCAGGTGGCCGAGGGCGCAACCGATGCGGAACTGACGACGGGGTCTGTGCAACGATGAGAAATCTTGGAACATTCATCGCGGGGATCAGCCCGCTGGGACGGTCTTCCGGCACCCGAAGCCGGACGCCACTTGAATTCGAGGGCGTGCGCAAGGCGCAAGGGGCCCAGGCAAAGAACCGCATCATCATAGCGGTCGCCTGTTTTACCGTGTTCTATTCGATCATCGGCGCGCGGCTGGTCCAATACGGCATGCGATCGCCGGAGACGGTGTCATCGATTGCCCGCGCGGATCAACTGCTGATCTCGCGTCCCGACCTGCTTGACCGCAACGGTGAAGTGCTGGCCACCGATATCCGCACCGTGTCGTTGTTTGCCGAGCCCAACAAGATCATTGACGCGGATGAGGCGATCGAATTGCTCGCCACTGTTCTGCCTGATCTCGATATGCGCGGCATTCACCGCAAGTTGTCCTCCAATTCGCGGTTCCAGTGGCTGAGACGTCAGCTCACCCCCAAGCAGCAAAGCCAGATCCTTGCACTGGGCATTCCCGGCATCGGCTTCCGGCCGGAAACACGCCGCTTCTATCCCGGCGGGCCGACGGCCTCGCATGTTGTCGGTCACGTCAACATCGACAACAAGGGCATCGCCGGCATGGAGAAATATGTCGATGGCCAGGGCCTCGGCGATCTCGCGGCGGCAGGGATGACCGTCAACGAAGATCTCAAGCCGGTGCGGCTGTCGCTTGATCTCCGGGTGCAGCATGTGCTGCGCGACGAGCTTGCCGGCGCCATGGAACGCTACAAGGCGATTGCTGCCGCCGGCGTGGTGCTCAATGTTCATACCGGCGAGGTTGTCGGCATGTCGTCGTTGCCTGACTACGACCCGAACAATCCGGTGGAAGCGCTGCAGAAGGACCGGCTCAACCGGATGTCGGCGGGGACCTACGAGATGGGCTCCACCTTCAAGGCCTTCACCACGGCAATGGCGCTCGATTCCGGCCTGGTGAAAATCACGGATTCATTCGACGCGCGCGGCTCGATCCGCATCGGCGGGTTCACCATCAAGGATTTCCACGGCAAGAACCGGGTGTTGAGCGTGCCGGAGATCTTTATCTATTCCTCCAATATCGGCACTGCCCGGATGGCCGACATGGTGGGGATTCCCGGCCACAAGGAATTTCTTACCCGCCTCGGACTGCTGACCCGGATGCACACCGAATTGCCGGAAATTGCCACACCAAACCAGCCTTCGGAATGGAAGAAAATCAACTCGATCACCATCTCCTTTGGTCACGGTGTGTCCACGACGCCGTTGCAGACGGCGGTGGCTGCGGCGGCACTGATGAATGGCGGCAAGCTGATCGAACCGACCTTCCTGCCGCGCTCGGCGGAAGATGCCGCAAAGATCGCCGTTCCTGTCATCCAGCCATCCACCAGCAAATATATGCGTGACCTGATGGAGCTCAATGCGACCAAGGGATCCGGTGGCTCGGGGTCGCGCGCCGCGGTGGAAGGATTCCGGGTGGGCGGCAAGACCGGGACTGCCGAAAAGGTGGTCAATGGCCGTTACTCGTCGGCCGTGCGCTTCAACGCATTCCTGTCCGCCTTTCCGATCGACAATCCGGATTATGTGGTTCTGGTGGTGATTGACGAGCCAAAGCCGGAAGAGGGCAAGCATTCGGCCACCGCGGGCCTGAACGCTGCTCCCACTGTTGGCGCGATCATTCGCCGTTCCGCGGCTTTCCTAGGGGTGAAGCCGCGTTTCGGAAATGATATGCAGGCATTGTCCTTGTCATACTGAAAACACATGTGACGGGCAGGCATCGCTGATATTGAGTGAACCGCGTTTTGTCATAGCAATGAAAGACCCGAGCATTTTATGAAATTGTCCGCATTGATCGCCGCCCTGCCAACTGGATCCATCGCCACGCCACAAGCGGCTGATACCGGGCTTCCGGTTACCGGATTGACCGCTGACAGCCGGGTGGTCGAACCGGGCAATCTGTTCTTCGCCCTGGCAGGTGTGAAGACCGATGGTGCGCGATTTGCACAACAGGCCGCGTCCAGGGGTGCTGTGGCCATCGTCGCCGCCCGGGATGCCGAGCTTTCCGGCATTTCAGTTCCGGTGCTCAGGGCGGATGACCCGAGGCAGGCGCTGGCTCGTGCAGCGGCCGCGTTCTTCGGCCTGCAACCCCGCGTGATGGCGGCCGTGACCGGAACCGCCGGAAAAACTTCCGTTGCCTCTTTTCTGCGCCAGATCTGGGCCCATGCCGGTGAGCAGGCCGCGATGTTGGGCACCACCGGGGTCATTGCGCCGGGGCGCACCGAATACGGGACATTGACGACACCGGATCCGGTGGCGCTTCACAGATTGCTGGCGGAGCTTGCAAGCGCAGGCGTCACCCATGCAGCGATGGAAGCCTCGAGCCATGGTCTTGATCAGCGCCGTCTCGATGGCGTTGCATTGAGTGTTGCGGGCTTTACCAATCTGGGCCGTGACCACATGGATTATCATTCCGGCATGGACGACTATATGGCCGCCAAGATGCGGCTGTTCGATACGCTCTTGCCGAAAGGGATGCCGGCGGTGATCTTTGCCGATGACCCGTGGTCGGAAAAAGCCGTGGAAGTGGCCGAGCGTTCCGGGGCACGGGTGCTGACGGTTGGCCGCAAGGGCGGCTTCCTCAGCCTCAAGCGGGTCGAGCATCTGCGTCACAAGCAAATTCTTGAAGTCCATATGGAGGGGCGGATCTTCGAGGTCGACCTGCCGCTGGCCGGGGACTTTCAGGTGTCCAACGCGCTGGTGGCCGCCGGCATGGCGATCGCCACCGGGACGTCGGCGGATCAGGTCTTCGCAGCGCTTGAGCATCTCAGCGGCGCATCGGGACGGCTGGAACTGATCGGGTCGACGCCGCAGGGCTCGCCTGCCTATGTCGATTATGCCCACAAGCCGGAAGCTCTGGAAAATGTGCTTGATGCGGTGCGGCCTTTTACAACTGGCCGGGTGATCGTGGTGTTCGGCTGCGGTGGCGACCGGGATCGCGGCAAGCGCCCGATCATGGGTGACATCGCGATGCGGCATGCCGATGTGGTGATCGTCACGGACGACAATCCGCGGTCGGAGGATCCGGCGTCGATCCGCGCCGAAATCATGGCTGCCGCTGCAGGCGCGACCGAGATCGGGGATCGGGCCGAGGCAATCAGAACCGCTGTTGGCATGCTTTCAGCCGGCGATACGCTGATCGTTGCCGGCAAGGGGCATGAGGAAGGGCAGACCATCGGCGACAAGGTTCTGCCGTTCTCCGATCACACCGAAATTCGCAAGGCACTGGAGGAACTCACAACATGAGCCTGCTGTGGACCGTACAAGATCTGATTGACGTGATGGACGGACGCCCGGTCGGCGATATTCCTGTCGGCGTCAACGGTATTTCCATCGACAGCCGCACGATCGGTGCGGGCGACGCGTTCTTCGCGATAAAGGGCGACCGTTTTGATGGTCATGATTTCGCCAGCGTGGCCGTTGCCAACGGGGCTGGTTTGCTGGTGGTCTCGGAGGCAAAGCTGCCAGCGCTTGGGCGGCTGACAGCGCCCATGATCGTCGTCAACGATGTGCTTTCAGCGCTTGAGGATCTCGGGCGAGCCTCGCGGGCGCGTTCGGAAGCAAAAATAATTGCCGTGACCGGTTCGGTGGGCAAGACCTCGACCAAGGAAATGCTGCGCCAGGCACTCGAACCCAGTGGCGAGGTGCATGCATCGGCTGCGTCGTTCAACAATCACTGGGGTGTGCCTCTGACCCTGGCGCGGATGCCTGCCAGTGCCGCTTATGGCGTGTTCGAAATCGGCATGAACCACCCCGACGAGATCCGGCCTCTGGTCAAAATGGTCAAGCCGCATATCGCGATCATCACAACGGTCGCTGCGGCGCATATGGGCAATTTCAAGAACCTGACCGAAATCGCTGCGGCGAAGTCGGAAATCATGGAAGGTCTCGTTGAAGACGGTCATTTGCTGCTCAACCGCGACAACGAGAAATATGGCTGGCTGAAGAAGCGTGCCGGTGAACTGGGCGTCGCCCATACCCATTCCTTCGGTGAAAACAGCAAGGCTGACTATCGTCTGCTCAATTGCAAATTGCTGCCCGATTGCTCGACCATCACGGCCCGGATTGGCAGTGACGAGGTTGCTGTCAAGATTGGCGCGCCCGGCCGTCATCACGTGCAGAACGCGCTTGCTGTGCTCGGCGCTGTCCAGCTTGCCGGCGCCAATCTTGCCAAGGCCACGCATGCGCTAGCCAGTCTGTCGGCTGAAAAGGGGCGCGGCGCCCGTCATGATTTGAAGATAGCTGCCGGCAGCTTTGTGCTGATCGACGAAAGCTACAATGCCAATCCGGCCTCGATGCGCGCCGCACTCGAGCTGCTGCGCGACACGCCGGTTCGGCTTCGCGGACGCCGCATCGCAGTCCTCGGCGACATGCTGGAAATGGGGCGTTTCTCGGAGCAGGTCCATCGCGATCTGGCCGGGCCGCTGGGCGAAGCGAGTGCGGATCTGGTCTGTCTTGCGGGCCCGGAAATGCGGGCCCTGCGGGACGAGCTGGGAAAGAACATAGAAACGGTCTACCGCGAAGACGCGACCGAACTGGCCGATCATCTCAAGGCCAATCTCAGGGACGGTGACGTGGTGATGGTCAAGTCATCGCTGGGCATCGGTTTCGGGCGTATCGTCAAGGCGTTGCTTGACAAGTATCCGGTGCTGGCTGACAGCAGCACACAAGATTAAAGGTATCGGGGACCAAGCACATGCTCATCTGGTTGGTGGATCTGGCGGACACAGTCCAGTTTTTCAATCTTTTCAGATACATCACCTTCAGAACCGGGGCCTCGATGTTTACCGCGGCGCTGATCGTGTTTCTGTTTGGACCGCGAATCATCGCGTCGCTGAAGGTGCGGCAGGGCCGCGGGCAGCCCATTCGCGCCGACGGACCGCAAACCCACTTTCTCAAGGCCGGGACACCGACCATGGGCGGCTTGATGATCCTGGCCGGCATTGTCGGTGCATCGCTTTTGTGGGCCGATCTGTCGAGCGTCTATGTGGTGACCACGCTTCTGGTGACGCTGGGATTTGGCGCCATCGGATTCTATGACGATTATCTCAAGGTCACCAAGCAGAGCGACAAGGGCTTTTCCGGCAAAGCCCGGCTCGGGATCGAGTTCGTCATTGCCGGGGTTGCGGTGTTTTTCATCATGCAGGCCTCAATGGCTGCCACCACTATCAACGGGTCGACATTCGGTTCGTCCGTCGCGTTTCCCTTCTTCAAGGACCTGCTGCTTGATCTGGGCTGGTTCTTCATTGTTTTCGGCGCGTTCGTCATTGTTTCGGCCGGCAACGCCGTCAACCTGACCGATGGTCTTGATGGATTGGCGATCGTGCCGGTGATGATTGCCGCGGCTTCCTTCGGCGCTATCGCCTATCTGGCGGGCAACGCGGTGTTTGCCAATTACCTGCAGATCCATTTCGTGCCCGGCACCGGTGAACTTGCGGTGATCCTGGGCGCAGTCATCGGTGCGGGTCTGGGATTTTTATGGTTCAACGCCCCACCGGCGGCCATCTTCATGGGCGATACCGGATCGCTGGCGCTGGGTGGGCTGATCGGCACTGTCGCTGTTGCCACCAAGCATGAAATCGTCATGGCCATTATCGGCGGACTGTTCGTCATTGAGGCGCTTTCGGTGATCATCCAGGTCGGCTGGTTCAAGCTGACGGGCAAGCGCGTGTTCCTGATGGCGCCTATTCACCACCATTTCGAAAAGCTCGGCTGGACGGAAAGCCAGGTTGTGGTCAGGTTCTGGATCATCGCGGTCGGGCTGGCGATGCTTGGTCTCGCGACGCTGAAGTTGAGGTAATTGATGATCGCGGCCTCAACATTTCGCGGTCGGCGCGTGGCGCTCTTCGGGCTCGGAGGCTCCGGGCTCGCCACTGCAAAATCGCTTGTAGCGGGCGGCGCAGAGCTGTTTGCATGGGACGATAACCCGGCCCAGGTCGAGGCTGCCCGTGCGGCGGGCGTTCCGGTTGCCGATCTTCACAGTCTGGACTGGGCGACACTTCACACGCTGGTGCTGGCGCCCGGTGTGCCGCTGACGCACCCCAAACCGCACTGGACGGTGGATCTTGCCAATGACCACGGCGTCGAAATCATCGGTGATGTCGAGATTTTCGTGCGTGAGAGGCGGGCGCATGCCCCGGGCAGTCCGTTTATCGCAATCACCGGGACCAACGGCAAATCGACCACCACCGCGCTGATCGCCCATTTGATCGCTCACAGTGGCCGCGATGCGCAGATGGGCGGCAATATCGGCACTGCAGTGCTCACCCTTGCACCGTCAGCGCCGGACCGGGTTCATGTCGTTGAATGTTCATCCTACCAGATCGATCTGGCGCCTTCGCTTGATCCGAGCGCCGGGCTGCTGCTCAATCTGACGCCGGATCATCTCGACCGCCACGGCTCGATGCAGCACTATGCCGACGTCAAGGCGCGGCTTGTGGCGCAAAGCGATGTTGCCATTGTCGGGGTCGATGACGACTGGTGCCTTGCCATCGCCGGCCGGCTGGAAGGCGAGGGCCGCAGTGTCGTGCGGATTTCCAAGGATCATGTGTTGAGCGATGGCCTGTTTGCGCAGGGCGCGCTGATCCGGCAGGCCAAGGGCGGTAAATGTCATGATCTCGCCGACCTGAGCGCTATTGCCACGCTTCGCGGCGCGCACAATGCGCAGAACGCAGCGGCTGCCATTGCCGCCTGTCAGGCGGTCGGATTGAGCGACGACGAAATCCGCGCTGGTCTGGCGGCCTTTCCAGGCCTCAAGCATCGCATGCAGCCGGTGGCGCGGCGTGGCCGGGTGGTCTTTGTCAATGATTCCAAGGCAACCAATGCCGAAGCTGCAGCCCCCGCGTTGCAAAGCTTCGAGCACATCTACTGGATTGCCGGCGGCCTGCCCAAAGACGGCGGGATCACCAGCTTGGACCCGTTCTTTCCGCGCATCGCCAAAGCCTATCTGATCGGTGAGGCGGCAGCCGGTTTTGCCGCCACGATCGGGGCGCATGCGCCGTTTGAGATTTCCGGTACGCTCGACAATGCGGTGGCTGCGGCTGCACGCGATGCGGCCTTGGATGCGGCGGAGATGCCGGCTGTGCTGTTGTCGCCGGCCTGCGCCAGCTTCGATCAGTACCGTAATTTCGAGGTCAGGGGCGATGCCTTCGTCAGCCTGGTGTCTGCTTTGAGTGATATCGACATGCTCATAGATGTTGAAAGCAATGGAGAACATCATGGTTAGCCGCGTCGAACGTGGACCCGTCGCCGACTGGTTCTGGACCGTTGACCGCCTGTTCCTGGCGGCCTTTATCGCGTTGATGGGCATCGGGCTGATGCTGTCCTTTGCAGCCAGCCCGGCGGTGGCAGAGAGGCTTGGGCTCGACAGTTTTCACTTTGTCGAGCGTCACGGCGTGTTCCTGCTGCCGGCATTGGCGGTGATGGTCGGGGTGTCGTTCCTGAGCCCGCGCCAGGTGCGTCGAGGGGCGCTTCTTCTTCTGCTGGCTTCCATCCTGATGATGATCCTGGCCCTGTTCTTCGGTGTCGAGATCAAGGGCTCACGGCGCTGGGTTTCTGTTCTCGGCATTTCCGTCCAGCCGTCGGAGTTCATGAAGCCGGCCTTCGTGGTGATCTGCGCCTGGCTGTTTTCGGAGCGTTCACGGCATCCCGAGATACCGGGCAACCTGTTTGCCATCATCCTGTTCGGCATCGTGGCAGCCTTGCTCGTTGCCCAGCCGGATCTCGGGCAGACCATGCTGACGGCAGCTGTCTGGGGCGGAATGTTTTTCATGGCCGGCATGTCGTGGTTCTGGATTGCGCTGCTGGGCGGGTTTGCCATCGCCGGTTTCATCTCCGCCTATTTCATGTTTCCGCATGTGGCCGAGCGTATCAATGGCTTCCTGTTCGGCGAGGGCGACAGCTTCCAGGTCGACACGGCGCGCGAAGCGATTATCCGGGGCGACTGGTTGGGCCAGGGGCCAGGCGAGGGGACGATCAAGCGTATCCTCCCAGACAGCCACACCGATTTCGTCTTCTCGGTGGCAGCCGAGGAATTCGGCATCATCTTCTGCATGGTGCTGGTGTTGTTTTTCGGCTTCGTGGTCATTCGCGGGCTCATTCGTGCCGGGCAGGAGCAGGACGATTTCACCCGGCTGGCGGTGGCCGGTCTGTCGCTGCTGATCGGCTTCCAGTCGTTCATCAATATCGGCGTCAATCTTGAACTGCTGCCGGCCAAGGGCATGACCTTGCCGCTGATTTCCTATGGCGGGTCGTCGATGATTGCGGTTTCCATTACCGCCGGCTTCTTGCTGGCACTGACGCGGCGGCGGCCGGAGAGCAGGGCGCAGCCGCGCACGATTTACCGTCCCGTGGCCGGCGTGGCGGCGGAATAGAATGATGGCGGAGAGCAAGCTTTTTCTGCTGTCGGCAGGCGGCACCGGCGGACATCTGTTTCCCGCGCAGGCCCTGGCGCATGAACTGACATCGCGTGGCCACCGGGTTCACCTGGTCACCGACAGCCGCGCCGAGCGGTTTGCCGGCACGTTTCCCGCATCCGAGATTCACATTGTCCGCTCCGCGACCATCGGATCGAAGAATCCCGTCAAGGTGATCCGCTCGCTGTGGACGCTGTTCAAGGGCGTGCGCGAGGCTGGTGCCTTGTTGCGCAAGATCCGGCCTGATGCGGTCATCGGCTTTGGCGGCTATCCGACCATTCCACCCTTGCTGGCGGCTTCCAATGCCGGTCTGCCGACCATGCTGCACGAACAGAACGCGGTGATGGGCCGTGCCAACAAGGCGCTGGCTTCCCGGGTCAAGGCCATCGCCGGCGGTTTCCTGCCTGAAGGCAGGGGCCGTTACGCCGGCAAGATCGTGGTGACCGGCAATCCGGTGCGCCCCGAGGTGATCGCCGCAGCGGCAATCCCCTATGTTGCTTCGCTTGACGGTCAACCGTTCCGGCTGGTGGTGTTTGGCGGCAGCCAGGGCGCGCAGTTCTTTTCCGATGCCATTCCGTCGGCGATTGCGCTGCTGCCTGATGATCTGCGGGCTCGGCTGGAACTGACCCAGCAGGCACGGCCTGAAGATGAGGCGCATGTACGGGCGCGGCTCGAAGAGCTTGGCGTCAAGGCCGAGGTTTCGCCGTTTTTCAACGATATGGCGGCGCGGATAGCTGCTGCGCATCTGGTGGTTTCACGCTCCGGCGCTTCGACGGTTTCGGAAATCGCGGTGATCGGCCGTTCGGCCATTCTGGTGCCTTATCCGTTTGCGCTTGATCACGATCAGGCAGCCAATGCGCAAGCGCTGATGGACAAGGGCGGGGCCAGCGTTGTCAAGCAATCCGAGCTGACGCCGCAGCTGCTGTCGAGCATGATTGCCGACCGGATGAACGATCCGACGGGGCTTGCAGCCACAGCTGCCGCGGCTCAGGCCAGCGGAAAACCAGACGCCGCGTGCTTGCTTGCCAATCTGGCAGAAGCTATTGCGGTGGGCGTCAGTGTAGATCAATTCAGGAGTTCCCCCGCATGAAGATGCCACAAACCATCGGCCTGGTGCATTTTATCGGCATTGGCGGCATCGGCATGAGCGGCATTGCCGAGGTGCTGAACAATCTCGGCTACAAGGTGCAGGGCTCGGACCAGTCCGAAAGCGCCAATGTGCAGCGTCTGCGTGACAAGGGCATCGACGTGCATATCGGCCATTCGGCTGCCAATCTGGGCGAGGCGGAAGTGATTGTGGTTTCGACTGCAATCAAGAAGAATAATCCCGAACTGATGGCTGCGCGCGAGCGGCTGCTGCCGGTGGTGCGCCGGGCCGAGATGCTGGCCGAGCTGATGCGTTTCCGCAATGCCATCGCGATTGGCGGCACCCATGGCAAGACCACAACCACTTCGATGGTGGCGACGTTGCTGGAAGCCGGTGGGCTCGACCCGACCGTGATCAATGGCGGCATCATCAACGCCTACGGCACCAATGCCCGCATGGGCGAGGGCGAGTGGATGGTGGTCGAGGCCGACGAGAGCGACGGCACCTTCCTCAAGCTGCCCGCCGATATTGCCGTCATCACCAATATCGATCCCGAACACCTTGACCATTACGGCAATTTTGATGCGGTCCGTGCGGCCTTCCGGCAGTTCGTCGAGAATGTACCGTTTTACGGCTTTGGTGTCATGTGTCTCGACCATCCCGAAGTACAGGCGCTGGTCAGCCGTATCGAGGATCGCCGGGTCATCACCTATGGCGAGAACCAGCAATCGGATGTGCGCTATTCCAATCACCGTATGGACGGACCGGTTTCGGTGTTCGATGTGGTGATCAACAGCCGCAAGACCGGTGAAACAGTTGAACTCAAGGATTTGCGGTTGCCGATGCCGGGCAAGCACAATGTTTCGAACGCTGTCGCGGCAATCGCGGTGGCGTTCGAGCTGGGTCTGACGCCCGAGCAGATTGCCACCGGACTTGGCCAGTTTGGCGGAGTGAAGCGTCGCTTCACCAACACCGGAAGCTGGAACGGCGTCGAGGTCTTTGACGATTACGGCCACCACCCGGTCGAGATCAAGGCGGTGCTGTCGGCGGCGCGCGACGCCTGTCAGGGCCGGGTGATCGCTGTTGCCCAGCCACACCGCTACTCGCGGCTCGAAAGCCTGTTCGATGATTTTTCCGCCTGCTTCAACGACGCCAATACGGTGATCATGGCGCCGGTCTATGCGGCCGGAGAAGACCCGATCGAGGGCATTGATTCCGCGTCTCTGGTTTCAAGCATGAAGGCCGGCGGTCACCGCGATGCGCGGCTCATTGACGGACCGGCAGCGCTTGCGCCGCTGATCGCGGAGATCGCCAAGCCGGGTGATTACGTCGTCTGCCTTGGTGCCGGAACGATCACACAATGGGCCAACCAGTTGCCCAAGGAGCTCAATGCGCTGAAGCCTGCTGCCGGGGGGAGCGCATGAAGCCGCTGCAGGTCGATGGGGAAAAGCTGCTGGCATCGCTGAGCAGCAAGCTGGGCGATATTCGCGGCCGGCTGACGCCGAATGCCGATATGTCAAAAGTCACCTGGTTTCGCACCGGCGGCCCGGCGGAAGTCCTGTTTCAGCCGCTGGACGAGGATGATCTTTCCGCATTTCTGGCCGTGCTGCCTGAAGAGGTTCCGGTTCTGCCGGTGGGCATCGGTTCCAATCTGCTGGTACGTGACGGCGGCATTCCCGGAGTAGTAATCCGGCTGTCGGCCAAGGGCTTTGGCCGCGCCGAGCAGGTGTCCGACACACGGCTTGCTGCCGGTGCGGTCTGTCCCGACAAGCACCTGGCTGCCTTGGCACTGGAAACCGGGCTTGGCGGATTTCATTTTTACCACGGCATCCCCGGCGCCATCGGCGGCGCCCTGCGGATGAATGCCGGGGCAAATGGCGTGGAAACACGTGAACGGGTTGTCGAAGTTCATGCTGTCGACCGCAAGGGAAAGCGCCATGTGCTGTCGAATGCCGAGATGGGCTATGCCTACCGGCATTCGTCGGCGCCGAAAGACCTGATCTTCACCCGCGCCATCTTCGAAGGCATTGCAGCCGACAAGGGCGAGATTCGCGAAGCGATGGATGCCGTTCAGCATCACCGCGAGACGGTGCAGCCGATCCGTGAGAAAACCGGCGGCTCCACCTTCAAGAACCCGGAAGGCCATTCGGCCTGGAAGGTGATCGACGAGGCGGGGTGCCGCGGACTGACCGTCGGCGGCGCGCAGATGTCGCCGATGCACTGCAATTTCATGATCAACACCGGCGCCGCTTCGGGCTATGAGCTCGAGAACCTCGGCGAAACCGTGCGGGCGCGGGTGCTGGAAAATTCCGGCATTCGTCTCGAATGGGAAATCAAGCGGCTGGGGCTGTTTGAACCGGGGCAGGTGGTGCAGGAGTTCCTGGGCCAGATGGTGTGATGCCAGCCATCACGCTTTTCTCAGTGTCAGCCCTTTAACCCCAATACCTTCTTGACCAACTGATGCGGAAGCGCCGGAACGAAGTTTCCGTCGCGGCCGGTCATGGCCTCGTTGACGATCATCGAATTGAGGATGGCTTCCTCGGTTGCTTGCACAACGGCTTCGAAGAACGGGTCGATGTCCTCGTCGGGAACGAAGTGCACGGTGCGGATCGCGCCGGGGCCGAGATCGGAGGCTGCGGTCGTAAAGGCCAGGAACAGATCGCCCGAACCATGGGTGGCCATGCCGCCGGTCTTGCCGATGCCGAAGCTGGCGCGGCGGGCCAGGCGCTTGAGCTGATGTGGCAGGAACGGCGCATCTGTGGCGATAATGGCGATGATCGAAGAGAGATCGGTGTCTTTGGTGTTGGCCACCATGGAGGGCAGCTCCGGATCAGCGCCAATGTTCTGGCCCATCACGGTGAGATGCCGCCGGGTGCCGAAATTTGCCTGCACGAAGACGCCGACGGTGAACTCTTCACCATTGTATCCGACCAGCCGCGACGAGGTGCCGGACCCCGCCTTGAAGCCGAAACATTTCATGCCGGTGCCACCACCGATGCTGCCTTCCTCGATGGCGCCACCCTGGGCCGCGTCGATCGCCTCGACCACATGCCGCGCCTCGACGTGAAAACCGTTGATGTCGTTTAGAAAGCCATCATAGGTTTCGGCCGCCACCGGCAGCGCGAAATCATCATAGTAGCGCTCGGCCAGGAGTTCGACGGCCCATTTGATCGTCGCGTCACGGGTGATGCCGCAGGAATGGGTGTTGGTGATGGTGATCGGCAAAGCGAACTTGCCGGTCTCCTCGATGTAATGCGTGCCGCTGAGATCTCCATTGCCATTGAGGCTGAAAAAGCCGGCGAACAGCGGTTGATCGATCTGATCAAGCGGACGCGGCACAATCGCAGTCACGCCGGTCCGCACCGGGCCAACCCCCTGTTTGAGCGCGCCGTCACCTTCAATGATCGTCGCGTAACCGACACTCACGCCCGCCACATCGGTGATGGCGTTGAAAGGCCCGCTCGTGCCTTCAAACGGCAGGCCCAGTCCCTTGCCGCGCATTTTTCCCGTAGGCGTGGTTTTCCATTCCGGTTTCATGATGTGGATCTCGATTTGCAAGGCTGATGAATGTCGTCCAACAGGTGACATGGAACCGGGCCGGCGACAAGATGAAGCAGGCAGGTTGCTGCGGCAGATCCCGGAAATTGTTTAGGGGAAACAAAAATTTAACGGAGCACCCCTAAAAAATCACATGACAAACAGGAGTGGTTACATGGTCAGCGCTATCCGCAGATGGATTGTCGATCAGCTGATGTTCGGGGAATTTGCCAGTTACCGTGATGTCTGCCGCAAGTCGGTTTGGGTGGCATTCAAGGTGGCAATGGTAGCCTATGGCCTCAATCTGTGCGCCCATTTCCTGCTCTACGGATTCGACCTGCTGCCCTACCGGCTTGGCCTGGCGCTGATCATTGCCACGGTTCTGACGCCGCCGATCACATTTATTGTATCGGTCACTGCCTACATTGCAGTTGGTTTTGCCATCCATGAACTGGGCGTGTCGCGCGCAGAGTTCGAGAAGCTCAGCCGGACCGACATGCTGACCGGTCTTGCCAACCGGCGTGCCTTTCTCGATCAGTTCGATCACTGCGACCAGGACAAGGCAATGCTGGTGATCGACATCGACCGGTTCAAGACGGTCAATGACACTTACGGGCACACGGCCGGCGACGAGGTGATCGTCAAGGTTGGCCAAATGCTTGCAGAGGTCTTCTCCGATCGCTGCCTGTGCGCCCGGATCGGCGGCGAGGAATTTGCCGTGTTCTGCTGGGGCAGGTCATTCGCGGAGTTCGCGGCGCTTGGCGAGGTCGCCCGCCGGCAAATAGCCGGTATGCGGATCGAGGCAAATGACGGCGGGTTTTCCGTTACGGTGTCTGGGGGGCTGGTCCGCGCATTGCCGGATGAGCAATTCGGAGACGTCTTTTTCAGAGCGGACAAGGCGCTCTACGCCGCCAAATCCGATGGCCGCAACCAGATCGTCCTTTGTCACGAGACCAGCGATGACCGCGGCAGCAAGACAGAACTCAGGCGCAAGGTTGCCTGATGCTTCTTTCGGCTGCCCGGACAAGCCAGATCTTCTATTCCCGGTAGCAAATCCCGGTCCGGCTTATCCGAAGCGGTCTTTTCCGCGCTGGATTTGATCTTGTCTGAAATCGGGGGCGGGTTTGGTTGCCGCGGCCCCGCCGGCGGCAATTAAGTACCGGTATTGATCCCGCTTTCCTTCCTGTTCCTCCCGCTCTTTTGCAGGAAGAGGGCGTCAGCGTCTTCACGCGGACCGCGGAACCGGCGACTGGCAGCTAACGGGGATTCCATCTTGATCCTGGATCTTGCGCAAGGCGTCTTCCGGGCTCATCGGCCTGCCAAACAGATATCCCTGGATCAGATCGGGCTGAAGCTTGGCGAGCACATCCATCTCGGTTTCTGTCTCGACACCTTCGAGAACACACCGCAAATCGAGCTTGCGGCACAGGTTGATTACCCCGGCGACAATTTCCTTCGAGGTGACGCTGTGGGGCACCTTGCGGACGAAACTGCGGTCGATCTTGACCTTGTCGAGAGGAAGTTGATCCAGATACTCGAAACTTGAGTATCCGGAACCGAAGTCATCGAGTGCGATCTTGCAACCACTGGACTGCAATTGCTCAAGAAGGGCCCGTGATTTCTCAAGGTCGGACATGACAGCCGTCTCGGTGATCTCGAATTCCAGACGGCTCGGTGCAATGCCGGATTCCAAGATCTGTCCCATCAAGGCCAGGATGAAGGTATGATTTGAAATGTCCTGTGCCGACAGGTTGAAGGAAAGGCTGATATCTGCTGGCCACTTGGCCAGCTCGGCAAGGCCTTTCCGGAACAGGATGTCCGTGACCCTGCGGATGTGCCCGGAGCGTTCCGCCGCACGAATGAACAGGTCGGGGCGCACCAGGCCCAGTTTAGGGCTCTGCCAGCGCGCCAGGGCTTCGAAACCGACCACGCGGTGTTGCATGGGCGAGTGTTGCGGCTGAAACAGCAGGAACAGTTCTTTCTCAAGATCGCCTTCACGCAGTTCGCGCTCGATTTCGATCGCCTGTTTCATTTCCTGGTCTTCGGCTGTGTCGAACAGAATGCACTGGCCGCGGCTTTGCGTCTTGGCCTTGTACAGCGCAAAATCGGCCTTCTCATAAAGCTGCGCGCCGTTAGCTCCCATGCTGGGAAAATGGGAGAAGCCAGACGATGCTCCAATCTTAAGTTGCATGAGATCAACCGGGTATGGCCGGCTGATCGCTTCGATGGCGGCGCTGCCTAGAAAGCTGATCTTCTCTTCATTGAGATGCCCGGGAAGAATGGCGATGAATTCATCGCCTCCGATCCGGCCAAACGTTGCGCCGTCGAATTCCAGCGCGTTGGCTCTGGTGACAACCGAGCGCAGCAAGGTGTCACCCACGATGTGGCCATACACATCGTTAATTGCCTTGAAGCCATCGAGATCGAAAATTCCCATCCAGAAGGGCCTGCGCTGTTCGACCAGGTAGTCGATTTTATCGAATATGGCGCGCCGGTTCGGGATGCCGGTCAGCATATCGGTGTCGGCCAGGCGCCGCGCCTTTGAAGCCAGCTCGTCGGCAAGCAGGCGCGCATCAATCTGCTGGAGGATAGCCTTCCGCAACAAGGAAGCCATGCTGAATGAGGCGAAGGCCGTGGCGACGCCAATGGAGACATACTGCGTGAATACCTGGTTCGAAAGGCCGGAAGCAAACCAGTATAGTGTTGCAAGGGATACAAATACGCTGAACAGCGTGCCGCGCAGCGTCACACCGGTTGTCGAGAAAATTACTGCCATCAAGGCGAAATAGACAAGCTTGGCCTGTTCGAAATTGATCGTGAAGTAACTCAGTACATTCATGTACATGAGCAGGTTCATCGCCACGCTTGCCAATTCCAGCCGCCGCAGCGAAATCAGTTTCCCAGCAAGGGCATATTGCCTGAGAACGTAGTAACTGAATGCCGTCAGGGCGCTTATGGATCCCAGTATGGCCAGGGACCGGCCGGTTTCGTCCTGCCAATGACTCCATGTGACGTAGATGTAATAAGCGCACCCAATCATTAGCACCGAGCGAATGATCGGCGTATAGGCGTTGGCCAAGGCCTGTTGTCGAAATGGATCAGCCGAAAATCTGAAAAGGTCGATAATTTTACCGATGTTCATAAGGTGACCTATCCCAACCAATATTGCGAAGCCGCGCAAACCATTCATCTCAACTGCGGGATACTAGCAACTAAGGTGAAAACACATGTTTAACGGGTCTGCATTTTGTCCCGATAGTTCAGCCTGCAGTCCAGCTGCGCATTTTGGTTGCGGCTTGGCCTGTGAATAGGTCAGGAATTGTTGAATAAAATTTGCTCATTCAAGTGGCGATCGAAGTCTGCCCGGGTGAATTTGCTGTCATCTTTTTTGCCGCACTGGTGTGTCCAGTGTGTTGTAACCGGTGAACCGGAGAAGTTTCTGACCGGGATGCCGACACTGAAAGCCGGGCGTCTCGCGGACCGCGCGTGCCAGGTCTGCTGCTTGAACGGGTTGACTCCGGATTGGTTGTCTTGCCCTTTTTGAATTCTCTCCTGCGAGGCTTGGCGGCTTGAGACTTCCGAGATGACGTGACCGCGAGACGGCGGGTCATCCGCAGATCCGGACGGTTTGGCGCAATCTTCATTTTGTATGTTGAGGGGTAGCGCGCCGGATTCTTGCCGGTTTTGCGCTGCACATGAATTGAATGAGAAAGCTCCGGGACGCCTGTGTGAGGTCCATCCAGCATCGGAGACGCTTCGGCACGAGGAAATGGCATGATCGCTGAGACTGCAAAAAAACACGTGGCCGTCCTTTTGGGCGGGTTTTCCTCCGAGCGGCCGGTCAGCCTCTCCTCGGGATCGGCCTGTGCCGATGCGCTGGAAGAAGGCGGTTATCAGGTTACCCGTGTCGATGTCGGTCCGGATGTGGCCTCGGTCCTGGCCGAGCTCAAGCCCGATGTCTGCTTCAATGCGCTGCATGGGCCTTACGGCGAAGACGGCACCATTCAGGGCGTGCTTGAATATCTCGGCATTCCCTACACCCATTCAGGGGTTACCGCGTCGGCGCTGGCGATGGACAAGCGGCTGTCGAAAATCGTTGCAAAAGCCGTGGGCATTCCTGTCGCCGAATCCAAAGTTATGAACCGCCACGACTTCACTTCGGCGCATCCGATGCAGCCGCCCTATGTGGTCAAGCCGGTCAATGAAGGGTCGAGTTTCGGCGTCGTCATTGTCAGTGAAGGCCAGTCGCACCCGCCGCAGGTGATTACCTCGAAAGAGTGGAAATATGGCGACACGGTCATGGTCGAGCGCTACGTCGCCGGACGCGAACTGACCTGCACGATCATGGGCGACGTGGCGCTGGCGGTCACCGAGATAGTGCCGCAAGGACACAGCTTTTATGATTATGATTCAAAATACGTTGCCGGGGGCTCTAAACACGTTTGTCCGGCGGAAATTTCACCAATTGTTTACCAAAAAATACGTAAGTTGGCTTTGAAGGCGCATCAAGCGATCGGCTGCCGCGGCGTGAGCAGGTCTGATTTTCGCTATGATGACCGTTTCTCCGAAGAAGGAGAGGTCATCTGGCTCGAAGTCAACACCCAACCCGGCATGACACCGACGTCTCTGGCGCCAGAAATGGCCCTGCAGGCAGGGCATTCGTTTGTTGAATTCGTCAGCTGGATGGTGGAGGACGCGTCGTGTCGTCGATAAAGGGAAACAAGGGCAGAGCCGCTTCAGCGGTCAACTCGTCGGGACGCAGTGCGTTTTCCGGCGCGTTTGTTCTGCCACGTTTCCTGCGCCGTCCGGCGCGCTACGCCATGGCGCTCGCAACCGGCCGGGTCGGCATTCGCCCGCATGCCGGCTCTGTTGCCGCTGTTGCCTTTTTTGCAGCCACTGGTTTTTACGGAATGGCGCTTGGCGGTCACACCCAGGCCGTGACCCAGGCTGTCACCACGGGCGCGGGATTCGCGCTCGAAGATGTGCATGTCAGCGGCAATGTCGAGACATCCGATATCGATATCCTGCAGCAGCTGGGCCTCGACGGCTCGACTTCGGTCGTGGCAATCAATGCCCATATGGCGCGCGAAAAGCTTATCGAGCTGCCCTGGGTTACCGATGCCCAGGTCCAGAAGATCTATCCACGCGGACTTTCCGTCCG
>CAXBIE010000044.1:0-42687 GCA_963975635.1 uncultured Hoeflea sp. | reverse complement strand
TCACCGCGCTGGCCGCCGGGCACAGGCCCTGTTTCGAATGCCGGCGGCGAGACGCGCTCGCCTTTGCAGCTGCACTGGCCAGTAGCCGGGTCGAACAGCACCTATCCGCACCGGCTATGGACGCTCTGCTTGCCCCCGAGCGCAAACGGCTCCCTGATGCGCCGGAGCGAATGATTTCAATGGTTGCGATCTCTTCCCTTCCCGATGGCGCTATGATCCAACAAAGTGGCATTTATTATGCGCTGCGCGGTGGCAGGCTTCTGCCATGGTCGTTTGAGGGATACGGCACACCGATGGATATTGATGCGCTTTCGGGCGAGCCGATCCATCTCGCCACCCCACCCTCAACGATCGGAGCGCTGGCCCATGGCTATGGCCCGGCGTTTCATTCGCGGGCATGGATCCCCGCCCCTTGATCTTGGAAACGGCTTGAGCAAGAAGATCCGGATGCGCGCAAACTACAAACTTCAACGGCTTTACCTCGATGTTCCGCTCTCCGCTGGCTCGCTTGTGCCGCTGGGCCGGGAGCAGGCGCATTACCTGATGACCGTTCTTCGGCTGGCGGATGGCGCCGAGGTTCTGGTGTTCAACGGTCGCGACGGCGAGCATGGTGCGACACTGAGACCCGAGGGCCGGAAATCGGCAAATCTGGAGATTGGAGCGCAGACCCGCGAGCAGCCTGCGCAGCCACGGCTGGATTTTCTGTTTGCTCCGCTGAAGGTCGGCCGGCTGGACTATCTCGTGCAAAAGGCCACCGAAATGGGTGTTCGCAGGATCATACCGGTGTTCACCGATCATACCCAGTTGCACAAGGTGAATGACGCACGGCTTGCAGCCAACATTCTGGAAGCTGCCGAGCAGTGCGGCAATCTCGCGATCCCGGAACTTGGCGAAGCGGTGAAGCTCGAAGCAATGCTTTCGGACTGGGACCCGGCGCGGCGGATCATTTTCTGCAATGAAAGCCAGGCAGGAAACAATCCCGCCAGGATCCTGAGCGATATTGAGGAGAAGGATCTGGCGCTTCTGGTCGGGCCTGAAGGGGGATTTTCCGAACGGGAACGGGACATGCTGACAGCCCTGCCTTTTGTGACGCCGATACCACTGGGTCCGCGCATATTGCGGGCCGACACGGCGGCGGTGGCCGCCTTGACTGCAGTGCAAATGACAATAGGCGACTGGTAGGATTGCCCGGCCGCTGCTGATCAAACTTCTTTGATCCCAAGATCAAGGATTTTCGCTTGCATGGTGGACCGGTTCCGGTCCAATCAGCTTCAGGATGCGTGGTTTGAGATCGCGCCTATGAGATGAAAAAGGGCCAGACATGGCGCGCGACACCACCGATGACACCCCGATCAGCTCGGTAGACGATCTGGCAGGCTGGATGGCTGCAGGCTGCAAGCCGCAGGAAAACTGGCGGATCGGCACGGAACATGAAAAATTCGGGTTCTTCAGAGAAACCCATCAGCCTGTTCCTTATGAGGGTGAGCGCTCGATCAAGGCGCTGCTTGAAGGCATGGCGTCGATGCTCGGCTGGGAGCCCATCATCGACGCGGACAAGATCATCGGGCTTGTCGAGCCGACAGGTGCTGGCGCGATCAGCCTGGAACCGGGCGGGCAATTCGAGCTGTCCGGCGCGCCGCTTGAGACCATCCACCAGACCTGCCGCGAATCGAATGCGCATCTGGCGCAACTGCAGGAAATCGCCGAACCGCTGGGCATCAGGTTTCTCGGCATGGGCGGAAGCCCCGCCTGGTCACTGGCCGAAACACCGAAAATGCCGAAATCACGCTACGACATCATGACCCGCTACATGCCGAAGGTCGGCAGCCAGGGACTCGACATGATGTACCGGACCTGCACCATCCAGGTGAACCTCGATTTCTCGTCGGAAGCCGACATGCGGCGCAAGATGCTGCTTGGAATGAAGCTGCAGCCGCTGGCCACAGCACTGTTCGCTGCCTCGCCCTTTACCGAAGGCAAGCCCAACGGGCTGGTGTCCTGGCGTGGCGACATCTGGCGTGACACCGACAATCAGCGTTCGGGCCAGTTGCCGTTTGTCTATTCAGATGATTTCGGTTTCATGGACTATGTCGAATGGGCGCTGGATGTGCCGATGTATTTCATCCTGCGTGACGGCCGTTACCATGAAGCGACGCATGTGACATTCCGGCAGTTCATGAATGGCGCGCTCAAGGGCGAATTGGCGCAGCCTTATCCCACCATGGGCGACTGGACCAACCATCTGGGAACGCTGTTTCCCGACGCGCGTCTGAAACGCTTCATCGAAATGCGCGGGGCTGACGGCGGCCCCTGGCGGCGGATCTGCGCCCTGCCGGCATTCTGGGTCGGGCTTCTCTATGATGAAAGCGCCATTCAGGACGCACTGACATTGACCCGCGACTGGACTCTCGAAGAGGTCAACGGATTGCGCGACACTACACCGCGCGATGGCCTGAACGCGAAGATCAAAGGGCAATCGCTGCGTGACATCGGCCGCGACGTGCTTGGTATTTCCCGGCGCGGTCTGGTCAACCGGGCGCGCCTGAATTCCGAGGACAATGATGAGAGCCATTTCCTCGCACCTCTCGAGGAAAGCATCGCACGCGGGACAACGCTGGCCGAGGAAATGCTGGCACTTTACAACGGCCGCTGGAGCGGGTCCGTCGACCCCGTGTTCTCAGACTACGCTTACTGAGTCCAACCGCACCTCATCAATGCGGCTCCCGTAAAGACACCCAAACGCCGCCCTAGGCACACAGCTCCGGGCGGTATAGTCTTTTCTTACGCCATGCATTTGGCAATGGAGGAGAGACAAAATCCGATGATGCCGCTTTACGACATGATGATGAATGCGCAGAACGGCGAAGCCTTGCGCGCAATGGCCAAGCAGTTTGGCTTGAACGAGGCGCAGATGGAGCAGGCGATGGCAGCGCTGATGCCAGCCTTTTCCACTGGTTTGAAGCGAAATGCCTCGAACCCGATGGACATGTCGAATTTTCTTTCGGCGCTGGCTGGAGGCAATCACGCTCAGTATTTTGAAGACATGCAGAATGCCTTCAGCCCGCAAGGAAAGCAGGAGGGCAACGGCATTCTCGGCCATCTGTTCGGATCCAAAGAGGTCAGCCGGGCGGTGGCTGCCCAGGCCGAAGCGGCGACAGGCATTGGCCAGGAAATAATCAAGCAGATGCTGCCGGTGCTCGCATCCTCGATCATGGGCGGCCTGTTCAAGCAATCCACCGGCCAGGGCCGTGCAAACGCCATGAGCGGGTCCAACCCGATCGGAGATCTGATTTCCGAAATGATGCGTCAGGGCATGGGTGGCGGTCAGGCCAAACCGGCGCCGAAAGCCTCACCGATGGACAATCCGCTGGGGCAAATCCTCGAGGGCATGTTTGGCGGTGCGACGCAGCGTCAAGCGCCACAGGGCGGGAACACTCCATTTGGCGACAATCCGCTGGGACAGATCTTTCAGGACATGCTCGGCGGCGCCATGGGCGGCGGCCAGACACGGCAAGCCCCTGAGCCGGAGCAGCAACCCGATCCGGACCGCATGCCTTCAGGCCGCAAACGCAATCCCTATGACGACTTGTTCGGTCAGATGTTCGATTCGGGCAAGGAAGTGCAGAAGGGATACCAGAAAAACATGGAATCTATATTCGATCAGTATCTTCAAGGCATGAACCGGCAGCGGTAATGCCCCAAAGAAAAGCCCGGCCGCGCAAACTCGTGGAGTTGTGGCTGCGGCCGGGAAAAAGCGGGATACAGGGCAGTATCCCGCAGGGGACCTTCAAGTTAAAGATCAGAAGTAGCTGTTGAGGCGCGCGCGGCGGGCCAGCTCGACCGTCGGATCAGCGGTGAACGGCATCGCAAAACCGTGACGGACGTCATCACGGGTCAAGCCGATATCGGACAACTCATGGTCCGACAGCTCTTCAATCTTGCGGGCGAGACGTCGATTGAACATGGCTTTGGCCAGCGGTCGCGCGTTGCCGGCGATGGTGAGCAGCAAATTCCGGATATTCGAGCCGAAACTCAACGTATGGACAGCCGACCGGGTGGCCGTGAGACTGCGGACGTTCATGGCAGTGTTCCTTGACTGTGTCAGCGCCGTTCGATTGGGTGGCGGCGCAAAACCCTACTTGCAGCATTGGTTTCTCAAAAAACGATTGATCATACCAGCGAATGTTTCTAATCCTTATCATCAGAACTATTGATAGGAGGCCGAGATGCCCGCGCCACTCGATATCGACCAGCTGCAAACCTTCGTTGCCATTGTTGACACAGGAAGCTTCACACGTGCGGCAGACAAGGTGTTCAAGACCCAGAGTGCAGTCTCGATGCAGATGCGCAGGCTGGAGGAACGGGTTGGCAAGACACTGTTCATTCGCGATGGCAGGCTCAACCGGCTGAGTGAAGACGGAGAACGCATGCTGGGCTATGCGCGGCGCATCATCCGGCTCAACAACGAAACCATCGCGGCCTTTGACGATCAACAGCTTGAAGGCTCGATCCGGATCGGCACACCGGATGATTATGCCGACCGCTACATGCCGGCCATCATTGCCCGGTTTGCCAAGACCAATCCGAATGTCGAACTCTATATCGAGTGTGAGCCGTCCGGAGAACTCGCTGCCAGACTGGCCCGCGGCGAGCTTGATGTTGCGCTGGTCACACACAATCCGCGTGCCCGTTCCTCGGAAGTTGTTCGAACTGAGCCGCTGTACTGGGTGACCTCGATGAACCACACCGTGCACGAAGACCCGGTGGTGCCACTGGCCGTCGGGCGGCGTTCCTGCCTGTGGCGGAACCTGGCCTGTTCGGCGCTGGATTCGGCTGGCCGCGATTACCAGGTGCTGTTCACCAGCTGGTCGGCGACGGTTGTCGCTTCAGCCGTGTTGTCGGGGCTTGCTGTCTCCCTTCTTCCTGAGTGCGCCGTTCGGCCCGGAATGCGCATCCTCTCAGCAGCTGAAGGTTTCCCGGCGCTTCAGCCGGCGCAAATAGGATTGATGAAGAGACCGGGTGCACCCACCGCACTGGTCAACGCCATTTGCGGTCATATCGCCGCCAGCCTCGACAACATCACCCCCGTGGGAACTGATGAAAAGCAGATGTCGGCGGCTCCGGGTTCCTCGGCTCGCCGGGACAAGCGGCCGCGGCCGGATCTTGCCGTGACACCTGCCTGGTAAGGGGAAATTCGGCAATGAGGATCGTCATGTTGCTTATCTTGCGCAGAACAGGTCTTGAGAATTTCGGATGAACAAAGACCGCGATAGACTTACGCCGTAATGTAATTCGGCTATACTGTTTCAGTGCAGAGCTGAAAGAGGAAATGTCGATGTCGTTCATTTCATCCATTCGCTACATCAAGCCCGATGGGCACAGAGCTTTTGTGGCCGAGAGGTTAAAGGCGCTGAAAGAGCAGCTCGATGCGGATATATACGACCGCACCGATGCCAACTCGCTGAGGCTGGCCACTTGGAACATCATGCATTTTTCCGATGGCGGATCCTATGACCGGACAACGGAATCGCTGCTCTACATCGCCGAGATCATCGACCATTTCGATCTTGTGGCGATACAGGAGGTCAATCACGACCTGCGGAAATTCGAGCTGCTGATGCAGCGCTATCTCGGCAGTGACTGGGACTACATTCTAACCGATGCGAGCGGCAACCGCGAACGCCTGGCCTTCGTCTACCGCAAGGCAAAGGTCAGGTTCCTGCGCGAAGCCGGAGAAATCGTCCTGCCCGAGGGCCAGGAGATTGTCGCCCCTGACCAGGAGAACGCGACCCGTAAGCTGCAATTTGCGCGAACCCCTTTCGCGGTCACGTTCCAGTCCGGCTGGTTTCGCTTCAAGCTCTGCACCGTGCATATCTATTACGGCAAATCTGCTGACAGTTCCCCCGAAATGGAACAGCGCCGGAGCGAAATCGAAAAGATTGCAGCCTTCCTTGCCGATGTTCAGAAATCGGAAAAGCGCAGTTCCGGCACCGATGCCAACATGATCCTGCTTGGTGACTTCAACATCATCAGCCCCGAACACAGGACCATGAAAGCCCTGCTGGATGCGGGGTTCATCACCACCGATGGCATACGGGATGCGGCCACCAGCCTTTCGGGCAAGCACCACTATGACCAGATTGTCTTCAAACTCGCTGAAAAGCGGGTGAAACTTGGCGCTTCGGGCGTTCTGAGCATATTCGACAGCGTTTATCGGAGTGAGGATGCAGATCACTACGCCGCCAAATCCGGGATCAAGAAGATAACCCACGGCAGGGACGGAACGGCGCGCAGCGAAGACAAGGCAGCCGACTATTTCCGCAAATATTACCGCAAGCACCAACTCTCGGACCACAACTTGCTTTGGTGCGAGATCAGAACAGATTTTTCAGGACACTATCTCGATGCCGTGGCCGCAGGCCGCGATCCGCGCAAGATGTAAAGTTATCGGCGAGGTTCGCTGCGCCCGTCGTCAGGCGATATGAACTGCCAGCAATAGCCACTGTATAAGGTTGATGCCAAAACTGACAATAAACAGCGAACGGCGGACCCTGACCCGGTTGCTGGTCAGATGGATATAGGCGTGAGCGACCCGTGCCAGGACGAAGGCCCAGGCCGCGAAAAGTGCGGCAAGTCCGGCCGCCCCCGTTACAAACAATGAAATGCAGGCTGCAAAAAACAGCACTGGCAGTTCGAACTGGTTCGACAGATTGCGGGCCGCCGTTGCGCTTGGCTCCGGCTCGATCGACGGAACCTTGAAATCCGACACCTTGGCGGTACCCGCCTTTATCGCACCGATACGCCGCGCGGAAACCGTCAGGTAGACCACATAGGTCAACAGGACCTGGGCCAGAACCGGCCAGAAGATTGCGGTGGATGAGGTCATGAAGGGACTGCCTGGTTTGGAAAATTCGGGGTCAACCTAGAGGGGATCAAGGAGGACTACAAGGTTGGGCGCCGGACGGTATAGGCTGCGCTCTTGTTAATCGATGCTTAACCAAGGCAGGATTATTTTATCACACATATTTATTTGAATTTGCGATGAGCCGATGTGGACACCAACTGCCAAGGCAGCGCTCACCCCAGCGCTTTCGATCATGCAATCGATCGTGACCGACCAGGCGCGCCTGCGCGAATCCAATCAGCCGGACTCGGCATTGACGACGCCGACTGTCGCCGTGACTCCGGGTTATGACACCCAGGCAACGCAGAAACTCAATGCCTATTACTTCGGCGACCACCAAACGGCATCCGAAGTGCGAACGAAGATTTTCACCTATCTGGCGAAATATGTGGGCGAGGAGATCGATACTGTCGAGAAGGAACTGGTTGGCGATACCGCCGGCAACGCTCCGGCCGTGAGCAGCCAACTTGCAGACAGCCTGAAAGGCATGGAAGCCGACGTCAGGGATGGGCTTCGGACCTCGCTCGACAATTTCTCCCAAGGCGGGCAATCCCTGCAGGCCACAGCCGCCAGGATGCTGATGACGCTTGATCTTGACGTTCTGTCGAATGACAAGAAGATCACCAAATATCTCGAGCAGATGATCGGCTTCGATCTGGGCACGATGAACGCTAAGGACATTTTGACGGCATTTGTCGATCCTGACGGGAAGGAAAACGACAAACTCCGCTCGATTATTTCCAATGCGCTCGCCGGCACAGACGGCAGCAAGGCAATGCAGCGGCTGGGTGATGCCGCCAAGGGCTTGCATTCGGTCGAAGAGACCAAACAGGACATCGAAGACGTCAAGCCTTACGACGAAGTGGATGAGGAGACAAAGGAAGAGGACAAGTCCGACATCAAGACCGCCAAGGCCTACGACACCCTCAATGAAGCCAGGGACTTCATTGAAGGGGCGGCGGAAGACGATGTCACATTGGCGGAAGTGAAGGCTGCAATCGAGGCAGCAAAAAGCGCGGCCACGCCGGGAGGCACCCCCACATCCTCTACCGTGGAAACCGACGCCGAACCTGATCCTGCGGATGCCGACCACGACAAGACATCGTTATCTGAGGATCGCTGGGGCTACGGGGATCAAGATGATGAAACCAACATCCGGCACACAGGCACTACGGCCCTCTACCTCTGAAATCGATCCGATCAGACGCCGGGCGCATCCGATCGGCGCGCCCGGTTGAACCGTGCAATCCAGAGTGCGGCGATCAAACCTACGGCCATGAACAGGGTTGCAAATTTGCCCATCGTCAGCACCTTGAGAACGACCACCAACTGGCCATTGAAGCCGGTCGTGAGTGCCTGAGGGCCGAACATCGCATCAGCCACCGCGTTTTCAATGAAATCACAGGCCAGATAGGTAAAGGCCAGCGCCATCACCAGACCGACCCCGACGCTGATCGCCCGTGGCGTTTGCGTCTTATTCTGACCTGTATGCAAGGACGCAAAGCCGCAGAATGCCAGGCTCATCGCCAGCAAGGGCGGAAGCAGCAGATCGACTCGCGCATGCATGGCCAGATAGGCTGCTGAAGCGCTTTGCCGCCCCTGGGCGCCGGCAGCGGTGAAATCAGCCGCAAAAGCCTGGTACAAGGCGCGCGCTTCCGCATCACCGTAACCCAGCATAACCGCGTCAGGCAGCGCCATCCCACCCAACATGGCGCTGATGGCGGGCACATCCACAAAGAACATATAGGCGAATAGCCCGGCTGTGAGCACACACAAGAGCCAGCCGGGCCACAGGCGTTTCATTACATCGAGCCGGGATAATTCGGGCTTTCCCGTGTGATGGTCACATCATGGGTGTGACTTTCACGCAGGCCCGCGCCGGAAATGCGGACGAAGGTGGCCCGCTCGTGGAAGTTCTGCAGGTCAGGTGCGCCGACATAGCCCATCGCCGCCTTGAGGCCGCCGGCGAGCTGGTGCAGGACACCGGATACCGGTCCCTTGTAGGGAACCTGACCTTCAATGCCTTCGGGCACGAGCTTCAGCGTGTCGCGAACCTCGGCCTGGAAATAGCGATCGGCAGAGCCGCGCGCCATGGCGCCCACGGATCCCATGCCGCGATAGGCCTTGAACGAACGGCCCTGATGCAGATAGACCTCGCCCGGGCTCTCATCGGTGCCGGCCAGCAGTGAGCCGACCATGACCGCGGAAGCACCGGCGGCGATTGCCTTGGCCAGATCTCCGGAAAACTTGATGCCGCCGTCCGCGATCACAGGAATTCCATGCTTCTGGGCTTCATCGACAGCGCTCATGATGGCTGACAGCTGCGGCACGCCGACGCCAGCAACGATGCGGGTCGTGCAGATGGAGCCTGGCCCGATACCGACCTTGACGGCGTCAGCACCGGCATCAATCAGTGCCCTGGTGCCTTCCGCGGTCGCCACGTTTCCGGCCATGATGCGAACCGAGTTGGACAGCTTCTTGGCGCGGGTGACCGCGTCGAGTACCCGTTGGGAATGGCCATGTGCCGTGTCGATCACAAGCAGGTCGACACCGGCGGCAATCAGCCGCTCGGCGCGCTCGAAGCCGTCCTCGCCAACCGACGTTGCCGCGGCAGCGCGCAGACGACCCTGCTCGTCCTTGGAGGCATGCGGATTAAGCTGCGATTTTTCGATATCCTTGACGGTGATCAGGCCGACGCAGCGTCCGTCGCCGTCAACCACCACCAGCTTTTCAATGCGGTGGCTGTGCAGCAGACGCTTGGCTTCAGTCTGCTCAACGCTTTCCTTGACCGTGACCAGGTTCTCATGGGTCATGAGTTCATGGATCTTCTGGCCCGGATCCGTCGCAAACCGCACGTCGCGGTTGGTCAAGATGCCCACCAGATGCCCCGGGTCGCTCGCACCGCCACGGTGCTCGACAACCGGAATACCCGAAATGCCGTGCGCCTTCATCAATGCCAGCGCCTCGGCCAGCGGCGCATCAGGGCTGATGGTCACCGGATTGACGACCATGCCGCTTTCGAATTTCTTGACTTGATGGACCTGTTCGGCCTGCTCCTCAGGGGTCAGGTTGCGGTGGATGACACCGATCCCGCCTGCTTGCGCCATGGCAATGGCGAGCCGTGCCTCGGTGACGGTGTCCATGGCCGACGAAATGATCGGCAGATTGAGATCAATATCGCGGGCGATGCGGGTGGCTATATTGACCTGGCCGGGCATCACTTCGGAATGAGCGGGCTGCAGCAGCACATCGTCAAAAGTCAGCGCTTCTACGCCGGTAATGGATTGGATTATGGTTGCCATCGCCTGTCGGCTCCGTGTGTTCGGGGCCGCCCAAACCGGGCTGCCCGGTGCTGTTTCGGGTATCTCGCGTTGGCAGCGGCAAGTACCACGCTTCCCGGGCTTATGAAAGAGCCGGAAAGCGTTTGATCACCGAAATTCGCTGCGGCGCACACTTTCCGGTTCCGCAGCAAAGAAAACCCGGGCATTGGCGCCCGGGCCTTGTCCTATACCCCGGCGGGCTGCCCGGTCACGGCTGAAATCAGTCCGGGATGATCAGAACCCTTCGACGACAACCTTTCCCTTGGCAGTGCCCGTTTCAATAAGAGCGTGCGCCTTGCGCATGGTCTCGGCGTTGATCGGGCTCAGGACTGTATCCAGCGTGGTGCGAATGCGACCGGCATCGATTTCCGCCGCGACATAGGTGAGCAGTTTGTGTTGCTCGATCATGTCCGGTGTCTGGTGCATGGCGCGGGCAAACATGAACTCCCAGTGAAGGCTTGCAGACTTCATCTTCATGCCTGCCATCGGCATCGGCTGATCGGTGTTGTCTATGGAGACAATGCCGCCTTGCGGGCGGATCAGTTCAACCGCCGTATCCCAATGGCGCATGTCGTTGAAAATGGCAATGTGATCGGCATGCTGGAAGCCGAGAGCGCGAACCTGTGCGACCATATCCTCGCGGTGATTGACCACGTGATCTGCACCGAGTTGCTTGACCCAGGCAGTTGTTTCCGGCCGTGAAGCCGTGGCGATAACAACCAGTCCTGCGGCCTTGGCCAGCTGAATGCCGATTGAGCCGACCCCACCCCCAGCACCGATGATGAGAATGGATTGTCCCTTGTCAGCTCCATCACGATCGATACCGAGACGGTCGAAGAATGCTTCATAGGCGGTGATCGTCGTCAGCGGCAATGCCGCCGCTTCGGCAAAACCCAGACTCTTGGGCTTGAAGCCGACAATGCGCTCATCGACCAGATGGAATTCCTGGTTGGTGCCCGAGCGTGTGATATCACCGGCGTAATAGACTTCGTCCCCGGCCTTGAACAGCGTGACGTCAGCACCGACAGCTTCAACGATGCCGGAGGCATCATAGCCGATGACACGCGGCGTTTCCTCGACTGTGTCTTTCGGGGCCCGGACCTTGGTGTCCACAGGATTGACCGACACAGCCTTCACCGCAACAAGAATATCGCGCCCGGACGGCACCGGCTTGGGCAGATCCACGTCAAGAAAAGCGTTCGGATCCGTGACAGGAAGGTAGTGAGTAAGAGCAACGGCTTTCATTGTGTAATCTCCTGGTTGGTGCGGAACACATCAACTGATGTGTGTCATCTCGATAAGAGTAGCTTCAGCGACAGCACCCTGAGTCGCGGCCGCATAGGCAGCGAGATGCGGGGCTTTCATGTGGGTCTGCCAGTGGCCGCGCGATTCCCAGTTTTCGTAAAACATGAAATGCGCCGGATTTTCGTTGTCCTGATGCAGGTCGTAGTTGATGCAGCCGGGTTCGGCGCGGCTCACAGCCACCAACTTTTCCAACTCCGCTTTCAATAGGCCGATTTGGTCAGGATTGGCCTTGATGCTTGCAACAATGGTCAGTTTTGTCATTGGTTTAGCGCCCTTGGGATTAAAGTACATGCTTGCGATGGGAACTCTATATATCTCCGCCAGAGCCGGATAAACTGGCGGAAAACGAATTGATAATGCGGTGTTCCGGACCATCGCCGAGAAAGCAGCCTATCAGGAGCCGTATCTGAGCCAAACCGAAGCTTCAACCGGGTGAACGCCATTCACCGGCAGCAGTTGATGGTCTGTCACCCTTTCGGTGGCGATATTTTCCTGTAGAACAAAGTGCTTGTTTCAAGAGCGGTCGAAGGCTGAAAAGCGTCTCCCGCACCAATGGATATTCATCGTGAACCGCTCGATACCGCTCGTTCTGGCCGTCGCCCTTTTCATGGAGCAGATGGACTCCACCGTCATCGCCACCGCCTTGCCGGCCATCGCAGCCGATATTGACACCAGCCCGATCTCGCTCAAGCTGGCGCTCACAGCGTATCTGGTCTCGCTTGCGGTGTTCATTCCGATTTCCGGCTGGATGGCTGACCGGTTCGGCGCGCGGCGGATTTTTGCCATCGCCATCGGGGTGTTCCTTGCAGGCTCGATTGCCTGTGCGGCTTCAGGCAGCCTCCTGGAATTCGTCATCTCGCGGTTCCTGCAAGGCATGGGCGGGGCCATGATGACTCCGGTCGGCCGGCTGGTGCTGCTCAGATCAACCGAGAAATCACAGCTGGTCAGCGCCATGGCCTGGCTGACAATCCCGGCACTTGTCGGCCCGATGGTCGGCCCTCCCGTGGGCGGATTCCTGACCACGTTCCTGAGCTGGCACTGGATCTTCCTGATCAACATTCCCATCGGACTTGCGGGAATCATCTTTGCGCTCAGGGTCCTGCCGGACGATGGCGTGCGTCTGCGTGAGAAGGTTGACTGGCTTGGTTTCCTGCTCTCGGGCGGCGCAGCCTCGGGCATCGTGTTCGGTCTGTCGGTGGTCAGCCTGCCGGTTCTGCCGCCGGTCTGGGGTATCGCCGCAACCGCTGGTGGCATCCTGTCATTGCTGGCCTATCTCAGACACGCCAGGTCCCATCCGAAACCGCTGCTTGACCCCAAACTTTTCAGAAACCGGACTTTTGCCCTGTCCCAGCTTGGTTCGAACCTGTTTCGCGTCGGCGCGGGCGCTGTTCCCTTTCTGCTGCCATTGATGCTGCAACTGGGATTTGGCATGACGCCGTTCCAGTCCGGCATGATCACGTTCATTTCCGCCGCCGGTGCGATCATGATGAAGTTCGTCATCAAGCGCATTCTCGGTTTCATCGGATTTCGCCTCACGCTGCTTCTATCAGCAGCAGGCGCGGCGCTTTCGATAGCCGTCAACGGCTTGTTCAGCCCCGCCACACCGATCGCACTGATTCTGCTGATCCTGTTCTTGGGCGGGCTGGTCCGGTCGATGTTCTTCACCTCGGTCAATGCTCTGACTTTCTCCGAGATCGCCCCGGAAACCGCAGCCCAGGCCACGGCCTTCACATCGGCATTCCAGCAGGTGTCCATCGCCATCGGAGTGGCTGTTGCCGGCGGCATTATCGAAGTCGCCAGCGCACTGAATGGCGGGGTTCTCAATCTGGGCGCGTTTCACACCGCATTCTTCGTGGTGGCTGCGATCACAGCCATTGCCATCATCCCGTTTCTGGCATTGCCGCCCAATGCCGGCGATGCTGTCTCGGGGCATTCGCTCAAACAGGCTGGTTCGCGCGCCGCCTCACCCGTCCGCAGTTAAGTCCGGATTGCTGCGGCCCTTGAAGCCTTTGGCGAGAACGAACATCTCGACAGATTCCGCCCGCGACGACGGCGGCTTGATGTGCACCACCGATTTGAAGTTCTGCTTGAGCAGGGTCAGCAGATCATTCTCGGTGCCGCCCTGAAACGTCTTGGCAAGAAAATGGCCGCCCGGGGTCAGCACTTCGATGGCGAAATGCGCCGCCACCTCACACAGATGCATGGTTCGAAGATGATCCGTGCGCTGATGACCGGTGGTTGGCGCTGCCATGTCCGACAACACAACGTCGGGCGCGCCTCCCAGGGCATCTTTCAGGGCCTGCGGGGCAGCATCATCGAGAAAGTCCATCTGCAGGAACTTGACGCCGGCTAGACCATCCATCTCGAGAAAATCAATAGCCACAACCTTTGGGTCTTCATCGGTGGAATCGGTGACCTGCGCGGAAATCTGAGACCAGCCGCCAGGGGCAGCCCCCAGATCGATGATCCGCTTCGCCTTGTCGAGGATCTTGTGCTTCTCGTCGATTTCCAGAAGCTTGTAGACTGCACGCGAGCGATAGCCTTCCTGCTTGGCCTGCTGGACGTAGGGATCGTTGAGATGCCGCTCGATCCAGCGCCGCGAGGACGCCTTGAGCTTGCTCTTGCGTTTTACCTTCTGTCCGAGCTTGCGCCCGGTGGGTCCTGATGGAGGACGGGTCATGTTTTTTCCTCTTGGGCCGACCGCTGGTTGCGGTAGCGGAAATTCCGTCCGCTTCGCCGCCAGGCGCCATCGGACGCCATCATTTCATTAAGCAGTCCCTCGCGCAGTCCGCGGTCGGCGACACGCATCCGCTGCGATGGCCAGCGTTTGCGAATCGACTGCAGTATGGCGCAACCGGCAAGCACCAGATCGGCGCGGTCAGCCCCGATGCAGGGATTGGCGGCGCGGGCCTCGAAATCCCAGGACAACAGCCTGTCGAGCATCAGATCAACATCCTCATTCGACAGCCACAAGCCATCCACCTTGCGGCGGTCATAGCGCGGCAGATCAAGATGCAGACCGGCGAGTGTCGTCACAGTCCCCGATGTGCCCAGCAGGTGAATCCGGCTCTCGGCAAGCCCTGAAAAGGCAGGCAGAGGCGGAGGGTCGAAATCAGCCAGCATGACATCAACTTCCGCGACCATCGCCTGGAAAACGGCAGGTGTTACCAGGCAGCCGCCGTGGCGCTCCGACAAGGTGACGACGCCAACCGGCAGCGAGGTCCAGGCCTTGATGTGATTGGCCAGCCGGTTCGACCGGTTTTCTGTCAGGTCGATCATGGCAATCTCGGAAGAGCCGCCGCCAATATCGAACAGCACCAGACCGTCGGTTTCCCGGCCTACCAGCGAAGAGCAACCCGCAACCGCAAGCCTGGCTTCGGTTTCGCGGGTGACGATTTCGAGATCAAGACCGGTTTCGCGCAGCACGCGCGCCAGAAATTCTTCACCATTGCGCGCCGAACGGCAGGCTTCGGTGGCGATCAGACGATGGCGGCGGACGGGGCGGTTTTTCAGCTTTCCGGCGCAGACCTTCAACGCCTCGACGGCCCGGTCCATGGCGTCCTGCGACAATTCACCGGTGGCGTCGAGCCCTTCGCCCAACCGGACAATGCGGGAGAACGCATCGACAACCCTGAACTGGCCTGGCCGTGTCGGCTGCGCAATCAAGAGCCGGCAGTTGTTGGTGCCCAGATCAAGTGCGGCATAGAGATCATCGGCATGCCTGCGCATTGCCGGCGCTGAGCCCCCTCCGGCTTGAGCGGCTTTTGGTGAGACTTCGCTGTGACGCTGACCGGCCGTGCCTGCATGGGCTTTGTCCGGCGCCTGACCCGGCGCCTTTTGAGGGGCCAGCGGACGGCCCTGAATTTCGCGGCCGGATTTGCGCCGCCGGCGGCGGCCTTTCTTCTCACCGGGAGCCGGCGTCGGGGCAGCAACCGGCGGACTGCTGGACGTGGAAGGTGCTGGCGCGCCTTTGCTCTCGTCCTTGCGCGCGGATTTTCTGCGCCGCCGCCTGCGCCGTCCGGACGGCGCAGAGCCGCTTTTGTCGGTGGTGGAATCACTGGCTGAAGCGCGCACTGATGGCGTACCATCGGAAGACGAGCCTGGGGCCACGGATTTTCCGTGCTCCTGTTTCACGCCATCTGCCGCCGCCGTGGAGGCGCGTTCAGACGGTTTGTCACCTGCCAGTGATGCACCTACGTTTGGCGTTTCGCCATCCCGAAGGTCTTTCACGGTCTGTCCTGTCGTGTGCGGCGAGCCAACATGCCCGCACCGCGCTTCACGGTTTGTCGTTGAAAAAAGATTAGCAAACCGGCGGACAGAACGCAAAACTCTTTTTGTCCCACCAGAAAGCACTTCCGCCGTTCGACCTCATCGACGCCGAAACCACTTTGTTGCAGAAGATTGGAAAAATCTGCGCAATCCGGGTTTGCATCTGCGCTGGTTATTGGTTATAAGCCGCCCCGCTGGACTGATCTTTTCAAGATCCGGCCCATGCTGGGGAATAGGTTAACGGTAGACCCGCAGACTCTGACTCTGTTAGTCCTGGTTCGAATCCAGGTTCCCCAGCCACTCTTTTCAAGTTTTTGATCTGATTTACTTTCTCGCTCGGATTGCGGCTATATTTCAATGGCTTGCAAGCGCACTCGTGTGACTGAGACCGGATATTTGGCTTTTCCCGGCCCCTGAAACGCCGAAAGTCTCAGTTGGCCAATTTGGGGCTGACAGTTTGCCGAAAGAGCATCACCAGGCCATCGGGGTTCTTGGGGTATTTGGGGTTTGGTGCTCAATCAGAGAGTCGCAAGGATGCGCCGTTGGGCCTGCCAGTCCGAGGGCAGCGGATTGATGCCAAGCCATTTCGCGGTAAGGCCATCGGGCTGGTCACCCTGGACGACGAGCTTGACGATGTCCGGGGCGAGGAAGGCCAGGTCGATCACCTGCATGATCCGTCGCTTGGAGAGGTTTTCGCTCGCAGCAACCTGCTCGAACGTCTGACCGTTCTTGATCGCGCTGTAGTACTGATGCGCCTTGGCGATGCTGCGGATCAGGTTGGTGTCGGCTGGTTTCGAAGTGTCCGACCCGATCGTGAGCTTCGTTTCAACTCCACGCTTTCTGAACTGGAACGGCAGTCTGAGCACCAGACCATCCGGGTTCAGCTCGTCTTCCGAGATCTCTATTGTGTCGGCGATCGCCTCGGGATTGAGGCTGATCTCGATTGCACCTGGCCTGACGGTTCCCTTTTCGATGCAGGACAGGATGCTGTTCGGACCTTTTGTGCGCGACTGCGCATCAAGCAGATCGAGGTGGTTGCCGATCTTTGAAAGTGCATCAGCTGCGGGATTGATCAGGAGATCGACCGGGAGCCGGTTGCGAAGGTGGGACAAGGTTGCCTTGGCGATCTGATCTTCAAGCGCCTTGGCTGGCAGCCTCCAGCCACCGGTCTTCCTGTTGCTACCGTCTTTCCCGGCAGTGTTGAGCAGGCGGTTGGAGACATAATAACGGTAGCGCTTTCCCTTCTTGCTGGCATGACTTGGGGTGAACTTGTCACCGGTCTCATCAACAAGCGTGCCGGCAAGAGGACTGATGATTGACCCATCCTTCCCCTCACCACGCTTTCGGCCGGCACTTTCCTTCATATGCTCCTGGACCCGAACCCAAACATCCGGATCGATGATTGGCGGATGCTGCCCCTCGTGGATTGTCTCCTTATGCCGGATGCGACCGGCATAGACCGGGTTGGTCAGCAGGTAGTGAAGTGCTGCGCGCTCGAAAGGGACACTATAAGCATCAGGGTTGGTTGAAGGCGTTGTGGCATCGCTTCTGTTTTCGTCAGGCGACATGTTAGCCTTCTTCTGCTTCCTCAACTTTACCTTGCCGCGCAGCCCCAGCCGGTTGGCGTGATCCACCACCGCGAGGATCGAACGATGCTTAAGGTAGAGATTATAGAGCGTTCTGACTGTCTCAGCTTCCTCCGGTACAATCTTCAATGTCCGCCCATCCGGCTCATAGCCCAAGGGGATGGTGCCTCCCATCCAGAGCCCCTTCTTCTTGGAAGCGGCGATCTTGTCCCTGATCCGCTCCGCCGTGACTTCACGCTCGAACTGGGCGAAGGAGAGAAGCACGTTGAGCGTCAACCGGCCCATGCTGGTGGCCGTGTTGAATGATTGTGTCACGGAGACAAACGACGCATCGGCTGCATCCAGGCGATCGACCAGCTTGGCGAAGTCAGCAAGGGAACGAGTGAGCCGGTCGATCTTGTAGACAACGATCTGGTCGACCAACCCCTCATCCACATGCTGGAGGAGTTTCTTGAGCCCTGCCCTTTCCAGGGTACCACCGGAGATACCGCCATCATCATAGTGCTCAGGCAGCGCCACCCAGCCCTCGTGCTTCTGGCTGGTGATGTAGGCAGCACAAGCTTCCCGCTGGGCATGGAGGGAGTTGAACTCCTGGTCCAACCCCTCCTCCGATGATTTCCGTGTGTAGATGGCACACCGGATCTTCTTCATGGCCTACCCCAGTCCAAAGAAGCGCGGACCCGACCAATGAGCGCCCGTAATCTTCCTGGCGATAGCGCTGAGCGACCGATACCGTTTGCCGTCCATCTGGAAGCCATCATCCAGGACCTCGACCTGGTAGGTCCTGCCGTTCCATTCCCGGACCAAATGAGTCCCAGACCGGAGAGAGGATTGGAGAGCCGGCTTCGGTCGACCGCCCGCTTCAGATGTCCTTTGACCAGTCTTCAAAGCGGCTTTGAGGGCCTTTCGAACCGCCGTTGAATGGCCACCATCGGTTTTGATCTGTGCTTCATAGGCCAGCGCGCTGCGCATGAACTGCACCGAGACATACTTCAGCGACTGACCTCCCATCGTACGCCGCCATTCGTCGATGCAGTCTTCGCGAGACATTGTTTCGAAGCGAGCGATCTTGACAAACTCCTCTGCCCTTGTCGCCCGATTCATGACGACGCCTCGGCGGCATCGGCTTCATTCTCCTTCGAGTTGGCATTGATCGCGTAGACCATCTCGCCGGTCTTTGGGGACTTCGACGTCACGATCTCATGCCCACGTTTGCGCAGACCCGAGATTGCTGCCCGCACGGTATGGGCCTGCCATCCCAGCCGGTCCGAGATCACCGAGACCCGCACGCCATTCGGCTTCGACAGCAGGGCCACCAACTGATCTTGCTTGCTCTTGGCGCCTTTGTTGCCCGACTTCGCTGAAGTGGCCCCACGCTTCCTTTTCGACGCATTCGCTGTCGCGGCGCCCGGGAGCGCATTCTGGTCTGCGTCATTCTCGATCTTCTGCGTATTCATCGTGATCTCCACTCAGGTTCCAGGACCGGAACATCCGGCCCCGCACTGAGTGAAGCCCGCGACGCGGGCAGGATCAGCAGCGACACGATTTCGCTGACCCGACATCAGGAATGCTTGCTTTGACGTGGAAGTCCAGCGGGAGTTCGGAGACGTTGCAGAGCGTAGAACGCAGGGGTGGCCATCGCTTTCAGGGCGACCGCTATGCGCCTTCATTTCGGTCGTTGACCCGTCCTTGATCTCATCTGCAGAGCTGCCATTCGCGGCAAGCCGATCGAAAGCCCAGAAAGGGTGGAAAGCGGTCATTCGCTGCGCGATCAAGGAACGACCGGATGCGGATGGCGGATTCTGACCAACGACATAACAACTGTAGGGAAAGCCCGATTACAAATCAGGCGGTTTGGGGATACACTGTCTTCTCCACGTTCCTGGCTTCGCATCCTTCCAGCACCCGCTTCACTTCATCAGGGACGATGTCCGGACCGAATTGTCTTGAGAATAGGGAAACAGGTGTCCGATAGGCGTTTGCCCGGTGTTCGGGGTTCTGAAGCAGGCGCCCGTAGACATAGTGCGTGAGCATGAGCATGCCTCTTGCCTGTGCCGGGGTCATGTTGACTAGAGCTTGCTGCGCAATCTTCGAGGGTTGCTCCGAGCAGGTGAATAAGACTTGCATGAGAACTTCTACCTGCGGCACACGGGCGCAAACCTCGTCCAGGATTTCATCCAATCCATCGCGATCCGAAACCGCCGCCAAGGCCTCACATTTCAGGATCATGAGATAGATTTCAAACTGAGATCCCGGCTCACAAAGCTCGAGAGCTTGATCAAGTGCGCGTTGTCCGTCTTCGTTTTGGCCAACAAACACACGCATTTGCCCGACCACCGGCAACGAAGCTTCCAACGAAGTGCTCTCCTTGTGCAGGCGTTCTGCCATCATCACGGCCATGTCGTTGTAACCGCGATCTATGAAAAACAGCAGTTTGGCGGAAGGCAGCAGGAATGTCGGTTCGTTTTGAAGATACGGCAGGCTATCCGTTACAAGTGTTTCGATTTCATCTTCGTCGTCTTTTCGCGGGTCTGCATTCGACATGAAGATTTGCACACTGTCTTGCAGATACTTCGTGTGGATGTTTGTCGCCAACATGATTTTGGCGCGATAGTCGGCAGGATTGGCTTCCACCTGAACGCGCAGACTCTGGTCGTTCTCAGACCAATGCCCCTTTATTCCTGTAAAAGTTTTCCCCGCTTCGATCATGCCCACCGCAAGCGGCACCTGCCCTTCGACTTTTGTTGCCAGGCCCGTTCGCAAAGCGCTGGAGATTTCATCCGATATCGCTTCGATGTCTGCCGGAGATGCATTAGATGCGGACATTCTCTTTGCAAAAACTGTTCTGTCGGAGCGAAACAGATATCCGCGAAACACGCATTCCAGTTCGCTTCCCGCAAGCACAAAACTCAGCTCGATGCCGATCTCCGGCGCGTCTTCGCCAAACTCGCTGGCCTTGGGACAATCCGGATCAAACCCAACCGCCAGGTCGTCGGCAAAATGGGTCCGAAAAAGCTTATGAAACTGTTGTGAGAACAGCTCTGCCGCGGCCCGTTTGTTA
The DNA here is from genome assembly GCA_963975635.1 of uncultured Hoeflea sp. Taxonomy (GTDB): domain Bacteria; phylum Pseudomonadota; class Alphaproteobacteria; order Rhizobiales; family Rhizobiaceae; genus Hoeflea. Next base: position 22,242 of record CAXBIE010000044.1, on the reverse strand, counting down.
CCAATATGATTCAGGCCAGATACGGGGCCTACAACCGCATGGCAATCACGCGGCAAAGCCAGTTGTTTCGATTGCGACGCGAGCCAGATGTACCCCTCGCCATATCGCGTGGCGATGAAAGTCGGGTTTTTGGCATCATCTCCCAATTTCTGTCTTAACCGATTGATCAAAAAGTCGATGCTGCGGTCCAGTTTCTCTTCATTTCCCTGATTTACGGCATCAAGCAGTTGGCTGCGACTCCGGACCTGGTTTGGATATTGAACAAGATACTGCAGCAGTCTGGTTTCTGCTCTAGTGAAGACCACCTGCGCCTGATCGTCTGAAATGGCGGAAACAAAATTTTTGTCAAAACATAGAGGCCCGAGCCGAATTGTGTGCTTCATATGGATTCGGTCCCCAGCAAACCACCTTCAGAATTGCCGCATGGTAAGCCGTATTTTTGCCGATATCAAATCTCGCTAATATTTCTACAACAATTGCCACTTACAAATTTCATCTGAATTTACAACGTGATTGCAGACTGTAACGTTGGGGAAATGGAGGCAATTTTCTGTCGGGAGCCTGGAACTCAATGGAAAAGAATCCGGCCAATCCAAAAAAATGACCCTGGGCGCTAGCCAGAAGTCCTACTGCAAACAGGCGTTTTGCGATGGTTTGGCAACAGGAGATGATGGTTCATCTTCCATTCAGGTTGAAAGTTCTAGACGTCCTCATGGGGCGCTGAAGCGAGATAGGCTTTGGGTCAAATTTGGACATTTTGAAGACATTAGGAGTTGTTATGCGCGGTTTACCTGCTTTTCTTTTTTTGGGCTTGATGGTCTTACCCTCAATTAGTCAAGCATCGCCCGATGTCGATTTCCCGCAACCCGGATATTCATATGGCGGCAAGGTTCGCAGTGGCCCGGGCATGAACCACAAGCAGATTGGAAGTCTTCGCGAGGGCGATGAGATTCTCATTCTTGGTGGCACCGGTGCCATGATGAACGGTTATGAATGGTTCCAAATCCGCTACCGCAATGGGCTTACCGGCTATCAGTGGGGCGGGATTATGTGCTCTCAAAACCCGTTTCCAACCATATTCCGGGTGTGCGACGGGCCGCGCCTGCAATCCGATGCACCTGTCCGCCACAATCCGCCGGATTCCACGCAGCCCCAGGCATCAGCCGGGGTCAATGGATTTACCGTCGGTGCAGTCATACACTCAGGCGGCAGTTTCAACGCTGTCGCTAATGGGCAATGGCAGGAAACGGATGCTCAAGGACGGGTCAATTTCCATTTTCAGGAAGAATCCCGCGACGAATGGTCGGTCTATCTATTCGATGCGTCCCGCAACGTGTCTATTCAGCTGGACCTTCACCGCGGCCAAGTGCTTTATGGCGTAGGCGCTGAACCAAAACAGGTTCTCTACCAAATAACAGGTTCCTTTGCCCAGGCAGGTGCAGACCAGCCCGGCGGCGAGCTGCCCCAGCCTGCGAATTCAACCACGGTTCGCTATACCTGTGCCGAAGGGCTGCCGTTGGTGGTCACTTTTGTAAACAGCGGCAACGGGCATGCGATTTTCAGTATCGACGGCTCACCTGAGGAACGGCTTGAACAGGTCCCATCCGGCTCTGGAAGCCAATACACGAACGGCAGATTTACGCTTTTCGCCAAGGGAAACTCCGCAACGCTGCAGCACCCGAGCGGCGTGGATAATTGTTTTGAATAGTCGAACAGCTGTCACCGCGGTGACGCAGTACACAATCTGTTTTTGGGAGAGCTTTATGAGACTTGATTACACATCACTTTCACACTGTCTAGGCAAGTTAGCACTGGCCGCTGTCCTTGGGGTTGGGGCTGCCGCGGGACCCCTATCGTCCACACCTGCGCAGGCACAGATGCCCAAGATTGTTGTCCAATGTGTTGCGCCTTTGGTGCCCAACAGTGACGGCACCGATTGCGTGCGCCCCGCCACCAGAGCAAAGACTTGTCCAAGACCAACAATACTCTACCAAGGCCGCTGCAGAGAGCCGATACAATACATCCGATATAGCGGGTGTGACAGTAGAACGCGTGCTGAATATGGGGTTTCTGAGAGTTTCGACCTGGGATTTTACCCGGGAGGAAACGCCATGGTGTGGAACTACGGTAGCAACACTGGAATACCCAAGAGTTATGGCGCCGCAAAGATATATAAACCGGCACGGAGGTATCAGTCAGTTTAAATGTAAGTCTGTTCGTTAAGACTGCGACCTTGAGATCTGCGTTTCAATTGATGAGCCAAATAATCGGCTTTGACTGAAACACTATTGTAAAACACCGAACTTCCCCTTCCTGGCAGGTTTTCCGGCGCAATCTGTGCTCGATCCGTCGAAGGGCGTCCCGAATTCTGCAATGGAACAGGAAAAGCATATGAGTATTCGTCAATCCATTTCGAAAATCGCCATCAGCACCGTCGCGCTGATTGCCCTTTCCAGCGCGGCGCAGGCGGAGTTCTGCAGAAAATACCAGCAGACCCACTCCAATGCAGGGCAATGCAACAATTGCTTTCTCAATATCAGCAGTATCGCCAATGGGCACTATTATACTGTTCGCGCAAGCAACGGCTGGTCGGCTGAATTGCGGTCAACCCATGGTGACACGTCCCTGGCATCGGGCGTCGGCGGATGGAGGGCTGATGTGGGCCATGCTTATGCAGGTACCAAGTTTACAATCGATCTTGAACAGCAAGGTTCGCAATTATCAATGATGATGGACGGTAATGCCAACGGGCAGCGACAGATCATCAGAGCTCGGTTCCGCTGCATTCAGCGGTAAATATCTACCGTCTTTTCCCGGTTCGACGGTGGTGTCGACAATTGCGTTGAGCAATAACCGGTAGGTAACCACTGAAAATTTCAAGAAAGTGTCCAACACGCCCATCGACGATGCACCGGACGTGCCAACCAAAAGGAACATGAGATGATTCGCAATATGAACAAGAATCATACAAGCAACCTGACTAGAGCGGCGCTTTCAGTTGCGTTTTTGCTCGCGGGAAACGCGGGGACACTGACAAGTGCAAATGCACAGCAAATTCTGCTCACCTGCACGCCGCCCCTGGTGGCAAACAGCGACGGTACTGATTGTGTGCGTCCAGCCGCCCAGAAAAACACGCCTGACCGCCTGACGGCATTTTCAATTCGGGCCGGGGATGGAAGGCATTTAGGTCTTTATGTAAAAATAGGTAGCAAAACCTGGACAGGTCCAAGCCTGGATTCCGACGCTACTGTCCAATGGTCACAGGAAGGTGCCGATTCAGCGAGCTTGGTTCTTTATACCGAGACACCCAGAGTTAGAACATTAATTGTATTGGACAATGACGACGTCAGTTCCTCCGGCTTGCCGGGCGGTTCAGTGCTGGGAGACCGGGCTTACTAACGGCCATTGCCAAGCAACGCTGTTTCCTATCATCAAAGCGAGCATGTTCGGTGACGTTGCATAAGCACCGGTGTTTGGCTTTGTTGCGTGGATCGCAACTGATCTGATATCAGGGGACCGTTTGAGGTCACTTTTGTAAACAGCGGCAACGGGCATGCGATTTTCGGCATCGACGGGTCGCCTGAAGAACGCCTTGAACAGGTCCCGTCCGGCTCCGGAAGCCAATACACGAATGGTCGCTTTACGCTTTTTGCCAAGGGAAACGCCGCAACGCTTCAGCATCCGAGCGGCGTGGACAATTGCTTTGAATAACGGACCAACTGCCACCGCAGCAGAACTTGATGAAATACCGTGCCGCTTTGGCTGCGCCTCATCTTGAGGTGCGTAGCCTCGAAAGATGAGCCACAAACAAGTGAGCTTGTCGTCATGCTTCGAGACCAGTCTGAACATTCCTCTCGGCTGAGGAAAAGGTATAGCACTCTGCGCCGTCATGGTGGCGTCGCAGCGCATAATTTTATCTCAGGAGGAATTTATGAAACCTGTATTCGCAACATTTCTAAAACATGCTGGCAAGCTCACAATGGTTACAGCATTGGGATTTGGGGCAAGCGCATGCTCTCAGTCGCAGTCACCTGCTCAAGCGCAGATGCCCAAGATTGTGCTCCAATGTGTGGCCCCTCTGGTACCCAACGCAGACGGCACCGATTGTGTTCGGCCAGCCGCCAAACAGCTGACTTGCGACAGACCAAATGTTGTCAGAGATGGACGCTGTGTTAGCCCAAGGGACCTACCAAAGAATTGTGTTGCCTACGATGTTAACGGCAAGCCTTACCGAGTCGTTTGCCGAGACTGAAATGCTCGGACTATCAATGCGAGCGAGCATAGGTTGTCAGGGGGATTTCTGCCGCGCTTCATTATCGATCTGGATCAGCGTAGATTCCTTTGGGACGACAGCCCGGATGCATCGATGAATGAAGACGATAGCGATGAAATGGAGGGCGTTGGCCATATTGCAGCTCCGACAACGGGAGTGATGGGAGCGCGGAACCACATAACCAGGAAATTTCAGACGCTGGGACGTTGAGCGCAATGGCCGCTTTGGAGCGAAACCCACCGCGAATTTAATCTTCGTGAACGTCCGCCTTGATGACCTCAAAGGCGAAACCCGCCAGTCCGCCAGCGGCCCCAAACCGGCCAGGCGGCAAAGCGCCCCCATTCCGGCCGTTCAGCGCCCCGCCGCCGTTCCCCAGGAGCTAACATTGCTGGCCGACAACCTCGTGCCTCGTCACTGCCGCGGCTTCATTCAAATCGCGTTGGCGACCTCCAGAAACTGTCGAACCAGCCTGAGGTCCTGCTTGTCGGCTTGCGTGACAAGACAATCATCATAGGTCTCAGCCATTTCCAAGATCGGGATCCCAATCAGGTTATTGGTCGGATAGAGGCAATCCTCAAGCAGGATGCCGATACCGATCCCGTGCAACACAGCTTCCTTGAGGACAGGAAAGGTGGTGGTTTTCATCGAGCCACCGATTGTGGCGCCGCACTCGGCCAGCTTCCGATTGAACACCCTTTGGGTCAGCGAGCCATCTTCGGGCAGAATGATGAACTCTCTCGCCAGTTCCATGAGCGATATCGAGGTCCGACACGCAAGGCGATGATCCTTTCTGCAATAGGCCAGATAGCGGGTCTGGCTGATGCGGTGAATGAAGAGGCCCTTTGCCGGTTCGGGAGCAGTATAGATGGCGATGTCGATCGTGCGGTCACGCAGCATCTGGGTGCACAATGTCCAGCTAAACAGGCCGAACTCGATGTCGATGCCCGGATTGTCGGCCTTGAAGCGCTGAATGATGGGCATAGCCGGGCGCGGTGCTGTGGCTGCGATACGCAAGATCCCTTGTGTGAGTGAACCGTAACTCTCGATTTTTTCCTCTATCAGTTGCTCAATTGTTACCAGACGATCCGAAATGCCAAACAGCTCACGGCCGACCCTGGTCAGCTCAAGGCCGTCCCGGCGACGGATGAAAAGCTGTGAGCCGATCGTTGTTTCCAGATTGGAGACATGTTGGGTAATCGAGGACTGCGAGACGCCAATCCGTGCTGCTGCGCGCGAAAAACTGCCCTCTCGGGCGGCATGGTTGAAAGCGTTGATCTGATAGGGGCTTGGTTTCATATCATGTCCCGATAGCGCCAAATGCCGGCGCACTGACTGTTGCTGGCATAAGCTGCACTAATAATGTGTCATCCAGATTTCAATCGCGCTTGCTAACGCTCTCTCAGCTTTGAAGCGGAGATGAACAATGGCAAGTCTTTCAATCTCGAATGTGGAGAAAGCCTTCGGACCCACACGGGTCCTCAAGGGCGTCAGTCTCGCCATCGCCCATGGCGAATTCATCGCTTTGGTGGGCCCGTCCGGTTGCGGCAAATCGACCCTGCTGCGGATCATTGCAGGGCTTGAACGGCAGGATGCCGGGACGATATCGATCGGCGAGGAACTGATTGACGTTCAGCGGGCGAGCCAACGCAATCTGGCAATGGTTTTTCAATCCTACGCGCTTTATCCGCACCTCACGGTCGAAGAGAACATCTCGGTTCCGCTGCGCATGCGCCGCCTCAATGGCTGGCAACGCCTGCCGATCATCGGACAGTTCATGCCCGGCGCGCGCGCGCAACTCGTTGCCATTCATCAACAGGTGTTGGCCGCTGCCGAGACCCTTGGCCTTGCCGCGCTGCTGAAGAGAAAACCGGGGCAGTTGTCGGGTGGGCAGCGCCAGCGCGTCGCAGTGGGCCGCGCCATGGTGCGCGATCCACAGGCCTTCCTACTTGATGAGCCATTGTCCAATCTCGACGCCAAGCTGCGGGTTCACATGCGTACAGAAATCACCGAACTCCACCGCAAGCTCGGCGCGACCTTCGTCTATGTCACCCATGATCAGGCGGAGGCGATGACCATGTCGGACCGCATTGCGGTGATAATGGATGGCGCATTGCAGCAATTGGCAACGCCTAGCGAGATCTATCATCGACCGGTCAATATCCGCGTCGCCGAGTTCATCGGATCGCCCAAGATCAACATCCTGCCCGCCACATTTGGCGACAGGCTGGTAATCGCCGGCACCAAGGTTCAATTCGAGTGCAACGATGCCCGCATCAGCGCGATCGGCCTGCGTCCGGAGGCCTTGTCCATTGTTGCTGCTGACGGCGCGTTGCAGGGACGGGTTGCGCATGTCGAGAATTTTGGCGCCGAGGCATATTTTCATATCCAGCTGTCGGAGTTCAAGGACCGCCTTGTTGTCCGCGGTTTACCGTCATTGCTGCAATCGGTCCGCATTGGCAGCACGGTCCAGCTTGCAATCAATCCCCAAGAAGCCCTCATTTTTGATGCCGAGGGGCAGAGGCTGTCAGCAAAGCTGAGCCATGCAGCGCAGCGGGAATATGCGTGATGGCGAGCGTTGATCACGCGGCGATCTCCTCCGCCAGGCCTTGGGACATGACAGGTTTAAAGGCCGCGCTACTGCCCTGGCTGTTCAGTGCTCCGGCGCTTCTGCTCATGCTGGTCCTGCTTATCCTGCCGATAGCCCTGTCACTCTACCTGTCCTTCACCGATTACAGCCTGGGATCACCTGATTTCGCCTGGGTCGGGCTGGACAATTACGAGCAGATCTTCACCCGCTCGACCTATGCGAAAATGCTGCTCGCGACCTTCACCTATGTGATGATCGTGGTGCCCGGCTCCATCATCCTCGGTTTGCTGGCAGCGCTTGCGATCAACGCTCTGCGGTTTGGCAAGGGCGTCTATCGCACGATCTATTTTCTGCCGGTCATGGCGACGCTTATCGCCATGGCGATTGTCTGGGAGATCGCGCTGCACCCCACAATCGGGATCATCAACCGATCGCTCGAATACGTCTGTGAGGCGCCGGTGCTGCCTGCCATCCTGTCGTTTGGCTGGCTCCCCGGGGTTGATGCATCCGTCACCTTTTTCGGGCGCGGGTGTGCCGAAGGTTTCCCCAACTGGCTCGGTGACCGCGACACGGCCTTGTTCGCCCTGTGCTTTATCGGCATCTGGCAGGCCGTCGGCTTCAACATGGTGCTCTACATGGCGGGCCTGACCTCGGTGCCGCGCGAGCTCTATCACGCTGCTGCGATGGATGGCGCAGACAGCGCCTGGTCCCGGTTCTGGCTGGTGACCTGGCCGATGCTGGGTCCAACCAATGTGTTCGTCATCACCATTACAGCGGTGCGCGGCTTCCAGACCTTCGACACGGTCGAGGCGCTGACCCGCGGCGGACCCTCCAAATCGACCTTCCTGATGATGTATGCCCTCTACGAAAAGGGCGTGAAACAGAACCTGATCGGCATGGCTTCGGCGATCACCGTGGTTTTTCTGATTGTTGTTTTCATTCTGACGATGGCGCAACGCCATTTCGTCGAGCGCCGGGTGCACTACTCATGACACGTTCTGTTTCGCCACTCGCGGAAGCCGCACGCCATGTCGTGCTGCTGGTCGGCGCCGCCATCATCCTGCTGCCGTTCCTTTACATGGTCTCCATGTCGTTCAAGGCGCCCGACGAAATTGTCAGCAATACGGGCGGTTTCTTTGGCGCCCAGCAGCCCATGCTGGACGAGCATTGCGCCGTGACCGCCCTGAGCAGCGACCTTTGCATGGTGACGCCAGCCTGGCACAATTACACCAAGGCTCTGTTCTCAAACCCGCTGCCCCGCTACCTGCTCAACGGGGTGATCGTGACGGCCTCGATCTTCCTGCTGCAGGTGCTTGTCGCACTGCCCTGCGCATATGCCCTGGCCAAGCTCAAATTCTGGGGCCGGGACGTCGTCTTCGGCCTTGTGCTGTTCTGCTTGCTCATTCCGGTCCACGCTATCGGCGTGCCGCTCTATCTGATGCTGGCGAAGCTTGGCATGCTCAATTCCTATGCTGCGCTCGTCCTGCCATGGACCATATCGGTGTTCGGGATTTTCCTGATGCGCCAGTTCTTCATGACAGTGCCTGACGATCTGGTCGATGCTGCGCGCATGGACGGGATGTCGGAGTTTTCAATCGTGTGGCGGGTGATGGCCCCCACCGCTGTTCCGGCGCTGATCGCCTTCGCGATCTTCTCCGTGGTGGCTCACTGGAACGACTACTTCTGGCCACGTCTGGTGATCACCGGCAATCAGAACTTGTTTACGCCCCCTCTCGGTATCCGCGAATTCCGCAATGGTATCGACGGCAACCAATATGGCCCTCTGATGGCGACCGCCACGATCATCGTGGTGCCCATGGTGGTTGCATTTCTGGTGGCCCAACGGCGGTTCATCGAAGGCATCACCTTGTCGGGAATGAAATAGCCGCTCGCAGAAATCTCAGCCAATCGCTGAGTAAGCGAGGCGTCTGGAGCCGATTTTGCTGACCGCTCCAAACGCCTCAGACAACCAACCGAAGGAGAAAACCATGAACCGCCTTCTCACCTCCGCTGCTGTCGTTCTCATGACGGCCAGCACTGCGACTGCCCAGGACGTCACCATCGAAGTTGGCTATCCCTATTCGGGTCTGTTCGACCTGACCTACAAAGCCATCATGGATGAATTTACGAAGGTTCATCCGGAAATCAAAGTCGTTTTCCGCGCGACCTACGAAAACTATGAGGATGGCGCCAATATCATCCTGCGCGAGTCAGTGGCTGGAGAACTGCCGGACGTCACCATGCAGGGCCTCAATCGCCAGCGGGTGTTTGTCGAAAAAGGTATCGCCAGGTCGCTGGAGCCCTTCATTGCCAAGGAAGCCGATTTCGCCAAGGACGGTTATCACAAGGCCATGCTGGACCTGTCCACCTTCAATGGCGAAGTCTACGGCCTGCCGTTCTCGGTCTCGACACCTATCGGCTACTACAACATGGACATCCTGAAGGCCGCCGGCGTCGACAAGATCCCAAGCAATTGGGATGAAGTGATCAGCGCTTGCAAGGCAATCGAAGCCAGTACGGACAAGGAGCCCATGTTCTGGGGCTGGAACATCACCGGCAACTGGTTCTTCCAGGCCATGCTCTGGAGCCAGGGCGAGGCGATGCTCAAAGGTGAAGACATGAACTTCAACACGCCCGCCGGCCTGAAAGTTCTGACCACCATCAAGGCGCTGGTCGACGAATGTGGCATGGAAAACTACTCCACCACCGACGGGCAGGCCGCCTTTTCGTCCGGGGAAATGGGTATGTTCTTCTGGTCCACCTCGGCGGTTGGCGCGGTCGAGCGCGATAAGGGCGACAAGTTTGACCTCAAGACAGCCCCTTTCCCCGGCATTGATGGCCATGCACCCATCAAGCTGCCAGCCGGCGGCAATGCGGCGCTTCTGGTTTCGACCTCGGACGACCCTGCCGTTGTCGATGCTGCCTGGACGTTCCTCAAGTTCATCACGTCAGGCATCGGCGCCGCCAAGGTTGCAGAGACCACCGGTTATGTCCCGCCGAACAAGGCGGCCAATGAAATCATCAAGGATTTCTACGTGGCCAACCCCAACAAGCAGACTGCAGTTGATCAGCTTCCGCTGTTGTCAGAATGGTTCGCCTATCCCGGCAACAATGGCTTGGCCATTACCCAGGTCATTTACGACAAGCTGGAATCAATCGTGACCGGCGAATCCCAGGACATGCAGGCTTTGCTCATTGAGATGAACGAAGAAGTCGCAGACCTGAAATAGCCAGCCAGCGACCAACGATACCGGGCGGTCCGCCGCCCGGTTTTTCGTCTTGAGGAATTTCGATGAAAATTATCCACATGTCTGACATCCATCTTACCGTTCCAGGTGAGCTGCTGGATGGTCTCGATCCGCATGCGCGTTTTGCCCAGGCGCTGGATCACGCAACCACCACCCACCCCGATACCGCGCGTATTGTCATTACCGGCGACCTGACCCATTGGGGTGAGGAACCAGCCTATCAGGCGCTGCGCAAAGCAATCTCGTTATCACCCGTTCCGGTCCGCCTTTTGTTGGGCAACCACGATCATCGCGAGACCTTTCTGGCAGCCTTTCCAGATCACCCCAGGGATGAAAACGGTTTCGTGTCCTATGCCGAGCAGCTCGGCACACACACCCTGATCTATTGCGACACCATGGAGCCGATGACCCATGCGGGCAATCTCGGCAACATGCGCCTAGCGATGATAGATGCCGAAATCACGGCGGCGGCAGGCGGCGTGCTTTTGTTCATGCATCACAATCCTGTGGAGACCGGAATGCCCGGCGTCGACGAGATCGGGCTAAGCGCTCCGGACGCAACGGCACTGGCCGGCATGCTCCGGGCTCACGCACCCAAGGTCGAGCACATCTTTTTCGGCCACACCCATCAAACCCTGTCGGGCAGCTTTGCCGGCGTGCCGTTTTCGGGAATTCGCTCAACCCTCCATCAGGGCCTGCCCAATTATTCAGACGACGGCATGCTCCATTCCGGTCAGTTGCAGCCCCATTATTCAGTCGTCCGATTTGCCGCCAACCAGACCATGATCACTCACGTGCCCTTTTCCTATGAAGGGCCAGTGCGCCGTTCAGGAACGGCCTGGCATGACTGGGTCAAACCCGAGGATACACTATGACACGGCCGTTCAAGTTCATTCATCTCACCGACACCCATGTTGTGGGCGCACCGCACCATCTGTATGGCTCGGACCCGCGGCTTCGTCTGGAGCAGGCCGTCGCCAGCATCAATGCCGAGCACGATGATGCGCGCCATGTGGTCATCACCGGGGATCTAACGCATTGGGGGGATCAGGACGCCTATGACGCGTTTTCCCAGGGCATCGAGGCACTAAATATGCCGGTGGTCTTGATGGTGGGCAATCACGACGCGACGGAGGCCTTTGTTGAGACCTTTCCGGATGCGCCAAGGGACCAAAACGGATTTGTCCAGTCTAGCCTTCAAACCGAGCACGGCTTGATGCTGTTCCTCGACACATCCATGATCGGCACGCATGCCGGTGGCTATTGCCAGCGACGGCAGGACTGGCTGTCCGCCCAACTGGATAACAGCACGGGCCCGGTTCTTTTGTTTATGCACCATCCGCCCTTTGCTGTCGGCATTGCCGGAATGGATGCGATCATGATGCAGGATGCAGCGGCATTCCGAGACATTTTGGCGCCGTACCAAAACCGCATCAGGCATTTGTTTTTCGGCCATTTGCACCGCAGCCTTTACGGCAATTGGCGCGGCATTTCCTTTTCCTGCATGCCGGGTCTCAATCACCAGGTCATGCTCGACCTCGATGCCGGGCCGGAGGTTATTCATGGCAATCTGCACCCGCCTGCCTATGGTGTGGTTCTTGTGTCAGAAGATCAGTTGCTGGTGCACCAACACGCTTATCTGGATAACTCACCCAGTTTCACCTTGGGACCGCCAGAGGGAGTGAACGCCCGCGATTATGCCCTGGGAATGGCTTACGAGAGTTAGGCTCAAGAGCGCAGAAAACGGCATAGTCAGAAACAATGCCGGGCGAGTGCAAACCATTCAGGCGGCAGCAAGACGGCGTTTGCGCCTTGGTTTCACACGCGCCATTGCAGACTTGTTTCGAGACTTGACGGGGCGGCAGGAAAGCAGTGGCTTAGGGCTCGAGGTAGCCCCCGGAAGACCTTTGGCAAGCGCCAAATTGAGACTTGGCCCCGCCTGATTGAACGTCCGCTATTCGACTTCCTGACGCCACGAGTTGCCATTCCACTCCCGGCCCCATCTCGGTCGTTCACGGAAGTCGGAGAGAGTGTCCGCAGCCCGGATCGCATAACGAGCGCTACGGAACTCGAAGCGCTCCTGTATCCAAGACGGGTGACCTTCTAGTCTCCAAAATGATCGCAATGCACTTGGCAACAAGACCGCGTATTAAGCCCACGGCTTTATTGGCCGGGCGGACCTACTTTGGGAGTGAGCTGAAACAAAACTGACTTTGGGAAGATGCATCCTCCGGAAAAGTGATTTTAAGGGGAATCTTGCGAGGTTTGAAAATCATTCGACGCATGGCCTCGCTCAACTCTTTGAGGCCTGGCTTCGCCAGACTTGCAACTATCGAAAGCTCCATTTCTATTGGAGCCTCGGCCGGAAGCGTGACAGCCAGTTGAATAGCATGTGAAATCCCTTCTCGCTTGCGGGGTGTTTCGACAAACTGCCACTTCGCCCATGTTGAGGCCGCGCCGCTGGCTTTGACGAGCCGGTGTTCAATAGGAAAGTGGATTTTCCGACCGACACCGCCTTCAGCGGTTGCGACATCTGGGGTACCGAACGCCATCTTCCCGTTAGCATCCACCCAAACCTCGCCTGCAGCAACAAGGACTTCATTGGGTTGGCAGTCGAGAAAAACCACTCCCTCGGGTGAAATCAAGCGAAACACTATTTCGGCGCTCACAAATCGGTTGCTCATGTTCGCATGAAAGGTCACATCAAAGGTTGCAACCGCAATTTTCTGCTGTTCGGCCCCGGGAACAAGTTCGACTGCAGTCATGGCCAATAGTATTCGTGATTTTCCGATTTCTCGATCTTCAATCAAGATCGGACCACGGCCGCGCATTTCGTGTGGCTCGTCAGGATCCGGAACCAATTCTAGCTCAATTGACTTTCCTGGCGCTAATTCAATCATTGTGCTGTCCAATCTCCGTCCAATCTCCTGTGAGCATGAAAGCCGCCCAATAATGTATTCTGTCTGAGCCCAATTCCTTACGGCTTTCAATCATTGCTGAGCGAAAAACATCGGCAAGCGGGCCTGAATGCAAGCGAGCGTAAAAATTTCGCATGAATACTTCTGCAGCTTTTTCGTGAGTATTCCACAGCGTAGAGATCACCCTGCGTACGTCGCGAAGCAAAAACGCCTGTGTAAGGCCGCTTGGTTCACTGCCTCTCGCGATTTTGACAACGCCGCTTTCACAAGCTCCCAAAACCACGAGTTCAGTGGCACTTTTGCCACCATTTACAATTCGATCAGCAGCGTAGAATCCCGCATACAAACCGAGTGCCGATTTTAAAGGGTATGCGAGGTTATGCTGAGCATGGCCTTGATAGTGAACAATACGCGCCTCTCCCAATGCAGCCTCAATTCTTTCCTCTGTGACTGCTTCGCCTAACACCGGATCCACACCAAAATTCTGCCCCAACATCTGTGCCAGTGCCTGGGCTGAATCTAAATCTTCAGTTGGGTCGCCGAAAACTGCCATAAGTCGATTTGTCGTATCGATTTTTTGCGGACGCATAACAAAGGCGTGATTGGGAACGTAAATGATCGGATTGCGATCAATAAGGCAGTTGCCATCTATCATTAGCGCATGAATCGGTAGCAATGATATTGCACCGGTGGGACATAGGACCAACAGGTCTTCCGGTCGTGTCAGTTCACCCAAGGGTGAAATCAGGTCGTCGAATGAAGACAGTATCTCCGGAAACGTCTTGATATTCACGGACATCTGGCCGGAACAGAAAGACTGGATTTCATTTTCAAGCCGTCGTGCGTCCATAGGCAAGCGCCGGAGAATGACGTCCTGGCCCTGGCGAAGGACCATTATGTACACACTGCCCCCCAAAATCGCCCAATCAACAAGTGCTATTGGCCGTTTTTGACCGTTCAACCAAGCTACTGCCTTTTCATAACTTGGCGATTCGGGACCTTTGATATCAGCACCAGATCCCGACAAGGCATCCATCATGCTGCGCGCCTTTGATATCTGCAATCGCTCCCAAAATGGCGGCATGTCGGGATGGTGATAGAGATGTATGCGCATGAACAGGTTGGTCAATCGTTCCCAGTCGCGTGATAGCTCCTGACGTGCGCGCCAATTTTCGAGGGCATTGTCGAGGTAAAGCTCCCCACGTCTGCGCTCAAATATCGCGTCTGCCTGCTCTGCCAGTCGCACCGTTTCTGCGATCAAAGTGGGGTTTTTGCTTTCATTGATGGAAATTGCGGCATTGGATGTCGTTTCAGCTTGATACATAAGTGCGTCCGCCAACATCCGGTCGCTACCGACGGATTCAAACAGAGTCGCGGCTCGACCGAATTCCTCATATGCACCTTCATATGATTTCATGGTCTCATCGGCTTCACCCCGTTTCTGTGCACTTATGGCAAGATTTAAGGACAACACGCCGAGCATATGGTGGCAGCCAGCAGCCATGAGGCTACGGTCATACCGGAGTGCAATTTCCAGAGCTTGTGCCGTTGAACGGCACGCCTCAACCGAATCACCTTGTGCAGCCTCGATTTGTCCTCGCATTTGTAGACAGTGTGCCTCATGCATGTCAGCGATCGCGCGCGGCAAATCACTGCCAATATTCATCGCTTCGGCAAGAAGTTGATGAGCTTGACCCAACAACGAAAATTCCCGTCGTTTTTCGAACTCCTGAAAAGCCAGTGTTACCCGCATCCGTACTTTTTGCAGGCCGCTTGTCGGACGACCGTTGGCGAAATCTTGAGCGGCCGCCTGCCTTATGATCTCATCGGCAAATTGATAGCCATCCTCGTTTCCCCGGCGAACGTAGTTAAGCGCTCTTTCCGATTGGAGATTTGAGACTTGGGTATTTGCACCAAGTCCGATCAGGATATTGCAGGCAGCCTCAGTATCTTTGATCGCCTGTTCGTAATCGTTCAAATCCGCATAGGCACGTGCGCGTGATTGAAGAATGGTCGCCTTCGTCGCTTGGCTGGTTTCCTCGATCAATGCCCGGTTCGAAGCTTTGATGCTGGCGACCGGCTCGGCTATTCGCCGCAAACGTTCAATTTCGTCAAGCGCCGATACACCGAACCCCAACCTCACTCCGAGCTCTTCTTCCACTTCTTTTTGGGTATTTCTGTAATGGCGAACCTTGAGCTTTTGTCCGCGTTCGTCAAAGCGCGTAGCCAACACTCCGGTGATGGTATGAAGTCGCTGCAGGGCGCGACATTCCTGAAACCGAGGCACCAGCGCCTCAAGATCGGATACCTTTGCTTGACCGGTTTGAAGGCCAAGACTACTCCGCTCAAATTCAACAAACAATGAACCGCATGTGTGCCCTGCCTCTTCAAACAATATATCGGATTGCTCCAACATCCCTTCGACCTGCGAGGAGGGCAATAATTCGCGTAATCCAGCTTGCGCAGCTGAAATCCACGCTTCTGCGCCAATTTGAGGGAAACCGGCGCTTCTCGCCCAATCAGCAACCCGCTTAGCAACAAGCACACGCGGCTCAGCCCTTGTTAGGCTTGATATCCACCATCGCCCCGCAAGGGCCGCGTGAAACGGGTCTGTTTCCGCCAAACCTTGGCAAATAACCTCGAACGCTTCTGACAGACTATCAGGGCTTTCCTGCAAACTGACCGCGGCAGCCAATTGCACTCGCAGAAAGAACGCTTGGGTAAGGTGATCATTTATCTGGTCATGATCGCATCTCAACAAGTCTCTCGCCGCGCGAAGGCTGCGTTGCATGTCACCTGTCACAACCCCCTCAATAGAAAGAGTTTGCAGTGTGATAAGGATTTTTCGGAGTGGATCTGGTTCTATGCTTTGAGCTTGCCCAAACAAATCATAAGCTCGCCCATAAGCACCCTGCTCAACCAATGACCGCGCACCGAGAACAGCTGCATCAGCTGATTGCCAACCGTCCGGATGGACGCTTGCAACGTAACGCTCAAGGTCTCTGTAATTCCCAGTTCTGAATAAGGTTTCCAGATAATTCAGTTGGGAATTCATGAAATTCAATCCATTTCTTGCGCTCGGGCAAATTTTAGTGACTTTGTCACGTTAAGTCGATGAATTTGCGGGAAGAGCCTATTGTCGTTGGATGAACAAGATATCGGGGATGAGCGAGAGCAGTTCTTCTTTGTGAAAGTTCTTTGGGACGGCGAAACTGCATTCTCGCGCGATAAGGCTGGCAGTGTCCTTTTCGTTCGCTAACGATGAGAACATCCGCCTCGGATGGGAATGGTTTGATCCCGCACCAACTAGCCACCGATGGAACCATGCTCCAGTGATAGATTGGAGTTATGCCAGTGTTCAAATTGAATGCGCAAACCACTTTCGGAAGGGAGCCATCCAATGCCTGACGAGCGAAGGCTACCGCGTCGACGAAATATGGATGTAGGCCAAGTTCCTCGAGCGGACTACCATATGGCGAGATTACATAACTGCGCCACTGGTCGTAACAAATCTGTGTGAATTGCCCGGCCGGTGCAAATCCGTAAACAACCGCGGCCGAGTGGCCCCGAAATGACGTAATCTGTTGCTGAAACTGCCTTGCGGAAGGAAGATCGCCCATCACCATAATTTCCAGTTATCGTAACTGGGCTGGTTGTCTACCGTGCATTCAAAGTCGGCGGCTGCATAATTCTATCAAGACAGCATCATCGCGGAGTGATGCAATCAAACGCACCCTTTCTCTTCCTCGCAAGAGCCAGAACAGTCAATCGACAAGCTTTTCTGGGAGGAAAATCTGGTATCCTTAGTCCGCCACAAAAGCTCGGTTCAGGGAGTCGAGGATTGGTCGAGCGAGGTACTCAAAGAATGTACGCTCACCCGTTTCAATGAATGCCTCCACCGGCATGCCCGGATAGAGCTGCTCCACAGCCACAGAGGCTGGAAGGTCATCTGTAATACCGATGCGGGCTCGATAGTATGGCTCTTGCGTAACCTCATCGACAAGCCGATCTGCCGAAAGGTGAAGGACCTCGCCGTCCACTTCCGGAGTCAGCCGCATGTTGAGCGCGGATAATCTGAGCCTGGCTGATTGCCCGACCTTGACCACATCAATGTCTTGCGGATTGAGCCGGGCCTCAACAATCACCTTGTTGGTAGTGGGCAGGATCTCCAGCATCTCCCCGCCGGGTGCCACTACACTGCCTGTTGAATTGTAGACCGAAGACACAACGATCCCCTCCACTGGCGCCGTAATGACCGTGCGTTCCAATACCCGACGCGCGGCTATTAATTGATCCTCAAGGTCGGCGAGGGAAGTCCGGACCTCATTGAGCCTGGTGACGGCCTCCTCGACGCGCTGGGTTGCAAGACGCTCCAACTGTTCGAGTGCCTCTATACGCTGGGTGATCGCGGTTGCAACCTCAGACGCGACAACGCCGCGCTGTCCGATCAGATCGGCACGATTGCGCAAAATCTGGGTGTATTCAAACCGGTTGGTCAGGCCCTGGTCAACCAGGGTTTTCTTGGCGGCGAGTTCCTCCGACACAATGCTCAGTTGCTCGGCAATCGCATCCTGCTGGGATTTAAGTCCGGTTCGCGCGTCATCAAGTGCTGTAACCCGCTGGTGAAGGATTTCGCGCTCGGATGTGTAGCGCGACAACCGAGCCTGAAACTCTTTGTCCTGCTCCCGGAAGATTTCCAATGTTTCGTTACTGACCGTATCAGCTTCTAAGGGCCCCGCCATGGACAGCGCACCATCCCGTTCTGCGGTCAGTCGCGCCATCATCGCCTGGTTAGTCAAGAGTTGGGTGGTCAGGCGGTTGAGCTGGGTTTCGGCTTCGGTCGGATCAAGGATCACCAGCGCCTGGCCGGCCTTCACCCGTTCGCCTTCGGTTACCAATATTTCCTGGATGATTCCCCCTTCAAGGTGCTGGATCATGATGTTGCGGCCCGCCGCAGCAATCACTCCCGGCGCTAGGGCTGCTCCCGAGATTGGCGCGATAGCGGCCCACACGCCAAAGGTTCCCACCAGCAGCGTGATTGCCAAATAGCCTGCCCACCCAATTTTGTTGGTGTCTGCTGCTATCCCGCGTTCCCATGCAAAACCTGTATCAACCATTGGTGTCGGACCTATCCACCAGGTTTGCGCCATTGCGAGGCAATGCTGAAACCGGGACCTGTTGCAACGGGTGCAGCTTTGTTTGCAGGAGAAGACGCAGCCGGACGATTTGCAGTCATTGTCGCCAGCACGTCCTGACTTGGACCGAATGCAGCGATCGCGCCATCTTTGAGCATCATCACGCGGTCGCATTTCGCCGCTATCGAAAGACGATGGGTGACAATAATCACCGTGGTCGAGGCGGCACGGGCGTCAGCTAGGGCCTGAGCCAGAGCTTCTTCTCCGGCAGCGTCAAGATTGGCGTTGGGTTCGTCGAGAACTAGGATCTTTGGATTGCAGTAGAAGGCTCGCGCCAGACCAATTCTCTGCCGTTCTCCGCCGGACAATCCGTTGCCTCCAGAACCAATCTCGGTTTGATATCCGTCACTTTGCAACAAAACCAGTTCATGCGCATGGGCGCGCTGGGCGGCTGAGACAATCGCCTGATCTTCAGGCTCGGGATCAAACCGGGAGATGTTCTGAGCAATCGTTCCCGGCAATAGCTGGACATCCTGCGGCAGATAGCCGAACAACGAACCGCGCTGATTCTCATTCCAGGTCTTGAGTTCGGCACCATCGATGCTGACTGATCCGCCGCTCGGGGCGATGGCGCCTGTAAGACATCGGGCCAATGTGGTCTTTCCGGCCCGGCTCGGACCGACCAGCGCGATCGCCTCACCTGCGTTTATCTCGAAGTTCAGGCGCTTGAGGATTGGCTCCGCACCGGGGTCAGCCGTTGGGCGAGCAACGACAAGGTCGCGAACCGAAATCGCACCCACGGGATCTGGAAGTTCTGTCTTGCTAGCTTTTGCTTCCAGCATGGTCTTGGCAACCGGCCTTATCCTGCGCCATGCCTTGCGAGCCTCGGCGATCTGCCGCCAGCCTCCAATCAGCTGGTCGATCGGCTGCAGCGCCCGGCCGGAGATGATCGAGGAAGCGAATATCATCCCCGCAGTCATCTCGTTGCCCAGAACCAGCCAAGCGCCAATGCCGAGGATTGCCAGTTGCAACAGCATCCGGACGGATCGTGATATGCCGCTGAATGCGGAATTGATTGTGGCTGACCGCGCCTGCTGGCGAAGGCTCGTCGCATATCTGGCACCCCAGTATTCCGTGGCATTGGCCTCCATTCCCATGGCGCGCAGACTGTCGGCATTGCGGGCGAAGGACTGGGCTGATAGCTGTGCTTTCGCCGTCAACTCGGCCGCTTGCCGCCCGCTGCTTCGCTCCGCAGCCAGGTTGATGAACAGCAGGGCGAACATGATCAAAACCCCAGCCAGGGTTATCCAGAACAAGGCAGGATGGACGAGGTAAAGCAGCGCGACAAACAAAGGCGCAAAGGGCAGGTCGAACAGCGCCGTCAGCCCTTTTGAAGCGACGAAGCCGCGCACCGAACCGAGATCCCGTAAAGGCTGAATATCGCCGCTGCCGGCAGCTTTTGATGACAAAATGGAGCCGAACAAGGTGGAAGCTAGGGTTCGGTCAAAACCTGCCGCCACCCGCTGAGCATAAAGCGAGCGGATGACCTCCATCAATCCCAGAAACACCAACGCGCCGATAGCTATCAGGCTCAGATAGACCAGCGTTTCAATGCTGGCGGACGGTAGGACCCGGTCGTAGACCTGCAGCAGATAGAGCGGCATGGCCATCATCAGCAGATTGATGAGCAGCGAAAACATGCCGATATCGACCAAGGCACGCCTGACGATATTCTGGAGCCGGGGGACCTTAGGATGCGTCACTTGTGGGCCTTTGGGCTTGGGAAGTATAGAAACTTGGTTCCAAAAGACTGATTCTGAAAATGGTATTGGCCGCGATGTGCGTGCCAAACCT
Source organism: uncultured Hoeflea sp. (assembly GCA_963975635.1). Classification (GTDB taxonomy): domain Bacteria; phylum Pseudomonadota; class Alphaproteobacteria; order Rhizobiales; family Rhizobiaceae; genus Hoeflea. The sequence goes on along the minus strand of CAXBIE010000044.1, from coordinate 2,227 downwards.
GCTTCAGCTCGGTCGTGCGAGCGCGACTGCAAATAAAAATGCACCGGCCGGGATCAGCGCATGGATCCCGGCTGGCGCCGCACAACCTAGATCAACCCACCGATCGGCTCCGGATCGAACCACGTGTCTCCGGGGCTGTAGGTGGAATTGGCTACGATATCGGCGAGAGACACCGGCCCGGTGTCACTGAAGCTGATATACTCCACCTCAGTAAACTGGATCGCGTCGGAACCCGTCCCGTTTTCGATGGTGAAATGATCGCCTTGGCCGAGGATGTTGTAGTCAGCGACGTTGCCCGAGAACGCGATGATGTCATTGCCGGCATCGGCACTCACATAGTTCCCGGTGCCGCCGGTGAAGATGATGGTGTCATCACCTGTCGTTCCGCCGAAATAGCCCGAGTTGCCGGTTCCCACATAGGTATTGGGATCGGGTGCCAGGGCATTCAGATCGTACCATGCGCTTTCTCCGTAGAACCAAACACCATCGATATTCTTGAGCGTATCGGTGCCATAGGTGGCGTGGCTCACCGTGATGCTGTCGTCGGCGTTCCGGATGAAGGTGTAGTCGGATGCAGCGCCATCATAATCGACCTGATTGTAGGTGCCGCCCTGACCGTCAAGCAAGTCGTCGCCTGCACCGCCATAGAGCGTGTCGTCACCTTCACCGCCGAGAATCGCGTCATTGCCAGCTGTACCTGTCAGATCATCATCGCCGGAAGTGCCAGTATCCAGAGTGTCGAAGCTGTCATAGTCGATCAGATCATCGAGGTCGTACTGCTTTGCTTCACCAACAAACCAGACACCGTCAATGTCAGTCAGCGTATCAGTCCCCCAGGCTGAACTGGTTACGGTCACGCTTGCGTCCGGATTACGGATGAAGCTGAAATCGCTGCGGATGCCCTCATAATCGGCCTGGTTGTAGGTTCCGCCTTGGCCGGCAAGCACATCATTGCCGGCGCCACCGTTGAGCGTGTCATTGCCGTCGCCGCCAAGCAGAATGTCGTCGCCATCCAGACCGTCGAGGTGATCGTCTCCGGCAAGGCCGCGGATCGTTTCGTTCCCAGCGGTGCCATTGAGGTAGTCATCGCCAGCGGTGCCGTTGATCCACTCCGACGCTTCTTCGATCTGAGCACGATCCCAAACAGAACCATCTGCAAATTCGATCTGCTCGATGCCCCAATGGGCACTGCTTGAAAAGAATTGCTCGTCAAGAGTGATTATGTGACCAGTGCTGTTGACCAGAATTCTCGCGTGAACCCCCGAACGGCTTAGTGTCACATCATCTGCATTCAGATCAGTCAGTTTGAGGATGTCTACGTTCGTGGTGGAGCCGGATTCATCATCGATGTAGTCGTTACCGTCACCTGAGGCATAGACATATGTATCGCTACCTGCACCACTGTTGACTGTGTCGTCTCCAAGTCCGCCGGCAAATGTGTCGTCGTTGCTGGTCCCATACAAGGTGTCATTAGCGGCGGTTCCGCGTATCCAAGAGTTGTCCTTGATCTGGGTTCGGTCCCAGACCGTACCGTCTGCAAATTCGATCTGCTCGATACCCCAATGGGCACTGCTTGAAAAGAATTGCTCGTCAAGAGTGATTATATGACCAGTGCTGTTGACCAGAATTCTCGCGTGAACTCCCGAACGGCTTAGTGTCACATCATCTGCATTCAGATCAGTCAGTTTGAGGATGTCTACGTTCGTGGTGGAGCCGGATTCATCATCGATGTAGTCGTTACCGTCACCTGAGGCATAGACATATGTATCGCTACCTGCACCACTGTTGACTGTGTCGTCCCCGAGGCCGCCGACAAACGTGTCGTCGTTACTGGTCCCATACAAGGTATCATTACCATTTGTACCGTTAATTGGTGCTCTACCTGTTTGATTCACCGGATCGGTATAGAACGATCGATCCCACGTTGTTCCGTCAGCAAAAACAATGGCTTCGACACCTTTCTCATAGCCACCAGAAACCGTATCAAGGATGGTAACTGAGCCCCCATCCCCAGCATCCGGAGCCGATTCAAGGATTGTCAGAACCAAGTCCCGACCATTGTGGGCTATTGTCACGTCGCCCGGGTTGATGTCGGTGAACACCAGCTGATCGGCCGTACCGCGATAGCCGGTGATCTCCGAGATCGTGTCATTGCCGTCACCACGAGCATAAACATAGGTGTCGTTGCCCTGACCTCCGTCGAGGGTGTCGTCGCCACCACGCCCGG